>DFUT01000044.1 GCA_002381125.1 Bacteroidales bacterium UBA4179 | reverse complement strand
TCGCTGGTAGGTATGGACAAGTTGATGTGGGGTTCGGATTATCCGCGTACGATCACGGCCATTACCTATCGCATGTCTTACGATTTTATTTTAAAGTCCGATCTTCTCGACGAAGAGGAAAAACGAAAGTTCCTCCGATCGAATGCCGAGAAATTTTACGGATTCACCAATCTTGTTTCCTTGCCTTATATTAAAAATATGTCTGAATAAGGTTTCTCCTGTTGATATCTTGTTCGAAAATGATAAAGCGAGTTTTTTTGTTTGTAAAAATCACAAAAAAAGTTTTTATATAGAATAGATAAAGTTTTATGAATTACAAATTTGAGAGTCCATTGAAGGGGATTATTGTTCCCCTTGTGACGCCGCTTTTGGAAAATAATGTATTGGATTGCGAAGGATTGGATCATTTAATAAACCATGTGATTGATGGTGGCGTATCGGGGATTTTTATATTGGGTACAACCGGCGAAGCGCAAAACTTGAGCTACGAGTTAAGAAGAGAATTAATAAAAGTTACGTGCGAAAAGGTAGGATCAAGAGTTCCTGTTTTAGTGGGAATTTCCGATACTTGCATCGACGAAAGTGTTCGATTGGCAGCTTATGCCGCACGATGTGGAGCCGATGCCGTAGTTGCAGCCCCGCCTTATTACTATATTCCAGGACAAGTTGAGCTTATTCAGTACTACACGCGTTTGGTTTCAAAAATCGATTTACCGTTATTTTTATACAACATGCCGGCCAATGTGAAAATATATATTGAGCATCAAACGGTTCTTAAATTGGCGGAAAATCCAAAAATTATCGGTTTAAAAGACAGTTCTGCAAACGGCGTGTATTTTCAGAAATTGCTTTATTCTTTAAAAAATAGACCTTTTACTTTATTTGTGGGACCTGAAGAAATGATGGCAGAAACAGTAATGATGGGGGGACATGGAGGAGTAAATGGTGGTGCAAATCTTTATCCGGAGCTTTATGTAAAACTTTACCGGGCAGCTTCAACAAAAAACATTGAAGTCATTCAACACTTGCAGTCTTTGGTAATAGAAATCAGTAATTCGCTCTATACGGTAGGTAAATATGGGTCAAGTTATTTGAAAGGATTAAAAACGACATTGAATATAAAGGGGATTTGTAGCGATTATATGTCGGAACCTTTTACTAAATTTGGACAAAAAGAAAGAAATATTTTAGTCGATCGGATAGAGGCAATCGAGAGAAAAATGAATTCTTAATCGCAGAAGGTGAAAGTATGATGCAGATTCATATATTGGATATTGTTATATTTGTTGTTTTCACACTGGGAACCGTTCTTTTTGGGATTTCTTTTTTTCGGAAAAATAAAAATGTTTCCGACTATACGGAGGCAGGTGGAAGTGTGCCGGGATTTATTGTCGGTATGTCTATTTTTGCTACTTATGTGAGCAGTATAAGTTTTTTGGGTTTGCCGGGGAGTGCTTATTCCGGAAATTGGAATTCGTTTGTGTTTAGTCTTTCAATTCCCTTGGCAGCTGTTATTGCAAGTAAGTATTTTGTTCCTTTTTATCGGAATATTAGTAGTGTTTCTGCGTATAGTTTTTTGGAAGACCGATTTGGTTATTGGGCAAGAGCTTATGCAGCTGTCTGTTATCTGTTAACTCAGATTGCACGCATTGGGTCGGTACTTTTTTTGTTGGCATTGGCTTTGCATTTCATGCTCGGATGGAGTGTCTCGTCCATCATCATTGTTACGGGGTTGTGTGTTATTATTTATTCCATGCTGGGAGGAATTAAAGCAGTGATATGGACAGATGCCATTCAAGGGTTGATTTTAATAGCCGGAGCTCTAGTGAGTGCTTTTGTTTTGCTTTTTTCATTGCCGGATGGGATAACGCAGTTTTTTGTGGAGGGGAAAGCGTTCGATAAATTTTCCTTAGGCTCCTTTGGTTTTGAATTGAATGCTCAGACTTTTTGGGTAACTTTGTTTTATGGTTTGTTTATTAATTTACAGAATTACGGTATCGATCAAAATTATATTCAACGATATAAGAGTGCGAAGGATGAAAAAAACGCCCGTTTTTCTGTTTTGTTCGGAGGATTATTGTATGTGCCCGTAAGTTTGTTGTTCTTTGTTATTGGTACGGGGTTATTTGTGTATTATAAAGCTCAACCTGAATTATTGCCGGCCACTGTTGCAGGAGATCAGGTATTTCCTTATTTCATTGTCAATGGTCTGCCTGTTGGGATTACAGGTTTGTTGCTTGCAGCCATATTTTCTGCAGGAATGAGTACTATTTCCACGAGTGTAAACAGTGCAGCCACCATCATATTGACCGATTTTTTTGAGCATGGGAAAAAAGAAATTCCTGAAAAAAAGAAGATGATCATTCTATATAGCATGTCTTTTATTTTGGGGGTATTGGGAATTGGTATTGGTTTGGCAATGATGTCGGTAAAAAGTGCATTGGATGCATGGTGGAGCATGGCTTCGATTTTTAGTGGAGGAATGTTGGGGTTGTTTTTGTTGGGTTATCTTTCCCGTAAAGCAAAGGGTGTTCATGCTTTAACCGGCGTTGTTTGCGGGGTTCTGTTAATTGCATGGATGACGCTTAGCGGGCAACAATTTTTTCATAGTTATTTGACCATTGTTTTTGGAACAATGCTGATATTTATCGTAGGTTTTTTTGCAGGTCTTGTTATGGTCAGACACAACAATAAGCAATCGATTTCTAATGAGGAATGAATAAGATGAATAAGCATGTTTTTTGGTATATTATTGTTTGTCTTTTTCCTTTTCGTTTTATATTTGCGAATAACAATATCATTGTTGAACATTTTTCTACGGAGGATGGGATACCCCATGAAACCGTACATTGTGCTTTGAAATCTTCGGATGGTTTTTTGTGGTTTGGTACATGGTATGGCCTATGCAGTTTTGATGGTGTAGAGTTCAAAACATATAATAGTAGAAACAGATTTCAGGCAAATATACCGCCACGCAAGATACAGCATATTATAGAGGACAAATATGGCAACCTTTGGGTAAAGACAATTGATCACAAGCTTTATATATTCGATAAAAAGAAAGAACGGTTTTATTCCCTTTCCGATGAATTGCCGAAAGAATTTTCAGTGAATGCTCAGATCATTAAAATCTCCAAAACAAGTGATGGTGAATTTCTTTTGTTGACCAAAGATAAAGATCTGTTGCTTGCTTCGCCTACAAAAGATACACGTGCAATGGTGGTTTTATTGTATCGTTCCGATATTCAAACGGCCGATTCAAAATTAAGGCATAATATTTTGCATGAGAACGAAAAATACATCAATTGGATAGGAAAGGATTTCTCTATTATTTCTTGTCGGAAAAATAAAACGTTGGAAAAAGAAACCGCTCATTATTTTACCGAAAAACTATCCAAAATTTCTGATTTGCATTTTACTTTTTCTTGCTGTGTGAATGATATACTCTGGTTGGGAGATCAAAAAGGGAATGTTTTCGGTATAAATTTGAACAGTGGAGATATTGAATTTTTCGATCAATTGAACGGATTGGGGGAAATACAAAATCTACTGGTTGATAAATCTAAACTCTATATTACGATAAAAAATAAGGGAATTTATTGTTGCGATCTGAATTCTAATTCAATTTGTTCTGTTTTTATTTCGGCTTCATTATCCATTACAAATTCATTTTGTGACAGTTGTGGTTTGATATGGTTTGTTGCAGCCGATAATAAAGTCATATCTTATGACCCGAAGAAAAATCATGTCCAAAAATTCACATTCCCTCACGGCACAATTATCAATGAAAACGTTATTTGGCAAGATGGCAAAGAGTTGGGCATGTTTTTTTTAACCAGGTCGGGTGTGGTTGTTCAGATTGATCGTGAGTATATGAAAATGAACAGGTTGGAAGAGCGATCCGAGAAAAGTTCTATGGAAAAGTTATCTAATTTGTTATTCGATAATAACGGAATTTTGTGGCTTACTTCCTATGATGAGGGCATTTTTGGGGTTAGTTTTCCCAATCAGCAGTTCCATTTGGTTAATCCTGCTTACTTGGGGAATACCGACAACACGGAAATTTATCCGGTAGGGGTGAAAGCCCTTTTTCAGCAAGAAAATGGTGATATATGGATTGCCACCCGAATGTCGGAAGTTTTTCTTATTGGTAAAGATGGGAAATTAAAACAACATTTTTCTCGGGATAATTACCTAATCGGTAATGTATATCATATTATGCAGGACAGGAAGGGGCGTTTATGGTTCTCTACAAAAGGGAGAGGACTGGTATGTGCTATTCCGGATGAAACGAATTCCTTAGGTTTTCGATTTAAAAGGTATGTACATGATACAGCTCTTCCCACATCAATTAGTGGGAACGATATTTATTACACTTATCAGGATAGAAAAGGGAGAATATGGGTATGCGCTTTTGGTGGAGGATTAAATCTATTGCAGGAGGATGGTGAGCACGTAATATTTAAACATAAGTACAACAGTTTCTCGAAATATCCCGAATATGGACAATATATGGAAGTTAGAAATATTATCGAGGATACTGATGGAGGAATGTGGGTGGGAACAAGTGATGGATTGATGTCTTTTGAAGGAGATTTCGATTCATCCGATGATATAAATTTCGAAATATATCGGAATAATTTAAACATCAATAATGACGATATTTACTGTTTGTATAAAGATAAAAACGATCAGATTTGGGTGAGCGTTTTTGGTGGAGGTCTAAATAGGTTGATAAAATACGATAAAGAGAAAAGACTTCCATTGTTTGAATCGTATGGATTGAAAAGCGGAATTAACAGTGATGTTGTTTTATCCATTATTGAAGACAATTACGATAATCTCTGGCTTTCAACCGAAATGGGAATTTCACGGTTTAATTTGAGTTCAAAAATGTTTCGCAATTTCAATAAATACGACGGATTCCCTTCGATAAAAATGGAAGAAGGGAGTGCCATGAGATGCAATGACGGGACCATCTGGTTTGGCAGCAAAGAAGGCATATTGCAATTTGATCCCCAAAAAATAACGACAAACAAGATAGATTATCCCACCTATATCGTGGATATTAAAGTATCCAATAAAGATTTCGACGAGTGGAATACCGACAGTATTTCCGTCAAATATCTTGATAATATTACGTTGAAGCACAATCAGTCCATGTTCACCATCGAATTTGCCGCACTCAATTATTATAGCCAAAACCATATCAGTTACCGTTATATATTGGAAGGATATGAAAAGGAGTGGCATTTCAACGGCAAAAACAGAATTGCTTCATATACCAATGTTCCTCCGGGAGAATATTTATTCAAAGTCAGAACGATAGATGACGCCAATCCGGTATTGGTTTCCGAAAGAGCCCTTCGTATAAAGATTCTTCCTCCATGGTGGAAATCTACGGGGGCTTATATTGTTTATATGTTTTTTTCGGCAGTCTTTTTATATTCTTTGTTCCGATTTATTACACTTATGATAAAGATGAGAAACGATGTTTATATCGAGCAGAAGCTTTCCGACCTCAAAATAAAATTCTTTACGAACATTTCTCACGAATTGCGTACGCCATTGACATTGATAAAAGCGCCTATTCAGGAATTAAAAGAAAACGAAAATCTTTCGGAGAAGGGGAAACAGTATGTGAATTTGATGGAAGACAGTACAAATCAGATGTTGATTTTGGTTAACCAGATTCTGGATTTCAGAAAAATTGAAAACAAAAAAATGCGATTGCATGTTTCTCCCGTCAACTTGAATATAATCATAAAATCTTTTTATGATGAATTTTTGGTTTTGGCAGAAGAAAGCGACATCGATTACAATTATCATTTGTTACACGAGAATATTATTCTATGGGCAGATAAGGAGAAGCTTGAAACTGTGATAAGAAACATTCTCTCCAACGCGTTTAAATTCACACCATCGGGAGGAAGTGTTTTGGTAACTGCGGGAATCGAAGAAGAAAAACAACAATGTTTCATACGTATTGAAGATACAGGAATAGGAATTCCTCAAAACAAATTGGATGAAATTTTTGAACGTTTTTCTCAAAGCGGCGATGTTCAAAATGTTATATATCAAGGGACAGGTATAGGACTTGCTCTATCGAAAGAACTTGTTCTTCTTCATCATGGAGAAATAAAAGTTGAAAGTGCTCAAAATAAAGGATCGGCCTTTACAGTTGAACTTCCTTTGGGGGAAAAACATTTTAAGGAATCGGAAGTGGACTTTTATATTAGCGATATTGTTGAAGGCTTACCCGATTTAGAAGAGGAAGGGAACGATGAAGTTGAAATTGAAGAATCGGCCGATGTACAGTCCGGTTTGCCTTCTCTTTTGCTTGTGGAAGACAATAAAGCCTTGTGTAATCTGATTAAATTGCAGTTAGAAGATAAATTCAACGTTTATATTGCTCATGATGGAGAAGAAGGGTTGAAGAAGGTTCATCTCTATTATCCCGATGTGGTTATTACCGATCAGGTAATGCCAACTATGGATGGATTGGAGTTGTTGAAACAAATACGAGATGATTTTCAAATAAGTCATATCCCGGTAATTCTGCTTACTGCCAAAAATGATGACAAGATCAAGATACAATCTCTTAATCTCGGAGCAAATGCCTATATAACAAAGCCGTTCAGTAAGAAACATTTAATAGCAAGAATAGAACAGTTATTAAATGAGAGGAAATTATTTAGAGAGAGATTTTGGAATAAGGATAACAATTCAGATCAACTTCCCGATGATTACGGTAAATATTTTGTAGAAAAAGACGTGGATTTTTTAAATAAAACTCGTCAAATCATAGAAGAAAATCTGGATAATAGCGATTTCAATATTGATGCGATAGCGTCGAGTTTGAATTTAAGTCGTTCTGCTTTTTTCAAAAAATTGAAAAGCATTACCGGCTTAGCTCCGGTAGATCTTGTGAAAGACATCCGATTGAACAAAGCGGTTGAACTTATGAAAAAAACCGATATGTCGATATCGGAAATTGCTTTTGCCGTTGGTTTTAAGGATGCCGGGTATTTTGGGAAATGTTTTAAGAAAAAATACAAATTGTCGCCGCGTGATTATTTAAATACTTGTAAAAAATAAATATAAACCCATTACATAAATTCTTTGAAATCGTCTTTATTTAATCAGATAATAATCGATAGAATGTTGGTACGAAAATTAAACATAATCATAACTCTGATTTTCTTTTTATTGGCGAATTACTTTGTTGCTTCACAGAATCCGTCTTTGTCTGTCGATAATGGAAAATTGATTTATAATACCGATGGTTTAGGCAACAAGGTGCTTGATTTTTCTTTTTGTGGTTATCAAAACTCAGAGGAAGACATTCCTTTGATAGAAAATAAAATTTTTGTTCCCCATTGTGAGGGTAATTCTTCTCAAGTGATCCAGCAAGCTATCGATTTTGTTGAGACTCTTCCTTTGGATGCTTCAGGATTCAGAGGTTCTGTTTTATTGGATAGAGGCATATTTACCCTTGATGAATCGTTGGTAATTCATAAATCGGGCGTAGTATTAAGAGGAACCGGTAAAAATGAAACCGTGTTGCGAAAGAATGGCGTCGATCGAAATGCCTTCATTAAGATCGAGGGCTTAAATAATATTCGGTATATCGATACGCTTTTACTTCTTTCCAACTATGTACCTGTGAATTCTCATATTTTGGGAGTAGATCGGGCGTCTCACCTTAAAAAAGGAGATAAAATAATTATATACAGGCCTTCTACTGCATCTTGGATTAAAAAACTCGGTTGCGATCATTTTGGTGGAGGCATTACGGCGCTTGGATGGAAAGAAGGCGATATTGATATTTATTGGGATAGAACCATTACAGAGATAAAAAACAACACGGTGAAAATTGATGCACCGTTGAGCATGGCTTTAAATGCGAATGATGCTGCATGTAAGATATTTGTGTATGAATGGCCGGGGCGCATTTCAAATTGCGGAATAGAAAATTTATTGCTTGAATCGGATTACGATTCGACTAATCTTAAAGATGAAGATCATTGTTGGACGGCAGTTTCTGTGGAAAATGCCTCGGATTGTTGGATCAGGCGGATTCATTTCAGGAATTTTGCGGGAAGTGTCGTAATTCTTCAGCCAACAGCGTCCAAAATAACGGTAGAAGATTGTATTGCAACCAATCCTGTTTCCGAAATCGGGGGGATGCGACGAAATACTTTTCTTACGATGGGGCAACTCAATCTTTTTCAACGGTGTTATTCCGAAAAAGGGATTCACGATTTTGGTGCCGGTTTTTGCGCGCCCGGTCCCAATGCCTTTGTGCAATGCGAAACCATGAAATCGTATAGTTATAGTGGCGCAATCGATAGCTGGGCATGCGGTTTGCTTTTTGATATTGTTGATATTGATGGGAACGATCTGGTATATAAGAATTTGGGACAAAACACCAATGGTGCGGGTTGGGGTACATCCAACAGCATGTTTTGGCAGTGTACGGCTTCCGGAATAGAATGTTATTCTCCTTCTTGCGAGAACATAAATCGGGCATATGGTTGTTGGGGGCAGTTTGCGGGCAATGGAGAATGGCATGAATCCAATAATCATATTCAGCCCAGGAGCTTGTTCTATGCCCAATTGTCGGAGCGCTTGGGAAAAGATTTCTCCGAGCGAGCAAGAATCCTTCCTTTAAACACCTCTTCCACTAGCAGTCCAACTGTTGAGCTTGCCATGCAATTAGCTCAAGAAGCTTATAAACCCAGATTAACATTGAGGGAATGGATAGAGGATAGTTTGTGTTTACCCACATTTTACGGTTACAACCTAAAAAGTATTGATCAATTAAAAGAGAATTCTGCGCTCAAACCTGGAAAAATGGTCTCCCCTATAGATATAAAGAATGGAAAAATAAGTATTGATGATCGTTTGATAACAGGTGGAAGAATCGAAGTTCAATGGTGGAATGGAAAACTGAGGAACAATTATTTATCTAAAGCAAAACCGCATATTACCC
Source organism: Bacteroidales bacterium UBA4179 (assembly GCA_002381125.1). Classification (GTDB taxonomy): domain Bacteria; phylum Bacteroidota; class Bacteroidia; order Bacteroidales; family Dysgonomonadaceae; genus Anaerorudis. The sequence goes on along the minus strand of DFUT01000044.1, from coordinate 178,199 downwards.
GTTTTGTTCCAGGTAGAGAAGGATTGGGGCTCACAGACAGAATCGATTCCGTGATTTCTTTTATGAATGAAAATCACATTGCGGTTCTCGATCATAATTATGGTTTATGGTACGATAGGAGAAGAGATGATCATCAGCGTGTAAGGCGAAAAAACGGTGAGGTATGGGGTCCCTTTTATGAGCAGGCTTTTGCTCGTAGTGGAAAAGGTACTGCATGGGATGGTTTAAGTAAATACGATTTAAACAAACCCAATGCCTGGTATTGGTCGAGATTAAAAGAATTTGCCGACAAGGGCGCTCAAGATGGTATTCTTCTTTTCCATGAAAATTATTTTCAGCACAATATCCTAGAAGCCGGGGCACACTGGGTAGATTGTCCTTGGCGAACGGCCAACAATATCAACAATACCGGATTTCCCGAGCCGGTACCTTTTGCAGGAGACAAAAGGATCTTTATGGCCGATATGTTTTATGACATAACACATCCTATAAGAAAAGAATTACATAAAAAATACATCAGGCAATGTTTGGATGCATTTGCAGAGAATAAAAATGTGGTGCAATTAACCGGTGCCGAATTTACCGGTCCGTTGCATTTTGTTCAATTTTGGATAGACGAAATCCGTGAATGGGAAAAAGAAACCGGGAAAGATGCGCTCATTGCACTCAGTGCCACCAAAGATGTTCAGGATGCGATTTTGTCTGATCCCGAAAGAGCATCTGTTGTAGATATTATAGATATTCGTTATTGGCATTATAAAGATAATGGATCGCTTTATGCTCCGGAAGGAGGTAAAAATTTATCCCCGCGTCAACATGCCAGATTAATGAAAGTTGGTAAGGTGACATTTAAAGATGCTTATAGAGCAGTAAAAGAGTATCGGGAAATGTATCCTCAGAAGGCAGTTACCTATTTTGCTCAAAATTATCCCGAAATGGCGTGGGCAATTTTTATGGCCGGGGGATCGTTGCCATGTCTTCCACCTATCGATGATCCTTCTTTTTTGGAAGATGCTTTAAAAATGGATATTGTCGTGAAAGAAAGTGAAGGTTGTTACCAATTGGAAGAATTCGATACAGGTGCCATTATTTATTTAGAGAATGATTTTCCCGAAGTACTTATACCTCTCGAGTCGGGATTATATCAGTTAAAATCCGTTAACGAGGCGACAGGTAAGGTTTCAATTATAGGAAATGAAATAATGGTAAAAAACCAATATACATTGCATCCTTCGAAAAACAAAGACAAAATATATTGGTTTAAACGAATTAGCCGATAATTTTTTATGTTTTAAAACATATTTATCATTTTTTCCTATTCTAATACCAAATAATACCAGTCTTTTGCGAGTACGTCTTTTATGTTTGCAGAAAGAAAAATGCAAATCATGACTACTAATAATCGATATAATATGAGTTACGTAAAAGCTGTAGATACGAATACATCAAACTTGTTGAGTGCATTTCAAAAAGGGAGTATTGAAGCATTTTCGCAATTATATGATTTATATGCGAATGTTCTTTTTAATTATGGATGCAAGTTGACAAATGACCGTGAATTGTTAAAAGATTGTATTCATGATGTATTTATCAAAATTTACAATAAACGAGAAGAATTGCATAACGTTTTGAATTTCAAATCCTATCTCTTTGTGTCTTTAAGAAATAAGTTATATGACGAAATGAGAAAAAATAATCGTCTAACAGAGAGACAAATTGATGATTATCAACCGGTTTCTCCCGATGATGTTGAAGTCGATTATATTTCTTCGGAAAAAAAAGAGTTGGTTGATACTAAAGTTTCGTTTTTATTGGATAAATTATCTTCTCGCCAGCGAGAAGCTATTACCCTTTACTACCTTGAAGAACGAAAATACGACGATATTTGCAATATTATGGGTATTAATTATCAGTCTGTAAGAAATCTTATTTATAGAGGTTTAACAAAATTGCGTACACTTGTTGTTTGAGATTTGTGAAATTGTGAAATAGTGGTGAAATAATGAGTACATTCCGTTTTTGTATTTCGTCTTAAAGAAAAAATACAAAACAGAAATTTGTGAAAAAATACGATGTAACCGATTTCTTGGTAAGCGAAAGTTTTTTGGATTATGTAATTAATAAATCCGATGTTGCCGTTGAATACTGGGAAAGAACATTAAGGCAATTAAAGCATGAATATCCTGAACTTGCCGATATAGCCAAAACAGCCGAAAAGATTATCTTGTTTGAGAACGAAGATAAATCGTGTTTGTATCAGGATGAATCTGAAGATTTAAAAAAGAGGATTATTTTTTCAATTCAGAAAAACGTAAAAATCTAACTAGTCGGCCTCTCCGGTGTGTTTTTCGGCTGATTTTTTCAGAAAAGTTTCTTGCGAAATCTTTGTTTATACATAGATTTTTTTTAAAGAATCGACTATATCGTACTTCATGAATAATCGATAAAAATAGATGATTGATGATGAAAACCGCTAAAATGTTATGCCTTTTTTTGCTTTTACCGTTATTGTTGTCCGCGCAGGAGAAAGGATTGATGAATACAAGCCACAGCAATTATGTAAAGATGAGAAATGTGGATATGGAAGGTATGCGATGGACAAAAGGCTTTTGGGCAGAACGGTTTGAAGTATACAAGGATACCATGATTCTCAGTATGTGGAAAACGCTAAATAACCCTGAAATTTCCCATGCATTTAGAAATTTTGAAATTGCTGCAGGAGAGAAGGAAGGTACCCATTCCGGTCCACCTTTTCATGATGGTGATTTTTACAAATGGCTCGAAGGTGTTGCTGCGGTGTATGCCGTGACCAAAAATTCTGAATTGGACAGTTTGATGGATCGCATCATTCGGACGATTGTTAAAGCTCAGCGTGCCGATGGTTACATTCATACTCCCGTGATTATTGAGGAGAGAAAGGGAACAAGCAAGGAGACGGCGTTCAGCGACAGGTTGAATTTCGAAACTTATAATTTGGGACATTTGATGACGGCAGCTTGTGTTCATTATCGTGCTACCGGAAAACGTACTTTGTTGGAAGCGGCCATTAAGGCAGCCGATTTTTTGTGCCGTTTTTACGAGACGGCTTCTGCCGAATTGGCAAGAAATGCCATTTGTCCTTCTCATTATATGGGTATTGTGGAGATGTTTCGCACAACCGGTAATCCGGTTTATCTGGAGTTGGCAAAAAATCTTATCGATATTAGGGGAATGGTTGAAAACGGAACGGACGATAATCAGGACAGGATTCCTTTTCGTGAACAGACCACTGCAATGGGACATGCCGTAAGGGCAAACTATCTTTATGCCGGTGTTGCCGATGTTTATGCTGAAACAGGAGAACAGAAGTTGAAAGGAAATTTGGAGTTGATTCAACAGGATATCGTCAGTAGGAAAATGTATATAACCGGAGGTTGTGGGGCTTTATACGATGGAGTTTCTCCCGACGGTACGTGTTATGAACCCGATTCCATTCAAAAAATTCACCAGGCTTACGGTCGTGCCTATCAATTACCCAACATTACTGCTCACAACGAAACGTGTGCAAACATTGGCAATCTGTTGTTCAATTGGCGGATGCTGCAACTAACGGGTAAGGAAAAATATGCCGATGTTGTGGAAACTACGCTCTATAACAGTATTCTTTCAGGTGTAAGTCTCGACGGCAAAAAGTTTTTTTACACCAATCCGCTGCGCATTTCGAAAGATTTCCCTTACGTATTGCGTTGGCCAAAAGAACGAACATCGTATATCAGTTGTTTTTGTTGCCCGCCAAATACGGTGAGAACACTCTGTGAGGCTCATAACTATGCCTATTCTGTTTCCGATTCGGGAATTTGGTTTCATCTTTATGGAGGCAATGAATTAAGTACGACATTACCAGATGGATTGGAAATACGGCTTACCCAGACGACCGATTATCCTTGGGACGGGGAAATAGTTGTCAAACTGGATGAAATTTCCGAAGAAAAGAATTTTTCTTTTTATTTTCGGATTCCTTCCTGGTGTAAGGCTGCCGTGCTGAAGGTTAATGGGAAACCTGTGGGAATTCCTTTAAAATCGGGTTCATATGCGCAAATAGAAAGAAAATGGAAAAAAGGAGACATTATTTTATTGAATTTGGATATGGAGGCGCAGTTGATAGAATCCAATCCATTGGTAGAAGAAACCCGAAACCAGGTAGCCGTCAAGAGAGGACCGGTGGTTTATTGTTTAGAATCGGTCGATGTGGAAGATGGATATGCTATCGACGATATTTTGTTGCCTGCAGACATTAAATTGACCCCACGAAAAATAGAAATTGCCAACAGTCCGCTCGTGTGTCTCGAAGGCGAGGCAAAAGTCGTTTCGGATAATACTTTGTGGGGGAATACCCTGTATCGACCGATAAAGAATAGGAAACAAACCCTATCGGTACGGTTGATCCCGTATTATGCTTGGGGCAACAGGGGAAAAGGAGAAATGACGGTTTGGATGCCGGTATCGAGATAAATGTTCAATAAAATGAGGAATAAAAGAAAAACATGGATTGTTTTGATGGTGTTGATGGCTGCAATTAAAGCTTTTTGTGCAGACATTTGGGTTTCTCCCTACGGTAACGACAAGAATAGCGGGTTGTTGCGAGAGCAACCAAAGCAAACGCTGCATGCTGCTTTGCGTCAGGCAAGAGAGATGAGACGTTTAAATGATCCATCTGTCGGAAATGGTATAAACATTTTGTTGGAGAAAGGGATATATTGTCAACCTGACCCTCTTTTAATACGTCCTGAAGACTCGGGAACACCCGGTTCCCCGACCCTTATCAAGGGGATCGAGGGCAATGGTGTGATTATTAGTGGTGGCGTAGAACTATCCGGCTGGAAACGTGCAGGCAGAGTCAAGGGTTTGCCGCCTGAAGCGCAGAATAAAATTTGGATGGTTGATGTGCCCTTAATTAATGGCAACGTGGTCGACTTCAGGCAACTGTGGATCGATGGAAGAAAAGCGGTAAGAGCGCGAAATGTTGCTGATTTCAGACAGATGGACCGGATTCTTGCCGACGATACCGAAAATGAAATTCTTTGGGTGCCGGCAAAGGCGGTAGAGAAAATAAGAAATGCACCCCATGCCGAACTTATACTTCATCAGATGTGGGCTATAGCCGTATTGAGAATTCAGTCGATCGCTTTTAGGGGTGATTCTGCGGGCATAACGTTTCATTCGCCCGAAAGTCGGATCCAATTTGAACATCCTTGGCCGAGACCGATGATTGGCGAAGGTGTCAATTCGCCGTTTTATGTCACCAATGCCCTTGGGTTGCTCGACCGACCCGGCGAATGGTATTTCAATAAAGATGTTTCGCGCCTTTATTATTATCCTATGCCGGGAGAAGAAATAAACAAAGTTTCAGCGGTTATACCCTTTGTGGAAACCCTTGTGGAAGTTAAAGGAACGGTGGACAGACCGGTGGAGCATATTCGTTTTGAGAATATTCATTTCAATCATACTACCTGGCTGCGTCCGTCTGAGAAAGGTCATGTGCCGTTGCAGGCAGGAATGTACCTGATCGATGCTTATCGATTGATACCCAAGCAGGAAAGAGGCGATGGTAATCACCCTCTGGATAATCAGGCATGGATTGGTCGTCCTCCGGCAGCAGTGGAAGTAGAAGCTGCGCATCACATCGTTTTCGAGAATTGCACATTTGAACATCTCGGTTCCTGTGGTTTAGATTTCAAGAAGACGACACGGGATACGCAAGTTGTCGGTTGTCTTTTTAGCGATATTGCCGGCAATGGTATACAAATCGGCATATTTTCCGAGACTTCCTTTGAAACCCATTTGCCCTATTGCCCTTGCAACGAACGGGAAGTTTGTAGCCGTCAGGTTATCGAAAACAATTACATTGCCAATGTGGGTAACGAAGATTGGGGATGTGTGGGAATTTGTGCCGGCTATGTGAGGGATATCCTTATTCGGCACAATGAGATATGCGATTTGCCTTACACCGGAATTAGCGTGGGGTGGGGATGGACGAGGAGCAGAAACTGCATGAGAAACAATCGGATCATTGCCAACAATGTGCATCATTTTGCCGAACACATGCACGATGTGGCCGGAATTTATACGCTATCTGCTCAGCCTTATAGCGTAATTGCCGAAAATTATGTTCACGACATTGTCCTTTCACCATATGCCCATGATCCCGACCATTGGTTTTATTTGTATACCGACGAAGGGTCTTCGTATATTGAGGTTAAAAACAATTGGTGCGATGCGGAAAAATTTTTGCAGAACGCCAACGGTCCCGGCGTGGTGTGGGAAAACAACGGTCCGATGGTGGATGATGCCGTACGTGAAAGAGCCGGATTGCAGCCGGCCTATTTCTATTTAAAGGACAAATAAAAATATGGAAGATGATGAAACGAATTGCTCTTTTTACCTTGCTTTTTATGTCGATATTCACTTTTTGCTTTGGACAGGGCACGTGGATATGGTATCCGGGCGATTACGATATTTGGTTGGGAAACGAAGTCAATAACCGACGAACCGAAAGAGGCGCATTCTTTCCGCCATTCTGGAAAATGGACAGCCATTACGTGTTGATCGAATTTTCCAACGAATTTGATTTGAAAACACCTGAAGAGATTCATATTTATGCCGAAGGACGCTATAATGTGAAACTCGATGGCAAACTTCAGGAAGGCATGCCTCAAAAAATGATACTTCCTTCGGGTAAACATACGTTGAACATCAAGGTTCACAATCAGTCCTGTGTGCCTGCGATATATGTAGAGGGTAAAACGGTGTTTACCGATTCTTCGTGGAAAGTTACTTTCGAAGACAAGGAATGGATCGACGAGTCGGGGAAAGCTTCCGACAAATCGACAACCGTGTATCAGAATGCCGCCTCGTGGAATTTCGATAGTCCCGCCCAACGTCCGTCGTTATTCAAGTTAGATCAAATGCCTATGAGTTCTTTAAGTATGACTGAAGTAGGAAAGGGAACATTGGTCGATTTCGGTAAAGAGACCATTGGCTATGTAACGTTTCATCAGCTGCACGGCAGGGGTGAAGTAGGAATATATTACGGCGAATCGCGCGAAGAGGCGCTTTCTGTCGATAAATGCGAGACACTGGACAAGATCAGTGTAAACAACGATAAGGCCGAAGATTTTACGCTTCCCCACTCGAAAGCCTTCCGTTATGTGTATATTGAAAGCGATGAAGGTGTACATTTTGACAGTTTGTCGATGATGTACGAATTTGCACCTCTCGATTACAGAGGGGCTTTTCGTTGCAATGACGAGGAGATCAATCGCATTTGGGAGGTGGCTGCCTATACGCTGCACTTGACCACGCGCGAGGTTTTTCTCGACGGCATCAAACGCGATCGATGGGTATGGTCGGGCGATGCTATTCAAAGTTACCTCATGAATTATTATCTCTTTTTCGATTCAAACACGGTTACTCGCACCATCAACCTGTTGCGCGGCAAAGACCCCGTCACTTCGCATATCAATACCATTATGGATTATACTTTCTATTGGTTTATGAGCATTTACGATTATTATCTTTATACCGGCGATCTTCATTTTATCAAACAGATTTACCCCAATATGGTAAGTTTAATGGATTTCGTGCTCGGAAGAACCAATGCCGATGGTATGGTGGAAGGATTGCCGGGCGATTGGGTTTTTGTGGATTGGGCCGACGGATTTATGGACAAACAAGGCGAACTTTCTTTCGAACAATTGCTTTTCTGTAAAAGCTTACAGACGATGGCGCTTTGCGCAGGCATCACAGGTAACGAAACGGACGAAAAGAAGTATACGGCTTTGAGTAATGCGCTTTTTTCCAAACTCGATACTTTTTTTTGGGACGATCGCAAAAAAGCTTTTGTTCATAACCGAAAGGACGGTATAAAAAGCGATGAGGTTACTCGTTATGCCAATATCTTTGCCGTGTTGTTCGATTATGTCGACAGCGAAAAAAAACAGGCCATCAGAGAAAATGTCCTACTGAACGATGTTATCATGAAAATCACTACTCCCTACATGCGTTTTTATGAGTTGGCTTCGCTTTGTGCTCTTGGTGAGCAACCTTATGTTACAAAAGAAATTAAAGCGTATTGGGGCGGGATGCTTAAATTGGGAGCTACTTCATTTTGGGAAAAATACAATCCCGCGGAGAAAGGTAGCGAGCATTATGCCATGTATGGGCGGCCTTTTGGCAAAAGTTTGTGTCATGCTTGGGGAGCCGCTCCGCTTTATCTGTTGGGGAAATACTATCTAGGCGTATCGCCCGTAAAACCGGGGTACGAAGAATTTTCCGTCGAACCTTCCTTGGGCGGTTTGAAATGGATAGAAGGATCTGTGCCCACACCACATGGTGATATACGTGTGTTTATGGATAAAAAGACAATAAAAGTGACTTCTTCCGGTGGAACGGGGTATCTGGTATTTTCGAGTAAAAGCAGGCCAAAGACTTCTCGAGGCAAGATAGAATTTCTTGGCAACAACCGCTATCGACTTTTTCTTGATGGCGATGGGGGAGAATACATTTTAAATTACCGGGCAATACTCTGACTCTGATTGCCTGCGATTTTATCCGATTTTACAACCATGATGTAGGCGAAAAGTGTAGATTCAATCGGCCAAGTGCGACACAATATGAATTTTGTCAGCACATTAAAGGTGGGCGTAAAACAAAAAACACTTATCGAAAAATTACCGATAAGTGTTTTTTGTCAATTGGTAGCGAGAGGGGGGCACGATCCCCCGACCTCATGATTATGAATCATGCGCTCTAACCAGCTGAGCTATCTCGCCAACATATCGAGTTGAGATTCATTATCCGAATTCGGTGTGCAAAAGTAGCACAACTTTTTGAATTTTGCAACGTAAGTTCCAAAAATGTGACCAAAAATTGCATTGGTGAATTCAATGTTGATTTTCGTGTCGGAACAAATTTTCACTCCCGTTTCATTATTGTTCTTTAATCACTACGATGGTTGTCGTTAAAACATGTTATTGGGAAACAAGCCGAACGTTCGATTTCTTTTGCGACACCACAGGGGTCGAAATACCTGTGTGGTTGTTTTGATGTTATTTCATCTAAAAAATGTAATTTTGTAGTTTTAAACAAAATAGGCAATATTATACAACAGTGGTTTATCCTGAAAATTTTGAGCAAAAAATCGACTTTCACAAAATTCGTCAATCGATCGATTCTTTCTGTCTAAGTCCGCTTGGGCAAGAAAAGATTGGAGAGATGCAATTTTCGACTTCATTTGAGGAAATCGACCGCCGATTGTCTCAGACCGACGAGTTTATCCGTATTTTGCAAGAAGAAGATTCTTTTCCTACCGATCATTTTTACGATGTGCGACCGGTTTTGCGCCGGCTTCACGTCGAAGGATCATGGATTGACCAAAATGCTCTTTTGGAGCTTCGCCGATCGTTGCAGACCATCTATGGCATAGTTGCCTTTTTGCGTCGCGACGAAGATGGAAACCCGAAGTATCCCCATCTATTGGCGTTGGCCGGAAATGTGGTGGTGTATCCCGACTTGATCAAAAAGATCGATACCATTTTGGACGACTCCGGACAAGTAAAAGACAGTGTTTCGCCGCAGCTGGCCGATATTCGTCGTCGGCTTTCCACTACCATGAACAGCGTCTCCAAAATTCTCAACACCATTTTGCGCAACGCCCAATCCGAGGGATTTGTCGACAGGGATGTAACGCCTGCCATGCGCGACGGGCGATTGGTGATTCCTGTGGACCCCTCGCACAAACGTCGGATTAGAGGCATTGTTCACGACGAATCGGCATCGGGGAAAACCGTATATATCGAACCCGCGGAGGTGGTAGAAGCCAATAATCGCATTCGTGAATTGGAAAATGAGGAAAGGCGCGAGATTATACGCATTCTGACGGATTTTACCGATTATCTGCGTCCTTTTCTGCCCGATTTGCTCGAAGCTTACGAGTTTTTGGGGTGGATCGATTTTATTCGGGCAAAAGCCAAATTTTCCCGGCAAATTCATGCCATAAAACCGGTGGTGGAAAATCGTCCCGAAATCGACTGGGTGCAAGCCGTTCATCCTTTGCTGTATTTGTCGCTGCAAAAACAGAATCGTCAGGTAGTGCCGTTGGATATTGCACTGAACCGAGAGAATCGCCTACTCATTATCTCCGGTCCCAATGCCGGGGGAAAATCGGTTTGCCTTAAAACCGTCGGTTTGCTGCAATATATGGTTCAATGCGGTTTGCCGATACCGGTCAAAGAAAATTCCCGTGTAGGCATATTCAACGACATTTTTATCGATATCGGCGATGAACAATCTATCGAAAACGACTTGTCGACTTACAGTTCGCACCTGCTCAACATGAAGTTTTTCCTTAAAAACTGCAATGAAAAATCGTTGCTTCTCATCGATGAGTTTGGCAGCGGCACGGAGCCGCAGATTGGTGCAGCCATTGCCGAAGCCCTGCTGGATCAGTTCAACCGCAAACAATCGTTTGGCGTAATTACGACCCACTACCGCAATCTTAAGCAATATGCCGCCGAGCATCCGGGTGTAATCAATGGCGCCATGTTGTACGACCGCCATCAAATGCAGCCCCTTTTTCGGCTTTCCATCGGTAATCCCGGTAGTTCGTTTGCCGTGGAAATTGCACGTAAAATCGGTTTGCCGGAAGAAGTCATCGATCGGGCGGCGGAAATCATCGGAAGCGATGCCATCAATATCGACAAATATTTGCAGGATATTTCGCGCGACAAACGCTACTGGGAGCGAAAGCGCAACGAGATTCGCCGCGAACGAAAGCGGGCAAGCGAGCTCTCGGCAAAATATCAAGCCGAGTTGGAAGAAATCGAAAAACAGAAAAAGGAAATTCTTTCGCAGGCGAAATTGCAAGCCGAGCAGTTGTTGGCCGAGAGCAATGCACGGATAGAGAAGGTGATTCGCGAAATACGTCAGTCGCAGGCAGAAAAAGAAAGAACCAAGCAGGTGCGCCGTTCGTTGAACGAATTTCGCGAACGAGTGGAACGGAAAGAGGATGAAACCAACGAACGTTCGAAATTCAGGTCGCCACGCAAAAAGAAAAAACCGCAAGAAAAGGTAACGTTGCTTCCTGGCGATGCCGTTAGGTTAAAAGGACAAACGGTCGCAGGTAAGATTTTGGAAATACAAGGCAAAAAGGCATGGGTCGTTTTTGGATCCATCAAATCGATGGTACCTATCGACAAACTGGAGAAAGTAAGTCAAAGTCAGCTTAAAAAGGAAATAAAAGACACTCCTTCCGATTCAAATATGCGCGAACTGATACACGAAAGAAAATTGAAATTCAAGCCCGATATCGATGTGCGCGGTATGCGTGGCGACGAAGCTTTGCAAGCCGTTATGTATTTTATCGACGATGCCATTCAGCTGGGAATTTCCCGGGTGCGTATTTTGCATGGCACGGGTACGGGCGCTTTGCGTCAAATCATTCGCGAGTATCTTGGCACCGTCGATGGCGTAACGCATTTTCAAGACGAGCATGTTGAACTTGGAGGAGCAGGAATTACCGTTGTGGATTTGGGGTAAATTGTCGGGAATATTTACTAACTTTATACCGTTAAATTAAATTTGTTATTTAATTGGTGTAGAAAATAAAATAATAAAACAATCACCGATCATATTTTTTAAATATCCCCTGTATTATGAGATTAAATCTTAGTTCACAAATCACGCTGAAAAGAATACCCAAAAAGTATTACCGTCCCGAAAACGATTTCGAAGAATATATCCTGACACGATTCGAAAAAATTCCCACCTATATTTATGAGGATATGCACGAGGCATCGAAAGTTGTTGCCGACGAGATCGTTAAAAATCTTTTAAAGAAGCAGAAAGAAGGCAAACCTTTTGTCATGGGCATTTGTGGTGGCGCTTCTCCGCAGCATATTTACGAAGAATTGGTTCGCCGGCATAAGGAAGAAAATATCAGCTTCCGCAATTTGGTCGTTTTCAATATCTACGAGTATTATCCCGTTACCGATATTACGCAGAGCAATTTGCAGATGTTGAAAGATATTTTTTTGGATCATATCGACATCGACCCCAAGAACATCTATTCGCCCGATCCGTCCGTTGAAAAAGATCTCATAGCGGAAACCTGTGCGGCATACGAAGAGGCGCTCGAATCGTACGGCGGTTTGGATTATTTGTTGTTGGGTCTAGGCAGCAAAGGGAATATCGGATTCAATATGCCGGGGAGCAATCCCAATTCCCGCACCCGATTGGTAATGCTCGACGGCGATTCTCGTCGCGACTCCATAAGTGTTTTCGGCTCGTTGGACAAAGTACCTGTAAGTGCCATCACAATGGGCATTTCGGATATGATGGAAGCACGTCAAATAACCCTCATCGCATGGGGTGAACAAAAGGCGGAAAGCATTAAGGAAATGGTGGAAGGAAGGGTGAGCGAATCGATGCCGGCTTCTTTTTTGCAGACGCACCCCAATGCCAAAGTCGTTATCGATCTTTCTGCGGCTTCCAATCTCACCCGCATCAGCTATCCTTGGTTGGTAACCAGTTGCGATTGGAACAATAAGCTCATTCGCAGGGCTATCGTATGGCTGTGCGATAAAGTTGGCAAACCCATACTCAAATTGACCAATAAAGATTACAGCGATAATGGTTTGAGCGAATTGCTTACCATTTATGGTTCGGCATATAATGTCAACATTAAAATCTTCAACGATCTTCAGCACACCATTACCGGTTGGCCGGGTGGGAAGCCCAATGCCGACGACACCTATCGTCCCGAGCGAGCCAAGCCTTATCCCAAAAAGATAATCATTTTCAGCCCGCATCCCGATGACGATGTCATATCTATGGGCGGAACTTTTCAGCGGCTCGTAAATCAAGGTCACGAAGTGCATGTAGCGTATCAAACTTCGGGGAATATTGCCGTTAACGACGAAGAGGTAATCCGTTACATTTCGGTAATCAACAGTATTCGCAAACGATTTGATCCGGGGAACGTTGGCATTCTCGAAAAATACGAGCAGATTCGGAATTATCTTTTGTACGAGAAAAAGAAAGACGACGTGGATACTCCCGACGTTCTTTTCATTAAGGCACAGATCCGCAGGGAAGAAGCACGCACCGCCGATCGGTATATCGGGGTTCCCGACGACAACATTCATTTTTTGGATCTTCCTTTTTACGAAACGGGGAGGGTGAAAAAGAATCCGCTTTCGGAAAAAGACGTACTCATCGTAAAAAATTTCATCGAATCCATCCAACCCCATCAGATTTATGTTGCCGGCGATCTTGCCGATCCTCATGGTACCCACAAAGTATGTTTGGATGCGGCGTTGGCTGCCATCGATTTGGTCAAAGACCAAGAGTGGTTTAAGGATTGCCGGATATGGATGTATCGTGGTGCATGGATGGAATGGGAGATCGATCACATTGAAATGGCCGTTCCGCTATCGCCCGAAGAGCTTCGCCAAAAACGCAATGCCATTCTCAAGCATCAATCGCAGATGGAAAGCGCACCTTTCCTTGGCGACGATGAACGTTTGTTCTGGCAGCGTGCCGAAGAAAGGAACAAGGCCACAGCCGAGCTGTATTGGAAATTGGGGCTTGCCTCATACGAAGCCATTGAAGCTTTTGTGGAATACAAACCGGTACAATAAAAAATCGCTTTATTTGGCTGTTATGTGAAATAAATTTTCTATCTTGAACATCTTTCTTATAAAAATATAAATCGAATAGGAATGAGCAATGAAAAATTCCATATCGAGTTCATGATGGGAAATGCTTCGCAGAACAGCCTTTGGCGGATGATTAGCCATCCCGACGGATTGGAGGAGTGGTTTGCCGATGTGGTATCGGTTGACGCAAAATCCAATCTGTATATCTTTGCTTGGGAAGGGGAAAGCGAGGCAGCCCAAGTTGTATTTTCCCGGCCCATGTCGGCCATTCGTTTTCATTGGTTGGACGATGAGGACGAGGATACCTATTTTGAGTTTGCTCTTCATAGAGTGGAATTGACGGGCGATACTACGCTAGAGATAACCGATTTTGCCGAACCCGACGAAAAAAGCGATGCTATCATTCTTTGGGAAACGCAAGTGGAGGAAATGAAGAAAAGATTGGGGATTTAAAAACCATTTAAAAGGAATTTATCTGCATGGTTTTTACTATCTTTGCACACAAAATCGAAAGACGGAATTTGGTTATCCTTTCATGAGCAAAAAAATCCATATAAAGCGGCTGGATAGTTACATGCTGCAAATTTTCCTGCCTTTGTTCCTAATGACTTTTGCGATCTGTCTTTTCATGGTACTTATGCAGTTCCTTTGGAAATACGTTTCGGACATGGTGGGAAAAGGATTGGAATTGGGAGTTATTCTCGAAATGTTTTGGTATGCGGCTCTCAATCTTATTCCGATGGCACTTCCTTTGTCTATTTTGTTGGCTTCGCTCATGGTCTTTGGAAATCTTGGTGAAGATTTTGAACTTTTGGCCATAAAAACATCGGGCATCTCTTTGCTGCGAACCATGAGTCCGCTTATTGTCCTTGTCACTTTCATCAGCATCGGCGCTTTTTTCTTCCAAAACGATGCCATGCCCAATATACAGACCAAATTTTATTCGTTGTTGATTTCCATTCGTCAAAAATCGCCCGAGTTGGAGATTCCCGAAGGCATTTTTTACAGGGGGATAGAAGGTTATAATATTTTTGTACAGCAAAAAGACCGTAAAACCGGCATGATGTATGGAGTTGTCATTTACGATATATCCAAGAGCAATGTCGATGAAATGGCCGTGATTGTTTGCGATTCGGCAAAAATGGGTATGTCGAAAGACAAGCTTTCCATTGTTCTCACTTTGTATAATGGCCAACAGTTTCAAAATTTTGAAGGTGCAGGACCGCCCGGCAATCGCGAATTCGTACCTTATGCGCGTGAAAACTTCAAAGAGAAGCAAATCCTCATTCCTTTCGATGCCAATTTCAACCGTGTTGACGATTCCACACTCGAAGGAAATCCCGGGAGCAGCTACATGGGCAAAAATCTCAGCGAATTGAAAAGCTCCATCGACTCCATGCAGTGCGAATTAGATAGCATGAACTTCATCGACCGAAAGACGATAAAAAACTATTCCTTTCTTGCTTATAGGAATGCTTATCCCGAGCAACAGAAAGATTCCGTTATCGAAAAAGCCAAAAAAGAGATACATCAAATTGTTGATCCCGACTCGTTGTTTGCGTCCAAGGATTCGCAAACCAAGGTTTTTATTTTGCAAAATGCCTATACAAAAGCCGAAAACAACAGCAACGAATTTTTGTTTCGCTCCATGTCGAAGGTATCTACTCAGCGTCTTATTAACCGACATTGGATTGAGTGGCATCGAAAATTCACTTTACCCTTTGCCTGCCTTATTTTCTTTTTTATCGGCGCACCATTGGGATCCATTGTCCAAAAAGGCGGGTTTGGCATGCCGATAGTCATTTCGGTGATTCTGTTCATTATTTATTACATTTTCGACAATGTGGGCTACAAAATGGTGCGCGATGGTGTTTGGGTACACTGGGTGGGTATGTGGTTCAGTGCCATGATTTTGTTGCCTATGGGGATCTTTTTGACGTATAAGGCAATGAACGATTCGGCAATTTTGAACAGAGATACTTATACCGCTTTTTTCAAAAAAATATTTTTCATTCGCGAGCGGCGTCATTATCCTATCAAAGAAGTGGTTATCGATAAACCCGATTATAAGGAAATAGCCCATTGTGCCACTCGACTCTCGGCAGATATCGATGCTTATCTTGCCAAGTACCGTAAGTTGGGATATAAAATATACTGGACCGATACTCGATATGACGAAGAATTGCGGCATATCAAAAACAAAATGGAATCGATGCTCGAGAAGGTTTCAAATTCAAAAAATCCATTTATTTTGCAAAAAGCGGAGGAATATCCTGTTCTTATTCAGCATCAGCGTCCGTTTAAAGCAAATTCCGCTATGGCACGAATTTTCATGTACGTGTTTCCCATAGGGATGATTTTCAAATTGATTTCTTATCTTTTCGAAAGAAGAATATCGAACGATTTATTGACGATAAAAAAATTAAATGCCGAATTGCTTCAGTTGATCGATGAAGCAGTAAAGGCCGATAGCATAGCTGTGTAAATAAAAAAAAATGAAGATATATGGAAGAATTCAAATTCAATACGATAGAAGAAGCGATCGAAGAAATAAAAAAAGGAAATTTTGTCATTGTCGTGGATGACGAAGATCGCGAGAACGAGGGCGATTTGGTGATCGCTGCCGAATATATTACCCCCGATAAAATCAATTTTATGGAAACCCATGCTCGGGGGCTCATCTGCGTTCCGATCACTGCCGAACGATGCGAAGAGCTTGAGCTGCCCATGATGGTAATCAACAACACGTCTATTCATTCCACTCCGTTCACGGTTTCCGTTGATTTGCTCACACACGGGTGTACAACTGGTATATCGGCATACGATCGTGCGCAAACCATTTTGGCTATGACACGCAAGGAAACCCGTCCTGAAGATTTGGGGCGACCGGGACATGTTTTCCCTCTTCGTGCACAATCGAAGGGGGTGCTTCGTCGTTCGGGTCATACCGAAGCGACCATCGATTTGGCTCGTTTGGCCGGATTGTATCCTGCCGGAGTGTTGGCAGAAATCAAGAAAGAAGATGGTTCAATGGCGCGTTTACCCGAATTGATGGAAATGGCTCGGAAATTCAATCTCAAAATCATTTCGGTAGCCGACCTCATCAAATATCGCCTGCAAACCGAGTCGTTGATCGAACGTGGAGAGGAAGTGCATCTTCCCACGCGTTACGGCGATTTTATGATGGTTTCCTTTTTGCAGAAGGCTACCAAACAAGAGCATGTGGCGCTGATAAAGGGTAGTTGGGAGAAAGACGAACCCATCCTGGTGCGCGTGCATTCGTCGTGTCTCACGGGCGATACTTTTGGGTCGCTTCGTTGTGAGTGTGGCGATCAACTGCGCAAATCGCTGCAAATGATCGAGAACGAGGGCAAGGGTGTTCTTGTTTATCTCAATCAGGAAGGACGCGGTATCGGGTTGATGGCAAAAATTGCGGCTTATAAGTTGCAAGAAGAGGGGATGGATACCGTGGATGCCAATCTGCATCTCGGTTACCGTGCCGATGAGCGCGACTATGGTGTTGGTGCCCAGATTTTGAGAAATCTCGGTGTGACCAAAATGCGGTTGATGACCAATAATCCCGTCAAGCGGATTGGTTTGGAGTCATACGGTTTACATGTAGTGGAAATTGTTCCTTTGGAAATTGCTCCCAATAAATACAACAAATTCTATATGGAAACCAAAAAGAACAAAATGGGGCACAATCTCAGAAATATATAGGACCTCGAGATTAATAACGTCAGAGCCAACTTATTTTTTGATTGGGTATATGTTCTTTGCAGAGAATGTCGCGATATAATTCGGGGCGTCGAGCCCGAATATAGCGGTATCCGCCGGCTTTAGTGAGTTTATCGGGCACAAGTACCGACGAAACCACATCGTCGCCCAAGTTTCTGCATTCGGCCAGTATATCTCCAAAGGGATCGATAATCATCGAGCAACCATTTTTCAGTTGATCGTCGTCCATGCCGATTGGGTTTGAAAATACAGCGTATACGGCATTGTCATATGCTCTTGCGGGCAGCCATTTCATTAGCCATTGTCGACCTTTCATTCCATCAAATTCAATGCGGAGCGATGTAGGGTCATTTTCCCGATTTTTCCATAGTTTAGGATCCACAAATCCCGCACCGGGGCGTGTCGATGGTGTGCACATGGTTACGTGAGGCATAAAAATCACATCGGCACCTTTCAGTTTCGTAGCCCGCACATTTTCGATAATATTATTGTCATAACAAATCAATATACCGCATTTCCATCCATATAGATCGAATACACAATATTCGTTTCCCGCCTTCAGATAAGGACTGATAAAGGGATGAAGTTTACGGTATTTGACAACAAGACCTTCTTTGTCGACGCAAATATAGGTGTTGTAAATGTTGTTTTCCTCGTCTTTTTCGAACAAACCGGCCAAAATAACCATATCGTATTTAGCGGCAATTTGTATCAAACGTTCGGTACTCTCTCCTTCAGGAACAAATTCGGCCAAATCCAACAATTGCGATTTTGAAAGTCGGCGCGCAAAAGTATAACCTGTGATGCAGCACTCGTGAAAAGCGATTACTTTAGAGTTGTCTTCTGCTGCTTTTCGAGTAAGGTTTTCAATTACCGATAAATTATAATTTTTATCTCCGCTATGGTTTTCAAATTGTGCGGTCGAAATTTTTAGTTTATCCATAGGTTTTCAATTTAACTTATTCAGAAAGTTTTGGCAATTTTTCTCGTTTTTGTTTTTTTGTAACTGCAACAAATATACATGATAAATAAATATGTACGATAATTTTATCCGTGTCAATCTTAAGTCGACTTATGCAGTTTCACCGAATGAGCTATCGAATAGAAAACAAGCAAATTATTTTTAAAAAACTAAAAAGGCGAAGATTTGCACTAAAAAAATATGTATTTTTGATTCATATAACCGTTTCACTTGTGCTTCCAATTCGCTGTAGTCGATTTTTTTCGTAGTCGCTACACTTTTTTTTACCGTTTACTACTTTACTCCAATGTGTAAACCAAATTATTAGTGACTAGCGAGTCGGTAAAACTCAAAATATATGAAATTTTCGGAATCCCTTAAACATATTATTCTTTTTTTGGTATTGATATTGATGAACATAACAGCGAAAGCCGATTCAATTTGTTCTCATAACAATTTTAGGTTTATCGAGATTATCGGGCAAGCAGGCGGGCATATTTACTCGGCGGATGCGCTAAAAGAAGCATCGCCAAGCAAATATAAGGAGTATAGGACATTGCAATTGAGGTATGGATGGAACAGTAGCGACCCCAACGGTTGGCAAAGCATGTATCTTTATCCCCAATATGGTATTGGGTGGTATAGTGGGTCTATTGGCGATCCCGAGATAGTGGGAAGGCCAAGCGCAGTATATGGTTTTATTTCCTTTCCTCTTTCTTATGATCCAAAACATTATCCTTTCATTGAGGCGTCGATGGGTGTTGGCTACAATTTTAGGCCATATCACAAAGAGCGCAACCGCGAAAACGATGCTATCGGTTCAAAGCTTACCGGTTACCTTAATTTGAAATTGGCTGCAAATTACAGATTAAACCGTGAGCTGGACTTGATCTATGGTTTTGACATCATTCATTTCAGCAATGGCAGAATTTATAAGCCCAATGCCGGATTAAATATGCTCGGCATCAATGTAGGTTTGAGATACAATTTTAATACGATGCAAAAAGAGGTTGACAATTCATACTACCCCCAGGTGGTTCTCGATGCAAGGCCCCGGCATAGTATATTCAGACCAAAAGAATCGATCAAACGCGGCGAATTTTTTCTATACAGTGCTTTTGGTTTGGTTCAAAATGATATGGACGACAGCAAACATTACGGCACATTCTCAACTTGCATTGAATACAGATACCTTATCAATACGTGTAGTGGCGTAACTGCCGGTTTCGATTTCTTTTACGACTCGAGCCTGAAACCCTTATATCCGGGTGAGAGTTACGACTTGTACGGTGTACATATTGGCTACGATTTTTTATTTGGGAAATTTGATGCGAGGTTGCAAGGAGGAACTTATTTGACTCAAAAAGGGCGTAAATTCAAGGGGCATTTTTTCTTTCGACCCGCCTTGCAGTACAATTTTGGGAGTAAGTTTTATGCTCAAATTGGTTTGAAAACCCAAAAGTTTAAAGCCGATTGGGTGGAGTGGGGGATTGGGGTAAAATTCCCTTGCTGACAAAAGATTTTATCCTACTTTCTCCGGCACATCCATGAAAACCCGAATTTCCAATGGTCTTTCAATTCCTTCTGGTACGATTAAAAGTTTTAACTGCGATCTTGGGGATGTCACCCTGTATGCGATTTCAATTCCTTCTGGTACGATTAAAAGGGTTGCTTCTTCCTCTGTTGTAACTATGAGGCTTATATTTCAATTCCTTCTGGTACGATTAAAAGGGTCGATGAAAGAAGTGTTTCTCGATACCGGATCGCATTTCAATTCCTTCTGGTACGATTAAAAGGATGCACCAATAAAAGGCATGAATATTTTCTCTTTCATTTCAATTCCTTCTGGTACGATTAAAAGTTGAAAGGATTTTCTATTTCCTTCAAATTGCCGTTATTTCAATTCCTTCTGGTACGATTAAAAGCCTGTTCATTTCAAGTAGATAATCTTCTTGATTACATTTCAATTCCTTCTGGTACGATTAAAAGTTTTTATTTTCGGGTTCAAAAACGCCGGCTTGGACTATTTCAATTCCTTCTGGTACGATTAAAAGTCGAAAGCATTTACCCGAAAACGAGTGGGTAAATAAATTTCAATTCCTTCTGGTACGATTAAAAGGAGGATATCGTCCTTGTTGGATAAAAACACTTTCCATTTCAATTCCTTCTGGTACGATTAAAAGCTTAAAATCGATTTAAATGCGTCGTTTTAAAAATAATTTCAATTCCTTCTGGTACGATTAAAAGAGTACAGAAAGCTGATTCTTTTCCACTTTTTTTACTATTTCAATTCCTTCTGGTACGATTAAAAGATAGTCATAACCTCTGTGTGAAATTCTCCATTTTATTTCAATTCCTTCTGGTACGATTAAAAGATGAAAGGCAATTCAACGGCTCATAAAAACTTCACATTTCAATTCCTTCTGGTACGATTAAAAGGTGGTAGGAAGTTGCAAGCATGTAGGCAAGCCAGCATTTCAATTCCTTCTGGTACGATTAAAAGATTAATCCAGCATTAATAACAGCTGGAAATCTTCCATTTCAATTCCTTCTGGTACGATTAAAAGTCCGCAGCGATTAATGTTGAACCGCTACCTGCAACCATTTCAATTCCTTCTGGTACGATTAAAAGAAGGCCAGCATCTTCTATGATATTAAGGAGGTTGCCAATTTCAATTCCTTCTGGTACGATTAAAAGCAGAAAAAGATTGCCCAATACGACTTCAAAAACGCATTTCAATTCCTTCTGGTACGATTAAAAGAGCCAATGAAGAGGGTAACTTAATTCAATGGAGTTGATTTCAATTCCTTCTGGTACGATTAAAAGACAACAAAATTAGTAAAAGAAACAATCGAACGAACTCATTTCAATTCCTTCTGGTACGATTAAAAGTCCGCCTTTTTGCTTTCAAAGGAGCAAAACAGGCATATTTCAATTCCTTCTGGTACGATTAAAAGCAGGGAACGCACAAAACACAGCCAATTCACTCAAATTTCAATTCCTTCTGGTACGATTAAAAGTTTGATTAGCTTCTTCGAGTGCAGTTTTATACTCATATTTCAATTCCTTCTGGTACGATTAAAAGAATATGAGACGCATAACCATTCAGGACAGTACATAATTTCAATTCCTTCTGGTACGATTAAAAGTGTTTTCAGGCGTTCTGCTATCTCGTCTACATTGTCATTTCAATTCCTTCTGGTACGATTAAAAGAAGAACAGGTAGACGGCCAAGTAGTACCGGACTGATTTCAATTCCTTCTGGTACGATTAAAAGTTCGATTGCAAAAGAGAATTATTTGTCTGCGAAGGCATTTCAATTCCTTCTGGTACGATTAAAAGAAATCACGGTTATTATAAGCTTTTGGGCTATATATAATTTCAATTCCTTCTGGTACGATTAAAAGGAGAAAACGTCCTCATTCTCGCTATTTTGCAAATTACATTTCAATTCCTTCTGGTACGATTAAAAGAACGGATTACGCTTAACGGACAACTGGAAAGATCACTATTTCAATTCCTTCTGGTACGATTAAAAGCATGATATTCGTTATCGCCGTCTGCAACTCCTCGAGATTTCAATTCCTTCTGGTACGATTAAAAGATTCGAGCCCATATGAAGCATTTGCGGCTTTGATAGAATTTCAATTCCTTCTGGTACGATTAAAAGTGCGGATACGGAACGTCCGACGATGGACGATAATTTCAATTCCTTCTGGTACGATTAAAAGTGTTAATGGAAATTTTAACATAAGAGAATTTTTAAAATTTCAATTCCTTCTGGTACGATTAAAAGTGAATGAAATAGAAGAATCATTAAGTTCTTGGATTACATTTCAATTCCTTCTGGTACGATTAAAAGCCGTTGAAATAGGCGAAAAATTAGGCTGAAAATCAGCCTATAAAGAATAATTGAATTTCGTTTCTGATACTATTAAGTTGTCGATAGGCAAAGATATGAAAATTGCCGATTATCGACAACTTGTTTTTATATTGATTTTCAAAATGTAAAAGATCGCAGTTTCTCTTTTTGCTCGCGCAAAACTAAAAAACCCCATCGTTCGACAATCGAGTCAAAGAAAATTATTTACACTACTCCGCTCTTTACCAATAATTTGTTTATCGAGAAATTTTTCTGTCCGGCTCGAAAAAATAATCAGTGAATCTTTTTCAAGATTCATCATTCTTTTTGCCAATATAGTCAATTCTTTTAATTTAACTTCGGAAATTTCTCCTTCGAAAACCGAATTTTGTATCCAGTTTAAATATCTTCTGCATAATTTCAGCATTTTACCTACTCGTTTTTCGCCTACGTCGTATACCAAAATCACATACATTTTACCAATACATTTTAAAGGGTTTGTATTCTTCCATTCCCAATAAGTGTTTGCTTAATTTGTAACATTCCAATTTGATAAGATGTCGGTAACTTACTTTTCGTTTAAGGGAACGATGTTGAATGGTTTCATTGAGCCGTTCTTCAAACGCTTGTACGAATATTTTTTTACCCGTTGGGTTAAGCAAACATTTATTGAGTTTGCTTTCGAAATGCTTTTCTTGAAGTTCTCTTTTGTTCAAAAGCTTAAAAATTACTCTGTCGACCAGTATGGGTTTGAAAATTTCAGAAATGTCCAACGATAAAGAGTACCTTCGTTCTCCGGGTGAATGCAAATAACTGATAGTAGGATTCAATTGTGTTTGATGAATGGCTTGCAGACATTGGGTGTAACACATCATATTGCCGAACGAAATTAACGCATTTACTTCGTTTTGAGGTGGTTGTCTACTTCTGCCTCCCATGCTGAAATCATTGATAATAAGTTCAAAACCGCTATAATAGGTTTGGCGGATGTTTCCTTCCAGTCCCATTAATTCGTCAACCGATGAAGTGTTGGGTATTTGCGAAGCATATTGTTCTATGGTTTCGATTACCCCATCCAAGTCTTTCCCTCGTGTGTTGTAGTAGCGCAAATTTTTATTTATGTTGAATGCCGCTCCTTCCACAAATTTACGGGCTAGTTGTAATCGTTTATTTTTATTGTGGTGGTGGGATGTTTGTGCCAAAATCATTTTTCCCGACAATAAACCATCGCGTGGCATAAACGAACCGGTGTAGTTTTCGTAATAATCGAAAAAATGTACGGCTATATCGTTCCGACCTAAGAAATTGTACAGAGCACTGTTGGCGTTGAGAGCACCGAAGACGTAAAATTCGGCAATATTTTCAACCGGAAGGTATCGAGGTTTCCCATCGCGTTCGTGTCCGTTGCCGTCTTCTTCTACGGGCGTAAACTTGATGGTGTTGTCTTTTCGTTGCAATGTGCCGGAATTAAAAAAATAATAAGTTTTTTTCATAGCCGATATATTACTGATTATTTAATATTAGTATACTCTCTAAATTGAACAAAATCGAAATCAATAGCTCTTTCTCCTGTTGGTAAAACACGAACTTTTCGTTTAGTTGTGGAAGCAACACATTTGATATTTTCTTTTTGCAATTTTTGAATAAGCGCATAACAAAAAGTCATTTCCCCCATAATATGAACAACGGCATCATTGTTTTTTGTAATAGCTTTAATTTTGCCCAGATATTCATCGGCCATTTTTTCTACTTCACAGGAAGAAGCTTCAGGAGGAACAATAGGAAAAGAAAAATCTACTACTTCTCCATATAGAGAAGCAGCTTCGTTTTTTTGTTTCTCACCCCATTCATCTAAAGGATGGTTGGATAAATTAATGAGCATGTGTAAAATATTTTAAGGGTTATTGTTGACATAATCATGAGGCCCGAAATGTCTTAATATTAATTTGTTGTTTCTATAAATACAGCTAACCCTTGTTTCTTGCGTAACTCTAAAATGTCCTATGGGTTGACCATTTTCGCTTTTATTGACATAATTCTTGTATTGTAAACCTCCATCTTTCTTCAGAATAGAAACATCATTGTTTTTTTCCAGTAAAAATAAAGAGACTTTGGCTAATGTTTCCTGAAGTTTTACCACATCTCTTTTATGATCTTTGAAATCTTTTTTGAAAGATTCAGAATATTCTATATTTTGAAAATAAGCCAATTTTTTGGATAGAATTTCATCTTTAAATTGATCCCATGCCAATTGACCAATAGGTGAAAGAGTAGCAAGTTCTTTATCTTTGTCTAAATAAATATCAGGAATATTGTTTACATATTCAATTGGGCACATGTTGTTAGCTGCATATAAATATTCAGTAATATATTCTTCAACTTTCTCCTTTTTTAATTTAATAGGCAATATAGGGATTTCTATAATTTCTTTTCCTGTTTCAAATACATATACAATTTTGTCGGCATAGAACATACCTGCAATACTCATGTATCCTTGTAAACTCTTAAATCCACCGGTCAAATTAAAAATAACATTGTATTCATTATCTCTATATTTAGGAACATTGTCATAGCACCATTTAAAAAGATTTTTAATGCCCTGATTAAACTCTTTTGAACTTTTTGTATTTAGTTTGTCTATTTTTATTACACTGATATTGTTAATTTCTTTTGTTTTTAAAATTTTTTGAATTTGCATGGCAGCGAATTCTCCAAGATAAGTGTCGGTATGCAATAAAAAATGCACATCGTTTTTATCTATTGCTTCATGAGCGCCATAGTATTTTACAATTCCATTAAGTTCTGCGCTAGCACTTTCTAAATTTTCAATTTTGGTATAATTTATCTTTTCAATTTTATCTATTACCTCATGATATCTTTTATCCTCAATAAGTTCATCAAAGGTGAAGTTGGAAATAGCATTGATTTCATTTCTTTCTTTATTTGAAAAATTGTTGGTGATGAGGCTACTTCCAACGGTGCTGATTATAACTTTGTTCATAATTACTTATTCCTTTTCTTTTAAAAGTTCCAATTTAATCCAACCTAAAGGGTTGTATGTTTCAAAATCAAGAACACGGGTAAGAGGAAATTCATCGGACTGCAAATCAAAATCTTCCCATCGTCTATTTTTTCTATTATATATTTTGCCAAAACCATTGTCTCGTAAAAAGTTTACAAATAATTTTTTATCTTCTGTTTCGTCGGCATTATATAAGGCCAATCCAATGGAATTGAAATAATATCCTTTTCCGCTCCCCAATCTTAAATGCCAAGTGTTTGAAGTTGCATTTTCAATTTCGTTATTCATTTTTTCGTAAAACGAAAATAAATTATCGTAAAAGTTATCACTTAAATTATCATTTTCCATACCACAATTTTCAAAAATTTCCCACTCTATATCATTGGAATTTTGAGTATAGGAATTTATTGTCTTACATATTTCAGACCAGCTCAACAACTTATTTTTATTTGCTTTTATTGAGCTAATTGTGATGGTTGCGCTACAGTTTTCTTTTATAGCTTCCCATGTTTGAGGAATAATCAATCTCCCCGTTTTAAGGTGTAAACGCTTGGTGTCAATGGCTTTTATGCTGTCTTCAGGAAGTGGAGCACTATCACTGACAGCAAATTCGAAACTATTAAGTTCTTTATTCAATTTTTCTTCTAGGGCTTTTTTTCCTTTTGGCAAGTTGTCTTCTTTTTTTGATAATTTACCCATAGAATTCTTATCATACAATTTCAAATAATCTTCACACCAATGATTGTTTTTATCCATGAGCCAATTATAAAGCAAAGTTGTTTTTACGGCTCCTTTCAATGAGCTTCCGGGTATGTAGGGATGTACACCGGAATTTTTTATAATTGTATAAAGATTTTTGTTGCCTTTTGGATTAACCGTGGAATCAATAGTTCTTTGCGTGAGAGCATTTAAGGCTAATTTTGCACGATTCAAAAAAAATATTTCTACGTCGAAATTGTTTCCTGTATTATCTTTTCCCAAAATAATACCTTCTACATAATCATCTATCAAATTGGGATTATTTTCTAGGGCTCCTTTGATTTTTTCATGATTTAAATAAATCAACTTATCCCGTTTCAATTTATAATCCGAAAAAGGAGATAGTTTTTGCCCATCGCCAATGCATATCGGTGTTAAGGATGTGATTTTTATCTGATATTGTTTGGTCGTTTGATACATAACTTAAACATTTAAAAAATTAATATATTCTATTGGAAGTGGGTAAGAAATATTTCCTCCATATTTCCAATATGGATAATTATTTTCAGATAAATCGATTATTTGAGGAGAAATACTACCATTTAAGATACTGCCTTCTTCTATAGCCATAATGTGTTTCAAACGTTTTTTTGCATCATACCACATTCCTCCCCTAGTTTTAGTCTTGTATAAAAGATATTGATTTGTTTCACTTTCTAAGGGAAATGCCAATGATAACAAAACGTGTTTATCCGATGGATGATGAATATCTATGCTAAAATCTTCAATAATTTCCATATCTTCGATTGCTCCGCAACCTGTAGAGCGTTCACCACCAATTCCATTGATTGCCATTAATTCCAATGTTTTATAAAATATATCCCTATCTTCATTTGGCAGTTGTTCGTCCAGTAAAAAATACCAGTTTACTTCATATTTTTCAGTGCCCATGAGCATAATATCGGTCTGTGAATATAAATTGCCCTCGGATTCATCGGAATGAATTTTAACCTTTTGTAAATCTACCTTATTGTAAAGACTAAATTCAGGATTGTTTTCGGTGAATTCTTCTTTTAAAAATACACTGATATTATTAGGCATCGTACATTGATTGCTAAACCAATCGTTAGGTTGTAATCCTTTTTCGAAGACTCCCTTAGAAATGAATTTGACTTTTTTTATTGCCTTATAATCTAAACAATCTTCTAATTTCAAAAGATTTAAACTGACCGGTTTTGGCAAAAGAAAAAGGTATTTATCGGCATTCTTTTCTTTTATGCAATAGAGTGCCGAAGAAAAGCGTATCTTTTCGTTTATAAAATGTTGTTTGAAGCTATCTAATTTATGAGGATGGGTTTTTGCCATAGCAGAAATGAAAGAGCCAAATAACACATCAGAATGAATGTGTTCTGACGTGTTATGCAGAACAGTGTCTCTGTGATTGACGCTTTCTCCCAAATGAAAACGGCTTCCCGAACGACATTTAAGAATAATGGCTTTCATAAATTTTCGTATATTTTTGGTTCACTAATTTTATATTCGATTTTTACTTTTCCATAGCCACGTGTGCCACTTCCTCCCAAATAGTCGTCTTCGAGCAATGCAAAGGCTTGTTCGAGCATTTTAAGCATTTCATCCTTATCGTCTCCTTCATAAATATCCATGATGATTTCAAAGTCAAACACAGCTCCGGAAGGAACTCTTTCCATTTGACGGGGATGTTGTGCTTTTCCACTTTTGCGATCAATCACATTCTCGTATTTTTCTTCGGTAAAATCAGTAGCTAGAGAGCTTTCTTTAAAAGTTTCCTGAAATTTTGTTTCGTTTAAATAGGCATCTCTAAAAATTAAGCGTGAAATTTGTGGTTCTTTTTCCTGGATATTTTTTGACTCGTCTCTGTTTCTTCCCTGGTAACCGAAAAGCATTTGAATTTCAATGGGATCGTCATGTTCATTTTTAGAATCGCTAATCTTTTTTACTAAAAGGGAACGCATTTTCCCTTTCAATGAGCTGCCAGGGATATAGGGAACGCCATTGGGAGTTTTTATGACAGTGTTGTCTAAGCCTCCAATTTGCATGGTGTTTTTGGAACCACCAATATGTAGGCCTGTTATCGTTGTTATGGTTCCTGTAATTCTTATTTTTTCTTCAAGCTTCATAGGACAATTGTATTTTGAAATGAATAATTAATTTTTAGCGTAAAGTTTATGGTATGCCACTATGGCCTCCATGGTGTCTTTGAAAGATTGCAATTCTTCTTCGGTATTTACTTGTTGAATTAAATGATCGATAAATGCCATAAATTTTTTGGCGTTTAAATGGTCTTGACGAGCCGCAATGTATGCTAACTTTGGACGTAATAATTTCAAATCATTGGGTTTTTTTGTTTTTACGATTTCGGCATACACATTTCGCAGTTGACTCGTAGTTACGCTATTTGCGTAGTATTTTACCATGAGCTCAAGCTGATCAAAAACTTTGTCTAAGCAGGTGCTCGATTTTAGTTTGAATAAATCTTTAAATAAGTTTTCATCAGCGAAAAATTCTTTTTTAACTTCTTCGGCCAAATCCGATAAACGGAAATTTTTTCTCCCTTTGGATTTTGCCTTTGAAGAGTAATTGATTTTTGAATTCATAATTTTTTATTTTAGGAGTTATATACTGATTGATTGATGTTCTTAATTAGCAATTCTGTCCATCTGGAAGCAATAGGGAATATGGCAGGATTTGTTAAGACCGATTTATCGGCATTGGTTTTATTTGCTAAAAAATCTTTGATTAAAGCATCGGAATACTTCGTAAAAAGCTTATCTAATTCTTTTTTATTTTCGGGCTTGACATTCCGTAAAAAATATTTTAGACGATATACTTTGGGGAAGTCGATTTCGTTTCTTTTTCTGATTCTATCTTGTAAACTTCTGAAACCGATTGAAGAGGATTTAATCCTGTGCAACAAAGCTTTTGATTCTCCTTTTTTGAGAATTAAATCTTTTAAAAAAATGACCATTTCCGAAGTTTTTTCAAATTCTTCCCATGTAATGCATTCGCCAAATATGCTTATTCTGTTTTTCCCTTCTTTTTTAGCAAGGGAAAGCATATTTTCTGTTTCTTCGGCCAAACGTATCATGGGATATTTAGGCGGTACTATAATTACACCGGCAGAAATAGTTATATCATCGTCCTTTTTGATAATATTTTTTCTCCATTCTTTTTGAGCTTTGTCGAATTCGGAATGGATTTTAGGAATGACTTCAAAAACTTTATCCCAAGCCCCTATAATAAAAGTATCGTCACCCCCTGCAAAAACAGGATAAATATCGCCACTATCAATATAGGGCTGTAAAACATTTGTATATATTGTTGTGGAAAAAAATATTTCAACCGCTTGGGACATTTGTTTATATTTTTCTTTTTCCATACCTATAAACAAGCTCCCAAGATTGTCCACATCCATTTTTAATGCTGCGAGTTTTTCATCTGCTCCTCTTTCCAAGGCATTTTTGGCTATGTTGTCGAAACCTATTACATTGCCTGTTTCATTAATTGGAATTTTGTTCAAAAGATTATTTTCAAAGGAGACTGCAAATTTTTCTTCTTTCGAGAATGTGAGCGACAACTTATCTATAGAAAAAATAGTGTTTTTGTTATCTGTAATAATAGAAAAGCCTTTTGATTTCCTAAGTTGTTTGGATAATTCACCCCAATCAATGTTGTTAAATGAAAGCTCATACTGTGTGAAATTTAAATTTCTTTTGAATTTTTGAATGCTGAGCAAAGTTCCAAGTTGGCTGTTTTGTATTTCAAAATTATCGTCATCGGCTTTTACATATGCAATAAAAGGATAGATATCACTGTTTAGGAAATCTCTTTGAAATTCATCAATTTTCGTTTTTAATTCATTCTCATTTGCGGAAAGGTACATTAAGAGATTGCCACCACCATTAAAAATGATTTCCGGGGCAGGTAATGAAAAATGTTGTTTAAAAAACGTTTCGGCAAAATGGGTTAAGGAATATACATAAAAGGAGCGTCCCTTTAAATTCTTGGAAGCATTGTCCGAAGGAATATCAAAAATAAAATTTTGAATACCCGAAATATCTACTTTCAAGAGAAATCGATTAAATAAATGTTTGTTTTCCATATCGAATGTATTTTTTATTTTGTTTTTTCTTCTTTTACGTAACAAAAATCGTAATAGCTGCAGCTTTTGCAGATTTTTGAATGAAGCATCGGCGGACAATTGTCGGAGCGGATAATTTTCATAATTTCTTTTTCCATTTGATCAATTTTTTCACGGTCGTCGTCGGTCAATTCCACATTGGTCGTTTGACGAAGAGTAGGATATTCAAGTATGCCGGTAACATTTTTTACTCCGTTTCGTTCTAAAACATAAATGTAATATTTTACTTGCCACATGTGAGCCGGTTCAACCTTGTCCGACCGTTTGATTTCGTGAATTACTTTGTTCCGGGCATCATAGTAATCTATCTTAATACCATCGATTGCCACCTCTTCGTATCTTTCGGAACGTTGTGGATAAGACGTTTCGTGAATAAGTTTTCCATCATAAACCAAATCGGAAGTATGCTCCATATTGATACCGTTGGCATGAAGCCAGAGCTCGCGTTTGCAAACATGGTAAAGATTGATATGTGTGGCTGTAACCTGCATATTTTTAAATTATATTTTGATCGTCAGGTTCTAATGACAATCCATAAAATTCATCATATTTCATATCTAGTAAATAAATGTCAGAATCATTTATTTTTTTATTAGAATATTTTCTTGCTATGTTCAAAGGAACTTTTATAATGTATTTTCGTAATAAGTCATAATTGTTATGAGCAATGCATTCGTCAAAATTATACTGTTGATAATGTTTTAACAAAACAGCTTCGACTGTTATATAATCGCTTTTGCGGGAACTGATTTGATACAATTTTGCCTCGTCAATATTTAAAGTAAAAATATTTTTTAAATAGTCTTTCCAAATTGTTGGAATTAAGTTCTTTGCTTCATTTAGCTCATTGAAATATTCATCTCCCAAATTTTCTTTTGTATAAACGATATCAACAAGATTTTTCCAATCTTTTTCCGAAATATTCCCTTTTTGTTTGGTAGCAATATTACTTAAATTCGAATAAGTCAAAGACAAAACGTTAGATAAAGTTTTATATACATATTTTCTGCTTTTTTCTGATTCGCGAGTTATAATGACTTTAGCAAATTGCATATCGGAAAATCGTTTATTAATTTCACCTCTTCTGTTAACTCTACCTAGGCGTTGTATAATTGCGTCAATTGGGGCATTCTCGGTATAAAGAACATCAAAATCAATATCCAGGCTAACTTCTACAATTTGTGTACAAACAGCGACAAATCTATTATCTTTCGATTTTAAATTTTCCAGCAAATCTTCCTTGTTCTTTTTATCTTGTAAAATAAATTGAGAATGATAAAGCATTCTGTTTTCCAAGGGTATTTTTTCATCCAAAAGATCGAAAATTTCGCGAGCCTTGGCAATTGTGTTGCAAACGACCAAAACTTTTCTGTTTAAATGGTAATCCTCAACAATATCACTTACGCATTGTTCAATAAAACAATCACGCACTTCAACAATATGGCGTTGTTTGCCGTCAAATTTTTGTTCTTTTATCAATTCGTAATCGGGCAAAACTTTTTCTAATTCTTGTTTTAATACTTCCGGCAAAGATGCACTCATCACTGCAAATTGTGTATTGTAAGGAGTAATGCATTCAATAACTTTTAGTAGCAGACCAAAAGTATAAGCATCATATGTATGAACTTCATCGATTATAATTTTTGCATTGAAACTTGCTGCCCCGGTTAATACCCAATATCCCCAATTAAAAAAACTATATATAAGTTGGTCGAGAGTAGCTACAGTCACAGGTTTAAAAAATGTACGATTATACAGATAATGACTTCTCAGTGTTTCCGGCTCCATATCCTCTTCTTTTTCTCTTAATATATATTTTGCTGTACCATGTGAAAGACCAACATTTTCTGTACCTCCAAAAAAGTGAACCATTCTTTCCCACATTTTGGTTGTTGTTACCATTGTAGGTAATAAAAATAAGATTTTCTGATTGACATTATTTTGTGTTGCCCATAAAATGGAAGCTTCCGTTTTTCCCTGTCCTGTGGGGATCTGAATAAAAACGTTTTTTGAAGATGATTTTGCGGCATGCAATTGAAAAGATTCCCAACTAACAAATTGGGGCACTTTAATTTTCATTTTAGCAGTAATCGATTCATTATTTTCAGTAGCAGAATAGTGATAGGTTGTATTATTGGAGGAAGCTAACCAATCACAATAATGCAAAACCGATTTAAAAAGCAAAAATAAATCCCTGATTACATTTGTCTTTTCATATTTATAAGAACCTATATAATTCATTACATCATCATAGAAAATCCAATAAGGATTTTCTTCAACTAGTTCTTCATAAAATTTTAAAAATTGCCAATTGGGGATATTTAACTTGATTGCCTGCCGGTTAATGTTTTCATAGAATGTTTGGAAATAATCTTTATCGGCAAAGGTAATTCTCATTCTTTCATAATCCTGAAACAGCCCATTTTTCAATTTGCTGTGATGGCTTGCTATAGCGAGAATTTCCGGAAAGAATGGATTCCCGTCAATAACCTTTATAGGGTTATCTTTTATTTCCTTGTAAATAAAAGGGACGGAAGTCAACGCGTGAGATTCAAGCATATTCAAAGGAAGCCCCCTAACTTTATCCTGAAACCGTTCCGTAGCTTTACCTATGTCATGGAAAGCCACTGTAATAAAAAGACGTTTAATTATATTGGACTTGGAAAGGGAATAATGTTCCGACATTTTACTTATCAGAACTTCATACCAATTCAAAACCTTCGAAAACCAATATAAGCTATCGTTCGTATGCTCTATCAATGTTTTTTTAGGTTCGCTTTTCGCTAAAATCTCACTGTATTTCATGAACTAAAAAATCTGGAATGAATAATTTAGTTCTTCATCATAAAAGCCTCTGCTATCCTTGGGTTTGATAGGCAAATTGTAGATAAATGAAAATTGCTGATATTCATTTGCTTCTCTTACTCCATCATCATTGTATGAAAATGTTATGGGTAATTTTATCGATTTGGGTGCTTCATCCAATAAATTACCTGAAGGATTTTGCGTATTTAACACAATTTCATAGGGCGTCTTTGTAAAATCAATTGGTAAAACGGTATTGCAAAAACTAATATTTGACTTTTCTTCCAAATTCATTTGCCGAATTTCTTTGATCAACACCAATTCATCCTCCCTGCCTAAAGAAAGTGCCCATTCAGGATTTTGTAATTTACTACTGACCAGTTCATAATCATTTTCATCTTCGAAATGAAGATATAGAATAAATTCTGAAGAATACAGTAATTCTCTAACAATTACGGCAGAAAAGAAGGGATATTGATTCTTCCCTTTAATATAATCATTGATGTATTTATCTGTATATTTTCTTATTTGCCATAAATCATTTGCCTTGCCGTTATTTTTACCCACAATTCCCATCTGAAAACGATTATTTTTTATCCATTCGTCATTAACTTTTTCAGGAGAAATACCCAAAGCACTGCCAATCATTCCCGCTACCGTCGTTTTGGGAGGAAGAGGGAGTGTCTTATGATAGGTGTGGAAGTCCGGTTGCCGAAATGAATTCAGGCAACCGGTACATTTTATTCGTAAAAACTTCATTGTCTATATAATTCATTATTGATGTAATCAATAGCATAGTCAAAAGTAGATTGGATATTATTTATTCCTGGTAAATTTGTAATCTCTGCATCATTTTTGAAAATCCCGGATTGGAAACCTAGCAATTGTTTTTCAATAATTCTAGAATTTTCGCTAAGTACTTCGTTTATGGTTTTTGTGTTCAACTCTTCATTTTCTGAAACAGTTAATGTTTCAAGGAAAATGGGTGATTTGACGTTTTGAAAAGTAATAGCCAAAAATTTTGGCGACATATCAGTCAGCAACCGTGACTGTTTGCCTCCTCCCCAAATATGAGAAAGTGCTCTCAGTAAATAAATCAATCTTTCTCGTTTTTCATTAGGTGCTAATGATTGAACTTTGCCTTTATTGGCTTTTGCCAGTTCAAAATCTTGGAATACACCCAAACGATCAAGCTCCACCAAAATATTTACCCTGAAATAGTTGTAATAAATCTCTGTTTCAAAAATATTTCCGCCGGCTGACACATCACCTCCTGTTTGTTCTTTTGATTTGGTGCCCAAATCACGATCATTTCTGAATGGGAATAATCCGATTGCAGCTGATGTACGTACAACTGCTGTGCGTCGTCTGTTTTCTCTGGTGGAGGCGATCATATAACCCAATAAATCATCGTCTAAATAGAGATTTGGCTCTCCGGAAGTGAAGTCAACGCCGGCCTTTTTTTCCGCCTGTTTTACCTCAGACAATAAATTCCCCAATCCCATTTCTTTCCATGCCTTACGAATTTGATATTTAATACTTTGCCCTGAAACATATGGTAGCTGTGTCCCATTTGGTAATGTGATTTTCTTTACGGTACTGACATTTCCTTCCGTCCAACTGCCATTGATACTTCCTAAGGAAGTTTTAAAAATATAAGCGATATTTACGCAATTAACGGTTTGATTTGTTTTCATAATTAATTCTTTTAATATTATTTATTATTTTCCTTTGTTTTACTTTCCTTAAATAAGAAGCTGTTCATGGCAAAAATGCTTACCAATGCCTTATATTCTTCCCATTGGGAATTGTCAGGTAGCTCCTTGAAAAAAGTTTCGCTATAAGACACTCCGGTTCGAAACTGAGTTTCGGCCAATACGTTAAGAAACTCAGTTCTGCTTTTGGCATTTCGTATTGAAAAAAGAATCCCTTTGTCATCATTTTCACGACAATAGGCGCCGATACGGTTTCCAACCGCTTTACAAATATCTACCATTTCTGCTTTCATATTTTTTTGGGTTTTAAAATTATATATTTCAATGATTTTATCCAGGAATAAGATATTTCCTTTATCTTCTTTTATTTTTACTTCACCTAAAAACCATTCAACCGTTTTAAGAATGCTACGAAATGAAAGTATATCCGAGCATAAGCGGTTACGCCAAGTTGTATCGTACTTTCCGCTATCCAATCGTTGAGTAAAGTAGCGAATAAAATTCAAAAAAGGTTCACGGTAACTGCGTTCATCATCCTTGTAGTTTTCAAAACAATCCAATAATTCGAACAATGCGTTTAACGAAGTATATTCTTTTACGTCGCGAAAAATATTACCGTCATTTGATAAGGTGAATACGCTTTTACTTAACAAAATTCCTCTTCTTTTATCTCTGTTGATGCGCTGATTTACCTGCGCATAAATAGAAAGTAAGAAATTGAACAAACTTTCTGATTCATATTGAGTTCCTATAATCTGGGTTTCGAAACTGCAAAAATCAGATTTTGTAAGATTATCTATGTTTGCATTAATAATATCATAAAAGCTTTCAAGTTCTTTTAAATTATCATCATACAAAATAAAATAGTGTTTTAAATCATCTTGCATTAAATAATTCAGATTGTAAAAGGAGAAGAGCGAAACAAAATCATACAGTGCGGAAATTTTAGGTTTTACTTTTAATGCGGAATCAAAATTTAGTTCACCACTATTTCCCGTCAAAAACGGGTAATTCATCCCTGTAATTGTATTTGCATTTTTAAATTGCTTCCCACTAAATAAACATAGTTTCCTTCCTTTTTTAAGGAATTCTTCTGTAAAATTTGAGCCTATTTCATATTTTGGAGGTGAATTAATAAAACCTTTTTTACCCAATTTTATTTTTTCAGGAATGTTTGAAAATATATTTTCTTGAAAAGATAAAAACTGAGAATATTCATCACTATTCATTCGTCTGACATTCTCTTTCTCGTTCGCGTCAGGAGTACAAATTGCTCCTTCTGTATTTGGTTTTTTACCTGTAAAAAAGGGTTTTAAGTGCATTTTAAAATCAGTTTTACGATAAACTTCAAATTCTCCGTCATTTTTTAAAATCCAACCGTAATTCTCTGTTTTTTTCAAATATTGCTGAGCGACATGATCTTTCGCTTTGTTCAAAAAATCAGCAACATCAAAAGAATCATCTAAAGCTTTAATTTCAAGTTTGTCACTTTCTAACCGAATATCGAAGTCTTCGGCTTCAGGTAATAAGCGCAGTGCTTTATATAAGCCTACAATTCCATTATCTATCCAAAAGTTACTTGTTTTTTCAATGGTTATTTCTTGTAACATATATCTTTTTAGTTTTCTTGTTTATTTTTTTCTTTTGTTGTTTCAATCATTCCGAAGCCTATGCTGTTTTTGCCTCCGATGCCGCCATCGTAGGCTATTTGCATTATTTCTTCCGGAGCGGTCATCGTAAATTGACACGAAAAGCCGCGAATTT
The DNA here is from genome assembly GCA_002381125.1 of Bacteroidales bacterium UBA4179. Lineage (GTDB taxonomy): Bacteria > Bacteroidota > Bacteroidia > Bacteroidales > Dysgonomonadaceae > Anaerorudis. The sequence goes on along the minus strand of DFUT01000044.1, from coordinate 141,758 downwards.
TGCTTTCTTGTGGAGTGTCGGCTTTGATGGTTATCAGTGAAGATTTGGGTTGGGTGATCACTTTGAATTCGAAAGGGAAGTCGGTATCGGGAAACGGAAAACCGTTGGCAGCTTTATATTTATCCAACAGGTTTTGTTTGAGTAAAGGCAAAGCCATTGGATGAGTGGGAGAAATATATTTGTCTGTGCCGTCATCAATTTTTAAGGTGAGGCATATCGGCGACAGCGTTTCAAACATCATGTTTTCTTTAAAGATGGGAGGGGGCATCAGTTCGATGCTTTGTACCCTGCATTTGATTCGGGCTTTTTTGTTTCCCAATTCAAATTCCTGTTCTTTAAATATGCCTTGAATGAATTCGCGTGTACTAATTTCGGGTACAAAGGAAATGTACCATTCTATGGTGTCTGAAACAATTTTCAGCATGTGATCTTCTATACGAAATCGAGGTATGAATAAGCGGGAGAAAGTGAACAGCTTGAATTGCTTTTTATTGGCAAGAAAACCGTTATCGTGTAGCCAATCTGAAAATTTGCTGTCGGATTTAGAAAGAATTTTGTAGATAACGGCTGAACATTCGTATTGGTAATTGAAGGGAAGTTTATCGCCACATTCCCTTTTATCGATATTTAAAGTTATTTTGAATCGCATTCTCCCGATTAAATTTACAAATAACGAAAATTTATTTTTACAACTGTGAAGTGTGCAAATATAAAAATACTTTTTATCTATTTTAGATAAAAAAACCTATTATATAACATGTTTTGCTATTTGTAACGCATTGTTTTATTTTGTCGAGAGTTATTTGGCCAGATGAACTGTCAGTTGCGGGAAGGGAATTTTGACGCCGTTAAGGGTGAGTTGATGATAAATCCCTTCGTTCAGATCGAAGGTTGTTGGCCAGAAATCTTCCGATTTCACCCATACACGCAATACAAAATCAAGAGAACTTTCGTTTATTTTTGTCATGCGGCACAATGGTTCGGGTTCGGGCAAGACTTTTGGATGATTTCGGGCCAGGTCGAGGAGTGTGGTTTTTACCTTTTCGATATCCGTACCGTATTCTACGCCAACTATTATGTCGATTCTTCTTGTTTCTTGAGTGGTGTAATTGACAATATTGCCTGTTGAGAGCGGACCGTTGGGAATGTAAACGGTTTTGTTGTCGGCGGTAATTAGAGTGGTATATAAAATGCCGACGCTTTTTACGGTTCCGGAAAGATTTTGCGCTTCGATGAAGTCGCCCCCCTTAAATGGTTTATTCAAAAGGAGCATAATGCCACCGGCAAAATTGGCCAGATTGTCTTTTACTGCCAAGCCAACGGCTAATCCGACCGACCCGATTATTGCGGCCAGCGAAACGGTTTGTTTGCCTACTACATTGATGATGATAATGAACAGAAAAGTGTAACAGAGAATATTGAATACGTTTTTCAAAAAACTTTTCAATGCGATGTCTATTTGCCGCTGCGTCATGAGTTTGTCGAGGGCTTGGTTGATTTTTTTGATCAGCCACTTACCAACGAAAAAGATGAGAAGGGCAAGCAATAGTTTACCTGCGAAATCGATGCCGCCGGTGACGAATTTGTTTAATAATTCTTCGAAATTGATGTCCATTGTTTTTACTTTTTTAATAAGTTGAGATAGCAAAAGTAGACAAAATTGTGCTAAATTTGTTGTGAATAAAAGGATAATTTGTGAGATGAAAAAGTTTTTCTCGAGTTTTTTTCTGTTGGGTGTGGTCGGGTTTTTGTCGGTTGAGGCACAGAGTTACGAACAGTGGATCAATAAATCGATTGATCATCTCGAACGAAACCGCCTCGACAGTGCCGAGTATGCGCTAAAAAAAGCCATGCAGATGGACCCGGCAAACAAGGATAATGCCTTGCTGCTCATGAGTATGGGGGTTATTCAGCGTGAGCTCGGTAGGCTAAACGATGCGTATGTTTCGTTTACTGCGGCATTAGCATCGTATTCAGAGCCTAATGTGGTTTTGCATAACAGGGCTTCGCTTTTGTGCGATATGGAAAAGTTTGATGAGGCCATGACCGATTATAATGCCATTTTACAGCGCGATCCCAACGATATTGAGGCGTATTACCGACGTGGGTTACTTTATCTGGAAGAGAAAAACAGAGAAAAAGCAGAAGTCGATTTCAAGAAAGCGCAGCAAATTGATCCTAACGATATGTATTCCCTTCTCAGCAAAGCGTTGATTTATAAACTCGACGATAATTGGGAGGCTGCCGAAAAAGTATATACGCTGCTTATCGACGAGAGCGAAAACGTTTCCTCGGCATTATATATGAATCGTGCAGAGTGTTACGTGAACACGGAACAGCTGTTTAAGGCGTCGGCCGATTTGCGAATTGCCGAGCCCAAGGAGAAACAAAATCCATATTTTTATTTCCTGCGTGGCAGGGTTCGGTTGATGCAATACGATAAAGTGGCTGCTAGAGCCGATTTCGAAAAAGCAAAAGAGTTGGGCTACGATGCTGCGATAGCAGATGAATGGATAAGCAGAACAAACAAACGTTAAGAGAAATGTTAAACTCGAAAAAATCTATCGAAAAAATTTGCATATTAAAAGCATATGTGTTATTTTTGTAGTTGAAATATCCGATGAGATATTTTGTTTGCAAGAGAGCAGAGAAAAGTATACAAAACTTCAATGATAGTATTTTTGTCGAGAAGATAAAAATATTGGCATTAAAATTTTAAAAAGGGTTCCCTTCTTTTCCGGCTACGGCCGGAAAGGGGGAACGAGGGTGTTCAAAGGGAGATGAAGAACGAAAGTGGCCACAAACCCCAAATTTGTGCTACAACGTAATTCATAATAACTTCTAATGAACACCCTTACTTTTTTTCGCGTATCTCAACACGACGTATTTTCCCACTAATGGTTTTAGGCAGCTCATCCACAAATTCGATAACACGCGGATATTTGTAGGGAGCAGTAACTCTTTTTACATGATCTTGAATTTCTTTGATTAATTTGGGACTTTCTTTTCCTTTATATTCATTTGCCAGAACAATCGTAGCTTTTATTACTTGACCACGTATGTCGTCGGGAACCCCTGTAACGGCACATTCCACAACAGCAGGATGCGTCATCAGTGCACTTTCAACTTCAAAAGGGCCAATGCGGTATCCCGAACTTTTGATAATGTCGTCGGTACGGCCTACAAACCAATAGTAGCCGTCTTCGTCGCGCCAGGCTATGTCGCCTGTGTGATACAGGTCATCGGAATAAGATTTTCGGGTGAGGTCTTCGTCGCGATAATAGCCCATGAACAAGCTTAGGGGATGTCCTTCGTGTGTGTCGATGCAAATTTCGCCCTCTTCTCCATCTTCGGCAGGTAGCCCATCGGGTTTGATCAGTTTCATATCGTATAACGGATTGGGAACACCCATTGCGCCGGGTTTGGAATCGATCCATGGAAAAGTAATGATAATGGGTGCCGTTTCGGTTTGTCCGAAGGCTTCTTTGATCTGAATGCCGGTTTGTCGGTAAAAAGTTTCGAAAACCGATGGATTGAGTGCTTCGCCGGCAGTAGTGCAGTATTCGAGTGCCGAAAGGTCGTATTTTGTGAGATCTTCGCGTACCAGAAAGCGATAGATGGTGGGAGGTGCACAAAATGAAGTGACGTTGTATTTCGAAATCATGTGGAGCATATCGGCCGGGATGAACTTGCCATCGTAGTCGTATACAAACACGCATGCTCCTACAATCCATTGCCCGTAAAGTTTCCCCCAGGTGGCTTTTGCCCATCCGGTTTCGGCTACGGTAAGGTGTATGCTGTTTTCGTGCAGATTGTGCCAATATTTGGCGGTGGTGATATGTCCTAAGGGGTATGCGAAATTGTGGGCAACCATTTTGGGCTGACCGGTGGTTCCCGATGTGAAATACAACAGCATGATATCGTCGTTTTCGTTTACTTTTTCGGGTCTTACGAAAGGGGCGGCTTTTTCTATTCCTTCGTGCAGACTGAGCCATCCCTCGTATCGATTTTTGCTGTTTACGATAAGATGTTCAACGGTGGGTGAATGGGGAAGGGCTTTGGCAACGTGATCAATGACTTCTTTGTCTTCGGACGCCACTATCGCTTTAACGTCGGCTGCATTGGCGCGATAAACAATATCTTTATCGGTAAGCAGATGGGTTGCCGGAATGGCTATTGCCCCTATTTTGTGCAACGCCAAAATGGTGTACCAAAATTCGATGTTTCGTTTGAGAATGAGCATGACCATGTCTCCTTTCCCAATTCCGATGGATTGAAAAAAAGAAGCTGTCTTGTCAGATAGCTCCTTTAACTCGGCGAAGGTTACATCGTGGTGCTTGCCGCGATCGTTTGTCCAGCAGATGGCCCGTTTGTCGGGATGTGTTTTTGCCCATTCGTCGATTATATCATAAGCAAAATTAAAGTTTTCAGGAACTTCGATACGATAGTTTTCTGTAAAATCTTGATGAGAAGTGTATTCGGTTTGTTTTAAAAATTTTTCAATCATGAGAAATTTATAATATATATTGTATATATGTTTGTTTTCAAATAGAAGTTGACCCTTTATCAAGGATGGAGAATCACAGCCAGAAACTTGACAGGTTGATTGTGCAATGCTTTCATGCCGTGAGGAAGGGTAGAGTCGAAATAAATGCTGTCGCCTTCGTTTAGAATGTGATTTTTTCCGTTGATATGCATCAGCATGCTTCCTTCGAGAACCATGTTGAATTCCTGACCGGGATGGGTATTTTTAAAGAAATCTTCATCCATAGGTTTCGGTTCAACGGTAACGATGAATACTTCGGCTATATTGTTTGTGAACCCGGCTGTAAGCGATTGATATTTGTAGGCCGATACCCTTTCCACGCTCAAGCCTCTGTCTTTTCTCGTAATGAAATAGGAGCTCATTTTGGGCTCTGTTCCAAACAAGAGGGTCGAAAGATCGATGTCGAATTCTTTTTCGATGCGTTGAAGCACCGATAGCGAAATGTCTTTGGTTCCTTCTTCGTATGCCAGATAATCGTCTACTTTCTGTTCTAAAATGCTCGCCATTTTTTCGGGTGAATAACCCAGCGCATCGCGCAGCCCTTTTATGCGTTCGCCTATTTGGTTGAGATCTGTTGTCATAATTTTTTAGGGAATATGAAATTTGCAAAATATTTTTTACTCATGTAAAGATAATCAATTTATTTTTTTCCGTTCTCCGATTAAATAAAAAAAATATAAACTAAACTCAAAAAAGCCGTATTGGTGCGTTTCACAACCAAAGCTATGCTAAGCATGCTGGATAATGTTATTCCTTATTTCTTGGTTGATTTTGCCGTTTCCGGCTACCAGTTCTTTTCCGAAAAGGTAGTTTTTGCCGCCGGAAAAATCGGTGCATTTGCCTCCCGCACATTCCAAAATAAACGTACCGGCCGCCACGTCCCAAGGAGAGAGTCCCGAGTGGAAGTAGGCATCGCTCCTACCGCAAGCAACATAGCATATTTCTACCGCAGCAGAGCCTTTGATGCGGAAACTGCATTTGCGAAATTGTGCCAGTGCATTTGCGAGTATTTTTTCGCCTTCCGCCGTGAGGTTATAGGGAATGCCGAATCCGATGTATCCGTTTTGAAGTTGTGCATGAGAGCTTGCATGGATGGGATGGCCGTTGAGATAGGCTTTTCCCGGCCCAATGGCAGAATAGAGTTCGTTGGCCACAGGATCGTAGACTATACCGAGCACGATTTTTCCTTTTCGCATGAGGGCAATGCTCACGGCAAAAGGATTGTCGCCATGTATGTAATTGGTGGTTCCGTCCAACGGATCTATAATCCACGTGTTTTCTTTTTGTTCGTATTCAATGGTGGCCTCTTCGGTTAGGAATCCGGCTTCGGGAAGCAGATTTTCCAACGCTCCCACCAGTTGGCGTTCGGCTTCCTTGTCGATATAGGTTACGTAATTTCTCGGACCCTTGAATTCAATATCTTCGAGTGTGAGTTTGGCTTGCTCCTCTTTCAGATATTTTCCCGTATCTATGGCAATACGGCAAACTTCGTTGCTCAACGTTTCTATTGAATTGTTCATTTTTGTTTTATATTATTGGTCGTACCCTGCAAAAGTAATGAATTAACTTCAATTTTGTTTCCGCATTTTGGTGAAAGTATCCGATTGGCGTGCAGTCTCTCTGATTTGTTGGCTCGTTTTTTAACATTAATTACCCCCGATTATTGGTTTCTCTAAAATAAATGACATACTTTTGCGCCTTAATTTCGAACAATCGAACAATTTATTCGAATAGTCAAATACAAACGATTTAAATCCGAAAAAAATGAATACGGTAAGCGACGAAATGCGAAATACGATTATTTGTAAAGCAGGCGAACTTTTTGGCCGCTACAGGTATAAAAAAACAACAATGGACGATATTGCCGATGCCTTACAAAAAGGGAAAAGTTCCATTTATTATTATTTTCAAAACAAAGAGGACATTTTTAGGGCTGTTATCGAAAAGGAGGCTATGGAAGCAAAAAGTGCTCTTCGAAAATCTATGGAAAAAGAGCCCACTCCCAAAGACAAATTAAGGGTTTATTTATTGGAACGAACGAAAGAGTTTATGCAAAAAGCAAATTATTACCAAGCACTGCATTCCGATTATTTAACCAATCTCCCTTTTGTGGAGCACCTTCGAGAAAAGTACGACAAAGATGAGCTCCAAGTGATTCAACAAATTTTGGATGAAGGAGTAGAAGCCGGACAATTTGATGTTGACGATACGTATTTGACGGCTTTGATCATCGTGAATACACTAAAAGGGGTCGAAATTTTTTTCATACTCGATAAATTGGATATTTCGGAATATTCGGGACATCTGAATCGGTTGACCGATATCTTGCTTTACGGTATAACAAAACGTTAAATAAATAATGAATATGAAAAAAATCAATTTAAAAAAGGGTTTAATCAACTGTTGGAGTTTGATTTTTATACTCTTTGCACAAGGAGCATTTGCCCAAGAAGTATATACATTGGAACAATGTCGAAAACTTGCTTTGGAACAAAACAAAAAAGTTAAGATTGCGCAAGAAAAGGCGCAGGCATCCACCGCACTCCGGAAATCGGCCTTTACGAAATACTTGCCCGATTTCAAGATAAATGCGGGTTACCTGCATACCAATAAAGCGCTTGAGCTTTTGCAGCACGATATGTTTTTGCCCATTGTTCCCTATAACGCCATAGATCAACAGACGGGGAAATTTAATCCGGGAATTTTTCAGGACGATCCGGAAACGGCTCTTAAAACGTTGGTGATCAACCCCGAAACAGGCAAACCGCTGACCGATGCCTCCGGAAATCCCGTTTTTCAGCAATACGCACTTCTTCCGGCCGATCAGATGAAGTTGGATTACAAGAATGCTTATTATGCAGGTTTATCGGTGATGCAGCCTTTGTTTACGGGATTCAAAATAACGGAAGCCTATCGTATTGCGCAATATACCGAAACTATCGAGAACAATAATGTTATCCTAACCAAAGCCGAATTGGTCGATCAAACGGATGAGGCTTATTGGCGTGTGGTGTCGATGAACGAAAAAGTGAAATTGGCTCAATCTTATTTGGAATTGTTGAATCGGCTGGTGTTCGATTTGGAGAATCTATATAACGAGGGACTGATCATTCGAAACGATTTGTTGAAGGCGCAGGTGAAACAAAATGATGCCAAATTGAAATTGTTGAAAGCCGAAAACGGATTGACTTTATCGAAAATGGCATTGGCTCAGATTATGGGCGTCGAATCGGATAATCTTGCGGTGGCAGATGGAGTGGAATCGGGCCTTGAAAAGGAGTCTTTGCCTTATTTGGCAAGCTCTAAAATGGTTGACAACAGAGTGGAAATAGCGATGCTGAAACAAAAAGTTTCGATTGCCGAATCGACACAAAAAATTGCGACATCGCGTTTTATGCCCGATATTTTTCTTTCCGGCGGATATGCGTACTTAAACCCCAATCCTTATAAAGGTTTTGAAAAGAAATTTGGTGGCGACTGGAATATCGGTGTGGTTTTGTCGATGCCCATTTTTCATTGGGGCGACAGAGTGCATACGTTAAATGCCGCAAAAAAGGATCGTCAAGCCGTGCAATATGAGTTGGATGAAGCAAGAGAATTGATCGATTTGCAGATCCGGCAATCGATAAATGCATATACCGAGTCGTTGGATAAAGTTGCAATTTCCAAATTATCGAAAGAGCAAGCGAAAGAAAGCATGGATATATCGCAGAATCATTTTAATGAAGGGTTGATAAAACTGACGGATCTATTGGAATCGCAATTGGATTGGGAGCAGGCAAGCAACAATTATATCGATGCCGTAATTGAAATGAAAATTGCACGAACAGAATTGGATAAGGCCACCGGTGCCATTTATGATTACCCCGAGATGTATAATCAAGAAAATAATTAATCGATAATGAATATGAAAAAGAATGTATTGTTTGCAGTTTGTCTTGTATTGATGACCACTGCATGTTCAACGCAAAACAAATCCGAAGAAAATGAGGTGAAAGCCGCAAGGGTGACCGTTGCCGAATCGGTTGAAACGGAATATCATCCTATTCTCAATTATTCCGGCACTGCGGAAGCAAACAGAAAAGTCAATTTGGCTTCATCCTTACCCGGAAGAATAGAAAAAATATATTACAAAAAAGGAGATTTTGTGGCTCAAGGTGCAAAAATCGTGGAATTGTCGGACGAAATGCTTATTCAAGCACAAGTGGAAAACGAGACAATCAAAAAAGACTACGAACGATTGAGCCGGTTGAAAGAAAAAGGGAGTATCAGTTTGATCGATTTTGATCATATAAAAGCAAAATACGAAGCCTCGGAAGCCAAAGTGAAAATGTTGAAAAAAAATACGACCATTACGGCACCGTTTCCCGGCATTTTGGTGGATATTTATGTGGAAGAAGGCGAAAATTATTCGTTTGTACCTTCCATGAGCGCCGATTTAAAAATTGAAAACGGCATCGTATCTTTGATGCAATTGAACCCTTTGAAGGTTAAAATAGAAGTGAACGAAAAAGAATTGCCTCTAATACATAAAGGAAATGAGGTGGAGGTAGCTTTTGATGCTTATCCCGAAGAAAAAGTCATCGGAAAAATCCATTACATTTCTCCCGTGTTATCTTCCGTTACGCGCACATCTTCGGTTGAGGTGGAAATTCCCAATACGTCGTTGAAATTCAAACCGGGCATGTTTTGCAGGGCATCGCTCGAATTGCCTGCGGAAAAAGGTGTTTTTGTGCCCGTTAATGCCATTTACAGGCAACCGGGTACCGGTGAAGAATTTGTATTTGTCGTAAATGACGACAATACGGTTTCACGCATTTCCGTGAAACGTGGCGAAATGGTAAAAGATCAAGTGCACATTTCCGAAATTGCAGCAGGCGTACGCGTGGTTATCGACGGGAAAAGCAAATTGGATGAAGGTACTCTTGTGGAAATTGTTGAGGAATAAATTAAAAATCAGAATAAAATGAAATTACCTGAAATAGGCGTAAAAAGACCTGTAGCTACGGCGATGTTGTTTGTTGCCATTATCCTTCTTGGTTTAGTGGCAATGAAAATGCTTCCCCTTGATGTGATGCCCGAATTGGAATATCCCTCAATTACCATTATTACGATATATCCGGGTGCATCGGCAAACGAAGTGGAAGAACAAGTGAGCAAACCTCTTGAGGCTGTGCTTTCAGGTGCCGAATATTTGAAAGATATAAAATCGATATCGAAAGAAAATGTATCGTTTATTCAATTGAGTTACAACTGGAATACCGATGTTACGGCTGCGGCAAACAATGCCAGGGACTTAATGGAATTGGTTAAAAGTAGACTTCCGAAAGCTGCCGAAAGTCCGATTATTTTCAAAATCAATTCCTCCATGATGCCTATTCTCGGCTATTCGATCAATGCGACAAGCAATTATAACGGTATCGAAAAAATCATCGAGGACAAAATTGCCACACCGTTGCGTAAGGTGGATGGCGTGGGAACAGTGATTTATTTGGGGCAGCCCGAACGCGAGATTTCAATAAGTGTAGACCCTCGTCAATTAAAGGCCTATAATTTGTCGGTAAGCGAAATATCGACCATTTTGCAAGCCGAGAACATCAATATACCGGCCGGAAACATAAAAGTGGGGGTGTTCGATTTTTCGGTACGTGTACCGGGCAAATTCGAAACGGTGGAGAATATCGAGAATATTGCCTTGAAGGCTTTCAACGGGAAAGTAGTACGATTGAAAGACGTGGCTACCGTGCAAGATACTTTTGCCGAAAAGGAGGCTTACGCACGCAATCATCTGGGAGAAGGCGTGGCTCTTCTGGTGCAAAAGCAAACGGGTGAAAATACGTTGGAAGTGGTTCAAGCGGTGAGAAAAGAAATGGAGAAAATCGAAAAAACACTTCCCCATGATGTGCAGATCAATGAAATGATCAGTACCGACGAGATGGTGACAGAATCGGTAAAAAATCTTACTTCATCTATCTTTTATGCGTTGATTTTTGTGACATTGGTGGTGTTGATGTTTTTAAGAGAATGGCGTTCGAGCCTTATCATTTTTGTCACGATGCCGGTATCGTTGATTAGTGCATTTATCGTGATGTACATTATGGATTACACGATCAACATTTTTTCTCTTATGTCGTTGATCATAGCTATCGGTATGGTGGTGGACAATGCCATTGTGGTGTTGGAAAATGTTACACAGCATATAGAAAGAGGCACCAAACCCAAGCAAGCTGCCATTTTCGGAACCTCCGAAATGGGAATGGCCATTGCCGCTTCGACCGCCACAACATTGGTTGTGTTTCTTCCAATGGTTTTTATGGGTGGTATCGTGGGAATTATGTTCAAACAATTGGCCATCCTGACGTGCGTTTGCATGATTATGTCGCTGTTTACGGCTCTTACGTTAACACCGATGCTTGCGTCGCAGCTATTGAAAAGGAAAGGGGAAGATGAAGATGGGAAAGAAGCGAAACGAAGCAAGTTTTATCGATGGAGCGAAAACGTGTTTAATAAAATCGAATACGGGTATAAAAACCTGCTTGCGTGGACGGTGGTTCATAAGGGGGTGGTTATTGTTTCTGCTGTTGTTGTATTTATAGGAGTAATGCTATTGGGGAAGAAAATAGGTACGGATTATATTCCCGATTTCGACGCCGGGAGTTTTGCCCTTTCGTTTGAAACCGAGGTGGGAACAAGTGTTGAACAAACCGATAGTATAGGGCAACAAATACTGAAAATATTGCACGAAGAAATTCATGAAATGGTTCCGGGTTCTTCCGGAGCTATTGCCGGTCAAACGCGCGATGGAGCGCTAACGACGGTAGGGTTTAAAGAAGGGAAAAATATTGGCAGTGTATTGTGCCACCTTACTCTTCCCGATAAACGAAAAAGAACGGCAGAAGAGATCGCCGATGCGGTTCGTAAACGGTTAGACGAAATTCCTCAAATAGAAAAATATCAAATTCAGGCGGGGAGTATTTTGGCTGCAGCCGTAACAGGAAACAAACGTCCGGTAGAAATTCATGTGTCGGGCGATGATTTGGATGTCATCAATAAAATGGCCCTCTCTTTTGAAGAAAAATTGAAAGCGAGAGAAGAGTTCAAGGATGTGGAAACTTCGGTCGACAACGGAAAAATCGAAGTGCAAATTGTCATCGATAAAGAAAAAGCATCTCAAATGGCTTTGAATACCGCGCTTATCGGCATGCAGATTCGGCAAAATTTATTTGGCGCCGAATCGGGAGAATTTACCGAGGGCGGAGACGATTATGATATCAAAATACGATATGCTCCGGAATTTCGTAACGACATCGATAAATTGAAGGAGATGCAGTTGACCAATTTATTGGGCAAGCAGGTATCCCTTTCGTCTGTTGCCGAAATCAAGCAGGATGTCGGTTTGTTGGAAATACAGCGCGAATCGCAGCAGCGTTTTGTGTTGACTACGGCTAATCTGAATGATGTTTCGTTGGGAAAAGGTGCTAAGATAGCACAAGCAATCATAGACGATACGGAAATACCCGACGGGGTCAGCGTGTCGCTTGGAGGTCAGGTTGTCGATCAAGGAGAATCATTTGGCGATCTGTATTTGATACTTTTCCTTGGTATTGCATTGGTATATATGGTTATGGCGGCTCAGTTCGAATCGTTTAAAGATCCGTTTATCATTATGTTTGCCGTGCCGTTTACGTTGGTAGGTGTTGTTTTGGCGTTCCTCGCAACCGGTCTGACGTTGAGCGTTACTACTTTTATCGGCGTGATTATGTTGATGGGGATTGTGGTGAACAACGGAATCGTATTGGTCGATTATACCAACATGCTTCGCAAACGTGGATATACGCTTTACGATGCAGTAGCAGAAGCCGGTCGCTCGCGTTTGCGTCCCATATTGATGACTACATTGACTACGATATTGGGGATGTTGCCAATGGCATTGAGTAAAGGAATGGGTAAAGAAATGTATTCGCCGCTGGGTGTTACCATCATTGGAGGGTTACTGGTTTCGGCATTGATTTCTTTGATTTTGATTCCGGCTATTTATACATCCATTAACGAAAAAAGCGAGTTAAAGAGCGCGAATAAATAATATATAAAACAAGAAGATAATATTCAGATATGAAACTAATCTATTGTACTTGCAATGTGAGTATGCTCGAAACACTGGTTGAAATAATCGAAGAGGAGAAAATTTCGGAATATCAGATCGTCGAACAGGTGTTGGCAAAAAGCAGGCGCAGCGAACCCCGATTGAATACCGCCGTATGGCCGGGATATAATTCTGCGGTTTTTATGCAGGTGAACGATGAAGAGAAAGTAATCAATTTTGTCAACCGTATTAAAGAGGTAAACGGTTCGATATTCAATCCGGCCGAACTGATTACGGTATGTGTATGGAAACTTGATGATTATATTTTCGAATAATGTAGCGGATGAGCTCGCATTCGCCAAATTCCATCATTGCGTTGAATAATCGCAGGGATGAAAAGTTTGCGAGTTCATCTGCTTTTATATCTTTTTCGATTATTCTGTACCATACATCGATTCCCACCGGCGGGAATCGTTTTTCAGCCATTTGGCAAACCATGCATAGATGGTGTTGTTCCATGCGATGCGTTTATCGTAATCGTAAATGCCATGATTTTCGCCTTCCACTTGGACAAACTCCACCGTTTTTCCCAATAGTTTCAAAGCCGTAAACATTTGGATGCTTTCGCCGATGGGCACATTGGTATCGGCCGTCCCGTGCAGCAACAGCAGTGGAGTGTCGATTTTGTCGGCATGAAAGAGCGGACTTTGCTCCACATAGAGTTGCGGATTGTTCCACGGATAGCTTCCTGCACTGGCTCCCGAGCTGTAGGTATATCCCCAATAGCCTTGTCCCCAGTAGCTGGTGATGTTGCTGATACCTGCATGCGAAACGGCGGCTGTGAAGAGGTTGGTTCGGGTAAGCAGGTACTGCGTCATGAAACCGCCGTAGGAAGCACCGATGTTCCCGATTTTTGTTCCGTCGACAAACGGGTGGGCGTTCACGAATTTTTCTACCCCTTCGATGATTTCGTCGGCAGTTTGTTTCCCCCATGCATTAACGTGGCGAGCCGAAAATTCTTGACCGTAGCCGGTTGTTCCGCTAGGTTGCAGCGTATAGACCACATAATCTTGGGCGGCGTAGACATGCAAGGGATACGTGCTTTCGAAAGTGCGTTGTGTGGGACTTGTTCCACCATAATAATATACGATAAGCGGATATTTTTTGTCGGGATCGAAGTGGGGCGGAAGGTAATACCTGCCTTCAATGGTATCGCCGAAAGCACTTTTGAAGTTCCATTGTTTCACTTCTCCGAGTTCCAGTTTGGCGAGCTTTTCGGCATAGGGATCGGCAATGAGCGTCGATTTCAACGTTTTTAGATCGAGCAAATAGCTTCGTGTGGAATTGGATGCACTCACGCCGGTGTATGTTGCACGTTGGGCATCGACGGCAATATCGAACGAACGGATGACTTCTTCGTTGAGTGGGAGTTTCTCGAATTTTTTTGAAGTTGGGGAGAAACGGTACACGTTTTCGCAATCGCCTTCCTGCACTCGGTAATAGATGAAATTGTCGCTGCTGCTCCATACCTGTGAATCGATGGTCGGATTGAAATGTTTGGTTACCGGTTCGATTTTTTTTGTCGCCAAATCCATGATAAACGATTGGGTATCGTAGCTGTTGGCTGTCTGCCCTTCTTTAATGTTGAGGCCGATACCGTTGAATGCTTCGGGAGCACCGTGGATGACGATTTGTTTTCCGTCGGGCGAAAAACGTGCCGAGTAGGCAAAAGGTTCGTTTTGCCAGAGTGTGTCGATGTGCATGGTTTCCAAGTCGATCATATACATCGAAGTTTTGCTGAAAGGACGTTCGGAAAGGTCTTCTTTTGAAACCGAAAAAAGCAATTGCTTTACGTCGGTTGTCACATCGTTCAGCGTGGCGGTTTGTTTTCCGAATGTGAGTTGTTGCGACAAACCGGTATCGAAAAAATAGCGATAGATATAATATTTATCTCGGTAGCCAGGCTGTCGGTCTTCGGGAGAAAGCAGGCGTTTCAGTCCTGCCGGATTGTTGAGGATTTGGGTCTCTTTGACGGAGTAAAACATCGATTTTTCGTCGGGAGCAATAAAGAATCGTTCTTTTGGAAGATTTTCGGCAAGTACGTTAGTTTCGGTTTTTAACGGGTCGAGGGTGAATAGCGTTCTTCCGTTTTCGCTGTCGGCAACATAATAGAGGCATTCCGATTTTGGCATCCAACCCAGTTGCATGCGGCTGTCGGGTTCGGAAAGAACAATTTGTTGCCGTTTGCTGTCGTAAACTTCCACATATCGTTTCCTTTCGCCACCCGGTAATGTTTCGGAATAACGGAGCAAAACGAAACGTCCTTGAGGCGAGATTTCGGAAGAGGTTACCCGCTTCCCGTCCAGGATATCGTTTATGGTAATTCTTCGGATATCGGTATCGGAAAATGCGTATTGGGTAAGGGAGTCTTTTTCGTCGGGCTTAAGCTCGATTTTCACTGCCGGGTCAACGAAATAATCGGATGAAACGAGCATTTTGATCACGATGCGCGACTTGTTGACAAATCCATTGAGTGTGGCATCGACCGATCCGGAGAGGTGAAGGCTGTCGTTCACTTGTGTTTTAGTGGCTCTTTTCACGTCATTGATCCATAATTCGAGTGGATGGGGTGAGGTAACGGTGAGTTTTGCTTTTCCGTATCGATCGGCGTCGATAAAAAACGAAATCAATTGAAACGCATATCCTTTTTCCGGCTTTTGCAAATGGAAAAAACCGGCTGTGTCGGGCACGAGTGCAGTTGAAAATTTTTCGTGAGGAGGAGCCGATACGAAATACGAAAGCAGTGTTTCGTCTGAAAAGGGGGCGTTCTTAAGGTCGGTACTGTCTAGGAATACCGGTTTTTGCACAGCAACCGGACCGAATGACCGAATCCGTTCGGGCAATAGGATTTGTTGACTTACGGCATTGAGCGCAATAAAAAAAAAGGCGATTAAAAACGAATATTTTCTATGCATAATTAGAGAATTATTGATTTCAACAATCGGCATTTGTCCATACAAAACAATCCGGGAAAATATTTTCGAGTTCGGGCGGCTTTTCAAACAAACCAAATAGAGTTGATCCCGAGCCCGACATGGAGGCATACACTGCCCCTTGTTCGTATAATTTTTCTTTGATGGTACAAAGTTGGGGATATTTTTTAAAAATCGGTACTTCAAAATCGTTTTTCATCCTGTTTTTCCACTCCGAAACGGGCTTTTTGACAATTTCTTTCAGCGACATTTCGGGTTGACGAGGCGTAATCATGGCATATGCTTCTTTGGTGGATACGTTGAAAGGCGGTTTTACCAGCGCCCAATGGTACGTATCCAAACAAAGATCGATTTCTTCCAATTCGTTTCCTATACCGAAAGAATAGGCAGGTTTGTTCTTGATGAAAAAAGCACAATCGGCTCCCAATCGGGTTGCCAAATTGCACAGCTGCTCCTCGGAATACCCCAATGTAAAGGCCTCATTCAACAGTTTGAGCATGAAAGCCGCATCAGACGAACCGCCGCCTAAACCTGCACCGAAAGGTATTTTTTTCAGCAGATAAATAGCGATGGGTGGGATTTGTTTTTCTGTTGCGAGTAGGTCGAATGCTTTGATTACCATGTTGTCGTCGATATCCCCTTCTATTGGCATGCCGGAAGGAAAAAATCGAAACCCCCGTTCATTCGAAGAAAGGTTGAAGGGGGTAAGACCATTGAATCCTTTATTGCAGACATGAAACAAACTTTCATTCGAAGAAGGATTGAAGGAGCCGGGATCGATGGGAATAATTTCAAGCGCATCTTTTAACCCCATAGGGTAAAAAATGGTCTCGATATCGTGATATCCATCCGATCGTTTAGACACGATATGAAGTCCCAAATTGATTTTCGCGTTCGGAAAACAAATCATGTTTGTTGTTTCTTATTAAGTAGGTCAGCGGGGCTACCCCCGCTTTCCCCTTTAAGAACCGTACGTGCGAGTTTCCCCGCATACGGCTCAAGTGTTACAAAATTTAATTCTCACGAAATTAAACCAGTTCGTTGACTTTTGCAAGCCTCTGTCCGATAAAGTTGCACTTCTAAGTTGAACTTGGCAGGTGCTAAAAAAGCTGAATTTGCGGAATGATAAAATAAACGCCTTTGCAAAAGCGTTAAATATCAGATTTTCTTTTGATTTTCACTAAAAAAACGGTTTTGAAGCGTTCTTTTACCCCCTTATTAAACCCTTTGCCAATCACAATTACAGAGAATTTTGCGTAAAGATTGTTAAACTTGGAAAACTGTTTTTATTTTTCGAGTTTTTATTTCTAATTTTGTCCTTGTTTTTTTGTGATAACTATGGATATAAAAGATCGAATAATTCAGCAAGCCGGTCGTTTGTTTTTTCAATATGGCGTAAAAAGCACATCGATGGACGAAGTGGCTTCGTCGTTGGGCATTTCTAAACGCACCATCTATGAAGATTTCAGAGACAAGGAAGATTTGCTTTTGAGTTATTTGAAACAGGTTTGTGAAGATCGCAAAAAAGCAGTCCAAGAGTTAATGGAGCGCTTCGACAATGTTGTCGAAGTTTTTTTAAATATCATGGAAATACACAAAACCGCCACGTTTGCCAATATAAAGTTCTACGAGGATATTTATAGGTATTATCCCAACGTGGATGCTTTTTTGAAAGAGGAAAGCCATAAAGCCAACGAATTTTTCGTGCAATTCCTGAAAAAAGGGGTAGAACAAGGGGTGATTCGCGAAAACCTGAATATTGAAGTTGTGGCATTCCTCGTCGAAGAAAGCACCTCTATTTACATGCGGGCATCGCATATCGACAAATTTCCTTTTTCTTTTTCCGAATTGATATCCACTGTGATGGTCAATTTCATACGGGGTATTTCTACGGAAAAAGGCATTAAAATAGTGGATAAATATTTAGAGAAACAACAAATCGAACAAAAATAATGTTTAAAATGATGAAAGCGAAATCGATTTTATTGGTAACTGTTGTTTGTGGATTATTTAGGTTGTCGGCAGCAACAGCACAGCAAAGAGACAGTTTGGAAATTGATTTGAATACGGCGCTTGAGATAGCGTTAAGTGAAAATCCAACGGTGAAAGTTGCCGATATGGAAATTACCAAAAAGCAGTATGCGAAAAAAAGCGTTTTCGGGACTTTGTTGCCCGAGATTAATTTGATTGGACAATATCAACGAACCATCAAAAAACAGACCATGTATATGGATAATGGGTTTGGACTGGGAGGTGATGTTGATCCGGATCAATTTGATGAGGATGAACAGAAAATTTTGGGAGTGCTGGGCAAGTTGATGGGACCTTCGGATTCAGATGGAAATGAAGGATTTAGAGTAGGTCGGCGAAACGTGTATTCGGGAGGTGTAAACGTAAGTTTGCCTCTTGTTGTGCCTTCGTTGTGGAAAAATGTTCAGATGAGCGAAGTGGATATTCAATTGGCGATGGAACAAGCCCGTTCGTCGAAAATCAATTTGGTTAACCAAGTGACCAAATCGTTTTACAGCCTTATGTTGGCACGCGACAGTTACCTGCTTTTCAAAGAGACCTATGCTACGGATTCGATCAATTTGGAAAATATTAAAAACAAATATGAACAGGGAATCGCACCGGAGTATGATGTGATCACTGCTGAAGTGCGACTGCAAAGTCTTATTCCGAGTATTTTGCAAGCAGAGAATATGATGAAAATTGCCGAATTGCAGTTGAAAATGCTCATGGGAATCGACAGTGAGGTTCCGTTAAAAGTAATCGGGACGCTCAACGATTATGACGAGGTCATGTTTGATGCAATTATTCCTGCCGATACTTCCCTTATGGGCAATAGCGATTTAAAGCAATTTGATCTTCAGACCGACAAGGTTCAAAAGTTGTATGAAATGCAGAAATTGCAATATGCTCCTTCACTCGTGTCATCGTTTCATTATACTTACATTAGTCAAAATAACGATTTCAAATTCAAAGATTACAAATGGGACCCGTATTCTGTTTTAGGTATCACCTTGTCGGTACCCATTTTTAACGGAGGCCAGCGGCGGTATAATATAAAACAGACCGAAACTCAGCTTTTTCAACTTCGTTATCAGCGTGTAGACTTGGAGAGAAATTTGAAATTGGCTGTGAAAAACAATATCGATTTGATCAATAAAAACGTTAAACAAATCATGGCGACCCAATCGTCGGTGAAACAAGCGAAAAAAGGGTATGAAATTACCTTGAAGCGGTATGAAACCGGTCTGGGGACCATCGTGGAACTGAATACGGCGGCACTGGCAGTTACCAATGCAGAGCTGCAATACAAAAATGCCATTTATGATTATTTGGCTGCAAAAGCCGATTTGGAAAAAGTACTTGGATATAAAATTGCACCTATCGATTCAGAAAATTAACAAAAATAAAAATATTGCATTATGAAACCTCCATGTTTGCTTTTAGAACACCCAAGCGGATGAAAATTTAGTAGGTTCGCTGATTCCATATTGACTGATTTTATTAGTTTTGTCACCACCATCAAGGTGATTTATAACGAACCATTAAACTTTAGTCCACAATGGAAACAGTAGCATTTGAACAAGTAGTCAGCCGCGGGTGTGGGCTTGACGTACACAAGGAAACGGTAGTAGCCACCATAGATGGCGAAGGGTTGGAACGTACCACCCGAGAATTTAGGACGTTCACGAGATCTTTGACAGAATTGAAAGACTGGTTAGTGGAAAACAAGATTACTCACATAGCGATGGAGAGTACGGGGGTTTACTGGAAGCCGGTTTATAACATCCTTGAGCCAACAGGTATCACTATTTGGATAGTCAATGCCCGGCACGTTAAAAACGTACCGGGACATAAGACGGACAAAAAAGACAGCCGGTGGTTGTGTAAGCTCCTGCTTGCCGGATTGTTAAAGCCGAGTTTCATTCCACCACGCGAGCAGCGGGAGTTACGGGATTTAACCCGTTACCGCAAGAAATTAATCCGGGATGTGGCATCCAACAAAAACCGGATCATTCGTATTTTGGAAGATTGTAACGTGAAACTCTCGAGTGTATTAAGCAATACCTCGGGGATTACAGCCACCAAACTGATCGACAAGCTGTGTGAAGGCAAACAGGTAACCATGCAGGATATAGATGAAGTTTATCATGGAAAAATTGGAGCAACCAAAGAGGAACTTTGGGAAGCCTGTAACGGAAATATCACCGATCACCACATCTATCTGTTGGGTGCCATCCGCTCACACAACCGGCATATTGAATCTTTAATAGAAGAGCTTAATCAAAAGATACGGCAAATGCTTTCGCCTTACGAAAATGTATTGGAACTCCTTGAGGAGATTCCGGGATTAAGCCACAAAACCGTTGAAGACCTTATCGCCGAAATCGGACTGGATATGGAAGTTTTTCCAAGCGAAAAACACCTGGCAAGCTGGGTAGGGATATCCCCTGGAAATAACGAGAGCGCGGGTAAAAAAAAAGTGGTCGAACCACCCACGGGAATAAACAGGCCAAAACAACCCTGGTAGAAGCAGCATGGGGCGCATCACGCACCAAGGATACGTTTTATCATGCGCGTTATCATCGTTTAGCCGCCCGACGAGGTAAAAAAAGAGCGATAGTGGCTGTTGCCCATTCCATTCTCAAATCGGTGTATTATGTTTTGAAATACAATGTTCCTTACCATGAACTGGGAGCAGATTATCTGAACAGCCGAATGGAGAAAAAACGGAAAAAGTATTTAAAGGCTGAATTGGAGAAGATGGGATATACTGTTCTGCTTGAACCTGTTAACTCCATGCAGCCCATGGGTGCTTAAAAAATATACTCTCACATAACGGGAAACAAAAGCCAAAGGTCGATTTTTACTGACGCACGGTGCAATAAGGCACCTAAGTCGCCTATGAAACTGATCTCAACAGATAAGCACCTCAGACTGTTGCCACGAGCACGCGTATGAAATTTTAAATTACTTCTTTATCTGTTATGTTTTCCGATAACCGGAGCATTTGTCCAAAAGATGAGTGCTGTCTTTTGTTTTGTCTAAACTCAATCGAATAAGCAATTAAATATTATATAACTAAAAGATTATCAATTAAATAATACATATAAACAATTTACGTATGAAAACGTATAACTTATTTAAGTTAACACCTTTGGTTACCTTACTACTATTGTTTTCTTCATGTGGAGGAAAAGGTACTTCACGTGATAGCGAAACAACTTCGCAGAAAAGAAAAGTTCGTGTAGAAGAAGTACGATTTGTTCCGGTAGATCAGTTGGCGAGCTTTACGGCAACCGTTGAAGCCGATGTTAAAAACAATATTGCTCCGGCTATGGGAGGCCGCATCAGGAATATTTATGTGGATGTGGGTTCATCGGTACGTAAAGGTCAAAAGTTGGCCGTGATGGACGAAACCAATTTATCGCAGCAACAAACTCAGCTTGCTACTTTGAAAAGAGATTATGAGCGCTATCTTGAACTTTACAAGGTGGGAGGTATCTCTAAACAGCAAATCGATCAGTTGGAAAGCCAGATTCGGGTAATGGAAACACTGGTAAACAATCTGATTGAAAATACTACCCTCATCAGTCCTATCAACGGTGTGGTGACCGCCAGAAATTACGACCCCGGAGATGTTGCGCTTCAATTACCCATACTCGTTGTGGAAAGCATTAATCCGGTTAAAGTGTTGATAAACGTTTCGGAATCGTATTTCAGCCGGGTGACAAAGAATATGCCGGCCGAAATAAAGGCGGATGCGTTGGGTGATGAGGTTTTTAGTGGAAAAGTTTCCGTAATATATCCGACAATCGATCCGGTTTCGCATACTTTCCCTGTTGAGATTAAGGTTGGTAACCCCAATCAACTGCTCCGTCCGGGAATGTTTGCTCGTGTCACCCTGAATTTCGGTACTGAAGATCACCCTGTTGTTCCCGATATGGCCGTATTGAAACAGATAGGTGCCGACGATCGCTACGTTTTCGTGGAAAAAGACGGCAAAGCTATCTATACAAAGGTAGAACTTGGAGTTCGCATCAACGATAAATACGAAATCGTGTCGGGATTGAAAGAGGGAGACAGGGTTATTGTCGAAGGAAATGTCGGATTGATTGACGGTACTGAAGTTGAAGTAGTGGAAAGTGTGCAATAACAGTATTATTGTGTAGTTGCTTATCATAAAAATAAAATTACAAAAATGAAACCATACGAAACCGCTGTCAAAAATCCTGTAGGAACCTCGCTAATATTTATCGGGATTGTTCTTATTGGACTTATCTTTTATTTTCAACTTCCTGTCGACTTGCTCCCCGATATTGAAGTGAATGTCATTTCAGTAATGACTTATTATCCCGGAGCAGGAGCAGAAGACGTGGAGACAAATGTTACGCGTCCCTTGGAAGATCTGCTCAATACCGCAGAAAATTTAAAACATATCATTTCGCGTTCGAAAGACGGAATATCCCTGATATTGCTCCAATTCGAATACGGGACCAATACCGACTATGCAATGAATGATGTGAGGGATAAATTGGAGTTGGCATCTCAATTTCTTCCTGAGGGGATTACCGATCCCATGCTCTTGAAATTCAGTGCAGATATGATGCCTGTGATGACCCTTTCGGCTACCGCCGACATAAGTTCGGATGCCATGTATAAAATATTGGATGACCAGGTAGCCAATCCCTTGAACCGTATACCGGGTGTGGGTACGGTTTCCATATCGGGGGCACCTCAACGTGAAATACAAATAAATGTTGCTCCTCAGAAATTGGAGGCTTATCGTCTCTCTCTTGAACAAATTGCTCAGATAATTGCTGCAGAAAACATTAACGTACCTGCCGGTAATTTCGATATCGGAACACAAACGTATATGTTGCGTTTGGAGGGGGAAATGGCCGAAAGTCGCGATTTTAACGCTCTTATCGTAGGCAATAGTCAGGGAAAGCCTATTTATCTTCGCGATGTGGCAACCGTAAGCGATACGGTAAAAAGTCGTATTCTCGAAAATTATACGAATGGCAGACGTAGTGCATCCCTTGTTGTGCAAAAACAGACAGGGGCAAATTCGGTGGCCATTGCCGAAGCGGTGAAAGAGCGACTTCCCCAACTGCAAAGAAATTTGCCCCCCGATGTTCAAGTCGAAATAATAACCGATTCTTCCGATCATATCACGACTTCCATTAACAGTTTGATGGAAGCCATTCTGCTCGCCCTTATTGTTGTTGGGGTAGTGGTATTGTTTTTCTTGGGAAGATGGAGGGCAACCATCATTATTTTGACAACCATTCCCATATCGTTGATCGGATCGTTTATTTATTTGTTTATTACAGGCAACACCATTAATATTATATCGCTTTCGTCGTTGTCTATAGCCATCGGTATGGTGGTGGACGATGCCATTGTGGTATTGGAAAATATAACGACGCATCTCGAAAAAGGAAGTCGTCCGCGACAGGCTGCTATTTATGGAACGGAAGAAGTTTCATTGTCTATCATAGCTTCAACACTTACCATTGTGGCCGTATTCCTACCCATGACCATGACCACCGGTTTGGCCGGTATCTTGTTTGAGCAATTGGGTTGGATGGTAACCATCATTATTATGCTGTCGTTGATTATCGCCATGACGTTGACGCCCATGATGAGTTCATTTATGCTTCGGGCCACCAAGGATATGAATGTCAATAAATTCGACCTATGGTATAGAAGAACCATTCTTCCCATATTGGATAATCTTGACCATAGCTATGCCAAGTTGGTAAATTGGACTGCACGCAAAAGATGGCAAACCGTAGGTATTGTCGCGGCTATTTTTATAGGTGGCGTTATTATTTGCGCTCTTACGCTGAAAACCGAATTTTTACCCTCGGTCGATAATGATCAAATCGCCATGACTATCGAAATGCCTACCGGTACACGGGTGGAAATAGCACGTGCTCAGGGGTTGAAAATACAAAAAATGCTTAGAGAAAAATATCCTGAGATCGAAATTGTTTCCTTTTCGGTAGGACAGGCCGATGAAGACAATTTGATTGGATCCATGATGGATAACGGAACCCATCTGATGTCTTATACCCTTCGAATGGTTGATGCGGCAGATCGAAAAAGGACTATTTATGAAATTGCCGACGAAATTCGTAAGGATCTTTCTCAATACCCGGAATTGTATCGCTATCAGGTACAACCCGGGGGAGGAAGGATGTCGACGATGGGTGGAAGTTATGTGAATGTGGATATTTATGGTTACGACTTGGCTACTACCGATCGCATTGCTGCCGATTTAAAAGCAAAACTTTCCGATATTAAAGGATTGCGTGACGTGACCATAACGCGTAAGGATTACCGTAGTGAATATCAGGTTGAATTCGACCGTGAAAAATTGGCATTAAACGGCTTGACGATGAGTACCGCTGCCGGTGCCATCAGAAACCGAATAAACGGTCTTGTTATGACGCAATATCGTGAAGAAGGAGACGAATACGACATTACGGTGCGCTTCGACGAAAAATATCGTCAATCTCTTGAAGATGTCGAAAACATTCTGATATATACTCCTACTGGAGAAGGCGTCAGGGTACGCGATTTAGGAACAGTAGTCGAACGTTCTTCGCTTCCGCAAATCGACCGAAAAGACCGTCAGCGTATTGTCACGGTTCAGGCCACTATTTATCGCCGTGCATTGAACGAAGTAGTGCTCGATATTCAGCAAGCAATCAATACTACCCAAATTCCATCCGAAATCGGTGTGGAAATTACCGGTTCGCTTGAAGATCAGCAAGAGTCTTTTGGAGATCTCACCGTATTGCTGATTGTGGCTATCTTATTGGTATATATTGTAATGGCCTCGCAGTTTGAATCGCTTACTTACCCGTTTATCATTATTTTGTCCGTACCGTTTGCCTTTATCGGGTCGCTCCTTTTAATGTCCATTACGCAAGTAAAATTAGGCATTATGAGTTTTATCGGACTTATCATGTTGGTAGGTATGGTTGTGAAAAATGGGATTGTACTTATCGATTATATCAATTTGAATCGTGAGCGGGGCATGTCCATTGTAGCTGCAGTGGTTCATGGTGGACGTTCGAGGCTTCGTCCGGTATTGATGACAGCTTTGACGACGATTTTGGGCATGGTTCCTTTGGCTATCGGCACAGGGCAAGGCTCCGAAATATGGAGGCCGTTGGGTGTGGCCGTAGTGGGAGGTATGACCTTCTCCACCATTGTTACCCTTGTGCTTGTTCCGGCGTTGTATTCCATTTTCGGCAGCTATGGCGTAGTGCGTAAGCGCAGGAAACATCGCGAAAAGCTGATTAAGCAAGCCAACGGAAACAACAATGCCAAATCCGACTCGAATACAACAATTTAAATTAAGGAATTATGAAAGCAGTAATGATAATATTGGACCAGGCGCATTATGACGAAATTGTCGAAAATCTCTCAAGATTGAATATCCGCGGTTTTACTTCATGGAAGGAAGTGTTTGGACGAGGAAGCAAAACGGGAGAACCCCATTACGGTACACATGCTTGGCCTTCGATAAACAATGCCATCTTTACCGTTGTGGAAGACAATCGCGTACCTCCCTTATTGAAGTTTCTCGAAAAATTGGATGCCGAGGCCGAAAATTTGGGATTACGCGCCTTTGTGTGGAATATTGAAGATATGATTTAATGGTCATGCATTTTTCAATAATTTGCTTAAACAGGCCGGACTTTATGTTCGGCTTGTTTGTTTTCTCGAAGTTTCAACACTCGGTAAATTTAAATTCTTTCCGTTTTTTGTATGTTTTTTGATTTGCTTGCGTTATATTTAGGGAATTATTGATTATTCCATTTTTTTAAGGAACTATGATCGATTATATCAGAGGTGAAATTGTTGAGCTTACTCCCGCTTTTGTTACACTTGAATGTAGCGGTATCGGATACCTGGTAAATATATCGTTGAATACGTATACGGCGCTCAACAGCCAAAAGTCGGCAAAAGTATATATTTATGAAGCGATTCGCGAAGATGCTTATACGCTTTACGGGTTTGCGGAACGTCACGAACGCGATGTTTTTATGCTTCTCATCAGTGTTTCGGGTGTGGGACCCGCTACTGCCCGTGTCATGTTGTCTTCCTTGAATTCCAAAGAACTGGAAATGGCCATTGCAACCGAAAATGTTGCTCTGTTGCAGTCGGTAAAAGGTATCGGTGCCAAAACGGCACAGCGTATTATTGTCGACTTAAGAGATAAAATAAAGCCGGGAGAAGATTCCGAAGTTGTGTCGTTGCCGATGGGAACAACTTTTTCCGGTGTGGTAAAAGAAGCCGTATCGGCATTGGTTATGCTTGGTTTTTCGCAAAACAATTCTCGCAAAGTTGTTACAAAGATTGTCAAAGAATTTCCCGCTTTATCGGTTGAGGCCGTCATCAAGGAAGCATTGAAAAGGTTGTAAAAACAGGTGTTGTATATGCGCAGCATTAGTACACGCCGGCTGCCGTCATCAAGGAAGCATTGAAAAGGTTGCAAAAACAGGTTTGGTTTGTCTTATTGTCCGAGTTGCCCGATTCGCCTGATTTGCTGAGTTGCTTCCAAGTTGCCTGGGTTACCCGATTCGCCCGAGTTGCCTGAGTTGCCCCGATTCGAGGCGAGATAAAAAATTATTGCTTCATGCTTTGACATACCTATCGAAATATTTATTACTTTTACAAGAAATAAAACGTGTTTTTTTGAATGAAAGCTTTCTATTTTTACCTTATTCTTTTTGCAGGAATATTTTTCGGTTGTCATGTGCTGGAGGCGCAGAATGTTGCTACGGGGAAAGATACGGTGAAAGCGGAATATTCGGGTGAGAAACCGATATTGATATTCGATTCCATGCGAATGATGGACAGTATGCCTTTCTCGCCAATGCAGATATCGACAAGCACATTAAATTCTTGGTTGTCGTTTAATGTTGACCGGATTTTTCCTCCACTTTCTGCTGTTTTTCAACCTCCTGCTCCTTCCCCTATGAGTTTTTTCGGATGGAGCAGCGAGTTTCGGTATTCGCGAAGCAGCATGACGGGAATTCTTTTCAATCTCACACCCCGTTTGAGTTTGTCTTCTTCGGCGGCTTTGGGATTGACCGATGCACCGTTGACCGAAGGAAAAGAAAATTTTTATTGGGTAAATGTTGGGGCTATGTACAGCCTGAATCCCTATACAATGTTTTCGGCAGACATGTATTACCATTCCAATTACGGGGTAGTACCTTTTTGGAATGTGTTGTTCGGTGCAAGTTACTCTCCTTATAAAAGTTTACTTATCGAAAGCGGTGTGAATTATACCCGTACCGATCAAAACGATCTCGGCATCAAACAATCGTCTGTAATTTTTAATGTTCATAGTCGTTTCATGTTCGATGAGGATATTTATTTTAATCTTTTTGGTGGCGGTCCTTTATATTGGAGCGACCAAGCGCGTACCAAGCCCATGCCCATGATGCCGCAGCCCCACGTGGGAGGAACCATGGAGTATTGGTTTGCTCCGAAAGTGGCCATAGAAGCGGGTATGGTATGGTATCGAAGTGTTTTTTCCAAGAACATGATTTTAAGGCCCGTTATTAGCCTTCGCATTAATACTTCAATCGATTAGGATCGATATTTTTAATAAAATTTAACCACATCTTTTTTTGTAACATTTTCGTTATATCAAATTTATCGGTTACATTTGCAGTTAATGCAACGAACAAGGTCGATGCATATATTCTGTTAAAGGTTATCGTTATCGTTATTTTGTGAAGGTGACGCAAAAGATAAAAAGTGATATAAATGAAAGAGGACAATGAAAATATGGTGAAAACATTGAAGTTGATCACCAAAGATCGGGAAAGAACCAATATTTTACGCACTGTAGAACAAAAAACCATTGCTTATTTGGTGCAGCGCGTACCCTCGTGGATAACTTCAGACGGATTAACCGCCATTGGTTTCTTCGGAAACATTATGGTTGCGGGCAGTTTTGTGTTGGGCACTTTTGTGAGTCGATATTGGCTGTTGCTTTCGTTGGCCGGATTCCTTATTAATTGGTATGGCGATTCGTTAGACGGACGTTTGGCATACTATAGGAACAAACCCCGAAAATGGTATGGCTTTTCATTGGATGTTACGATTGATTGGATTGGCACCATTCTTATCGGGTTGGGATACATGATTTATTCAGAAGGTCCGTGGAAGTATGTGGGTTTCCTTTTTGTGGTAATGTATGGTTGGGAAATGATTACGGCTCAACTTCGTTACAAAGTGGGAGGCCAATATTCCATCGATTCGGGTATTTTCGGTCCTACGGAAGTTCGTTTGCTTTTGGCAACTATCATCACGGTGGAAGTGTTTATTCCCGGTTCCATTAACTATCTTGCCAGTGCAGCTTGCGTATTTTTACTTATTTCCAACCTTGTAGAATGTCGCAAATTGCTTCGGCTTGCCGATCGGCGCGATGTCGAAGAGCGTATGGCAAAAGAAAGAGAACTACAAAGCAGAAAAAAAGAAAATGCGTAAACACCTAATCGTTTTCACTAAGGCTCAATTTTCCGCCCTAATCGGGGGAATGGTGGACTATGGGATAATGGTCTTCGTTGCCGAAGTATTTCATATTCACTATACGTTGGGTATTGTTATCGGAGGAATCGTAGGAGCGTTGATTAATTTCACACTCAATAAGCGGTGGACTTTCAACTCCGACGATGCGGTATATCGCAATTCATTGTTCAAGCAGTTGTTGAAATTTTCCGTCACTGCGATCAATAGTATTGTGCTGAAATCCTCGGGAACTTATTTTCTGTCGACATTTTTCTCGATCGATTACAAAATTACCCGTATTGTAGTCGATATCATTGTTTCCATCTTTTTCAATTTCACTCTACAAAAAGAATGGGTTTTCAAGAAGGTTCAAAAAAACAAGAAAGCTACTGCCGATCAAAGTTTAAA
This sequence comes from Bacteroidales bacterium UBA4179, assembly GCA_002381125.1. Classification (GTDB taxonomy): domain Bacteria; phylum Bacteroidota; class Bacteroidia; order Bacteroidales; family Dysgonomonadaceae; genus Anaerorudis. Next base: position 113,170 of record DFUT01000044.1, on the reverse strand, counting down.
TCCTGATCCCATAAAGGCATTTATTCGCCAAGACAAAGCAGGTTAAGAGGGAGAAGGATTTGAAGAATAATCCAACTTATTTAATAAGTGTGAAAAATCTTCTTTAAAAAGTATTCGTCGTGTAAATATATATAAATAATATTATACGACGTTAAATTTTTTAATTTTAAGATGAAATGTTAAACAAAAAAGTCGTTTATTTGTTAAATAGTAGAGAAAAAGACGATCTTTAAAATAGGAATGTATGAAAAAATCAACCATGTGGTTACTTTCCGTGGTGATGTTTGTTGCTTTTTTTGCGCTGCTTTTTTTACAGCTGCATTATATGCGAATAACCATTGATGCACGCAAAGCGCAATTTGACGAAGCAGTACGAAGGAGTTTGAATAATGTGGTAAAACAGCTTGAAATCGATCAGACCTACCGTTATTTACAGGAAGATATGATCGAATCCGAAAGTCGTTATTTTCAATATAGACAACCTCAACACAGTGGATTGGGCACATTGAATCGGCAATCGGGATCGTCCGGTGTTGCATCTACCGAAAGCAATTTAGATCTTAGGCAGGAGGACAGAACGAGTGGCGGCAATCAAGTAAATCAGTCGACAGGAGTATTTATTTCACCTCATCATGGCACCGGATCCATTCCGAAAACCTCTTACGAGATGCAGCAATCGCTATCGAAGCGTTATCTGCACGAACAAGCCCTTTTGGATGAGGTAATTCTTAAAATAATGTACCGTGCAAGCGACGAACCTATCGAGAAACGTATCGATTTTAGACAATTGGATGCATACATTCGTTCGGAATTGCTGTCAAACGGTATGAATGTCCCGTACAGTTTTCAAGTGATCGATTATAACAACAGGATAGTATATACTTCGCCCGGATTCAATCCCAAAGACGAAAAAGCTATTTACACACAGACTCTTTTCCCAAGCGACCCACCGGCAAAATTGAATACGTTGAAGGTGTATTTTCCTTCCAAAAAGGATTATGTATCGGCAGAAATGAAGTTTTTTATTCCTTCATTGTTGTTTACATTTCTTCTGCTGATTACCTTTATATACACCATAGTGACCTTGTTCAGACAAAAGCGTTTGTCTGAAATGAAGAACGATTTTATCAACAACATGACACATGAGTTGAAAACCCCCGTATCGACCATTTCGTTGGCGGCTCAAATGTTGAAAGACCCTTCCATCACCAAATCGCCCGAGGTATTCAAACATGTTACCGGTGTGATTAACGATGAGACCAAACGGTTGAGTTTTTTGGTGGAAAAGGTACTTCAAATGTCGTTGTTCGATAAACAGCGTACCACACTGAAGATGAAAGAAGTGGATGTTAACGATTTGGTTGTGAACGTGGCGAATACCCATGTGTTGAAAGTGGAAAAATTTGGAGGAACCCTCGATATCGATCTGCAGGCAGAAGATTCGCTTGTGATGGCAGACGAAATGCATCTCACCAATGTGCTTTTCAACTTGCTGGATAATGCAGTGAAATACCGTCGTGAAGATGTTCCCCTCAAATTGATGATACGTACATGGAATGAGGGCAATAAGCTCTTTGTTTCCATAGAAGACAATGGGATCGGTATGAAAAAAGAATATATGAAAAAGATATTCGATCGTTTTTATCGTGTACCCACAGGAAACATTCACGATGTGAAAGGTTTCGGACTAGGTTTGGCGTACGTGCATAAAATCGTTACCGATCATAAAGGAACAATACGTGCCGAAAGTGAAGTCGGCAAAGGAACAAAATTTATAATTGGTTTACCCGTAATAACAAGAAAATGATATGGAAGAAAAATTGAAAATTTTTTTATGCGAAGATGATGAGAATCTTGGCATGTTGCTGAGAGAATATCTCCAGGCAAAAGGATATGAAACCGATCTTTATCCCGATGGAGAAGCAGGTTTCAAAGGATTTGTGAAAACGAAATACGATTTGTGTATTGTGGATATCATGATGCCGAAGAAAGACGGTATCACACTCGTTAAAGAGATTCGATCCATCAATAGTGAAATTCCCGTTATCTTTTTAACGGCGAAGAATATGAAAGAAGATGTGATAGAAGGCTTTAAAGTAGGTGCCGACGATTACATTACCAAACCGTTCAGCATGGAAGAATTGGTGCTTCGTATCGAAGCCATCATTCGCCGTGTGCGAGGCAAGAAAGCCAAAGAACAGCAAGTGTACAAATTTGGCAGCATGATTTTCGATACCCAAAAGCAACTGCTTACCATTGCCGGTCAACAAACCAAATTGACGACCAAGGAATCGGAATTGCTCGCCTTGCTTTGTGCTCATGCCAACGATATCTTGGAGCGCAATCATGCTTTGAAGCAGATTTGGGAAGAAGACACCTATTTCAATGCCCGCAGCATGGATGTGTATATTACCAAGTTGCGTAAACTGTTGAAACCGGATCCGAATATCGAGATTATCAATATTCATGGTAAAGGTTACAAGCTTATAGTTCCCACTGAAGAGGAAAGTAGCGAAGCACAGGTTCAACAGCAACAACAATAATTTAAACCACAAAAGTAATTTTTTGTGAGGTAAAAATGCAATAAAGCTGCCTCAAAAGGGCAGCTTTATGTTTTCATTCCTCGCTTTCCAATAGAAGTTTTTTTAATTCTTTCACTCCTTCGGATGCACCTTTGCGAATGTGATGGATATCGCTTCTCATGGTTGCCACATCTTTAGGATCGATAAGATAGATTGGCACGCCTTGGGGAACATAATTCAGCAATCCTGCAGCAGGATATACCACCATTGATGTGCCGATGATAACAAAAATATCGGCACGTTTTGATATTCGGATTGCTTCTTCAATCATGGGTACGGGTTCGCCAAACCACACTATATCGGGGCGCAATTGATAACCTTTCTCGCATACGTCTCCCAATTTTATATCGGGATTATCTTCCGAAAGCGGATAAACCAATGATGGATCGCCTGTCGATCGGGCATTCATCAATTCACCATGCAGATGGATCACGTGGCTGCTCCCTGCGCGTTCATGTAGGTTGTCGATGTTTTGCGTAATAATGTATACATCGAAATAATCTTCGAGTTCGGCCAATCCTTTGTGCCCTTCATTGGGTTGTGCTTTCAGCAATTCCCTACGTCTGGCATTATAAAAATCGAGTACCAACTCCGGATTTCGAGCAAATCCTTCGGGTGTAGCCACATCTTCTACCGGGTATTGTTCCCATAAACCACCCGAATCGCGGAAAGTAGAGATTCCACTTTCGGCACTCATTCCTGCACCGGTAAGAACTACTAAATTCTTTTTCATAGTCATTTTTCGTTAAAATACCTTATTAATATAGCAAATATAGTTTTTTATTCCGAAAAAAGCGAATTATTTCTTTTTAAATCGTATTTTTGCCATTAAAATTTCAAATCCTTTTAAAAATACGTTTGGAAATTATAAAGTATACGGTATTATATGGCAAATAGAAATAGTGGTGCGGAGGTTGGCAACAGCCTTCTCAGATTCACGGTATTTATTTTTAGCCAACAATATTTTTTAAGTAAATAAATCATTCAAAAAGAAAACAATGAAAAGAAAAAGTTTTTATGCGCTTGCTGCTTTTGTTGCTTGTAGTTTGATGTTTGCTTCCTGTAATGGAGGCTCTACACCAAAAGCTTCGTTGAAAGATCCTGTCGATACGCTTTCATATGCTTACGGGGTTAGTCTTGCGGATCAAGGATTAATGCAATTTTTGGAACAAACCGGTGTTATCGAAAGCATTTCCGAAATCGAGTACGAATACCAAATGAAGATTTCTGCCACCGAAGATTCCTTGGAAAGGCTGAATCTCGAGAAAGAAATGAAAGTAAAAATCGATTCACTGAATAAGGTAAATGCACCCAAACTGAACGATTTTGTTAAAGGATTGAAAGAAGCTCTCAATGCGGGTAAAGAAAAATCGGCCTATATTCAGGGATTGAGTATCGGCCATCAAATAGCACAGCAAATGTTGCCCGAGTTCAACAAGTTTGTATTTGGCGATGATTCCACCAAGCGAATCAAAACGGATCCCTTGTTGGCCGGTTTGGCCGGAGTGATCAAGAATGAAGATTTGGCACTCGGTAAGATGGATGCCAATATGTATATTCAGAAAGAAATTCAAGAAGCCCAAAATCGTCAAATGGCGAAACAGGAAGAACAATTGAAAGAACAATACAAAGATTCTATTGCAGCGGGAGAGAAATTTTTGGCCGAAAATGCCCAAAAAGAAGGCGTAATAACCCTTCCCAGCGGATTACAGTACGAAATCATCAAACGTGGATCGGGTCCCATTCCCACCGATACCGATCGGGTAAGAGTACTTTATGAAGGAAAGTTGCTCGATGGAACGGTTTTCGATAGCAGTCTGAATCGCAACGATCCTGCTATTTTTGGAGTAACCCAAGTTATTCCCGGATGGACCGAAGCATTAAAAATGATGCCTGTAGGATCGAAGTGGAGAATTTACGTACCTTATGACCTTGCTTATGGTTCGCAAGACAGAGGAACCATTAAACCATTTTCCACGCTTATTTTCGAAGTAGAATTGCTTGGAATAGAGAAATAAATAAAATAATCGGTTCGTTTTTAGTTTGACGACAAATAGGGAATTTGCTTGCGGGCAGGTTCCCTTTTCTTGTTTATTTTGTCTTTTTGTTGATCTTTCTTAATAATATAAATTTTAAATATAATATAGAGTATATCTATATCATTCGTTATCTGCTTAGTTTTTAGTCGTTTTTATATAGCCGATCGGTATTATTATGCCTTTTGTTATTATATCCCGCTTTTTTTTTTCATTATGTAAAAATAAATGCTATATCTTTGTCATTGTTTTAGGTATCAAAAGGCTTTGATTGTTTTCGACAAGGAAGAAAAAAGAAAAAAGTGAATAGGTATACGATAAATGAAATTATAAAAAAATAGTCCCTTAAACTTATAGAATAATAGAAAATTTAGAAAAAAACTTATCAAAATAGTTTTTGTTTGAAAAATTCGTATATATTTGCCTATTATAATTAAATGTGTAATTGTGTTAATCGGGATTATGAATAAAAAACCGAAAACGAAAATGATGTTGCTACTTCGATTATATCGCTAATTTGTTTTTATCATCTTTCGCACAACATACACTTTTGGTATAAAAAGTAGCAACTTCAGTAGAGTCATATTTATAATTTTTTTATAATTTAAAAGTAGAGTTTTATGAAAAGAAAACTGATGATGTTTTTGACCCTATTTTTGTTGGGAATAGGGTGGGTTTCTGCCCAAGTACAGGTACGGGGTACCGTTATTGATGAGGCAGGTGAACCGATAATCGGTGCGACAGTGTTGGTTAAAGGAACTAATCAAGGCACTGTGACCGACGCTGATGGCAATTTCAGCCTTACGGCTCCTGCCGGTGGAACACTAGTTGTATCTTATGTTGGATACGCAACAAAAGAAGTACCGGTAAGTGCCAATGTAAGAGTGGTACTGAGTGAAGAAACAGCTTTACTGGAAGAAGTGGTAGTTACCGCGATGGGGGTAACAAGAGAGAAAAAAGCGCTAGGCTATGCTGTCCAGGATGTAAAAGCAGACCAATTGGTACAAGCTGCCAATAATAATTTGGTAACTGCTCTTCAAGGAAAAGTTTCAGGAATTGAAGTTTCACCATCTTCCGGCATGCCAGGAGCTTCTGCAAAAATAACGATTCGAGGTTCTCGTTCTTTTACAGGGGATAACACTCCTTTGTATGTTATTGATGGAATGCCGATAGCATCGACAGCCGATATGGATACCGACGATTCTGTCTCCGGATCAGATTATTCAACTCGTGCCATCGATATTGATCCGAACGATATCGAAAGCATCAACGTGTTGAAAGGACAGGCAGCTTCTGCACTGTACGGAATGCGGGCTTCAAACGGTGTTATCGTTATCACGACAAAAAGCGGGAAAGGAGCACGTAAAGGCAAACCCCAAGTGACATTCAACTCAAATGTATCTTTTGATGTACTGGCAGCTAAGCCTGATATACAAACCGAATATGCTCAAGGTTCAGGAGGAAATTATGTATATAATTCTTCTATGTCATGGGGACCTAAAATAGTTGATCTTCCGAATGATCCAAAATTCGGGGGGAATACGGATAATGCTTATACGAAAGATGGTAAAAAACCCGGAATGTATTATGTACCACAGCGTGCATTAGCAGGGTTAGATCCTTGGGCTACCCCGCAAGTTTATGATAATATCGGAGAATTTTTTCGGACTGGATATGTTTGGAACAATTTTGTGAATGTAATACAGGGGTTTGATGCCGGTAATTATTCGTTGTCGTTGGGAAATTCTACATCAGAGGGTATTGTTCCTTCAACCGGAATGGACCGGTACAATGCTAAATTCAGTGGGGAAGCTAAATTACACAATAATTGGAAAACCGGTTTCACCGGTAATTTTATCGCATCAAAGATTTCGAAGCAGACCGGAGCAAACAACGGTATTGTTGCTACAGTTTTTCCGGCTCCGCCAAGTTATGATTTGGCAGGCATTCCCAGTCATGTAGCAGGTGATCCATATAAACAAAATACCTATAGAGGAACGAGCGGTTTCGATGCGGCTTATTGGGCAGTCGAAAATAACAAATTTACCGAGAAAACCCAACGTTTTTTTGGTAATGCTTATTTGCAATATACAACGAAATTGAATAGTGACGATAAAAATCTGGATGTGAAGTATCAGTTGGGTGATGATTCTTACACAACCAATTACGACGACATTTGGGGTTATGGTCATTCTAACGGAAGAGGTTCTGCAGACAATTATGCCTATACCGTCAATCAATTCAATTCATTGTTAACAGCCACCTTTAAATGGAATATTAATGAAGATTTTGTATTTGATGCCTTGGCAGGCAATGAATTGATTCATACAACGCGAAAATTTACAGAGGCTTATGGTCATGAATTTAATTTTTCCGGATGGAATCATGTTGGAAATTCTTTAGTTTTCTATTCGAGTGAATCTTACAGAAGGACACGTACGGTGGGTACTTTTGCAAATGCCGGTTTTTCGTACAAAAATTTCTTGTTTTTAAGCGGCACAGGGCGCTACGATGTAGTCTCTAATATGCCACCGAAAAATCGTTCGTTTTTTTATCCGTCGGTATCTTTAGGTTTAATTTTTACGGAATTGGAAGGATTAAAGAATGACGTTCTTACCTTTGGTAAATTACGTGTATCATATGCCGAAGTTGGTCAAGCAGGGGATTATTACAATACTTATTATGCTATTCCTGTATATGGTGGGGGTTTTTCAAGTGGTACACCAATTTCTTATCCTGTTCGTGATGTTGTTGGATTTTCATTATATTCAAAAATTTATGATCCCCAATTGAAACCACAGAACACTCGATCGTACGAAATAGGAGGAGATTTCACGTTTTTAAATGGACTTTTTACGTTGAATTATACTTTCTCGCGTCAAAATGTAAAAGATCAAATATTTGAGGTGCCTTTGGCCGGTTCAACCGGAACAAGTAGTTTGATAACAAATGGTGGTTCTATTCACACGAATGCTCATGAATTAACATTGGCAGCTAATCCGATTAAGAATAAAAATGTGAATTGGGACTTTGCATTTAATTTCTCAAAAATTGACAACTACGTAGACAAATTGGCTCCGGGTGTAAACAGTATTTTTCTTGGTGGTTTTGTCGAACCTCAGGTAAGAGCAGGAATCGGGTATAAATTTCCCGTTATTTATGGCGTGAGCTATTTGAGGAACGATGAGGGTCAGATTGTTGTTGATGAAGATGGCTTACCTCAACCCGGTGAATTGGATGTGATTGGCACGGTTTCTCCTGATTTTCAACTGGGTTTTAATACTACATTGGAATTGTATAAATTTCGTCTTTCCGCTGTATTGGATTGGAAGCATGGGGGTAGTATGTATGCGGGGACATCTACCATGCTCGACTATTACGGCGTGAGCCAATATTCTGCTGATTTAAGGAATTCTGATGAATTTATTTTCCCCGAAAAAGCAGTAAAAATTACCGGAACAGATGCAGAAGGGAATCCGATCTATGCTCCCAATGACATCAAAATAAAAGGTTCGGATGCTTTTTATTACTTTGCAACGTTAAACAATATCTCAGAAGCATTTATTAAGGATAATTCTTTTGTAAAATTACGGGAGATTGCCTTGAGTTACCCGGTTTGGAACAAGAATAATATTCAAATCAATGCGAACATTTTTGCAAGGAATCTTATTTTATGGTCAAAAATAAAAGGTTTTGATCCGGAAGCTTCTCAAGGGAATAATAACATGTCCGGTGCTTTTGAAAGATTTTCTCTTCCGGGAACTTCCAGCTACGGATTGGGTTTCAATGTAAAATTTTAAATAGAACGAAATATGAAAAAGAGTATGAATCAATATAGAATTTTCTTTGTTGCGATTTTCATTTCATCTTTAGGGCTTTACGGATGTAGTGAAGATATAATGAACAAAATAAATGATGATCCATTTCATGCCAAAGATGTTCCTGCAAAAACTATTTTGGCTGATGTGATTACATCTACTGCTTTTTACAATGTGGGAGGCGATTTAAATACATATACTTCAGCATACATCGAACACGAAGTGGGAACGCATAATCAATTGTACCGGGCCGAACATCGCGACGGTGAGCCCATGTTGGCTTCTACTTTCAATAATGTTTGGGAAAATTTATATGCAACGTTGAAAAATGCCAAAATCGTGGTTAACAAATGTTCTAAAGGGGGCCCTCAGGAGGGTAATGATGTAACAAAAGGAATGGCTGAAGTAATGATCGCTCTTAATTCGGCGATTTTAACCGATATGTTTGGGGATACTCCTTGGTCGGAGGCTTCCGAAATTACTCGTGATAAACTTCCGAAAATATTGAATCCAAAAATTGATAAACAAGAGAACATCTATAAGGACATCTTATCCTTGCTTGACCAGGCTATTACTCATCTTCAAGGTAAAGATGCTCATGTAACAGGATCTGTGGGAGCTAATGATTTGCTTTATAGTGGTGATCCTGAATTATGGATTAAATTTGCTAATGGCTTAAAAGCCCGTTACACCATGCGTTTGTTGAAACGTTCAGCTAATGTTCAAAGTGATTTAGAGAAAGTAATCAGGTATGTAGATAATTCGTTTCAATCGGCGGATGAGCAAGCAGCATTTAATATTTATAGTGCTACAAATTATAATCCGCTGTTTGATTTCCAGTGGAGCCGAGATGGTCTTGCTGCCAGCCAAAGTATGGCTGAAAAATTAATTGATCGCCATGACCCACGACTTCGCAGGGTGTTTGTTGATGCAGAGAGGGTTCAGGTAGGAGATCCTTCTGAGGAGAATTTTTTTATGGCGCCTAATGGACTAAATGAAGAAATACAATATTATTACAATACTTCGATATTCGTTTATTCTCAAACTGCTTCTACTCAACTGCTCAGTTATCACGAATTGTTATTTTTGAAAGCCGAAGCTTTATGTCGGTTACAAAGGTTCGATGAAGCCAAATCGGTATTAAAAGATGCCGTTATAGCCGCTATAGCGAATACGGAAGCTAGTGTAGCTGCAGCGATAAATGCTCCTACGCTATTAGAATATGGAGGACTTGAAGAAACAACCGACGCCATCACTCCTAAAGAAGCATCCGAATATTTTGATACTAATGTTAAACCGTTGTTCGAGGCATATCCCCTAAAAGAAACAATGATTCAAAAATACATTGCTTTTTTTGGCGCTTCGGGTGAATCTCCTGAGGCTTATAACGATTACCGGAGGATGAGGGCTTTAGGAGAAAATTTCATTGAATTGAAAAATCCGAATAATGCTAAAAATCTGTTTCCGTTACGTTGTCCTTATGGCGTAAGCGATGTTACTGCCAATCCTAATGTAGAGCAAGCGTATGGAAACGGACAATACGTTTACACCGAAAACGTTTGGTGGGCAGGTGGAAGTAGATGATAATTCAAATAATTGTCGGAATACTAAAAAAAGCATCCTTTTGGGGTGCTTTTTTTATGAACATATTTTTTGAATTATTGTTTAAATTGATGAGGAATAAAGCATCACGAATGAATTTTTTTCTTACATTTGAAATGATTTTATGGCCGGATAGTGAATTGGCTTAGAATATTATTTACAACAAACTGCTTATTAAACTAAAAAATTTCATGGATTATGAGCGAAGAAGACAAGGTATTGGAATACGATGAACAAGATTCCGTTAGATTTATACAAGAGCATTTGCCCGACGAAATGCGGGGCGAGTTTACCGACGATGAGATAAACTATATTGTGGATCTTGTCTACGAGTATTACGAAGAAAAAGGCTTTTTGGATGAAGAGGAAGAAGATGCGGAAGTGATCATTGATGAAGAAGAATTGTTGGCATACGTCATCAAAAATGCACAAAAAGATGCGATAAGGGATTTCACCGAAGATGAAATTGAAGCCATCGTGGCGGGAGAATTGGCTTATTGCGATTCATTGAATCTTTTCTATTAAAAAACAAAAGTTATGAAACAGGTATCATTGGCCTTAGCTGCACTGTTATTGGTTGCAACGCTAATATTACCGGGTTGCGGAGCAAGCAAGACGGTTCAGGGTGCAGGAATTGGAGCTGCAAGTGGTGCAGCGGTGGGTGCAGGTATTGGCGCCATTGTAGGAGGTGGCAAGGGTGCAGCATGGGGAGCCGGAATTGGTTCGGTAGTAGGAGGCACAGCAGGTGCCATCATCGGCAATAAAATGGATAAGCAAGCCAAAGAATTGGCTGAGATTGAAGGTGCCCAAGTGGAGAAAATTAACGAAGGACAGGCCATTAAGGTTACTTTTGAATCGGGTATTTTGTTCGCAACCAATTCCAGTACATTGAACGAGGCTTCGCGCGAGTCGCTGGATAAATTTGCCGAATCGCTGAAAAACAATCCCGACACCGATATCAAAATTTATGGGCATACCGACAGTACCGGCAACGATGCCATTAACAATCCTTTATCGGAACGTCGTGCCGAAGCAGTTTACAATTATCTTCTCTCAAAAGGGATATCGGGAACCCGTATGGAGGCAAAAGGATTTGGATCTACGCAACCTGTTGCCGACAACAGCACAGTTACGGGAAGAGCTCAGAACCGTAGGGTTGAAATTTATATTCTTCCCAACGCCAAAATGATCGAGGAGGCTCAACAACAGGCAAAATAAACCGAGAGGATGGATTAACTCGGTTTGCTTTTGTGTGATGAGGAACAAAATCGCATTGCCGGATAAAAAACGGCGATGCGATTTTTATTTTTGCTAAATTTGCGTTTGAAAGAACATATATTCGAATGAGAAAAAAATGGTGGATAAGAAAGAAAAATACGTGCAATTGATTTCTGCTATACAGTCTCTTACCGAATCAGAAACCGATGTTGTTGCCAATATGGCCAATGTGACGGCTGCAATAAAAGAAACCTTCGGATTTTTTTGGGTCGGATTTTATATCGTGAAAGAGAACCGGTTGGTATTGGGGCCTTTTCAAGGACCTGTGGCGTGTACACGCATTGCTTATGGAAAGGGGGTTTGCGGAACGGCTTGGAAAGAACGAAAAACAATTATTGTTCCCGATGTGGAAGTTTTTCCGGGCCACATTGCGTGCAGTCGTTTTTCGCGTTCCGAAATTGTGGTTCCCGTGATGAACGGAAATGAGGTAGGGGCCGTGCTGGATATCGATAGCGAACGTTTGGCTGCTTTTGACGAAACGGACGCTCACTATCTCGAAAAAATTGTTGAGCTGATTCGTCCTTCACTTTTTGGCTTGACCCAATCCGATTCCTGAGGAAGTTTTTTTGATTTTTCATGCATTGGCTTTTTTTTCTTACCTTTGCAACTTTGAAAAATCTGAAATATAAATACTTCAATTATCGTGGCTGATACAAAGTACATTTTCGTTACGGGCGGTGTAGTTTCTTCGTTAGGGAAGGGCATTATAGCATCGTCTATGGGTAAACTGTTGCAGGAAAGAGGCTACAAGGTTACCATTCAGAAATTCGATCCCTATATTAATGTGGATTCGGGAACGCTCAATCCGTATGAACACGGCGAATGTTTTGTGACGGTAGACGGGCATGAAGCAGATTTGGATTTGGGACACTACGAACGTTTTCTCAATATTCAAACCACCCGCGACAACATCATCACCACCGGACGTATCTATCAGAATGTGATTATGAAAGAGCGTCGGGGCGATTATTTGGGGAAAACGGTACAGGTTATTCCCCATATCACCGACGAAATCAAGCGAAACATCAAACAGCTGGGCATTAAACATAAATTCGATTTTGTGATTACCGAAATCGGAGGAACAGTGGGCGACATCGAGTCCACTCCGTTTTTGGAAGCGGTTCGTCAGTTGCGATGGGAGTTGGGCAAAAATTGTTTTTGCGTACATCTCACCTATGTCCCTTATTTGAAAGCGGCGGGCGAGGTGAAAACCAAGCCGACTCAACACTCGGTGAAAGAGCTGCAATCGTTGGGTATTCAACCCGATATGCTGGTTCTTCGTACCGAACAAAAGCTGGACGAGGATATTCTGCATAAAGTAGCCCTGTTTTGCAATGTCGAAAAGCAGGCTGTAATACAGTCGGTTGACGTTTCTTCCATTTACGAAGTACCCATCATGATGCGCGACCAGGGAATGGACGAGGTGGTGCTGCGCAAGATGAATCTGCCGGTGGGCGAAAAACCGGCCATGAAGCCGTGGATTGCTTTTCTGGAGAAACGCAAAAATGCTACTGAGGAAGTGCGTATCAAACTGGTAGGGAAATATGCCGAATTGCCCGATGCGTACAAGTCCATCAGAGAAGCCCTTTCGCAGGCTGCCATTTATCACGACCGCAGGTTGATTTTGCAGATATGCCATTCCGAACAAATCAACGAAAAAAATGTGGGCGATATTTTAAAGGATGCCGACGGTATTGTGGTTGCGCCGGGATTCGGGCAGCGGGGTATTGACGGCAAGTTGACGGCCTTGAAATATGCACGCGAAAACGATATTCCCACTTTCGGCATTTGTTTGGGTATGCAGTGCATGGTTATTGAGTTTGCCCGTAATGTATTGGGATATGCCGATGCCGATTCTACCGAAATGAATCCGGAAACCAAACACAATGTTATCGATTTGATGGATGAGCAGAAACACATTACCAACATGGGTGCAACGATGCGCTTGGGTGCGTATGATTGTGTGCTGAAAAAAGATTCGCTAGCCTACAAGGCTTATGGAAAAGAGCTCATACAGGAAAGACACCGCCATCGCTATGAGTTTAACAATAAATACAGAGAAGAATTTGAAGCGGCAGGGATGCTGTGTACGGGAATAAATCCCGATTCGGATTTGGTGGAAATAATGGAGATACCTTCCAAACGATGGTATTTGGGAACACAGTTTCATCCCGAATACAACAGTACGGTAATCTCGCCCAATCCCTTGTTCATGAGCTTTATGGATGCTGCTATCAAGATGAGGAAAGAGCGCGAAGAAAGAAGTGTTTTGAATAAAGAAAAGTAACTCGACATAAAGAAAAAGGATGGATAAAAATACAACTATTGGATTGTTGTTGATTGGGGCTATTATTGTGGTGTTCTCGATTTATAACCGTCCGAATCAGGAAGAATTGGCGAAACAACGCAGAATTCGCGATTCGTTGGCAATGGTAGAAATTGAGAAAGCGAGAGCGGAGGTGGAAGCCGAAAAACAAGTTGACGATAGTGTGGCCTTGATTCAACAGGCAAGAAACGATGTGGCCGATTTTTTTAATTTCGCTCTTTCGGAAGTGGAAGCCGAAAGCGACTCGTTGGCAACTCTCATGCCTGCCGAGCGAAAGTTGGTGACTCTCGAAAACGAGAAAGTGAAACTTTTGCTCGATACAAAAGGAGGAGGCATTCATTCGGTACAGTTGAAAGGTTATTTGCGTTACAATAAAGACAGCTTGTATCTTTTTGAAGGAGATGAGGGACATTTCAACCTCGATTTGTACAATCGTAAAAGCGTGAAGCTGTCGAGCGCAGAACAAATGTTTGTGCCGATAATTTCGGACGATGGTCGTTCGGTGACGATGCGCCTGAAACATTCCGACAGCCAATATCTCGATTTTGTGTACACCCTTCCCGAAAACGAATACATGATGAAATTCGATATCCGATTGGTAGGAATGAGCAATGGGTTGCATCCCGAAAGTTTGACGAATTTCAAAATAAACTGGGCGCAGAAACTGCGTCGACAGGAAAAGGGAGAAGCCTTCGAGAAAAGATATTCGCGCATTTTTTACCGATATCATAATCAAGGTACCAAAAAAATGAGCGAGAGTCGGAAGGATACAAAAGAAATAACCGAACCTATTCAATGGTTTGCATTTAAAGATCAGTTTTTTACGTCGGTCGTTATTCCCGATAAACCTTTCGAAACCGTTGTACTTTCGTCGACACCGTTGGTTTCGGAAGATTATTTGAAAGATTATAAAGCCGATGCATGGGCTCCCATTGTGGCTGATCCCGAAAAAAACGAGCATACGGTGGGATTCAGGTATTATTTTGGTCCCGTACATTATACCACGCTGAAAGCTTACGATAAAGGGGTAGAAAATCCGGAAGACAAATTATATTTGCACGAACAGGTGGAATTGGGTTATCGCTGGTTGAGCTGGGTAAACAAAGGGCTGGTAATACCGGTGTTCAACTTTTTCCTTTCGCTCAATTGGAATATGGGATTGATCATCTTTATCCTCACCTTAATGGTCAAATTGATTATTCTCCCGCTTACTTACAAGTCGTATATGTCGTCGGCAAAAATGCGCGTGTTGCGACCGCAAATCGTGGAAATCGAAAAGAAATATCCGGGACAAGATCAGGATTCGATGTTGAAACGCCAGCAGGCAACGATGGAATTGTATCAAAAGGCCGGGGTGAACCCCATGAGTGGATGTTTGCCCATGTTGTTGCAGATGCCTGTCTTGCTGGCCTTGTTCTTCTTTTTCCCGTCGGCCATCGAATTGCGTCAACAAGGATTTTTGTGGGCCGATGACCTTTCGACGTACGATTCCATTATTTCGTGGAGTGCCAATATTCCGTTCATCAGTAGGTTTTTAGGAGACCATATCAGTTTGTTTTGTTTGTTGATGACCACAACAAACATAATTTTTGCTCTTTACAACATGAGCCTGACGGATACCGGGCAGCAACAGATGAAAGTAATGAAGTATATGCCCGTTTTCATGTCGTTGTTCATGTTCTTTATATTGAATTCTTATCCTGCTGGTTTGAACTATTATTATTTCCTTTCCACATTGATTTCGATCATTATTACCTTTATGTTCAAGCAATTTGTGGATGATGATAAGCTGTTGGCGCAGCTGGAGGAGAATAGAAAGAAGCCCACGAAAAAATCGGGATTTATGGCACGATTGGAAGAAGCGCAAAAAATGCAGGAAAAACAGGCCAGAGAAAGGGCTAAAGAAAATGCTAAAAGGAATTACCGGCGCAGATAATAAACCGGGAATAATACGATAAGAATGAAAAACCCGAAAACGCACTGTTTTCGGGTTTTTCATCTCAAGCGTAAACCGCTATAACAAACGAATTATGCAGCTTATTTACTTTTTTCTCTTGACACGTCGCCCAGATATCCACCATGATGGCGTTTGGCATATTCTTTTGCCGTGAACCCGATTCGCTTCATGGTTTCAACCACAAGTATATCTCCCATTACGGTCATAACGGTTGTTGATGTGGTGGGAGTAAGTTCAAGTGGGCATACTTCGGCCGGGCTTCCCGTAAGGAGAAGAACGTTGGCTTCTTTTGCCAGCACACTGTCTTTGTTGCCGGTGATGACGATAATGGGAACAGCGGCATACATGCCTCGGGCGAGATCGACGAGTTCGATAATTTCGCGGGTTTTGCCCGAATTGGTAATCAAAAGCAGCAGGTCGTTGTCTTGAAGAATACCCAGATCGCCGTGTTGGGCTTCGCTGGGGTGCAAAAAAATGGCCGGCGTGCCGGTAGAACAAAAAGTGGTGGCAATATTCTGACCGATTTGGCCGGCTTTTCCCATACCGCTAATAACGAGTTTCCCTTTTTTCTTATGTACGTGTTCCACGATTAAATCTACGGCTTTGTTGTATTGTTCGGTTACGGGAATATTCAAAATAGCATTGGCTTCGCGGTTGATAATCAATTGTATTTCCTCGAGATTCATAATTGACATTGCAATGGGATTAGTTGGTTTTGAATTTGTATTTGACGGCAGCCAGTTCTTCGTTTGCTTTGGTGATTTTGTTTTTCAATCCTTCTTTATAGTCGGCAAGCTTTTGTTGCAGTTGTTCATCGTTTGCGGAAACGATTTGCAAAGCGAGGATTGCCGCATTCAGGGCTCCGTTTATGCCCACTGTTGCCACAGGAATCCCCGGAGGCATTTGTACGATGGAGAACAGGGCGTCTATTCCTTCGAGCGAGGAGTTGATGGGTACGCCGATTACGGGCAAGGTGGTCATCGATGCGATTACGCCGGGTAAATGGGCTGCCATTCCGGCTGCCGCAATAATTACTTTTATGCCGCGATTCTGTGCATTTTTGGCAAATTGTTCCACGGCTTCGGGGGTACGGTGTGCCGACAATGCGTTCATTTCGAAAGGGATTTCCATCTCTTCGAAAAATTTGGCTGCTTTTTCCATTATGGGCAGATCGGATGTGCTGCCCATAATGATGCTTACTACCGGTTTCATTTCTTTTGTGTATTTATTTTTTGCCGATGAAGTCTTGGTATTGTTCGGCCGTAAGAAGGTTATCGAGCTCTTCGGGCTTTTGCACGGCAATTTTGATGATCCATCCCTTGCCGTAAGGATCTTTGTTCACCAATTCGGGCGCATCTTCCAGTTCGTCATTCATTTCCAGTATTTTTCCCGATACGGGCATCAAGAGATCGGAAACGGTTTTTACGGCTTCGATGCTGCCGAATACTTCGCCACTTTCGAGGGTATCGCCTATGGTGGGGATATCCACATATACTATTTCGCCCAATTCGCTTTGTGCAAAATCGGTTATTCCTACATAAGCTTCTTGCCCTTCTACTCTGATCCACTCGTGATCGTGAGAGTATTTTACATTTTCAGGAAAATTCATATGCTTTTTTTTAAAAGGTTTTTTTAATGCGATGTAAAAATAGTGCTTATTTCGTTATCGACAAAATACTTTTAAAACGGATGTTTTGCGGTTGGTTATGCACCCAGCCGTACGCAGACGAACGAAACCGTGAATCCGAGTAAAAAACCGGTATAAACCTGGGCAGGGGTATGCTTTTTCAGCAATAGTCGCGATGACCCCACCAATCCGGAAATCAGGAACAATGCCATGATGAGATAATGGGGGGTGACGTGTTCCACGTAATGGCTTACTGCCATTACACCTCCCATCAATCCTCCCACGCCAAACATGTGGGCACTGATTTTCCACCAAAAGGTGACGACAATGGCTAGCGCCATCACGATAACTGATGCCACATTGAGCATGATAAACCAAAAGGGCATGCCCATTTTTTGATAAAAATATATCATAAACCCATAAGAAATCAAGGTAAAAATGTAAGGAATAAACCGTTCGTGACGAATATCGAGCGATATGTTGGAGATGATGCGCATGCGATACATCAATAGAATGGACAGGGACGGAATTGCAAACGAAAACACGAAAACGGGGAGAAGGATTTCGAGAAAATGGTCGGCATAAGTGACGCGAAAGTGATCTGCATAAATAAAAAGTAGCAATACATTGTAAACGGGCATCAGTAAAGGTTGAAAAATTGCGGAGATGATATGAGCCAATGATTTCATCAGATTACTATTTTGGTGAAGTGATTTTTTAATAAGACTAAATTTTTTTTCTCAGGCGTGCTACGGGAATATTCATTTGTTCGCGATATTTGGCCACGGTACGGCGTGCAATTTTGTATCCTTTTTGATTGAGTATGCGTGTGAGCTGATCGTCGGTAAAGGGTTTGGAAGGATCTTCGTTTTCGATGCTTTTTTTCAGGATATGCTTTACTTCATGCGACGATACATTTTTTCCCGCCTTGTTTTGGAGGCCTTCGGAAAAGAAAAATTTGAGCGGATAAACGCCCATATTCGTTTGTACGTATTTGCTGTTGCTTACGCGTGAAATAGTGGATATGTCGAATCCCGTTCTTTCTGCCACGTCTTTCAAGATCATCGGTTTGAGTTTGGTTTCGTCGCCGGTGAGAAAAAAGTCGTGCTGGATGGCTACGATGGCTTCCATTGTCCGTTGCAACGTGTTTTGTCGTTGTTTGACTGCATCGATAAACCATTTGGCCGAATCCATTTTCTGCTTCATGAAAAGCATGGTTTGCTTGTCTTGGGTCGACATGCTTTCTTTATTCTGATTGTACCCTTGTGCCATTTCAAAAAATTCGCGGTTTATTTTCAGGTCGGGAATATTTTGGTTGTTGAGGTACATGATTACTCCTTCATTGTCCGATTCGACAATGAAATCGGGAGTGATATTGCTCATGGCTATTTCCATCGAATTGATCCACGAACTTCCGGGTTTTGGATTTAACGAAGTAATTTCATTGATTGCCTCGCGCAGTTCTTCCTCGGATAGGTTGAGCTTTCGCATGATTTTTTCGTAATGTTTGCGTGAAAACTCTTCAAAATGGTTGGTCAGAATTTCTTTAGCGATTTTTACTTCGGGCGAAGGTTTTTTGCGTTGTAGCTGAAGCAGTAGGCATTCCTGCAAATCGCGTGCTGCAATTCCTGCCGGATCGAGATCTTGTATCTCGTACAAGATATCTTCCATTTCGAGCGACGATACATCGATATGTTGTTGAAGGAGCAAATCGTTTGAAATAGCCGTCAAGTCGCGTTGCAAATAACCGTTCTCGTCGAGATTGCCGATGATGTATTCGGCAATTATCTTTTGTCGCTCGTTAAGATGAAGCAGGTTGATTTGCTCCAACAAAGATTCGTTGAGCGTTTTTTCGTCGGAATAAACAAAATTTCTTTGACGTGATTCGCCCGATGACGAAAAACTCGGATGATAATCGGGTATATCGTCTTCCGAAAAATAATCTCCCAATAGAATATCTTCTTGTGAAACCGGGTCTTCTTCTGCTTTATCGTTGTCGTTTTGAAAGTCGTATTCGTCGTCGGCATTCGTATCGGAATGATCAACTGTCTCCAATGCCGGATTGTCTTCCACTTCTTGTTTGATTCGGTCTTCCAATTCAACAGAGTTGAGTTCCACCAGTTTGATCACCTGCATTTGCAGAGGAGAAAGTTTTTGTACCTGTTTAAGTTGCTGTTCTTGCCTAAGATCCATATCCATATACGTAGGATTACATTTATTGTTAATTGAGAAGCAAAGATAACGATTTTTAGACTAAAGATGCGAAAGTTGTTTCATTATCTGCGCTTCTACGTCGATTTTTTCATCCGAAAGATGAATCCAGTGAATCTCCTTATCTCTTTTAAACCAACTGAGTTGCTTACGTGCGTAGTTGCGTGAGTGCTGCTTTATTTTTTCGATGGCTGTATTCAGATCGTATTTTCCATCGAAGGAATCGAAAAGTTCTTTATAGCCAACCGTATTTAATGAATTGAGATGGCGAAGGGGGTAAAGTTGTTGCGCCTCTTCGATGAGACCGTTGTCGATCATATCGTCGACGCGTGCGTTGATCCGATCGTATAATTCTTGGCGTTCGCGTGTGAAACCGATTTTTACGATACGGAAAGGGCGTTTTTTTCGAAGGTTCGTGCGCAGGGAAGAGTAGGGTTTCCCTGTCATAAGGCAAACTTCCAATGCGTGGATTACGCGCTTGGGATTTTTGAGATCTACCTGACGATAAAAAACCGGATCGAGTAGCTTGAGTTGTTGGCGAATGGGGTCGAGTCCTTCTTTGCGATACAGTTGTTGGAGATCTTTTCGCAACTCGTCGTCGATGGTAGGCATCTCGTCGATTCCTCGGCATACGGCATCGATATATAGCATCGATCCTCCTACCATGACGACTACCGGATGTTTTTTATGAAGTTTTTCTATGAGGGTGATGGCTTCTTCTTCGTAGCGGCTGGCACTGTAATATTCCTCGGGTGAGAGGATGCCTACGAAATAGTGTTTTGCTCGGCTCAATTGGTCGGGCGTTGGAGCAGCCGTGCCGATTGGCATTCCTTTATATAATTGACGCGAGTCGGCCGACAGGATAGGGCTGCTCAGCTTTTCGGCAATGCGTATGCTTCCTACCGTTTTCCCGACACCGGTTGGACCGAGCAAAACGAGCAATGTGTTCATTTAATATAAATCGTCGTCTCCTATTTCGGTTAAAAAGTCGTCTAGCCCTTCGAACCCTTCCTGATCCAGTTCATCCATATCGAAACTTTCATCGCCATAGAACGATTCATCCATATCCTGGGAAGTGGTATCGGAAGTCATTTCTTCGAAATTCGTGATCTGAGGAGGGGCTTCTCCTTTGGAAAGGGTACAGAGGGGTTGTTTTAATTTTTTTCCCGGAATGATTTCCGATAGTTCCATATAGAGCGCCCTTTCCGTAAAATAGTCGAAAACAAACATGAGTTTTTGTTTTTCCTCTTCCAGGTAGTCGCTCAGCACACATTCTTCCATCGAATAAGAATCTTCGTCGGATGATGTGTCCATTTTTACCAGCGTAATTTCCATTTCTTTGCGCCAATTGTCGTCACAAAGGACAAACGAAGCCATTTCTTTATCGCTATATCCCGTACAGTCGATAATGGCTTTGTATAGATCGTAAAATGTGGCGTCGGCGTCTATTTTGATCTCTCGTTTGAAGTTCTCAACTTCGTCCGATAAAATTAAAAATCTGTATATCACAATATTTAAATTTTATTAGGGTTGTTTGCGATTCAAAGGTAAGAAAAAAGTTTTGAAAAAATAGCTTCCTTTTTCGTTAAAAAGAGATATTCGGATTGTCTTCAACTTTTTTGTTGGAAGATGTTGTATTATTCCGAGAAATGTAGTATTTTTGCTACGCCTTTTTGGAAAGGAAAAAAGATTCTTCAGTAGCTCAGTCGGTTAGAGCATCTGACTGTTAATCAGAGGGTCGTTGGTTCAAGTCCAACCTGAAGAGCGGGAAACGTGTTTTTTACCATATAAATAATTAGATTCTTCAGTAGCTCAGTCGGTTAGAGCATCTGACTGTTAATCAGAGGGTCGTTGGTTCAAGTCCAACCTGAAGAGCGAAAGAGGGTGTCCGGAAAAAAGGCGTCCTCTTTTTTGTTTTATAAACTTTTTTGTAATTGGCTCGTTTTAATATTAATGGAACAGTTTGCAATACTGAAATGAAAAAAATTTTATCTGCATATCGTTTGAGGCCCGAGGGTTTGAAGGAGTTGGAAGGCAAATACAAAATTGTGCTTCCAAAAGATAAATCGCATTTTACGAAAGAGGAAGTGATGCAGTTAATCCCCGATTTTGAAGTGTTTATTCCTGCTTTCAATTTTTATACCGATAAAGAAATTATAGACAGGGGAACGAAGCTGGAACTGATTTCGAATTATGGAGTGGGATTTGACAATATTGATGTGGATTATGCCACAAAGAAAGGGATTGCGGTAACCAATATTCCTTATAGTGTAACGGAACCCACTGCCGAGTTTGCTTTTGGGTTGTTGCTGGCTACGGCAAGAGGCATAGCCTATTACGACCGTAAAATTCGTACACCGGAAGGGGTAAGTTGGGGTATGTACGGCGAGGCCGGACTGCCTGTTTTCGGCAAAACCCTTGGGATTATCGGTATGGGACGCATCGGACAAGCCTTGGCGAGGAGAGCTGTGGCATCGGGCATGAAAATCATTTACCATAACCGTCGTCGTCTCGATGAGGCTATCGAAAAATTGTATGACGCCGGATATGTATCGTTGGAAACGTTGTTGAAGGAAGCCGATTTCGTCTCCCTTAATGTTCCCTCGACACCCGAAACGATTCGTATGATTGGCGAAGAACAGTTGAATATGATGAAACCGACGGCTATACTGATCAATACGGCACGAGGTAATGTAGTAGACGAAAAGGCGCTGGTCAAAGCACTGAAAGAAAAGAAAATATGGGGTGCAGGACTCGATGTTTTCGAAAACGAACCGCATATCTCACCCGAACTTCTCGAATTGGATAATGTGGTTCTTACTCCTCATGCAGCTACGAAGACCGTAGAATATCGACATAATATGGCTGTTGAAATGGTGCGGAATATCATTGGTTTTTATGAAGGTACATATCCGGTTTCGAGAGTAAATCGATTGAATGATCGGTAATTTGTAATTTGGAGAAAATTCATGAAATATCAAACGCATACGTTAACCAATGGTTTGCGTATTATTTATAGTTCGCATTTATCTGAAATATCGTATTGTGGATTTGCCATAAACACCGGGACGCGGGATGAAATGCCGGACGAATACGGCATGGCGCACTTTGTTGAACACATGTTGTTCAAAGGGACAAAACGACGTAATTCCCGTCAGATTATCAATCGAATAGAGAATGTAGGTGGAGAGATGAATGCGTACACCACCAAAGAAGAAACGTTTGTTTATTCGGCTTTTCCCGAAGCGTATTTTTCCCGTGCCATCGATCTGTTGAGCGATATGGTGTTTCATTCGGAGTTTGCCCGGACGCAGATCGAACGTGAACGGGATGTTGTACTGGATGAAATAAATGCTTATCTCGACACCCCGGCAGATCTGATTTACGATGATTTTGAAAATCTTTTGTTTTCAGGGCACGAGTTGGGGCATTATATCCTTGGAAATCCCGAATCGTTGGAAACATTCGACACGCAACGTCTGAAGGATTTTGCGGAGCGACAATATAACCCTGCTTCTATGGTGTTTTTTTTCTTGGGGAAGCCTCCTTTTTCTAAAATCGTCAAGCAGGTAGAAAAGCATTTGGCATCGGTTTCGATTAATGGGATTTTGCCCAAAAAAAGAGTTGAGCCGACGGATAAGGCGATTCGAAAAGAGATAAAATGCAAAGGGATTGTGCAAACGCATGTGATGATGGGCCGAACAGCTTACGATATGCATCATCCCGACAGGTATGCTTTGTATCTTTTGAATAATATTTTGGGAGGAAATGGTATGAACAGCAGGCTTAATATGGCGCTTCGCGAAAAAAACGGCTTGGTGTATAATGTGGGATCGAATGCGGAATTTTATACCGATACGGGGGTTTTCTCCTTGTATTTTGCTTGTAACCCGCGATATGTTGATCGCTGTGTGCAGTTGGTCGAAAAGGAGTTGCAGCGATTGAGAGAAGAACGGCTCACGCCTGTTCAACTGGCCACAGCCAAAAAACAACTGAAAGGACAATTGATGATTTCGGCCGAAAACCACGAAAATGTGGCATTGAGTATGGCGAAGGATTTTTTACATTTTAATGAATTTCACTCTGTTGACGAGATGTTGGAGAAAATCGATTCCATTACCGCCGAGCAGATGCAAAAGGTTGCAATTGATGTTCTCGATCCGTCTCAGTTGTCCCAATTGCGTTACGTGTAAAGCCATTTGTTTGTAGAAAGAGGGGTTTTTATATCCCCCTTTCCACATAATGCGTATGAAGCAAATGATGGGCTTTTTCGCTTAGCGGCTTTTGTAGAAAATGTCGATAGAGATATTGAATCTCGGGATTTTCATGCGATTTTCTGATCGGCTTGTTTTTGTCTTCCAAATAAATCGATTCGGCTCGTTTTAGTCGAATCTCCTCATCGGTGGGAATGGGTTGTCCCCCACCTCCCAAACATCCACCCGGACAAGTCATTACTTCAATAAACGTGTAGGGCGAAGTTCCATTTTCGATTTGTTCCAAAAGAGTGCGGGCGTTGCTTAAAGTATGGGCAACGGCCACTTTTAAACGGGTGCCGTTCAAGTCGATTTCGGCTTCTTTAATTCCCTTCATACCGCGAACAGCAACAAAGTCGACGTTTGTGAGCTGTGAGCCGGTGATTACTTCGTAAGCGGTTCGCAAAGCCGCTTCCATTACTCCTCCGGTTGCACCGAAAATAACGCCTGCACCTGTAGAAACTCCCAGTGGGCTATCGAATTCTTCTTCGGGCAAATTGGAAAAGTCTATGCCGACTTCTTTAAACATGCGGGCCAACTCGCGTGTAGTCAGCACATAATCCACGTCATAAAAATGTTCATTCTCGCTAAGGTGCAATTTTTCTTTCCAATACCGGAAGGCATCGCTCATTTCGGGACGACGAGCTTCGAATTTTTTTGCCGTGCAAGGCATGATAGAAACAACCACAATGTTGCGCGGGTCGATACCTGCCTGTTCGGCGTAATAGGTTTTGGCAATGGCTCCAAACATTTGTTGTGGCGATTTACAGGTAGATAAATGCGGTAATGAGGAAGGGAAAAAATGTTCTATGAATTTGATCCATCCGGGAGAACAAGAGGTAATCATAGGCAGTGTGCCTTTATTTTCGATTCTTTCTATCAGTTCGTTGGCTTCTTCAACAATGGTGAGGTCGGCGGCAAAGTTGGTATCGAAAACTTTTGAAAACCCCAGTTTTCGTAAACTCGCAACCATTTTTCCGGTTACCAAACTTCCATAAGGTAATCCCATTGCTTCACCAATTCCGACGCGTACGGCGGGAGCCGTTTGTACCACGACTACTTTTTCCGGATCGTGAAGTTCGTCCCACACTTCGTTTATGGCACTTCTTTCGGTAATAGCTCCCGTAGGGCATATTAAGGCGCATTGACCACAGTTGATGCATATTGAATTTCCCAATCCCGTATCCCAAAAGGTGGAGATTTTGGTTTTTAATCCGCGTCCCGAAAAATCGATGGCTTTGACGGATTGAATTTGCTCGCAAACAGCCACACAACGACCGCAAAGGATACATTTTTCCGGATCGCGAACGAGCGAAAGCGATGTTTCGTCTTTGTTTACGTGTTCTTTACGGGTGCGTACAAAACGTTTTTCATGAATTCCCAAATTAAAAGCAAGCTGCTGTAATTCGCAATTCAGATTCCGATCGCATTGCAAACAATCTTCCGGATGATTTGCCAGCAGTAGCTCTACATTGACTTTTCGGGCTTCTCTCACGCGCGGCGAATCGGTGATAATTTCCATTCCTTCGGTGACTTCTGTGATACATGAGCGTAATAATTCTTGAACGCCTTTTACTTCTACTACGCAAACACCGCATGAGGCATTTGCCGATATATCTTTGAAATAACACAGAGAAGGGATATTTATTCCTATGCTATTGCATGCTTGCCAAATGGTCATGCCTTTGTCTACTTCTATGGGTTGATGATTTACGGTAATTTTCATGACTCTTTTCAAAATCGATTATTGATCGTTGTTTATTTTATCTTGTATATTATAATGTGCCAATTTGCATTTTAAATGCGTACATCGCAACGCAAACAGCGATTTACTTCGTTTAGGGCTTGTTCACCCGTATAACCTGCCGAAACCTCATGAAAATTGCCTATTCTGTCTTTTACGGGAAGTTTGCTTGGAGCGTTTTTAGGGCTTTTCTTTATGTCGGTGGGAACTGCATTTTTATATGCAAATTTTTTTGACAACAGCTGAAACCGTTTTTCATTCATCAATATGAAATCAATGGATGCTGCTGCACGTTTTCCCATTCCCATTGCTTCGGCTGCAGTGGCGGGACCCATTACGGCGTCGCCGCCGGCAAATACTTTGTCGAGCGAAGTTTGGAACGTAAAAGGGTGAACACGAATTCGGCCATCTTTGGCAACTTGTAATCCTTCTTTTGCAAATACTTCCGAATCAACTCGTTCACCTATGGCCAACACTACCGAATCGCAAGCGATTTCCTTGAATTTCCCGGTAGGGACGGGTCTTCTTCGTCCCGACGAATCGATGCTCCCACGTTCCATGATTTCTATTTTTAGTCCTTTTACCCGACCTTTTTCGTCTACCAAAATTTCGTGTGGCGCAGACAGGAAATGGAAGTTGATTTTTTCGGCTTCAGCCTCTGCAATTTCGTCTTTATTGGCCGGCATATCATATTTATCGCGACGATAAACCACGGTTACCTTTTTACCGAGTCGCCAGATACTGCGAGCCGAATCGATGGCTACATTCCCTCCACCGATAACGACAACGTTTTCTCCCAACTTCGACGTTTTGCCTAGTGCGAGTTCTTTCAAAATTTGTGTACCTGCGACTACTCCTTTCGCATCTTCTCCCGGGATGTTTAAATCGATGTCTTTCCATGCCCCGATAGCAAGGTATACGGCGTCGAAATCTTTTTTAAGATCGTCAAGCGACAAGTCTTTTCCCAAGCGGGTGTTGAAAACGAATTGGATGCCAAGTTTATTCATCAGTTTCAATTCTTTTTTGAGCACCGCTTTGGGAAGTCTGTATTGAGGTATTCCGTAGCGAAGAATTCCTCCCGCTTCGGGCATGGCTTCGTAAATAGTAACCTCATGTCCTAGCCGTATCAGATAATATGCGGCGGTGATTCCCGCAGGTCCTGCTCCCACGATGGCAATTTTCTTCCCGGTGGCAGGCAGTTTTTCTTTTATCAGTTGACGATAAATTTTGTTTTCTTTTCCCAGTTGATACATTGTATCGGCCAGATAGCGATGGAGCTCGCCTTGCGAAACCGGCTCGTCGATCATTTCGCGCCGACAACGCATTTGACAGTGAAAATGGCATATTCTTCCGATTACTCCGGGTAAAGGATTATCGCGTAAGGTGAGATCGAAAGCTTCTTCCAGCCGTTCTTCTTTGATAAGTTCGATGTAACCCGGAATATTCATGTGTAGCGGACAACTGTTTTCACATAGGGCTAAGAACAACGATTCGCATTCTCCTGCATGGCAGCGCTTTTCGTGAATGTGTTCTTCATATTCGTTTTTGAAATACTGCAGGGTGGTATAGACCGGATTCGGAGCTGTTTGTCCGAGGCCGCATATGGCGGTGTCTTGAATGGTTCTGCTTAACAGGGTAAGGGTTGCAAGATCGTGTTCCGATCCTTCGCCATGTGTTATTTTTGATAAGACAGCAAGTGTTTGAGCAAGTCCCTCGCGGCATGGGGTACATTTTCCGCACGATTCGTTGGAAGTAAATTCAAGAAAATATTTTGCTACATCAACCATGCAGTTGTCTTGATCCATTACCACCATACCGCCTGATCCCATAATGGCTCCCAACTTGGTCAGGGATTCGTAATCGACGGGTGTGTTAAAATGTTCTAGGGGGATGCAGCCTCCTGAAGGTCCGCCTGTTTGTACGGCTTTCACCTTTTTGGTAGTACCGGTTCCTTCACCGATTTCAAAAATGAATTTCTCAAGTGTGGATCCTAAAGGCAGTTCTACCAAGCCGGTGTTTTTTACTTTCCCTACTAGCGAAAACACTTTGGTTCCTGTACTTTTTTCGGTTCCTGTTTGTGTGAACCATTCACTGCCTTTTTCAATAATGACGGGAATGTTGCACCACGTTTCCACATTGTTGATTGTGGTGGGTTTGCCATACAAACCTTTTTCGGCAGGATAAGGTGGGCGTGGAACGGGGCGTCCGGCTTTACCTTCGATAGATGCGATTAAGGCTGTTTCTTCACCACAAACAAATGCTCCCGCACCTTCGACTATTTCGAGGTCGAAATTGAAGCCCGAACCTAGGATATCGTTACCTAAAAGACCATAGTCTTTTGCCTGTTCGATAGCCAGTTTGAATCTTTTTACCGCCAAAGGGTATTCGGCTCTTATGTAAGCAATGCCATGTGATGCACCCATTGCATATCCACCGATAATCATTCCCTCGATTATCGCATGCGGATCGCTTTCTATTTCGTTGCGGTTCATGTAAGCTCCCGGATCGCCTTCGTCGGCGTTGCAGATGATGTATTTTTCATTGTCTTTGGCTTGATGCATGATAGACCATTTTTTTCCGGTTGGAAAACCGGCTCCTCCGCGTCCCCGCAATTTCGATTGGGTAATTTCTGAAATAATATCGGCAGGCTGCATGGAGGTCAGGGCTTTTGCCAGGGCTTTATAGCCGCCGACGGCTATGTAGTCGAGTATTGATTCGGGATCGATTAATCCGGCGTGACGTAGAACGATTTTCTTTTGTCCTTTAAAAAAAGGGATTTCATCCCATAGCGGAATGTTTTCGTAACCTTTTCCGTATTCGATTTCCGAAGTAAGAAAATCCCATGCATCGATTCTGCAAAGTGCTTTTCGGGTATATATTTTTTCTTTTGCCAATCCGTCTACTATTCGTGCAACATCCCTTTCCTCGATTTGGCTGTATACCAATAATGGCTTTTGAGGTTGATAGAGTATGACCACAGGTTCTTGGGCACAGAAGCCGAAACATCCTGTTTGTTTTAGGGTGCAGCGTATATTTTTGTTGTCGATTTGTTTTTGAAATTCGGCAAAAACACTTTCTGCTCCGTTGCCGATGCCGCAAGTACCCATTCCCACCATAATCATGGGAATTGGAGGTAGGATTTTTTCTTTATTTTGTTGTTTTATCGAATCAATTTCATTGGGTTTCATTGTATGCCGTATTATTATAATGAATTATAAAAAGTAGAACTATGTTTTTTTAAGGTCGAATAATCAATTTGAGGGTTTGTCTTTCAAATCCGATTTTTTTGCATCTTCTTTTTTTACATCTTCCAATATTTTAGCGAGTTTGCGGGAATTCACATTGCTGTGGATTTTTCCATCCACTTCAACTACGGGCGATTGGGCACATTGACCAAAACAAGCCACCGTTCGTACCGTGAACAAATTGTCGGGTGTTGTAAAAGATTGCTCGGATTCCCTGTCTTTGTCGTCAATGGCAAAACTGCGGTAAATATCATCGAGCAATTCTTTGGATCCTTTTGTGTGGCAGGCTGTTCCTCGGCATACAATAATGGAATGTTTGCCCTGGGGTTTTAAGTTGAAAAACGAATAGAATGTAGCCACACTGTATACTTGCGAGTAGGGAATGTTGAGTTTTTTCGCTACGGTGACCAATGTTTCTTTCGGAAGAAATTTGAAGGGATTGTTTTCTTGAACTTCTTCCAATGTCGATAGCAAAGCACCGGGTTTCCCTTTGTGTTTTTCTATTATTTCATCAATCATCTTATCGGAAATGCCTTTTTCTGTGTTCATGTTTGTTTTCCTTTCTATAGCTAACATGATAAACAAAATTCAATATTGATTTTTACTTTGCAAATATAAAGAAATAAATGAATATACAAATTTATTTAGATATATTTAATGAAATATTTCTTTAATGATTATTTTGATATTGGATGTATCGTCTATCTCTGCACCATCCTCGCACCAAGGCCGTACCATCCTCGCTCCATGCTTGCATCAGCCTTACATCACCTTCGTATAAAGTCCGCTCCGGCTTCGCCCCTGTATCCCGCTCTCCATGCGGTAAAGACGTAGGTTTGTTTTACATCGGTCTCACGGAATCCGATGTTGTTGTCCCTGCTTTGGAGCGAAGGAAGAGCGAAGGAAGAGCGAAGGAAGAGCGCTAAAAGGTCGGCAAAACCCATCTATCGAACAAAAACTTTGTTGAGCCAAATACTCCAATACCCGAAAACGAAGGGTACGAGAAAGAAATCCGGCATTTGAAAACCGGATTAAATCGGAATGTGATTTTTCCCAAAAATGAAGTTTAGGTGAAATTGTACTTACTGGTTGATTTTACATAATGTTAAATTTATGTTTTTTGAAAAAAAGTTCGAAAAATATTTCTATATTTGATAGTTCAAATTGTAATAAATGTGAAAAAGTTTTTTCTTGATTTAACTATCCTGTTTAAGGATTGCGCTTTATAAGGACAAGTGAATTTAAATGATCAACAAAACAAATGACTATGAAAAGAAAAATCAAATTTTTGTTATTCCTATTCTGTTTGAGTATAGGGGTAACGTTTTCCCAAACCCGTGTTACGGGTAGTGTGGTAGACGAAAATGGAGATCCTGTTATTGGTGCATCCATTTTGGTCAAAGGTACTACCATAGGAACTGTGACGGACATTGACGGAAATTTCACGTTGACGGTTCCTCCTGATGGAAAGACGTTGGTTATTTCGTATGTGGGCATGAAAACCCAGGAAGTACCGATAAAGCCTCAATTAAAAATCGTGATGTATGAGGATGCAACTATGCTTGGGGAAGTCGAAATTACAGCGGAATTCGGTATGAAACGTGTTTCGAGAGCTGTAGGATCATCAGTCCAGAATGTAAAGGCATCCGATATTATAGAATCGGGCAGAGATAATTTTATTACAGCTTTACAGGGTCGTGTGTCTGGTATGAATGTAATTTCTACGGGTGGTGCTCCCGGTTCGTCTACAACTGTTGTGTTGCGAAATATCACGTCGATATCGGGGAACAATCAACCATTGTATGTTGTAGATGGAGTTCCCATGAATAACTCTACCTTTGACCCGATTAATATGTTTATTGGCCCTACAGAAACTTATTCGGTAAGAAATTTGGATTTTGCATCAAGAGGAAATGATTTTAATCCGGAAGACATAGAATCGATGACGGTTTTGAAGGGAGCCGCAGCAGCCGCGCTTTATGGATCTGATGCTTCAAATGGCGCAATAATTATTACTACTAAAAAAGGACGTGCAGGAAAAGGCAGAGTCACTTATAGCAATTCTTTTCGGTGGGACAATTCGTATGGATTCCCAAAGATGCAAACAAAATATGCAAATGGAGCCTATGGTACAACTAACTATTATTATACTAGCAGATTTGGAGGATTATATCCTGAAGGTATGGAGTTGTACGACAATTTACGTGCGGTGATGCAAACTGGATTTTCAAATCGACACAATATTTCTGTTGATGGAGGAACTGAAAAAGCTACCATACGAGTTGCTGCATCTTATTTAGATCAAACGGGTGTGATAAAAACTACTTCATATTCTCGTATCAATTTAACTCTATCGGGACAAGCAGAGATTACAAAGTGGTTGAAGTTTGAAGGTTCCATGCAGTATACAAACACGGATAATTCAAAAGCTTTGATGGGAACGGATGGTCCTTTGTATAGATCGATGTTGTGGCCATTGGTTGACGATATGTCAAAATATTTAGATGCTGATGGTTCACATATGCGTTACCCTAATTATTATATTGATCAGGATCTGTTAAATCCATTGTTTGGTTTACATAAAAATAAACATTACGATAAATCAGATAGATTTTTATCGAATATTGCACTCACATTGACACCATTTAAAAATGTTTTTGTTCGGGGACAAATTGGTTGGGATGTGGGTATGCAAACTTTTGAAACATCAATGCATCCCTATTATGCTGCAAGAAATGCGGGAGATGGGGAATATTATTTGACTCATTCAAATTTTTCGGATCCCACCTTAAATATCATTGCAGGGTATAGTACAAATTTCCTGGATGATAAATTGAGTTTTGCTGCACAAGTTGGGTATCATCAACTTGAAAATGGTGTTACAAGGTTAGTAACGAGTGGATCCAAATATATAATTCCTGATTTTCAATCAATAAATAATACGGAACCTTCTACTGTTATTTCATCTCAAAGAAATACAAAAAGAAGAATACAGGCAATTTCAGGACAATTTGAGTTTGGTTTTAAAAACATGGCTTATTTAACACTCAGAGGCCGAAATGATTGGTCATCTACATTACCCAAAGCAAATAATTCGTATTTTTATCCGGCAATTGAAGGTTCGTTTATTTTGTCAGAATTACCTTTTTTACAAAACAATGATTATTTAAGTTATCTTAAATTAAGAGGTTCGATAGCTAAGGTTGGTAAGGATGCCGGTCCTCTCGAAATTGATCCGCAATTAGAACCTACTTATTTAACAGGGGGTGGATTCAAATATGGATTTACAGGACCTAACAGAAAATTAAAACCTGAAATGACCACCTCACATGAGATTGGTTTTGAAGGTCGTTTTTTGAAAGATCGACTATCTGCGGATTTTACTTATTTTAATACCCGTTGTTCTGATCAGATTGTTAAAGGATTTAGATTAAGCTATGCTACAGGTTTCGTATTAAATAACATGAATGTGGGCACTTTTGATACATGGGGATGGGAGGGGCACATTGATGGAGATATATTACGTGGTCCAAATGGATTGCGATGGAATGTTGGTTTTAATCTTTCACATGTAAATTCGGAAGTTGTTTATTTACCTGAAAATGTAACAGAGTATTATAATCCTTATACTTGGAATTCGGGAAATATTCGTAATGGTATTATGGTAGGTTATCCTATTACGACATTAACCGGACGAGCCTATGAACGTAATGAGGCAGGACAAATATTAATAAATCCCACCACAGGTTTACCTATTATTAGTCCAAATTGGAGTGTCATTGGAGACAGGGAGCCAAAATTTAGATTTGGTATTACTACAAGCCTGAATTATGGGGATTTTCGTTTTTCAGCAATGTTTGCAGGACGATATAAAGCAACTGTTGTAAATGGTACCAAAAGATCTATGATGACAAGAGGTACAAGTTGGGAATCTGTAAAATTACGTGAAAGTAAACCGGTAATATTTAATGGTGTATTAAAAGACGGTAATGAAAATACGGCAAATCCCACAATTAATACTATTGCTGTTGATTACAGCACATATGGAACTTCAATTTATGAAGGTGGTGATGAAGATTGGTTGGAAAAAAATGTAAATTATTTGCGTTTACAGGAAATGAGACTAAGTTATCGGGTTCCAACACAGGTATTAAATAAGACAAAAATAATTTCTTCCGCAGATGTTTATATTTGTGGAAATGATTTGTTTACGTGGACTAATTATTCCGGAATTGATGCAGTGGGCAATACTGTTTCCGCTGCAGCAGGTGGTACCGGAGGGGAAGGTTATGATGTGTGGTCTTTGCCAAGTCCTCGTGGAATATCTTTTGGTTTTAGTCTTACTTTTAATTGATTTAATAATATAATGACATGAAAAAATTATCATCACTTATAATAGCCTTGCTTTTTTTATTTGCAGGATGTGAAGATTATTTGGATGTAAATAAAAATATTGATGCTCCCGATTATGTAGAAGGATATCTTTATTTGGCAGGAATCATTCAGCAATATCAAGGAATTTATTGGGATATAAGGGCTCTTGGGCCTTTAACTCAAATGATGGGTACAACTTCATACACTTCTTTTGCGAATCACTACTATTCAGAAGGCAGTGATGCGGGGGGAGAAGTTTGGCGTATGGTTTATTGGAATCAAGGCATGAATCTTGAAAATATGATAAATCAGTCATTAGAAGCAGAGGATTGGACTCTTGCGGGTATAGGTTATGCGATTAAAGCTTATTCATGGGATTTAATGACAAAGATTCATGGTGAACTTCCCATGAAGGATGCTTTTGTTGAGGATTTGTTGTCTCATAGATATGATTATCAAGATGAAATATATCCACAAGTAAGGGAGTGGGCTTATAAAGCAATAGAGTTATTGGAAAAGCAAGATGATCATAATTATGGTACTAAAATTACAGCTAACGATTACATTTACGAAGGTAATAAAGATAAATGGATAAAATTTGCATATGGGGTTATTGTTCGAAATTTATCGTCTCTTTCCAATAAAACTAATTTTGTATCGGATTATGCTCAGGAATTGATAACATGTGCCGAAAGATCTTTCCAATCATCTGACGATGATGCCACAGTCAAAATTGCGGGGGGATCTCAAGATGCTCCTTATTCCGGCTATAATAATTTTTGGGGGACTGCGCGTTCAAATCTTTCCTATTCTTATTTTCAGCACGAATATGCTGTACAAGTGTTTACCGGAACGGTACCGAAATATGATGAAAATACAGGAGAAAAAATGCGGGTAATCGGGAATGATTATTATCCATATGAATTGATGTCGAAACAAATTATATGCGATACTTTAAAGGATGACGTAGGGCATTACGATCCTCGTGTAGCCGTAAAATTAGCCACGACATCAGATCCTAATTTTGAATATATAGATAATCCGGATAGTGTGAAAGCTCACAAATATTATGGAAGTTCTTTCACCAGTGCAAGTGGACCTATAGGAACTGCCCCTTCATTTTATGGAAGAAATGAAGCTTCTAGATATAGTGGTAATATTCATGATGGTATAGGAAGATGGATTTATAGGGATGATGCCCCCTACATATTAATGACTTGTGCAGAAATTAAATTTTGCTTGGCAGAAGCATATTGGAAAATGAACAAAAAAGCCGAAGCTTTTGCAGCTTTTAAAGAAGGCGTAAAAGCAGATATGGATTTTACTGCCAAGTATATTTATCCGGGAACTAAAGGGAAGCCTCATGGCGGCGATAAAATCACGCAAGATTTGTTCAATGTTTTTGCACAAGAATATTTAAATGGTCCGTATGTAAAAGAATTGTCTTCATCTGATTTTTCTTTATCGCATATTATGATGCAAAAATGGGTTGCTCTGTATCCTTGGGGAGCTCCGGAGACATGGGTTGATATGAGGAAATATCATTATGATATTGAGTATACCGGTGAATATCCGTCGAAAGGGAATGGCTGGGACATTACTTCACTTGATCAGAAATGGGATACAAATGTATCTAAGGTGTATAAAGGACTGTACCTGCTCCCTGCTCAAGTACAGAATCGGAAAGGATCTTATAATATCAAAAATGAGGGTTCACCGGCTTATCGTATTCGACCAAGATATAATTCCGAATATATGTGGAATTTAAAATCGTTAGAGTTATTAAAACCTATACCGGGTACAGCAGATAATTATCACACCTCTAAACCTTGGTTTGCATATCCAGGCGAAATGCCAATTAATTAATTAATCAAATGTAATCATGAGAATTATGAAACTATTTAGAAATATTTCAATAATAGCATTTTCATTGTTTGCTTTTTCATGTGAAAAACATGAAATAATATACGATGCGGATCCGATTTCAGATGTTGCTGAATTTCAACTTCATTATGTTGTTCCTGTAACGGCAGTTGCTTCAAATAATATTTACAAAGTTGAAATCAATGATCAATTATATGCTAATAATACAGCTCCTTTAAATACTTATAATGCGATTCCTAGTGGCTCTGTCGGTCGTTTTTATACAACACGAGTGGGGGAGAATAATATCAAATTATATATGGGATTAAATGAAAATCAAAATTTAGTGTATAATCAAAATTGTAATTTAAAAAAAGGTAAACAGAA
Source organism: Bacteroidales bacterium UBA4179 (assembly GCA_002381125.1). GTDB lineage: Bacteria > Bacteroidota > Bacteroidia > Bacteroidales > Dysgonomonadaceae > Anaerorudis. The sequence goes on along the minus strand of DFUT01000044.1, from coordinate 77,867 downwards.
CATTTTTGTGTACGATTTTGCTGAACCTCCTATTATTTTCGATAATGGTCATCCGTATCAAACCAATATAACGGAATATACCGATTCAACAGCTTGGATTAAATTTTATAATTTTTTATACGAAGAACAAGGAAAACCGACAAATTTGAAATTGCAGTATCAGTATCAATATACGATGAATTATGAAACAGGTGAAAAAAGTGATTGGCTCAACATCGGTCAGCCTGTTGGTTTTGGAGAAACAACCGGATGGCAGCCGGTAATTGTAAAAAAAAGTGTTGAACTATCATCAGGGTATGCCAGATTGGATTATAGGATAAAAGTTATTGATGCAAATGGGAAAGATGTTGGAAATTTGCAGATTTTTTCCGGGAATAAATATGTTGATTATTCTGATTATTGGACTGCTTATATAGGAAGACGTTACCATCATATATTGGCAGGCTTAAGAACGGCAGCTCCAACATCATCTGTAAGACAGTTTACGGCACTATAAAGGATTTTTTACTGAAAAGAGTGGATGTTGAAAAATGCAAAAACCACTCTTTTCAGTTTTTAGATCAATAATATTGCGATTTATATTGATGAAAGTAAGGTATATATTTTCATTATTGTTTATTTTTTTATTTCATTCATGTCGAATGTCAGATAACAACTTATTGGCTTGATTAAAAAACATAGCTTGTTTGATTATAAACATAACAAATTCATAATATTAAACCGATTGATTTTTACTGATGAAGAAGATATTATCAATTTTCTCGATGATTCTTTTATTTCGAGTATCTCATGCTCAAACTACATGGATTCGGGTGAATCAGGTGGGGTATCTACAAAACGATGTGAAGGTGGCAGTATGGGTGAGTAAGGAGAAAAAAAATGTTTCAAGTTTTGAAATCATTGATGTTCAAAGCGGGAAAGTGGTCTATTCGGGAAATAAGATCATGAATATGGGCAAACAACCGGCTTTTGAATCGTCGGCACGGTTGGATTTTTCCGATTTTTCCAGGCCCGGTAGGTATGTTATAAAAGTGGGTGAAACGAAATCCGTTCCGTTCAGCGTGGGTAACTCTATTTATGCCGGATCATCTGAAATTCCATTGAAGTATATGCGCCAGCAACGTTGCGGTTATAATCCATTCTTGAAGGATTCCTGTCATGTATATGACGGAATTACGGTTGGCGATCCTGACGGAAAACGTGATGGGATATATTATAATGTAACCGGCGGATGGCACGATGCATCGGATTATCTGCAGTATGTAACTACTTCGGCAAATGCCGTTTATCAGCTATTGTTTGCTTATAATCGATATCCTGAAGCGTTTGGCGATCATTATCAGGCAAACGGCAACGAGGGGGCAAACGGTATTCCCGATATTTTGGATGAAGCCAAGTGGGGACTCGACTGGTTGGTGAAAATGAATCCCGATAAGGATACTTATTTCAATCAGGTGGCCGATGATCGTGATCATGCGGGTATGGTTTTGCCAACGCAGCAAAAAGTAGATTATGGTTGGGGTGCTGGAAAAGAGCGTCCGGTGTATTTTTGTAGTCCGAAACCGCAAGGACTCTTCAAATACAAAAATCGCAGTACAGGATTGGCCTCTACGCTGGGTAAATATGCTTCCTCGTTTACGTTGGGAGCTAAACTTTTAGCACCGTATTATCCCGCGTTTTCAGAAATGTTGCTCCAAAAGGCCAGGGATGCTTATCATAAAGGAGTGGAAAATCCCGGAGTATGCCAAACAGCGCCCGGTGGCGCTCCTTATTTTTATGAAGAGGATAATTGGACTGACGATATGCAGTTGGCTGCTGCCGAAATGTATAATGTTCTTCGGAATAATGAATACCTCACTCAAGCCGTACATTACGGGCGCATGGAGCCTGTAACGCCATGGATGGGCGCCGATTCTGCTCGTCATTATCAGTGGTACCCGTTTGTCAATCTTGGAAATTATCACCTCGCACAACAAAACGATAATCCGGCAGCGAAAGCCGAATTTATTCGCAATATGCGAACCGGCTTGCAGCGTGTAAAAGACCGTGCACAGGATCTAGGCGATGCTTTTTTGAACGGTATCCCGTTTATCTGGTGCTCAAATAATCTTACCGTAGGATTTATTTCACAGTGTCGCCTTTATCATGAACTTACCGGTGACAATTCATTTCTCGAAATAGAAACCGCCATGCGCGACTGGCTTTTGGGGTGCAATCCGTGGGGAACTTCCATGCTTGTCGGTTATCCCGATAATGGGGATACGCCCATAGACCCCCATTCTGCTTTTACGCATTTACATGGAATGCCTATAACAGGCGGATTGGTTGACGGTCCTATTTATACTTCGATTTTTAATAGCCTTATCGGAATTTATTTGGCCAAGGAGGATGAATATGCACCTTTTCAGTCGGATTATGTGGTTTATCACGATGATTTTGCCGATTATTCTACGAATGAACCCACGATGGATGGTACGGCTTCGCTTTGTTTCTATCTGGGTTACTTGGATTCGCAAGCAAATGAAGCTGAAAAAAGTTGGCGCAACCACAAAGAGTAAAGAAAGTTGGGTTAAAAAAAGGAATTCATATATCAAAAGTATTATGAGGTAACGTTTAATTTATTACTTTTGTAACAAATAGACTAGGGGTGCCAATTTTTATGGCTGAGATTATACCCTTTCACCTGAACAGGATAATACCTGCGGAGGGAAGTAAAGTATACATAGAATTTTTATCGGTTTTCAGTTTAGCTCCCCCTGTTTATTTTACTAATCATAATTTAAAAAAACAGAACTATGGAGCAAATTGTATCGACGGGAATTATTGATTCCTACTTCAAAAAACTTAAAGAAAGCCTTAATGTTGATGTAGCCATTGTAGGTGGAGGCCCATCGGGTCTGGTTGCTGCCTACTACTTGGCACAAATGGGGAAAAAAGTATCGCTCTACGAGCGCAAACTTGCACCGGGCGGCGGTATGTGGGGTGGCGCTATGATGTTTAATGAGATTATGGTGCAACGTGATGCCATCCATATCTTGGATGAGTTAAAGGTTGCTTACAAACCTTACGTGGAAAACTACTACACTATTGACTCGGTACATGCCACTTCGTCTCTAATTTACCAGGCTACTAAAGCCGGTGCAAAAATATTCAACTGCACTTCGGTGGAAGACGTCGTATTCCTAAACAACAAGGTTAGTGGGCTTGTTATTAATTGGACCCCTGTTGAACTTCAAAAAATGCATGTTGATCCATTGGTAGTAATGGCTAAATCCGTTATAGATGCAACGGGTCACGACTGCGAAGTCGCACGTACATTGGAGCGCAAAAATAACATTCGGTTATTAACTGAAACTGGATCAGTGATGGGTGAACGCTCGCTTTCGGTTGATGAAGCAGAACGTACCACGATTGAGAACACCAAGGAGATTTTCCCCGGTCTTTATGTCGCGGGCATGGCTTCCAATGGTGTCAGCGGCAGCTACCGAATGGGACCAATCTTTGGCGGAATGTTACTATCGGGTGAGAAAGTTGCCAAGCTTATTGACATATCGCTTAGTGTGTCGGTGCAATGATGGATTTTGGTATCTACATCATAATTACCAAGCCGCAACTTCCCTACACCACAATTGCCGAGAAATGCGTGAAAAATGGCATTAAGATGCTTCAACTACGTGAAAAAGATCTATCGGACAAAGAGTTGGTGAGAATTGGGAGGGAAATTAAAAGCATTACAAAAGGCTCCGAAACAAAATTTGTGGTTAACGATCGTCCTGACATTGCGGTCCTCTGCGATGCCGATTTTCTTCATCTGGGACAAGACGATATTTCGATGGAGGATGCCCGACGAGTTGTAGGCGATATGCGTATTGGATTATCTACCCACTCTATTGAACAAGCTATGGTAGCTCTTGCGAAGAATCCTGATTATATTGGGTTCGGTCCCGTTTATCCAACCAATGCAAAAGCTATTCCTGATAAGCCGGTGGGGATTAACCTGTTAAAGCAGGTACTAGGGATAGCGAAAATTCCTGTAGTAGCAATAGGTGGAATTTTTCCCGATAATATTGAGGAGGTAATCGATGCCGGAGCCAGAAATATCGCTATGGTAAGGCACTTTATGCAAACCAACGAGTTTGATTCTCGCGTGTTAGAAATTAACAAATTACTAAACAGAATAAAATGAGTACCCAAATATTAAAAGCCAAAAGTGGAGTAATTACATCCGAAATGGAAGTTGTTGCCAAATCTGAAAGGGTTACTCCCGAATGGCTACGTAACGAAATTGCCATGGGTCGGGTTGTAATTCCCAAAAATATAAATCACAAATTCTCTCCTCGTGCAATTGGCAATGGTCTTAGCATTAAAGTTAATGCTAATATTGGCACTTCGGAAAAGCATTGCAATCTAACTGAAGAACTTGAGAAGATGAAAATTGCTATTCGATATGGAGCCGATGCCATTATGGATTTATCAACCGGAGGAAATCTACGGGCAATACTGCAACAAATAATAAAGCAGTCGTCGGTAATGGTTGGCACTGTTCCAATTTACAGTATAGCAACTCGGTTGTTGGCTAAAGGCATGAAAATTTCACAACTCGACCCTGAGGAACTTTTCGATGAGATTGAGTTACAGGCTCAAATTGGGGTCGATTTTATGACACTGCATTGTGGAGTAACCCGTTCATCCCTGTCATTTCTGGAGAATGACCCGCGTGTATGTGGAATTGTAAGCCGGGGCGGAGCGCTGCTTAAACGATGGATGACCGATAATAACAAAGAAAACCCGCTCTACGAGCAGTACGATCGTGTGCTGAAGATTTGTAAAAAGTATGATGTAACTATTAGTTTGGGAGATGGGCTACGTCCGGGTGCCGGTGCCGATGCCACTGATCGTGGTCAAATTGCCGAATTACTTATCCTTGGCGAACTGGTGGATAGAGCGCGCAAGTACGGTGTACAAGTTATGGTAGAAGGGCCGGGACATATGCCTTTAGATCAAATTGAAATGAACATGAGGGTTATGAAGCGGATTTGCCACGATGCTCCGTTTTATGTTCTTGGACCTCTGACAACAGACTCTGCACCGGGCTACGATCATATCGTAGGTGCAATAGGGGGAGCAGTAGCAGCAATTAATGGAGCCGATTTTCTTTGCTATGTAACGCCTGCGGAACATTTATGCTTACCAACTCTCAATGATGTGCGTGATGGGGTTATGGCCAGCAAAATTGCAGCCCATAGTGCCGACGTGGTTAGAAACGTTGGCGCGGCGCGTGAACGCGATTATAACATGTCCGAAGCCCGTCGCAACCTCGATTGGGAACAAATGTACACCTATGCACTTGATCCTGAAATTGCACGTCGAAGAAAATCGGAATCGGAAAGTGGTAACGAGGATTATTGTACCATGTGTGGCAACCTCTGTGCCGTCAAGAACGATAGAAATCTGTGATGGAATACTTCTTAACCATTGCCGCATCAGACAATAGCGGGGGTGCCGGAATGCAGCAGGACATGAAGGTGGCCCATACGTTGGGCTACTGGCCTCTGTCTGCTGTTACAGGCATTACAGTTCAGAACTTTAATTCTGTAAGCAGAGTTGATGCCCTGGACTCGCATTTGCTCCAATCGCAAATTGAGGAATGCTTAATATCGTTTCCTGTAAAGGCTGTTAAAATTGGAGCAATTTGCAGTGCCGATAATATATTGGCAATTGCTGAGAGTCTTCAGAGATATCCTGTTTGCAATATTGTGCTCGATCCTGTTCTATCATCTACAAGCGGTAAAGATTTTCTTGATCCCTCTGCACTGAATGTGCTCACTGAACAATTATTCCCGTTAACCGATTTGATTACTCCAAATCGACCGGAATTTGAAATTTTAACCGGGAAAAATATTGATGATATCGATACTGCCATCGCTATTGCGAAAGATAAGTGTTGCGAATGGAACACTTCGATTTTAGTGAAAGGGGGGCATTTCAACGGCACAAATATCACAGAAGCAATTGTTACCAATACCGAAGTATTCCGTTTAGAACGTCAACGCAAACAATTTCGCTATCAACATGGAACGGGTTGTACACTATCTTCCGCTCTTGCATGCTACATGGGAAAGTGTTTATCGTTAATTGAGGCGTATTTCAAAGCATCAAACTATGTTGTGGATTTTTACGATTGCATTCAGAATGAAATATAAACAATATAAGTCCGACTAAAAACAATCCGGAATGATGAAACGAAATATTTGCATACTGTTTTTTATTATTTTTTTCGAGATTTTTTCTTTTGCTCAACTCTCTTTGCAGCAATTTCTTAATACGCCGAAAATGAAACATGCTTCGGTGGGAGTATGTGTAAAAGATTTGGAAACAGGAAAGACCTTGATTGAGCACAATGCCGATAAATCGCTTACACCGGCTTCGACGTTGAAACTCATAACCACAGCCACTGCGTTGGAGCTGTTGGGTCCCGATTACCAATATGCAACCACCCTTGCGTTGGATGCCGATAATCTTTCTCGGATTCTGGTGCTGGGTGTTGGCGATCCAACTTTGGGAACCGAAGCTTTTGACGAAAATCGCTATGTTTTTCTTTCGGATTGGGCAAATGCCTTAAAAACTTCGCTTCCCAAAAAAGAGGCTTGGGAATTGTATATCGTGGATGATCTGTTTGGTTATGAGGGCGTTTCGCCTCAATGGACATGGGAAGATTTGGGTAACTATTACGCTGCCGGAGCTTATGGTATCAGCGTTTTTGATAATACGTATCGGCTATATTTTGATACGACGGATCGGAATTCTTGTCCAAAAATTCTTCGTACCGATCCGACAATAAAAGGCCTTTCGTTTACCAATTACCTTACCTTAAATACATCAGGAAAAGATAATGGTTATATTTATGGCGCGCCATTTTCGTTTGAACGGACCATTCGCGGCAATATTCCTGCCGGAAGAGTCGGCTTCGGTATTAAAGGCGATATTCCCGATCCGGGCTTGTTGTTGGGCGAAAAATTGGCGGAGCATCTTCAAAAATCAGGGGTAAACATTCGGACCGTTGAAACGGCAAGGAACGATTATATTTTGCGCGTTTGCAATAATATGCCTCAATCCTATAGGGTGGGAGAGGTGTTGTATGTTCATCGGTCGCGGCCCTTAAGCGACATCATTCGCGAAATAAATGTGGAAAGCAACAATCATTACGCCGAACATTTGATTCGCACCATTGGCAGAATGAAAAACGTCAATATTTACAGTGATCCATTGAAAGAAGGGATCGATTTTGTGAATACATTTTGGAAATCGAAGGGTATTTCAACCTCATCTCTTTTTATGTATGATGGTTGTGGCCTCGCTCCACAGAATGCGGTTAGCCCCGTTTTTTTGTGCGATTTGCTTTCTTATATGCATAAGAAAAGCCTCTATTCAAAAGTGTTTTTCAATTCTTTGCCGAAGGCCGGTGAAGAAGGGACGTTGAAATATTTTATGAACAAGACGAAATATGCAGGGAAGATCCGTGCTAAAAGTGGTAGTATAAGTGGTGTGCAGTGTTATGCCGGATATTTGATGGATGGGAGTAAAAAATATGTATTTGCGGTGATGGTGAATAAATTCAATGGCACTAACGCTGAAATTCGCCGTGCCATTGAAAAGTTCTTGTCAGGTTTATGATTAATTTTCAATTACCTCTAATAATTCGATTTCGAATACAAGTGTTGTATAAGCGGGAATGTTCCCATAATCTGTAGACCCATAACCCAATCGCCATGGAATCCATACTTCCCATCTGTCTCCCTCACGCATGTGTTGTAAAGCGGTGGAAAACCCATCAATTAAATTGGAGACTTTTAAGCGAGTGGGAAGTGTTCCGTTGCGCGGGCTCGAATCGAAAACGATTTTATTGGTTATTTTGTTTCCCTTGGAGTCGAAGTAGGTGTCTTCTTTTGTCCAATCTTTTTTATACCATCCTATATATGAAACTTTTACCGAATCGGTAAAAATAGGCGTTTTCCCATTGCCTGATTTGAGCTCTTTGTATAGGATATAGCCTTTTTTGGATTCCGAATAAATCTTTGAGTAATTCGGTTTGATCGACATTTCATTAAAGATGGCTTCGTTGGCTTCTTTCCAAATGGTGTCGATTTTTTCAGAATCGTCGCATGAAACAAAAGAAACGGCTGCCATACTTATCAGAATGATGGTGAAAAGGGAGGTTGTTGTTTTCATATGATTGTCAAAAATTTTTCTCTCGATTGTTTATTCGATTAATGTTTTCAATAAGTTTTTCATATCGGTTTTTTTCGATATTTCATTTTCTACATCCGAGATAAGCACGCGCTCTTGTTGCATTGTATCGCGTTCGCGAATGGTTACCGTATTATCTTCGAGTGTTTGGTGATCTACCGTTACGCAATAAGGCGTTCCAATGGCATCCTGACGGCGGTAGCGCCTTCCGATACTGTCTTTTTCGTCGTACTGGCAGGTGAAGCTGAATTTCAACATCTTTATTATTTCTCGTGCCTTTTCGGGTAAGCCGTCTTTTCTGACCAAAGGGAGAACAGCCAGTTTCACGGGAGCTAATTCTGCGGGAATTTTCAGTACTGTGCGTGTTTCGCCTCCTTCGAGTGTTTCTTCGCAATAAGCAGCCGAAATAACGGAGAGAAACATTCTGTCTAATCCAATGGATGTTTCTATCACATAGGGTGTATACGATTGATTTAATTCGGGATCGAAATATTGTATTTTTTTTCCGGAGTATTTTTCGTGTTGCCTTAAATCGAAATCGGTACGCGAATGGATGCCTTCTACTTCTTTGAACCCGAATGGCATGTTAAATTCGATATCGGTTGCGGCATTGGCATAATGGGCGAGCTTGTCGTGATCGTGAAAACGATAGTTTTCTTTACTGAAACCCAATGCCAAGTGCCATTTCATGCGCAGGTTTTTCCAATAATCGAACCATTTCATTTCATCGCCGGGAGTGACAAAAAATTGCATCTCCATTTGTTCGAATTCCCTCATACGGAAAATAAATTGACGAGCTACGATTTCGTTTCGGAAAGCTTTTCCGATTTGGGCAATTCCGAAAGGAATTTTCATTCGGCCGGATTTTTGTACATTTAAAAAATTCACAAAAATACCTTGTGCCGTTTCGGGACGGAGATATACTTTCATTGTCCCTTCGGAAGTCGATCCCATTTCAGTGGCAAACATTAGATTGAATTGGCGGATTTCCGTCCAATTGCACGTGCCGCTAACCGGGCATACGATATTGCAATCGATAATGATTTGCCGCAATTCGGTAAAATCGTTCTCGTTCATTGCTTTTTTGTATCGTTCATGCACTTCGTCTCGTTGTTTCTGATACTCGATTACGCGGGGATTGGTTTCTCGGAATTTCTTTTCGTCGAATTTGTCGCCAAAACGTTTGGAGGCCTTTTTTATTTCTTTGTCTATTTTTTCGTCCAGTTTTGCAAGAAAATCTTCGATCAACGTGTCGGCACGATAGCGTTTTTTGCTGTCCTTATTATCGATCAATGGATCATTGAAGGCATCTACATGCCCCGATGCTTTCCATACGGTAGGGTGCATAAAGATGGCGGCATCGACGCCTACGATATTTTCGTGTAATAAAGTCATGCTATCCCACCAGTATTTTTTAATGTTGTTTTTGAGCTCAATGCCCATCTGTCCGTAATCGTACACTGCGCTTAACCCATCGTAAATTTCACTTGAAGGAAATACAAAACCATATTCTTTGCAGTGCGATACAATTTTTTTTAAATCGTTTTTTTGTGCCATATTTTTTAAATATCCGGAAGTTAAAGGTAAATATCCGGTTAATGTTGAATTAATATGCGTTTTTTATTTGAATGTACAAAGTAAACGGTTTTTTTTGAGATTTTAATAATCTGTCGCCATAAAGATAATAAAGAATTTTATTTTTAGAAGAGGAGGAATAGTTGAAATCGGGAGAATAATGTTACTTTTGCAGCTATAAACAGCGACGAACGAACAGTTGATCTTGAGGTGAAAATATGGCGGGAGAAATAAAAACGTTGGCAAAAGAAACAGCAATTTACGGCATAAGCAGCATCGTAGGTAAATTTTTAAATTGGTTGCTTACGCCGTTGTGGTCATATGTGCTGGTGAGTCAGGCACAAATGGGGGTTCTTTCCAATTTGTATGGTTGGACGGCCTTGATGATTGTCATTTTAACCTATGGGATGGAAACCGGATTGTTTCGGTTTGCCAACAAAAACGAAGAAAATCCTCGTACGGTATATTCCACTACATTGATCAGTATTGGCTCGACAACGGTGATTTTTCTTTTGCTGGTAATTCTTTTTTTGAAACCGATTACAGGTGTTACAGGTAGCCCCGATATCAAACCGCATTATGTGCTGATAATGGCCGTTATTTTGTCGATGGATGCTTTTTGTTCCATCCCTTTTGCGTGGCTGCGTTATCAGAAGCGTCCTTTGCGTTTTGCTTTTATAAAGATTCTGTTTATTGTTCTGAATATAACCTTTAATCTTTTTTTCTTCGTATTATGTCCTTGGCTGGCAAAAAAATATCCCGATTCTTTTACGTGGTTTACCCTTGAAAACGGAGTAGATTACGTCTTGATATCGAATTTGCTTGCTACTTTTATTCAATCGATATTCCTTATCCCCCAATTGCGGATAAAATATACGTTTGACAAAACATTATTGAAACGAATGCTTCGCTACTCGTTACCGCTTCTTGTGTTGGGTGTCGCGGGAATATTGAATCAGACGATCGACAAAATTATTTTTCCGTGGCTGTATCCGGATAAAGCAAATGCTATGATACAATTGGGAATTTATTCGGCTTGTTTCAAAATCGGAGTAATCATGGTCATGTTTACCCAGGCTTTTCGCTATGCATTTGAACCGTTTATTTTCGCAAAGAGTAAAGATAGTGCAAGCAACAGGGTTGCTTATGCCGATGCCACGAAATATTTTATTTTGTTTGGGTTATTGATTTTTTTGGGTGTCATGGGGTATCTCGATGTGGTTAAGTATTTAATAAAATCTACTTATCACGAAGGGTTGATTGTAGTGCCTATTGTGATGATGGGCGAACTTTTCTTCGGTATTTATTTTAACCTGTCGTTATGGTATAAGCTTACCGACCAAACAAAATGGGGCGCTTATCTCTCGTTGATCGGTTTGGTGGTTACGCTTGCCATTAACTTCGCATTTATTCCTCGTTATGGATATTTGGCATGCGCATGGGCCTCTTTTTTTGCCAATTTGGTGATGATGGTTCTGTCTTATTTTCTAGGGCAGAAGAATTATTCTATCGATTATGACTTAAAAACTATTGGAGGGTTTTTTGCTTTGGCCCTAACGTTGTTTGCGGTAATGGGGTTGAGCCGTCATGTTATGCCCACACTTTGGCCCCGGCTATTTATAAACACTTTATTAATTGTTGTTTACCTATGGATGGTAATAAAAAAGGAATTACCTTTGCGTGAGGTACCTGTTATTGGTAAATATTTTCAAAAAAAATAAATAGTATAGTTTCAGTAAACATTGCATTAATGAAAAAGACACTTTTATCGTTTGTACTATTGTTTGTGGCATTCGCGGTTTTTGCCGACGAAGGTATGTGGATTTTGAAGGAACTCAACAGACAAAGTATTGCCCGTATGCAAGAGCTTGGTTTTGTTTTTCCGGTCGATCAGTTATATGATGAAAATAATTCTTCTTTGAAGGATGCGGTAGTTATTTTTGGTGGAGGATGTAGCGGTGTGGCTGTATCGGAGAAGGGGTTGATTTTTACCAACCATCACTGCGGTTATGATGCTATTCAAAAACTGAGTTCCGTTGAAGAGGATTACCTGAAAAACGGATTCATGGCCGATTCTTATGAAAAAGAATTACCGGCAGATGGACTGACGGTTTCTTTTCTTCGTTCGATGCATGATGTCACCGAAGAAATTCTGCCGAAAATTCCTTCGGTTTTGAATGAGGTTCACCGTGAGTTGGCTATCGATTCTATTTCCGATTTGTTGTTGAAAGAATACGATGAGGATTTTTTTACAGATGCGCATATTGTGCCTTTTTATGCGGGGAATAAATATTATATGGTTGTTTATGATGTGTTTCGGGACGTACGTTTGGTGGTAGCGCCTCCCCAGTCCATCGGGAAATTCGGGGGGGAGACCGATAACTGGATGTGGCCTCGACATACGGGTGATTTTTCCGTGTTTCGCGTATATGCCGACGGGAACAATAAACCGGCAGAATACAGTGATGATAATACGCCATATAAACCCAAATATGTAGTTCCTGTTTCGTTGAAAGGGATGGATGCCGGCGATTATGCCATGACAATAGGTTATCCCGGGCGTACACAGCGCTATCTTTCGTCATGGGGGATCAAACAAATGATAGCGTGTGAAAATAAGCCCCGTATCGAGGTGAGGGAAGTAAAACAAAAGATTTGGTGGGAAGCTATGCTGAAGAGCGATGCAACGCGCATCAAGTATTCCGCAAAATATGCCGGTAGTTCCAATTACTGGAAAAATGCGAAAGGGATGAACGAGGCACTGGTGAAATTGGATGTGGTTTCAAAAAAAGAATCCATGGAAAAATGCATGGAGGAATGGATCAATAGCGATCCTCAACGCAAAGAGAAATACGGAGATGTGTTGAGCACGCTACAAGAGGCTTACATAAGCACAAATGAGTTGGCAAAATACACTACTTATTTTTTGGAAACATTTCAAAATGGTATTGAAATCATCCGATTTGCAAACACCCTTCTTCAGTTTGATGCAAACGGAACGCAACAAGAAAAAGAAGAATTCATTAATGATCGGATCATTAATGCTTATAAAAATTACAATCCCGATCTCGATAAAAAGGTGATGGCCGCATTAATGGAATTGTATGCCGAACGTGTTCCGGAACAGTATCATCCCGATATTTACAAAACTATTCGTAAAAAATTCAAGGGCAATTACGGTAAATATGCCGATTGGTTGTTTAAACGTTCGAAATTTATCAATCTCGATGAGTTGCTCGACTTTCTTATGACGGCCGATGTGAAAAAATTGGTCAAAGACCCTGCCATGCAGTTGGCTCTTTCGGTAAAAGATATGGGATACGAATTGGCTTGGCAGATGATGCCTGCGTATGAAAAAATTTTGTATGGTGAACGCAAATTTATGGCGGCACTGATGGAGATGTATCCTGATAAAGTATTTTATCCTGACGCCAATTTTACACAACGGTTGAGTTATGGTACCGTAAAAGGTTATCAGCCGCGTGATGCTGTTTGGTATAATCATTTTAGTACGACGCAAGGGATATTGGAAAAAGAAATGCCCGGCGATCCGGAATTCGAGATTCGACCTTATATTTTGGATGTACTTAAAAAGGGCGATTTCGAACGATATGCCGATAAGGATGGGAAGATGCATGTGTGTTTCTTGTCGGACAACGATATTACCGGGGGAAATTCGGGTAGTCCTGTCTTTAACGGAAATGCGGAACTGCTAGGGCTTGCGTTCGATGGGAATTGGGAAGCTTTGAGCGGTGATGTTGTTTTTGAACCCGAAATGCAACGTACAATCAGCGTTGATATTCGTTACGTGCTTTTTGTGATCGACAAAATTATGAAAGCACCACATGTTATTGACGAATTGAATCTCGTTCAATAAATTATTTTTTATTTGAAAAGAAAACGCCGAATTTTTTTGTTCGGCGTTTCCTGTATTATGAAGAAAAACAAATTCAGAGATTGAATTTTTCTCTGTCAAATTTTTCGTATCGAGGGGGTGTGGGGACATAGGTTTCATCATCCCATAAGGTGCTGGTGATCATTAAATCGGCACTGTAACGATTACATGCAATGGGCACGTTATGAACCCGACATTGACGAAGCAACATCATAATATCGGCTTCGTGAGGCTGGGGATTCAGATCATCGATCAGAAAAACAGCCAAATCGATTTCTTTTTGCACTACCATAGCAGCAATTTCCACATCGCCACCCATTGGTCCCGAATTCTTGCATTCTACGTCGGGTTGAAATCCTTTGTTGATAAGCGCTTGTTTTACCAATCTTCCTGTGGTTCCGGTACATACCAGATGATGGTGCGATAAAAACTCCGCATTATAAATAACCCAATCAACCATATCTGCCTTGCGTTGATCATGGGCTACAAGTGCAATTGTTAATCTTCTTCTCATTGTTTTATTTTTAAATGTTTAATTCTTTGCGAATTGTATTGATTTTTTCGAGTGCTTTTTTTTCGGCTTCAGCAATTTCATCTCTTGAATTTACTTTATCGTGTACCTCGATGTAGTATTTTATTTTTGGTTCGGTTCCGGAAGGACGGATCGACAGTTTCGTATCGTCTTCGGTGAAAAATTGAAGTACATTTGAGGTAGTTGGCATTTCAAGCGCAATATGTTCGTTGTGAATAAAGTCAATAGCCTCGAGAGCAACAAAATCTTTCATTAAAACAACCGGCGACCCTGCAAGTGTTTTGAATGGGTTGCTTCGGTACTCTTTCATCATTGCCTCAATTTCATCGGCCCCTTCTTTACCTTTCTTTACCAATGAAACGTTTACCTCTTTGGAATATCCGTATTCTACGTATATGTCTTGCAAAAGTTCGTACATGGTTTTTCCGTTGTCTTTTGCCCATGCTGCTATTTCGGCAAACAAAGCACACGCCGATACCGAATCTTTGTCGCGCACGAAATCGCCGGCAAGGAAACCGTAACTTTCTTCCCCACCTCCAATGAATTGTTTTAGTCCTTTGTTTTTGCGGATAATGTCGGCGATCCATTTAAATCCGGTATAGCAATCGAACATTTCCACGCCGTAACGGTGTGCGATAGGAGCTACTAGTTCGGTAGAAACAATGGTTTTGACTATGTAATCTTTTCCGGTAAGTTTGTTTAGTTCGTTTCTTCGCGTAATCAGATAATAGAAGAAAATAAGCATAGCTTGATTTCCATTCAACAGCATGAAGTTCCCTTCCGCATCGCGGATGGCTGTTCCAATACGGTCGGCATCGGGGTCGGTTGCCATAACGATTTCGGCGTCGGTTTCGATGGCTTTTTTTATGGCTAAATCCAATGCTTCGGGTTCTTCCGGATTGGGTGAAACAACTGTGGGAAAATCTCCGCTTATCACATCTTGTTCCGGCACATGGATAATATTCGTAAATCCTATGGCTTCCAATGTGGGAGGAACAAGAGTAATTCCGGTTCCATGGAGAGGGGTATACACCATTTTTAGGTCTTTATGATGTGCTATGGCTTCAGGCGAAAGAACCAATTTTTTTACTTCTTCAATGAATGCCATATCGATATCCTTGCCTATGATTTTGATCAAATCTTTGTTCCCCTCGAATTTGATTTCATCGATTCCTTTAATCCGGTTTACCTCGGCAATAATGTTTCTGTCGTGAGGGGCCAATACTTGTGCTCCATCGTTCCAATAGACTTTGTAACCGTTGTATTCTTTCGGATTATGTGATGCGGTAATCATAATCCCGCTTTGACATCCTAACTTTCGAATAGCGTAAGAAACCGCAGGTGTTGGCCGAAGGTCCTCAAAGAGATACACTTTTATACCGTTGGCACTAAGAATATTGGCGGTTATTTCGGCAAATTTGCGACTATTGTTGCGACAGTCGTAGCCCACCACAACTTTAATTTCGTCTTTATCGGAAAATTCTTCCAACAAATAATTCGAAAGACCCTGAGTAGCCGCTCCAACCGTATAAATGTTCATGCGGTTGGTGCCGGCACCCATGATGCCGCGCAACCCCCCTGTTCCAAATTCCAGATCTTTATAGAAAGCATCGATGAGTTGCGATTTATCTTCGTTATCGAGCATTTTTTGCACTTCTGCCTTTGTTTCGGCGTCGTCATTGCCTTTGAGCCATTCTTGGGCTTTGGCAGTTACCAGTGATAATAATGTATTGTCGTCCATAATTTAAAATATGTTTGGATTCTTACTTTTAGTTTATAGGGATAACTTTATAACGATTCCCTGTTTCTTTAATGATTCGGCGATAGTGATCTTCGGGATAACCCGGTCGGTTGGGTGACGTCGGTTTTCCGTAAGGATTTCGTTTAAACACGCCGTTTTCTTCTTTCTTTATTACGCCGTCCATGTATTTGACAAGTAAGTATTCGCCTAACTTTTTCCATTGGGCAACACCATCTTTTATTATTGAATTGGTGTAATTTGTCAAATAATTTACGGCGTCAGTTTTCTTTTTTTCATATAAATTTTGTGCTTCTTTTTCTACCTTGGGCTGGTTGTTTCTAAAATCGGTTTCGAGCGTATTTTGAAGTTTTTGCACATCTTTAATCATGTCTTTGTATCTGCTGTATACCATATTCGAAACCCAATTGTGTATCCAGAAAGCCGATGTCCATGAAAATGTCAGCAAATCGCCATTACCTACTGCCATCTCTTCGGGCACTTGTGTGTTTCCGCAATACACGGGATAGTAAACATTTTGAGTGGCATCATCTACACCAAACCAAAGTATTCCGCCAATTTCGTTGGGTAGCCAGGAACGCATTTGCGCAACAAAAGAAAACCCGGTTTGTTGTGTCGCTGTGGGACGTTCATTGAAATATTCGATTGAATCGACTTCCCACGTTAGTGGAGACCAGCGGTAAGGACAGTTAAAAGGACCTGCACCCACATCGAATCGCCAGTCGAGGTCGGTGTTTTCGTAATGGTCGCGCATGTATGCATGAGCGTCCTCAACCGATATTTTTCGATCGGGACGAATGTAAAGGGGCATAGGGTTTGTTGTTTCTCCTTTTGCATAGGTAACGTATTGGGCCATGTTTTTGTTTACATGGTTGAAAAAAGACCATACACGAGCTTCGCAAAAACGCAATGCCCCAAAATCAAGAGGAGCATATGCTTTTGAAAAACTGAATTCATGGTCGTCCCCATTGAAGTATCCTTTTTCACGTGCAAAGGAAATTACATCCGGAGCATAGAGGCAATTTTCGGGATCGTTCAAAGGAAATTGATGGATTCTTGCATGATTGGCATGAGCACAAACACAATCGTCGGGAATGCGTATAGCAACCCAAACGGCGCCTTTGTTTTCCTGTCCTTTCCCAATCATTTCCATGATCCAGATTTCATTGGGATCGGCGATTGAGAAAGATTCCCCTTCGCTATAGTAACCGTGTTCTGCAACTAAGTCGGTCATTATTTTTATGGCTTCGCGAGCGGTTTTCGATCTTTGTAAAGCGATGTACATAAGGCTTCCATAATCGATGATCCCGGTGGTGTCAACCAATTCGGTTCTTCCCCCAAAGGTGGTTTCTCCAATCGCTACCTGAAATTCGTTTATGTTCCCGATTACATTATAAGTCCGAGATACTTGGGGTATTTTTCCTAGGTATTTCCCCGTGTCCCATTCATATATATCGAGCATTTCGCCGGGTTTGTAGGTTCTTGCCGGCCAATGATAAAGTTCTCCATATAAACTGAAAGAATCGGCAGCATATGAAATCAATGTAGATCCATCGTTGGATGCTTTTTTGCCAATAAGAAAGTTTGTACACGCAAATGCGTGATAAGCAGTAAAAAAGAAAACAAGTGTAGTAAGGAGTACTTTTTTTCTCATATGTATTAAAGTGAAAATTTCCAATAGGGTTGTAAAGATAACCTATTTTATTGAAATTTCGCCGAAAAATTCGG
The DNA here is from genome assembly GCA_002381125.1 of Bacteroidales bacterium UBA4179. Classification (GTDB taxonomy): domain Bacteria; phylum Bacteroidota; class Bacteroidia; order Bacteroidales; family Dysgonomonadaceae; genus Anaerorudis. Next base: position 60,131 of record DFUT01000044.1, on the reverse strand, counting down.
GAATATCTTTTTTTTTTCGGGTAAAGATCGCATCAATACTTGAAAATATTGTTATTTTTGCAAGAGAAAACAAATTGCTCGATCATGGATGGGGGCGAAAATAAAAAGCATAAGAAAATAGCGGGATTGAATCGTTATCAATTTTTTATTGTTACGGCGTTGATTGCGATGCTTTTTTTCTTTAGCGACAGCAGCCTTTTGAAAAAAGCACAGTATAATCGGCAAATAAAGGAATTGGAAAAACAGATTGAATTTTACCGTGCTCAGATCGATACCAATAAAACGAAATTGGATGAACTTCAATCCAACAAAGATGACCTTGAAAAATTTGCCCGTGAAAATTATTTGATGAAAAAAGAAAACGAAGAAGTTTTCATTATCGAGTAATACAAAGATATAAAGAGATATTTATGAACAAGATAAAAGACACTGTTTTTCGAATTTCCGGAGTAATCATTTTATTGGCTGCAGCGGGTTATCGTTTTATGCCAACTGTTGTTCCTTGGATAATGGGAGTGGGGGTCATAACCTTTACCGTAATTACCCTACTAACTCCGTATCCGGGCAAAAGTAATCGTGGAAAACGATTATATAATTTTCAGCTGCTATCTTGCGCATTTATGGCGGTGTCTACTTACTTTATGTTTCGTCAACGCAACGAGTGGCCGATGGTCATGCTTATTGCGATGGTTTTTTTGTTCTATTCGGCATTGATGTTGCCAAAAGAATTGGAAAAGGAAAAAAGAGAAGAACAGTAAAAATAAAATGGAACACAATTCTCTTATTGATGAATATAAACGGTATTTACTGCTGGAGAAAAATTTGTCGAAAAATACCCTAAATGCTTATTTGACCGATCTACGGAAATTTAACGCTTTTGTTGAAGCACGTCAACTTACTTATCAAACCATAACGTATAATCATCTGGAAGAATTCGTGGCCGAGTTGTATGAACGGAAGATTGCTTCACGTTCGGTAGCTCGAATCATATCGGGAGTAAAATCTTTTTTCAGGTTTCTTGTGTTGAATGAGTATATATCGGATAATCCGGGCGAATTGTTGGAAGTTCCGAAAATTGGATTAAAACTGCCGGTGGTGCTTTCTCTCGAGGAAATCGATTCTATTTTGGGCGTAATTGATGTTTCGACCGTAGAAGGTACACGAAATTATGCCATTATCGAAACGCTTTATAGTTGTGGATTGCGTGTTTCGGAACTTATTAATCTGAAGTTTTCGGATCTTTTTTTTGACGAGGGGTTTATTCGTGTAGAAGGGAAAGGCAGCAAACAGCGCCTAGTTCCTATTTCGGATGTTGCCATTCAAAAAATAAACGACTATCTTCTTTACCGAAAACAGATGAAAGTCAAAAAAGGACACGAGGATGTTGTTTTTTTGAGTTCAAGAGGATCGGCCATTTCACGAATAACGATATATCATTATACTCAGCAATATGCCGAAGCTGCAAATTTGAAGAAGAAAATCAGTCCGCATGTTTTTAGGCATTCATTTGCCACTCATCTATTAGAGAGGGGGGCCAATATCCGAGTTATTCAGGAAATGCTAGGACATGAAAAAATTACCACAACGGAAATATATACTCATATCGACCGTAATTTCCTCAGACAAGAGATTATTGAACATCATCCGCGAAATAAAAAAATTGGATAAACCGGCTTTCACTCAAAGATAATTTTATATATTTGTTCAATCGAATTAAAAACATAAATCATTATAAAAAATCACATCCTATGAAATTTGTAGTATCAAGTGCAGCTTTGTACGAGCCTCTGCAAGCAATAAGCAGAGTTATTAATCCAAAAAGCAATCTCCCTATATTGGATTGTTTTTTACTTTCTTTGGAAGGAAATAAATTGATGCTTACAGCAGCGGATAATGAAGTACGGTTGGAGACTTTTGTGGAAGTAAGCAATGTGGAAGGAAATGGAAAGGTGGCAATTAATGCCAAAAATTTGCTTGACCCGCTGAGAGAATTGCCCAATCAACCGTTAACGATTGATATAAACGATGAAACGTTGGAAGTATATATTTATTATTACAACGGGAAATACAATTTCGTGGGATTAAAGGGAGATGAATATCCACAGCCGAAGCCTTTGAGCGATTCGGCTTCAACCGTTACGCTGGATGCTCAAGTGTTGTTCGAGGGGATTAATCGTAGTTTGTTTGCTGCGGCAGATGATGATTTTCGTCCTGTAATGAGCGGTATTTTTTTCGATCTCACACCTGAGGATCTTACTTTCGTTGCTTCCGATGGACATAAATTGGTGCGTATAATAACCAAGAAAGCAAAAGGAGAGGTGGATTCATCGTTTATTCTGCCCAAAAAGCCGGCAAATTTGCTAAAATCATTGCTCCCGCGGGAATCGGGCGAAGTGATAATTAAGTTCGACGAAAACAATGCATACATAACTGCACCCAAATATACGATGGTTTGTAGATTTGTGGAAGGACGTTATCCAAACTATAATTCCGTTATTCCTCAAAACAATCCCAATCATGTTGTACTTGACCGGCTTGCTTTCTTAAGTGCGATGAAGAGGGTATCTGTTTTTTCCGATCCATCGAGCAGTCTTGTTAAACTGCAATTTTCACAAGATAAAATAGTGGCTTCAGCTCAAAATATCGATTATCTTACGGCCGCGGAAGAAATTATCCCGTGTAATTACGAAGGAAATGCAATGAATATCGGATTTAGATCGTTTTTTTTGATCGATATTCTCAATAATATCCCTTCTACAGATGTTCGTTTGGAACTTTCCGATCCTTCACGCGCATGCATCATTCTTCCGGAAGAGGAAGAAGAAAATGAAGAAAATGAAGATATGTTGGTATTATTAATGCCGATGATGTTGAACGAGTAAACAATATGAAACTAAATTTAAAAAATCCATTGGTCTTTTTCGATTTGGAGACTACGGGAATCAATATTTCCAGAGACAAAATTGTGGAGGCGTCTTTTTTAAAAGTTTATCCTAACGGAAAGGAAGAAATAAGAACGTATCGTATTAATCCCGAAATGCATATTCCCGAAGAATCTACTGCTATTCATGGGATTACCGATGAGGATGTAAAAGATTGCCCAACTTTTAAACAATTGGCAAAAACACTTGCCGATTTTTTAGAGGGGTGCGATATGGCAGGTTTCAATTCCAGTCGCTTTGATGTGCCGATGCTTGCAGAGGAATTTCTTCGAGCAGGGGTAGAATTCGATATAAGCAAGCGCAAGTTTGTAGATGTACAAATTATTTTTCACAAAAAAGAACAGCGTACCTTGGAAGCAGCCTATCGATTTTATTGCGACAAAGAATTGGACAATGCGCATTCGGCAGAAGCAGATGCTGTGGCAACGTATGAAGTGTTGAAATCGCAACTCGAAAGATATCCCGATTTGGTGAATGATATCAATGTGCTATCAAAAGAATTTTCGAGTTTCAACGATAATGTCGATTTTGCAGGGAGAATTGTGTTGAATGAAAAGGGTGTAGAAGTTTTCAATTTTGGGAAACATAAAGGGAAAGCCGTTGCAGAGGTTTTTAAAAAAGAACCGAGTTATTATGCATGGATGATGGAAGGCGATTTCCCTTTAAATACCAAGCAGGTCATCACAAAGATCCGATTAAGGGAAATGAACAAATGAAAATTGAAGAGAGATAAGTGTACTTTATGAAGTATGTTAAAGGGATAATAGGTTGCGTGTGTATTGCGTTATTTTTTATTGCTTGCAATAAAGGGAAAGCGGAATCCGGTGAAAAATCGGATAAAATTGTGCCCGTAATCCGGGAGAGGAAGACTCGCTTTACAGGAAATTACAACAGAGAATTCAACGATTTTCCCGACGTTCACTTGGCCTCGGCTATCAAAAATGGCATAAAACCTATGGAAACGCGAGATGACACATTGTTGTTGAAAAATAAACTCGTGCGTTTACCCGATGAACTCGAACTCTATAAAACATACCCTCTTTCTCATTCTATCCCTTTTTTAGTGCCCTCGGCAGCAAAACTGTTGGTGGATATTGCTCAAAACTTCAGAGACTCGCTTTACCGTAAAGAATTGCCACTTTATAAACTTTATCTTACTAGTGTTACACGTACCGATGAAGATGCGTTGGATTTATTTGGACGAAATATCAATGCCATTGATAATTCGCCACACCGATACGGAACTACTTTCGATATTTCATGGAAACGTTTTTACCCCATTGATGCCGATTCGGTGAATCAAGTATTGCCCGAGCGGCTGAAATTAGTTTTGGCACAAGTTTTATTCGATTTGAAAAATCAACAACGTTGCTATGTGAAACACGAACGCAAACAAGCTTGTTTTCATATTACGGTAAGGGTCGATGAATGAAGCGTTTCTTTATTGTTTTTGCATATAACGGAAAAAATTATGTCGGTTGGCAGGTTCAACCGAATGGGATAAGTGTACAGCAAAAGATGCAGGAAGCCTTGAGTACTTTGCTGCGTAAGCCCATTGCAATTGTTGGTGCCGGGCGTACTGACGCCGGGGTTCATGCTAAAAAAATGGTTGCCCATTTCGATTGGGAGGGAGACTTTTTTGATGGAGAAGACCTTATCGTGAAATTGAATGGTTTTCTGCCCAAAGATATTGCCGTTAAAGACATTTATCAAGTAAAGCCCGATATTCATGCCCGTTTTAGTGCGATTTCACGCACATATAAATATTATGTAACAACGCAAAAAGATCCTTTTCTTTATGAGTTGAAACATCGGGTTTTCTTTGTCCCCGATATCTCATTGATGAATAAGTTGTGCGAAATATTGAAAGAATACGAAGATTTTACCAGTTTTCGCAAACTGCATTCCAATGTTAAAACCAACAATTGCCGGATAAAAGAAGCTTTTTGGGAAAAAACGGCAAACGATTACGTATTTACGATTACTGCCAACCGTTTTCTTCGAAATATGGTAAGGGCAATTGTGGGGACATTGCTTGAAGCGGGTCGTGGACGATTAGGCGAAGAAGATTTCCGCCATATAATTGAAGCTAAAAATCGTAGTTTAGCAGGGACATCTGCCCCTGCCAATGCTCTTTTTTTGGATGATATCGTTTATCCACCCGATATTCGGATGGAGGGAAAGTGATGAATTTAATCATTCATCGAGAGAAGGAATTCTTCGTTGTTTTTGGTGCGTTTCAACCTTGTCAATAAAAATTCCATAGCCTCAAGCGAATTCATATCTGCCAAGAAATTGCGCAATATCCACATTCTGTTTAACGTATCCTCAGGCAACAGAAGATCGTCGCGACGTGTGCTGGATGCATTGATATCCACTGCGGGGAAGATACGTTTGTTGGATAGTTTGCGATCGAGTTGAAGCTCCATATTGCCGGTACCTTTAAATTCTTCAAAGATAACTTCATCCATTTTCGACCCTGTGTCAATCAGTGCAGTGGCGATAATGGTGAGCGACCCTCCGTTTTCGATATTTCGTGCTGCACCAAAAAATCGTTTGGGCTTATGTAGTGCGTTTGCATCTACACCTCCGGACAATACTTTTCCTGAGGCCGGCTGTACGGTGTTGTATGCACGGGCAAGGCGTGTAATGGAATCGAGCAGAATCACTACGTCGTGTCCACATTCTACCATGCGTTGAGCCTTACTAAGAACGATTTCAGCAATTTTTACGTGTCGATCGGCCGGTTCATCGAAAGTAGAAGCGATAACTTCGGCATTTACGCTTCGCTCCATATCGGTAACTTCTTCGGGACGTTCATCGATCAAAAGGATGATCATATACACTTCGGGATGATTGTCGGCAATGGCGTTGGCAATATCTTTCAGCAGCATGGTTTTTCCCGTTTTGGGTTGAGCTACGATTAAACCGCGCTGACCTTTTCCTATGGGAGTGAAAAGATCGACAATACGGCACGAGAGATTATCGTTGTGCCCTTTTGTAAGATTGAACTTTTCAGTAGGAAACAGGGGCTTTAAATGATGAAAAGGAACGCGGTCGCGTACTTCTTCGGGATTGCGTCCGTTGATTTTATCTACTTTTACCAGAGGGAAATATTTTTCGCCTTCCTTTGGCGGGCGAATAGGGCCTTCTACCACGTCACCGGTTTTTAGTCCGAATAAGCGTATTTGCGATTGCGAAACATAAATATCGTCCGGTGAAGATATGTAGTTATAGTCTGACGAACGCAAAAAGCCATACCCTTCAGGCATAATTTCCAATACCCCCGATCCAACCAATATGCCGTCAAAATCAAAAAGAGGTTCTTTTTCTTTTTGCGCCTGATCCTGTTGTGGAGCAGTGTGTTGATTTTTAGGTTGCGATTGTTGGCGAGGTTGTACCGGAGAAGGGGTAATCAATTCTTCCAAGGAAGGTTTTTCGGTAATTGTAGGCGTATCGACATCTGTGTTTGGTTGATTTCCGCTACTCGTGTTTTCTGCTACTACCGGAGGAAGTTTTACTTCAGGTGTGTTGGACTTTTCTTCGTTGCGATGTTTTTTTGATCTGAAAACCAATTGTTTCGGCTTAGATGCTGTTTTTTCGACAGTTTCTTTTTCGTTTTTTTCGCCCTCAGCCGATGTTTTATTTGCTTGAATCGGTGTGGATTTTGAATTTGGAATAATCTTTTGTGAATTCTTGGCACTTTGTTTATCAGCAACCTTTTCAGGTGTAGTTGTTGATGTAGATGATTCCGGTTTTTTTACTTCTTTTTTGGCTGTAGGTTGGGTTGGTTTTGTTTCTTTTACTTCCTTGTCTTTGACTTCCTTGTCTTTGACTTCCTTGTCTTTGACTTCCTTGATTTCTTTATGATCGGTTTCTTCCGTTTTTTTTCGCCTACCACGTGTATTGTTTTTAACCTGTGGTTTTGTTTCTGCCTTAGCTTGCTCTTGTTTTGTTTGTTTTGCCGAATGATTTTCTTTTAATTTTTTTGTTTCGGCAATAGCTTGTTCGTCAAGAATTTTATAGATTAGTTCTTCTTTTTTGTATGCATCGGGGCGTCGAATGCCCATTTCTCTGGCAAGAGCACGTAATTCTGTGATAAGCTTTTCGTTAAGCTCAATAATATTATAAGCCATCTAAATTGTATTGATTTTTTAGGGTTTAATAAATTAAAAAATAATGTGTATTTGTTTTATTTTGGTAATGCGTTGTTTTTTGGAGTGGAACTCAATTCAACAACATATAACGATGTAATAATAAATTATAAATTAATATAAAATCGAATTAAAAAATGGAATTTAATTGATATTGAAATGAGAACAGAAGGATGTTTTCATTCTTTACCTTGAAGATTCTTCGACAAAGGTAATATATTTTTTTTAATTTACCAGCGAATGAATTATTTTTTTGATGAAAAATGTTGATATTAAGCTATTCATTGATTCATCTATTTATTTGCATATCGAGTTTGACCGCATGATCTCTTCTTCTTTTTATTTCATTTTTATACAATTCGGCCCGTTTTCTATCAAGTGAATTCGGTGAAAGAGATTCTTCGAATAGGTGCAAAGAGAGCGTTATCCACTCAAATGCTTTGTCCATTTCCCCCAACATTTCATAAGCAAATGCAATATTGCTGGCAGCTTTGGCTTTTTTCAGCTTATTTTCTTCTTTATTGTAAAATGTTTGCCATTTCAGGATAGCTTTGGTCCAATCGGCCGATTTTGCATAAGCTTCACCTTCACGCATCAACTTATTGTTGAGCGTGTAGTACCAACGGTTTTGCATTTCCCAATGAGGCACAAAAACGTTTACCATTTTTTCTGCGGCATAAACAGCCAGTTGTTTCATTGCTTCTTCGGGAGGAGGTATAATCAAATTGGCATAAGCCATGCCATCGTCATAGGGTATGTCAAAACCCTCCCAACGCAAACTATCCGTGAAATGGATCGCAGGAATTTTTCCATCCGGTGTTGGCATGTAAACCCGTAGTATGGAATAGATTTTACCCGTCATTGATGCATAGATATAACCTTCTTGCATAAATAGGTCGTTCCACTCAGTTTGTAGGATCAATTTGTCGAGAGAAACCACGGCATCGGTCTCGGTTTCTTTTCGTAGTTCGTTCATTTTTTCGGGCATGATGGGTTTTTCTTCCCAAAAGTTGGTGTCTGCGCGCAACGGTTTATTGTAAAGAATTACGGTATCGAAATAGTGTTCTTCCGATAAAAATTGCGTTAAAGCTTCGGTATAGTAGATAGATGCGCTGTCGGTACTTACTTTTACCGGTTCGAATTCTTTTTTTCCCAAAGGTTTTTTTCTATGACACACCTCGTCGGGTTGTTGTACTACATTATTTACAATTAAAAGCGAACGTATATTTTCCGGCAACGTGAGCCGGGCCGGTTCTTGTGTCTCAACCGTCATATATCGAATTCCTGCACAACTGTTCGTAAAAAGAATAAGTAGGAAAATATAGGGAAGAGGAATAAATCTTTTTTTATTCATGAAGGGATTTGTTTTAGTAGAACTTTTTTCCGGATCAAAAATAAGAAAAATAGTGTATCATAGCTTAGATTGCATTATTTTTCTCAATGCAAAAATAGATACAATTTCGGGATTCTTTTTAAAAAACATAAAAAAAATCTTTTTCAACTTCTAGACCATCGATTTTTTATCCTGTTTAACGTAAAGGAAATGTTTTTGAATCGGATTCGAATATAGGCGATAAGATGCTATTTTTTGCCAACTTCCGATAAAAAATATTGGTCAACCTGAATTCTTTCTTTATCTTTGTCGCTTTCAAAATGTTTAAAAACACATCGAAAAATGACTTTTAATATTATTGTATTGGCTAAGCAAGTTCCCGATACGAGAAATGTAGGGAAAGATGCAATGAAAGCCGATGGAACAGTGAATAGGGCCGCTTTGCCCGCTATTTTTAATCCTGAAGATTTGAATGCCTTGGAACAGGCATTAGGGATTAAAGATCAGTATCCGGGTTCAAAAATTACCGTATTGACAATGGGTCCTGTACGTGCAGCTGAAATTCTTCGTGAAGGATTGTTTCGTGGTTCCAACGATGGAGTTTTGCTTACAGATAGGGCATTTGCCGGTTCCGATACGTTGGCTACTTCTTATGCTCTTTCTATGGCAATTCGAAAAATTGGCAATTTTGATCTTATTCTTGCAGGGCGTCAAGCTATCGATGGCGATACAGCACAAGTGGGACCTCAGGTAGCCGAGAAAATGGGAATTTCTCAGGTTACGTACGTTGAGGAAATTCAGAAAATCGATTCGGAAAAGATGAGAGTAAAACGCCGCTTGGATAATGGGATTGAAATAGTTGAATCTCCTCTTCCTGCATTGGTAACGGTAAACAATTCTGCATGGCCCTGCCGACCGCGTAATGCCAAGTTGTTGCAGAAATACAAACACGCTAAAACCATTACGGAGCGACAGGCAGAAAATATTGATTATATTGATCTTTATAGCAGCCGTCCATATCTTAACCTTACCGAGTGGAGTGCTGTAGATGTAAGTGCCGATCCGAAATTGTGTGGGTTGGCAGGTTCACCAACGAAGGTTAAAAAGATTGAAAATGTGGTTTTTCAAGCAAAAGAAAGCAAGCGCTTGACTGATAGCGATGAAGAGATTGATGAACTGATGAAAGAACTAATAAGAAATCATACAATAGGTTAAATAAACACTGCGAAAATGGACAATATATTTGTATATTTGGAAATAGAAGATAGCGTGGTTGCCGATGTAAGCCTTGAATTGTTAACCAAGGGACGTTCACTTGCCAAGCAGCTTGGATGTAAACTTGAAGCTGTAGCGGTTGGTGATCATTTGGAAACAGTAGAAAAACAGGTTTTCCCATATGGTGTTGACGTTTTGCACATTTTTAGCGATAAGCGTTTATCTCCTTATACTACATTGCCTCATGCTTCTATTCTTGTAAAACTTTTTAAAGAAGAAAAGCCCCAGATTGCTTTATTGGGCGCAACTGTTGTTGGACGCGATTTGGCGCCGCGTGTGTCTTCTGCTCTGAGGAGCGGACTTACAGCAGACTGTACTTCGCTGGAAATAGGCGATCACGTGGATGTGAGAACAAAAAAAGTGTATAAAAACCTGTTGTATCAGATTCGTCCTGCTTTCGGTGGAAATATTGTAGCATGGATCGTTAATCCGGAACATCGTCCTCAAATGGCCACCGTGCGTGAAGGAGTGATGAGAAAAGAAATTTATGATCCTCACTATAGTGGAGAAATAGTGAAACACAATGTTGATGAATATGTCTCGGATAAAGATTTTGTAGTATCCATTATCGAGCGGCATGTGGAGAAACCAAAAGTAAATATAAAAAATGCTTCTATTATTGTATCGGGAGGATATGGGGTAGGTTCAAAAGAAAATTTTCAGTTGCTTTACGAACTGGCCGATCTTCTTGGGGGAGAAGTAGGGGCATCGCGAGCAGCGGTTGATGCCGGATTTGCCGAACATGAACGCCAGATAGGACAAACCGGTGTGACGGTTCGTCCCAAACTATATATTGCATGTGGAATTTCGGGACAGATTCAGCATATTGCCGGGATGCAGGATAGTTCAATCATTATTTCCATCAACAGCGATCCCAATGCACCTATACACAATATTGCCGATTATGTGATCGTTGGTGAGGTCGAGAATGTGATTCCCAAAATGATTAAATATTACAAGAAAAATACAAAATAACTTTTCTGAAGATAAAAATAGAGTACAATGGCTAATTTTTTTACCGATACACCACAATTTAAACATTATCTTGATCATCCTTTGATGAAACGTATTGTTGAATTGAGAGAGAAAAATTATATTGACAAAAATACTTACGATTATGCTCCGCTCGATTTCGAAGATGCGTTGGATAGTTACGAAAAAGTGCTCGAAGTAGTAGGCGAAATTTGTGGAGAAATTATCGAACCGAATGCCGAAGAAGTAGATAAAACCGGCCCTACGCTTCATAATGGACGGGTACAATATGCTCCTCAAACGCAAGAAAATTTAGATGCACTTGTTAAAGCGGAATTGATGGGAATGACATTCCCACGTCGCTATGGCGGATTGAATTTTTCGATGGTTCCTTATATGATGTCTGCCGAGATCGTAAGCCGCGCCGATGCCAGTTTTCAGAATATTTGGATGTTGCAAGATTGTGGCGAAACCATTTACGAGTTTGGAAGTGAAGAGCAGAAAAATAAATATTTGCCCCGCATTATAAAAGGCGAAACCATGTCGATGGACCTTACCGAACCCGATGCGGGATCGGATTTACAGTCTGTCATGTTAAAAGCAACTTACAACGAAGCAGAGGATCAGTGGTATCTAAATGGTGTGAAACGATTTATTACTAATGGCGATTCTCATATTCATCTGGTGCTGGCACGTTCGGAAGAAGGAACGAAGGATGCACGTGGGTTGTCGTTATTTATTTATGACAAAAACAATGGAGGAGTTACGGTACGCCGCATCGAAAATAAAATGGGTATCAAGGGAGCTCCCACATGTGAGTTGGTTTTCAAAAATGCCAAAGCCGAATTGGTGGGTTCACGTCGACTGGGTCTGATTAAATATGTAATGTCGCTAATGAACGGAGCCCGACTGGGAATTATGGCCCAATCGGTTGGTATTTCCGAAGCGGCTTATCGCGAAGCTTATAATTATGCCATTGAACGCCGTCAGTTTGGGAAAGCAATTATTGAGTTTCCCGCTGTATACGAAATGATTGCCAATATACGTGCCAAAACCGATGCTTCGCGTTCGTTGTTATATGAAACATGTCGTTTTGTGGATATGTATAAAACACTGGAAGATATTTCGAGAGAACGGAAATTGACTCCTGAAGAACGAAAGGAGTTGAAGTATTATTCCCGTTTGGCCGATGCTTTTACGCCACTGGGTAAAGCGATGTCCAGCGAATTTGCCAATCAGAATACCTATGATGCTATTCAGGTACATGGTGGATCGGGATATATGAAGGATTATAAGTGCGAACGATTGTATCGCGATGCCCGTATTACCAATATTTATGAAGGGACAACGCAATTGCAGGTTGTTGCAGCTATTCGTCACGTCACCACAGGGACCTATCTGCAACGAATCAAAGAATATGAGACCATGTCGGTTATTCCCGAATTGGAACCTTTAAAACGTTCGCTTTCGAGAATGACGCAAATGTATGAAAAACAGGTTGGAATTCTTACTTCGAAAAAAGACGAGGAATATTTCGATTTTCATGCCCGTCGTTTGGTGGAAAGTGCCGGACACATTATCATGGGTTATCTTTTATTGCAGGATGCCAATAGAAATCCTCAATTATTCCGTCGTTCTGCCGAAGTGTATATTCATTATGCCCAAGTAGAAGTCATTAAAAATTACAATTTCGTGACCAAATCGCGTATGGAAGATATTGGTTATTATAAACCTGTGATTCTTACAGAATAACAGAAAAATGTATTCCCTTGCATTCAGACGGTTCATTGCGGATCGTCTGTTTTTTTATTCGAATTGAATGGATTTTGCCGGCGTGATTTTGGCAACCAGATACGAAGGTCCTATCATCATGAGTAAAGATACGATGAGTGTTCCCAAATTAAGCAGAATAAGATAAAGTGCATTCATATCGATAGGAACGGCCGAAAGGTAATATACGGAAGGATTTAGTTTAATAATGTGAAATTTGTCTTGAATAAAACAAAGAGACAAACCGATAATATTTCCCCACAACATTCCTTGTCCGATGAGAAAAGCCGATAAATAGAGAAAAACTTTTCTAATGCTGAAATCCCTTGCTCCCATTGCTTTTAGCATACCAATCATATTGGTTCGTTCCAGAATAATGATGAGCAAACCCGAAATCATGGTAAATCCCGAAACAACGATCATCAAGATAATAATGACCCATACGTTCATGTCAAGTAAACTCAGCCAATTAAATATCATAGGGTTAATGTCCTTTATGGATCGTGCAAATAATGTATTTCCGAGTCGATCTTTATAGTACGACATTTCGAAAAACAGGTCTTGAGCAATCCGGTCGAGTTTATTGAAATCTTTCACTAAAACTTCAATCCCGCTTACCATATCGTTATCCCAACCATTCAATTTGGCCAGAATATTTTTTTGGGTAATGACATATAATTTGTCGTAGTCTTCGAAATTGGTTTGGTAAATGCCCGTAATCTTGAATCGACGGGCGCGAACGGGGTCTTGTACAAAATAGGCAGTAAAACTGTCGCCCAACTTTAACCGAAGCTTATCGGCAATGGTTTTCGAGATAATGGCGGGATTTGTCGTCGAAGTATCATGAGGAGTAAATACTTCACCTTCGATGAGGTTTTTTTCGAAAAAGCTCCAATCGTAATCGTCACCGACTCCTTTAAGAACAATACCTTGAAAATCGTCATCTGTTTTTATGATACCTGCTTTACTGATGAACCCTTGAATATGGCGTATTTCGGGATGGCTCATGAGTTGGCAGGCAAGGGTATCGGAGAAAGAGATGGGATGATATTCATAGAAACTATTGTTGTCGAATGCGGTAATCTGAATATGAGCCTCAAAGCCGACTACTTTTTCGCGGATCTCTTTTTTGAAACCGATAATGATGCATACAGCAACAATCATCACTGCCAATCCCAACGCTATACCGGCAATGGCAATTTTGATGGCAGGGGAGGAGACGCGTTTTTCGTTTTTTTTGTCGCCTTTATAAATCCGTTTTGCTATAAACAGCTCTGTATTCATTTTTTACGGAAAAGGCGTTATTTTTTTTGGGGTAAGCCTCCAATGCTTTCTCTAAAATGGTAAGTGCTTTGTCGAGATCGGATTTGTTCAGTACATAAGCAATACGTACCTCGTTTTTACCCAATCCCGGTGTAACGTAGAAACCCGACGCAGGGGCCATGAAAATGGTTTCGCCTTCATATTGAAAATCCGACAGACACCATGCACAAAATTCATCGGTATCGTCTACCGGCAAGCTTGCCAAGGTGTAGAATGCCCCCATTGGCATGGGTGAATATACGCCGGGAATTTTATTGAGTCGTTCGATCAAATAATCCCTTCTACTCCGATATTCTTCAAAATTTTGGCGCATGTATGTTTCGCTTTCATCAAGTGATGCATTGGCTGCGATTTGTCCGATAAGAGGCGGACTCAGTCGTGCCTGACAAAATTTCATTACCGTATCGTGTACCTTTTTATTCTTTGTGATGAGAGCACCTATACGAATACCGCATTCGCTGTATCTTTTGGAAACGGAATCTATCAGGATTACATTTTCTTCTATTTCTTTCAGATGGCATGCCGAAACATACGGTATATCGGTGTAGATAAATTCGCGGTATACTTCGTCGGAAAACAAGTATAAATTATATTTTTTTACCATTTCCTTAATCTGATCCATTTCCTCGGGTGTATATACATACCCTGTGGGATTATTCGGATTGCAGATTAATATTCCTTTGGTACGCGAATCGATCAGCTTTTCGAATTCTTTTATGGGAGGCAGGGCAAACCCTGTTTCCATAAAAGAAGGAATCGTTTTAATAACAGCTCCCGTGGATACTGCAAATGCCATATAGTTTGCATATGCCGGCTCGGGGATGATGATTTCGTCACCGGGATTCAAGCAAGCCAAAAATGCAAATAAAACCGCTTCCGAACCTCCGGCGGTAATGATAATATCATCGGGATCAAGATCGATATCGTATTTTGCGTAATAGTTGACCAAATTTTCCCTGTAATATCGATACCCATCGCTCGGACTGTACTCCAGAACTTTATGTTGAATGTTTCGTATTGCATTTAGTGCACTTTCCGGAGTCGGCAAATCGGGCTGACCGATGTTGAGATGATATACTTTTATACCCCGTGCTTTTGCAGCGTCGGATAGTGGAGCTAATTTTCGGATGGGCGAAGGGGGCATTTGCATCCCTCTTTCGGAAATTTCAGGCATATGCTTTTCGATTTCTAGCTATAAAACGTTGTTTGTTTTTTATTATTTCAAAAATAATGAATTGCAAAGGTAATAAAAAAATACATTTTTCTACGGTTTACTGTTTTATTTCATATATTTGTGGCGTAATTAAAAAATGAATTTTATGAAAAAAAGTAACATTTTATTTATTCTTCTTCTTGTATTGCCTTTTGTGGCATGTTCAGATAAGAAAGAGTCCGGTAAGTGGACGTTGGTATGGGAAGATAATTTTAATCGGGACGGGTGGCTGGATACAATCAGTTGGTCAAAGATTCCACGTGGGAGAAGTGATTGGAATAGGTACATGAGCGATTATGAGTCTGTTTGTGAAGTTCGTGGCGGGAATTTGATTTTGCGAGGAATACAAAATACGGTTTTACCCAACGATACGGCACCTTATCTTACCGGTGGAGTTTATACAAAAGGGAAAAGGACATTCGATTTCGGTCGTCTTGAAATTAGAGCAAAATTAGTCGGAGCTCAAGGCGCTCATTCGGGAATTTGGATGTTTCCCGCAGACGATAGTGGAATAAAAGGAGGGGAAATCGACATTATGGAGCGAATCAATTTTGATAAATATATTTATCAAACCGTGCATTCCCATTATACGGATGTTCTTGGTATTCGAGATAAACCGGTTGCGAATAGTGTCGTTGTTACGATTGACATGAATGATTATAATGTATATGCATTTGAAAAATACCCGGACAGTTTGGTGTTTTTTGTGAATAGTGTGCACACGAAAACATATCCGCGCGTTGAAACAATAGAAGGTGGACAATTTCCTTTCAACGACAATGAATTTTATCTACTCATGGCTATGCAATTGGGTAATGCATGGGCAGGTCCTGTAGATCCGGCTTCATTGCCTGCCGAAATGTATATCGATTGGGTTCGGTATTACCAACCAAAGAATGAAAAAACAGAATAAATGCTTTGCTTTATTTAAATTCCGTTGCGTGTTTCTTATAAAGGAAACGTATGATTAAATAATCGGTCTTGAGCCAGCTTTTCGTATTTCGTTCCCTTACGGCCATAATTGGTGTAGGGGTAAATGCTGATGCCGCCACGTGGCGTAAAAATGCCCGTCACTTCAATATATTTTGGATCCATCAGCCGAATGAGATCTTTCATGATGACATTGACGCAATCTTCATGAAACGCTCCGTGGTTGCGGAAACTAAACAAATAGAGCTTTAAGCTTTTGCTTTCCACCATCTTCGTGTCGGGGATATAATCGATGCGGATGGTGGCAAAGTCGGGTTGCCCGGTGATGGGGCAAAGCGTGGTAAATTCGGGGCAGTCGAACGTTACCCAATAATCGTGATCCTGATGCTTATTTGTGAATGTTTCCAGAACTTCTGGAGCATAATCTGTTTTATATTCAGTTTTTTTACCCAGAAGGTTTAGCTTGTCTTGTTCCATTTTTATCCTATTTAAAGCGTTGTTTTTTCGATAGATCGCTTTTCGTTATTTCTAATTCCCAAATTTCTTATTCTTTTCTTTAAAAGAAAGGTATTCTTCCAAGCCTTTATTTCGTAGTTTGCAGGCCGGACAATGGCCACAGCCCTCGGCTTTTATGCCGTTGTAACAGGTAAGGGTTTCATTTCGCACCAAATCGAAGACACCCAATTCATCGGCCAATTGCCATACTTGTGCTTTAGTACGCCACATCAGAGGTGTGTGGATGACAAACTGTCTTTCCATAGCCAAATTGAGCGACACATTCAGCGAACGAATAAAAGTGTCCCGGCAATCGGGATAGCCGCTGTAATCGGTCTGAGAAACACCTGTTACAAGATGTCGGATATTTTTCGCATAAGCGATGGCGGCCGCATAAGTGAGGAACAGCATGTTGCGCCCGGGAACAAACGTGTTGGGATAGGAATTTGCAGGTTTTTCTTCGTCCATTTCAAGGGAAAGATCGGTAAGCGAGTTGGGCGCAAGTTGCGAAATAATAGGGGTATCAAGTACTTGAAAAGAGACTCCGGCCATTTCGGCAATACGTTGTGCATTTTCCACTTCCGGTGAATGTCGCTGCCCATAAAAGAAGCAGACCGTATGTACGTTGCGAAAATGTTTTTTGGCCCAATAGAGACACGTAGTGGAATCTTGTCCTCCGGAAAATAGCACAAGCGCGTCTTCGTTTGCAAAATCGTTCATTTTTTTCTTTGTTTTTTATGTGGTTACCTAAGATACACAGAAAAGGATTTCTTTTCATCACAAAGATAATCTATTTTTCATTCACCCATATGGGCAATATTGTTAATGGAAATTGTTTTTAACGTTTATTTGGTTGACTTTTCAGTGAGAGTTGCGTATTTTTGTGTTTAAAAAATTTTTAGAACCATAAAATGTTGAAACCCGATAGTTTAATTTTCGATAGAGACGGCACTCTTTGGGATAATGTCGATACTTATGTTGCTGCCTGGAACAAAGGTTTAGAAGCAAAGGGATACGATTTGCGTCTTCGCAGAGAAGATTTGGTTGGTTTGATGGGTAAGGAAATTGGGAAAATGCTCAATAGGTTCTTTCCGGAAATTTCTCCCGAAGAAGAGAAAGAATTGTTTAATGCTATTGTGGAAGCCTATCAGTCGTTAACGAAAACCATGACGCCCAAAATATTTCCGGGAGTTCGTGAAGGGTTGGAAAAATTGGCAACCAAATACAAACTTTTTATGCTGAGCAATTGTGAAAAGGGGGGGATACCGAATTTCATGAATTATACCGGCACGCGTCACCTCTTTACGGATTATATGGAACATGGTCAGAATTTTCAACCCAAAAGCTTCAATCTGAAATTATTGATAGATAGAAATCGCCTTCAATCACCCGTTTACATAGGAGATACCGATTCCGATAGTCGTGAAGCGGCTAAGGCCGGAGTGCCATTTGTTTATGTGAGTTACGGATTTGGAGAAACCGACAATTACGCATTAAAATTCGATTCTTTCCCCGAATTGACGAATTATTTTATGAATTTATGACCAAAGAGGTATGCAGGGAGCTTTTATCCTGATTGTGATAGTCCTCTATTTGGGATTATTGATGCTGATCTCGTATTTAACGAGTCGAAAAGGTGCCGATAACGAGGCTTTTTTTCGTGCCAATAAGCAATCCAAATGGTATGTGGTGGCTTTTGCCATGATTGGCACTTCCATTTCCGGAGTTACTTTCATATCGGTACCCGGAATGGTTAGGAACCTGGATATGACCTACATGCAGATGGTTTTCGGCTTTTTCTTCGGGTACCTTGTCATTGCGTATGTTTTGCTTCCCTTGTATTACAAACTCAATTTGACTACCATTTACGGTTATCTCGATCAACGTTATGGTCCCAAATCCTATAAAACGGGAGCTTGGTTTTTTCTGATATCGAAGATAGTGGGAGCTGCTGCTCGGCTTTATTTGGTGGCGTTTATTCTTCAGTCGATGGTTTTTGATGCATGGGGTATCCCGTTTGTGGTTACCGTCATCGGAATTATTTTGGTTATATGGATGTACAGTCATAAAAGCGGCATCAAAACCATTATCTGGACCGATTGGTTGCAGACATTGCTTTTTCTTACGGCATTGGTCCTTATTATTTTTGAAATTACGTCTCGACTTAATTTTGGTTTTAGCGATACGGTTGCTGCCATTAAAAACAGTCCGCATTCGCGCATTTTCGTTTTCGATGATTGGCGAAGTACGCAAAATTTTTTCAAACAGTTTTTCAGTGGTATGTTCATCACCATTGTAATGACCGGTTTGGATCAAGATCAAATGCAAAAAAATCTCACAATCAAAAGTTTGAAAGACGCACAGAAAAATGTGGTTTCTTACGGTTTGGCTTTTGCTCCCGTTAATTTTCTTTTTTTGTGTTTGGGTGTACTTCTTCTTGTTTTTGCCGAACAAACCAGAATTGTTCTTCCGGAAGTTTCCGATAATATATTGCCCCATATTGCCGGTCAATATCTCGGAAATACGATTTTGGGCATTTTTATCGTAGGTATTGTGGCTGCTGCTTTTTCAAGTGCCGATTCGGCATTGACCGCTTTAACCACTTCTTTCTGTGTTGATATTCTGGGGATGAAGAGTAAAGAGGACGATCCGGAAGTGGAAAAAAGGAACATTCGTATTCGTAGGCGAGTACACCTGGGAATCAGTGCCGTTTTTGTTGCTATTATTCTTATTATCGAAGCTATAGGATCCGATAGTATCATCACGGCCATTTATAAACTGGCATCATACACCTATGGCCCGTTATTGGGATTATATTTCTGTGGTTTGTATACCAAAGTAAAACCCGTAGACAACTATGTTCCTTATGTGGCTTTTGCTGCTCCCGTTTTGTGTTTTGTTATCGAAATTGTGATGAAAACGGTTTTCCATTACACCGTAGGATACGAATTATTGCTAATTAACGGTGCACTTACGGCTTTCGGATTATGGATTATCTCATCAAAAAATCAACAATTGCAACTTGTCCAAAAACCTTGATTTATGGTTATCCATGATGCCCAATTTGTGATCAGTAGTGTCGATTACCGGCAATGTCCGCAAGATGGCAAGCCCGAATATGCTTTTATCGGGCGTTCCAATGTGGGCAAATCTTCGTTGATTAATATGCTCACCAATCGAAAATCGCTAGCCAAGACCTCTTCAACTCCCGGAAAAACATTGCTCATCAATCATTTTCTTATCAACAACGAATGGTATTTGGTGGATTTGCCGGGGTATGGTTATGCGCGAAAAGGGAAAAAAGAGCGCGATCGGTTGAAAAAAATAATCGAAGGGTATGTGCTGGGACGTTCTCAAATGACACTTCTTTTCGTATTGATAGACAGTAGGCATGAACCTCAAAAAATAGATTTGGCATTTATTGACCGGTTGGGTGAAAACGGTATCCCGTTTGCTCTTGTTTTTACCAAATCCGATAAATTGAGTGCGGGCAAACTACAAACCCAAATCGAAAATTACAAGCAAACACTTTATGAATCGTGGGAAGAGCTTCCGCCCATTTTTGTTACTTCTTCAACAAAAGGAACCGGCCGCGAAGAACTGTTGGATTACATCGAACAGATCAACCGGAGTTTGGGATAACCGAATTTTATAAACCTACCGAATCGCGATAAAAATCGAGCGCTTCGAAAATCAGTTTTTTGTCGGTAGTTTGATTGATTTTTACGTTTCCGATATCCGACAAGAGGGTAAAATTAACGACATCTCCTTCGTTTTTCTTGTCGTGAGTCATAATTTCATAGAGCATTTCGTAATCGTCGCATGTGATAGGGAAAGCCCCGTAATTTTTTTCAATAAAACGGATTGTTTTCAGCAGTTTGTCTTTTGGAAAGCCGCAAAGGCGATGCGAAAGATAAAGTTCCGCTATTAGTCCCCATGCAACAGCATAGCCGTGCAGTACCGGTTTTTTGTTGTCGATGGCAAAACTTTCGAATGCATGACCTATGGTATGCCCAAGATTCAGTGCCTTGCGAATACCTTTTTCGTAAGGATCTTTTTCAACAATGTGTTTTTTGATGGAAACCGAGCGGAAAACCGATTCGTTCAGTTCTTCAAAATCAATGGAATCGAATGAAAACGCCATTAACTTTTCCCAATCTGTTTGCGAATGGATAAGGGTGTGTTTGAGCATCTCGGCAAAGCCGGAAAGGATATCTTTTTTATCGAGTGTACGGAAAAATTCCGACGAGATAAGGACGTATTCTGCCGGATAGAAAGCACCGATTTCGTTTTTATAACCTTTAAAATTGATTCCTGTTTTTCCTCCTACAGCAGCATCCACTGCACCCAAAAGTGTAGTAGGAATGTTGATGTATTTAATTCCTCGTTTGAATGTTGCCGCTGCGAAACCGCCCAAATCGGTAACCATTCCTCCTCCCAGGTTAATGAGCAGTGAGTGGCGTGTGGCACCGTTTTCGGTAAAATATCTCCACACCAACGAAAGATTTTCGATATTTTTATTGGTATCGCCGGCAGGAATCACCATATGCTTGGCTGTTTGGATCAATTTGGAAGAAGCTATCAACGGAAAACAATATGTCGAAGTATGTTCATCGGTGAGAACAAAACGCTTGTCGTGATGAATACTTTGTACGACTTTTTCCAAGTCGCTGATAATATGGTTGCTTTTTATGATTTCTTGCATACAAATAGGAATAAAATAATAGATGAGCCGATTATTTGATAAATGCACTGTATATTTCGTCTTGAATGCGCTCTCTGATTTCCATCGACGAAAGTTTGTTGGGCGTACGCGAGGGGTAAACCCTGTTCGATAAAAAGATATAAATCAATTGATTTTCAGGGTCAACCCAAAAACAGGTACCCGTGAAACCGGTATGCCCGTAAACCGATGGAGGCGTTTTTTTGCCACACGGACTTGCCTTGGGATTTTGAGGGTCGGGTTTGTCGAATCCCAATCCACGACGACTAACGCTGCTTTTTGTCGTGGTAAACAATCGGACGGTTTCTTTACTGAGGAAGCGTTCTCCACCATACTCCCCTTCGTTTAGCCACATTTGATATATTTTAGCCATATCGTTGGCGTTTGAAAACAGTCCGGCATTTCCCGAAATACCGCCAAAAAGTGCTGCTCCCTCATCGTGAACATAACCGTGCACCAGCTGTTTGCGAAAAAAGGGATCGTTCTCGGTGGGAGGTATATCGTTTATCGACAAGTAGCGTATGGGTTGAAAGGTAGTTGTCGAAGCACCGAGTTTGCGATAAAAATTTTCTTGAACGAACGTATTCAGGTCTTGTCTCGAAATGTTTTCTACCGCTTCTTTCAGCAGCATGAAGTTGAGGCAACTGTACGTATATTTTCCTTTTCTTCCCAATTTGGTGTCGATGATGTCTTTCAGCAAAACATCGTGCATTTTTTTGCTTGCATACATATCTTTTGCCACCGGCATATCAAAAGTTTCCGATAATTGATTCGAGATCAGATCGGAACGGAATCGATAATCCGTGCGCCCCCATGCTCCGGCATAATAAGCAGAATAGATTTCCGATTTGCTGCTGAACAAAGGACCGGTGAAACTGGTTTTTTCGATGGCCGAAGTGTAATAGGGAATGAAAGGAACGATACCCGATTCGTGGAACAACAATTCTTGGATAGTGATACCGGCTTTGTTGCTTCCTCTCGTTTCGGGTACAAATTTACGGAGAGGATCGTGCAACCGCATCTTTTTTTGGTCGTACAATTTCATCACTGCCGGAAGGGTGGCAGTGGCTTTGGTAACCGATGCCAAATCGTAAACCGTTTCGTCGGTAACGGCCGAACTTATTCCGTATTCAAATTTTCCGAACGATTTTTCGTAAATCACCACGCCATCTTTTGCAATCAATATCTGACAACCGGGATATGCCCGATTTTTTATTCCTTCCCTTGCAATGGTCTCGATTCCGGCCAAGTCTTCCGAGCGGATTCCTACTTCCTCGGGCAGGTTGTATGCCAGTCTTGTTTTGGCAGTTTCAATTCCTGTGTTGAGGGGAAAGTTTGCTGTCGAAACTTGTAATTTGCCCTTCAGCGCTATCCCTCCAAAAATTCCCTGTGCGGCACTCTTAGCGGTAGCCGGGTTGTTGTCTTGCGCCAGAACAACGGCTTGTGCGTTTTCGATGGAGATTTTGTATCGGTCTAATTCGTAAGGAGAAGTAAAAAAAACAAGGATGGTATTTTTGGTTTTTGTCAGTTTTTGCAATGCTTCATCTTCAGCGTTCTGCTCACCATGAATAGATAGGATCAATAGATTGCAATCGGCCACTTGTTTTTCGATTTCCGCAAGTTCTTTTGCGTCCGCAATCTGAAAAGTCCGTATGTTATCGTATTTATTCAGCATTCGTTGAAACTCGTTTGGCAATGCTTCGCCGATAGCTATCGATGCAATGATTTTGGTATCCAATCCTGTGATGGGAATGAGGTTGGATTTGTTTTTTAGCAGGGTGACAGCATTGTCGTACAGTTTTCGTTTTAGCCACTCGGCAGTGGTGGTGTTTACGTTTTTGTGCAGTTCTTTCGTATCGATGGAATTAAACTCCGGTACTCTCAACATGTATTTATAGGAGAGAATTTTCCGCACTTTTTCCTCTAACATCTGTTCGGGAATAATGCCTTTTGCGATAGCTGCCTTAACCGATTCCAACTCGTTTGCCTGACGCGGTACGCCCAGGATGATATCGTTGCCGGCCAGGATGGCTTTTACGCTTAAGTCGGATTGTTTGGCCACGCCACGCATAGCCATCCCATCGGTAAAAATCAGTCCGTCAAAGCCTAATTCTTCTTTCAGCAATTTTTCTCCGATGTTGGGCGATAGTGAAGCGGGCATGCCGTTTGTGTTTAATGCCGGGACATTCAGATGACCGATCATGATGCCCGACAAACCGGCTTCGACGTATTTGCGAAACGGCATTAGCTCCATCTCGTTTAATCGCTCGGATGAATGGTTGATGGTAGGGAGAGTCTTGTGGGAATCTTCCGAAGTATCGCCATGACCCGGAAAATGTTTGGCTACTGCCAATACTCCGTTATCTTCCAATCCTTTGGCGTAGGCAATTCCTTTACGTGCAACATTTTCTGGATCGGAACCAAAGGCACGTGTTCCGATGACGGGGTTTTGCGGATTGCTGTTGACGTCGATAGCCGGTGCAAAATTGATATGAATGCCCATTTCGCGACATTGTCGGGCTACTTCTTTTCCGTAGAGGTAAAGCAACGTATCGTTTGTAATGGCGCCCAGCACCATATTTTTGGGAAAATCGGGGGCATCGCTCAGCCGCATCGAGAGTCCCCATTCGGCATCTGCGGCAATAAAAAGAGGCGTTTTGGTTATGCTTTGGGCATAATTGATAAGCTCGGCTTGTTGCGATAGCGCTCCTTTACCGAATAAAATTCCGCCAACTTTCTGATTACGAATGTAATCGTTTAATTTGGCCTTATATCTGTTGTTGGGTTCCACGACCGGCATAAACAGTTGCCCTATTTTTTCGTCGAGGTTCATGCTTTTGTAAACCGAATCTACCCATGCATGCATTTTTTCTTTATCGGCTTCCCGATATAGATTGAGTTGCTGTCCATGTAAAGAAATCAGGGAAAATAACGCTGAAATCAGAAAAAGAATTCTGTTCATTTTTAAGATTATTCCGGTGTCTCCAATGATGTTTTTTGATCGTGTCAAAAGTACACATTTTTCCGTAAGCTGCCAAATAGAATGAAATTGAAAAAAAACATAAAAAGACCCGATTTTTGAATGAATAAATAATTATTGCTATCTTTGCAACCGCTTTGCGCAATCTCTGTCGGAAAAACGCCGTTATATTGCGTTCTTATTCGTTAAATATTAACATAAAGCTTTATCGGTTATGGATTTAATTAAAGTAGTGGAAGATTCTTTTGCAGGAGAGAAGAAAGAATTTCCCAAGTTTAAAAGTGGAGACACCATTACGGTTGCCTATCGTATTGTAGAAGGGAACAAGGAACGTATCCAGCAGTATCGCGGCGTTGTGATCCGCATTTCCGGACATGGCGACAACAAGCGTTTCATTGTTCGTAAGGTTTCCGATAATATTGGTGTTGAACGTATTTTCCCGTTGAATTCTCCGTTCATCGAAGATATCGTTGTGAACAGCGAAGGTAAAGTTCGCAGGGCAAAACTGTATTACCTTCGTTCACGTCGCGGAAAGAAAGCCCGTATCAAAAAGAAAGCTTTTTAATTCGGTTTTTATAAGAAATAACAAACGCTCCGGAGTTTTTCGGGGCGTTTTTTGTATTTTTGCCTTGCGCTTGCTTATTCTCTTAAAAATAAAAATCGGGAAAATATTTTATGCAATACAAAACGCAAGGAGTTGTTTTATTCACGTCGCGGTACAGCGATACGTTCTCTATTGCCCATGTTTTTACACGTGATTTTGGCCGTATGGCTTATCTTCTGCCCAAGAGCAGAGGAAAAAAGTCAAAAATAAAAGCTTCTCTTTTTTTTCCTCTGTCGGTATTGAATATGGAAGTGGAACATTTGCCGCTGCGAGAAATTCAGCGGCTGAAAGAGGTCGAAAGGGAGTTCCCTCTATATGAAATATGTACGGATGAGGTTAAGATATCGATTTCGTTTTTTCTGTCGGAATTTCTTTCCAAAATGTTGCGCGAAACCCATGAGAGCAAACCGCTTTTCGATTACCTGAAACAGTCGGTGCATATTTTGGAAAAAGCGCATCGGGGACTCGGTAATTTTCATCTTGCGTTTATGTTTGGGTTAACTCGTTTTTTGGGAATTTCTCCCAACCTGGACAATTACCGGTCGGGAGCTTATTTTGACCTGCTGAACGGTATATTTGTGCAACAAATACCTTCTCATCCTCATTATCTTAATCAAGCACAAAGCACCTATCTCCGTGTTTTTTGCCGAATCGATTATAGCAATATGCATCTTTTCCGCATGTCGCGTGCCGAACGCAATGTCCTCATTGATTATCTGTTGGCGTATTATCGTTTACACATGTACAATTTTCCCCCATTAAAATCGCTTGAGGTGCTTCGGGAGCTGTTTTGATTGTATATTCGGTTCGGACATACGCGAAAATTACGGAATCACAACGCGTTTCGTGAACGTGTTCAATACATTTTCCTTGTTGGGGAGAAGAGGGGAGGGCGATATCGCGGGGTGAATTTGGGGCAACATTTTGGGCAAACAAGCGGACATCGGCGTAGATAGATACTTTAGGGCGTATTTTTGAGGCTGAGGGACAGTTGCAATAATTGGAAAAGGGTTATAAAAAAGATTATAAGAATGACAAAACAACGAAAACGAAAAGTTGAAGGGGGATTGGTAGAAGGAAAACTTTCCGGTTCCATTTGGAAACTTGCTGCTCCAATGATGATTGGAGGGGCTTTGCAAGATCTTTTTTCTCTTGTGGATTTGTTTTTCGTTGGAAAACTGGGGCATGTCGAAGTTGCCGCACTTGCTATTGCGGGAACCACGATGGCAATATTGTCCATGCTAGTGCAGGGTATCGGTGTAGGAACAATGGCGCTTATTTCTCATTTTACCGGAGAAAAAGATTATAAGATGTCGGATAAGGTCTTGGGGCAAACGCTTGTCCTGAGCATTATTGGGTCGATGTTGATGCTGATTGTTTCTTTTTTTCTGGTAGAACCCTTGTTGAGGCTTTTTGGGGCCAAAGGCGATGTGTTGTTTTATGCAGCCGAGTATCTCAAAATCAATTTCACTTTCTCCATCGTTATTTTTCTTTTTGCAGGTGTGACCAATGCATTGCAAGGTTCAGGCGATGCCAAGACTCCTCTGCATGCCCTTATCGTTGCCAATATCCTTAATATTATTCTTGATCCCATGCTTATCATGGGATACGGTCCTTTTCCCGCTATGGGGGTTGCCGGTTCTGCGTTAGCAACGGTGATAACGCGTGGCATTGGTGTTTTGTACCTTTTTGTTCATCTTTTCTTTGGCCATTCTACCCTGCATTTGAAGTGGAAATACTTCAAACCTTTGCCGTCTTTGATGAAGAGAATCGTAAACATCGGTTTTTTTGCTTCTCTTCAAGTGTTTATTCGCGAGATATCGTTTTTGTTTCTAATGCGGTTGGTGACATCTTTTGGCGATGCAACGCTTGCCGCCTATGGCATCGGTTCGCGACTGCGCACTTTTATTATGGTTCCCGGTTTTGGATTTGCAAGTGCCGCCGCGGTATTGGTTGGTCAAAATTTGGGGGCAGGGAAGCCGGAACGGGCAAAAAAATCGGCGTGGCAAGCCGTTATGTATTACGAAATCATTGCTATACCGTTGGCTGTTCTTTTTTTGATCTTTGCGCAGCCTTTGGTGGGGATTTTCAATGATCATCCCGAAGTAATTACCATTGGGAGCTCTTTTTTGCGCTATCTCGCCGTTACTTTTCCTTTTCTTGCTTTTTCACTGGTGTTTTCGCAGGCGTTGAATGGTGCCGGCGATACCAAGACGGCTACCCTTATCAATGCTATCGGTCAACTTCTTTTTCGTGTACCCTTTGCTTATTTTTGTGCGTTGGTTCTCGGATTCGGCTATAAGGGAATATGGTTGGGAATCAATGCTTCCGATGTTGTTCAAGGCATTGGGATGATCATTGTTTTTAATTTGGGGCATTGGCAAAAGGTATTTCTTGAGCATAAAAAGAAATTAAGTCGTCACAGTGATGGGGCTGGAGACGAAGTAGATGCAGGGTGATGACCGCAAAAAACAATTGTTCTTCCCCATGTTTCAATCGTAAATGCATCTCCGAGCGATTCATTGAGCGTGCCTTGCCACCAGTTGGCAAGTATAGCTTTATTCAAAGGGTACCGCAAGCCATGCAGGGTTACTTCCGCGCGATCGATGCAGAAAAATGAAATGCGTTGCCCTCGAAAACTTGGGAAAGTGGTTGGCGAATGAATCGGGTATAAAATGCCGTAATCGGTAATCATGGCTACGTTTGCTTGATTCATATATTCCGCCAGAAGAGAGATATTGCCCAGCGTATGTTCTTCGCTTTTGCCGGTTGCGGCAACAATAACCAGATTTTTCTTTCCTTGCTGTACGCAAAAATGAACCGATTTGGTGAGATCATTTGTGTATTGATCGGGGTCGGGATGAATAATATCGGCAAAACGGGTTTTGTTTTCCTCCGAAATGGAGTCGCAATCGCCCACGATGGCGTCGGGATGTCCTCCGCGATCGATAAAAAGGTTGGCAGCCCCGTCGCAACAAACAATGTAGGTTGCTTTATCGATATATGACAGCGGTACCTCATGCGTAGGGTAGTTGCCGTTGGCAATGATCACCGCATCGGGGTTGCCTATGAACGATTTAAAAAAATCGGCCATTATGGATTGATTTTTTTCTTTTGAAATTTCGTTCGAATACGTTTTCAATCTTTCAGATAATAATTTACCGTGCTTACCACCCGTATGTTTTTAATGTGGGGTGTATTGGCATCGCGGTCGGTAATGGAAAACTGTCCTTGATTGGCGCTTTGTATTTTTCCGAGTTTGCTGCCGGAATCTTTGGCAAATTTTTCGGCAGTGGCACGTGCATTTTTGGTTGCTTCTTCAATCATTTGAGGTTTTATATCGTTGAGCTTGGTAAACATAAATTGTACCCGATACTGGTAATCTTCACCGATTACGGCGATGCCTTGTTTTAGCAACTCGCCTTGTTCGCTCATCAGTTCGCGCACCAAATCCACGTTATCCGACATCACCGTTACCACCGAAGTAATGTTGTAGCGGTAGGGAGATTTGGATACACTGTATCGTTCGGCCTGCATATCCACTACCAATGGAGCGGAGATGCTTATTTCTTCGTCTTTTATGCCTTTGCTTTTGAGAAACGATATAATGGCCCGGTTTTTCTTCTCCAGGTTGTTGTAGAGAGTTGGCAGATCATTGCCCACTTCTTTATAAGGGAGGGGCCAGATGACTTTGTCGGCCGGCATTTCTCTTTCTGCAAGCCCTTTTACCGTAACGGTGCGGTTGCGTTGCGAAAATGCATTGATGCCGCTCTTGATCGAAAGCCCCAGCAGAAGCAATCCCACGGCAATAATTGTCGATTCAATAATTCTATTCTTCATTCTATTCAATGTTTTAAGTATAAAAAAATTAGATCTTGCGTTGAGAAGCAAAGGTAGCTATTTATTCGCCTATTCGTTGCATTTGAGGAATTTTATCTTCTGCATCCATCATCATTTTTTTCCATCGGAAATAACCGAATACCGAAATGACGGAATAAATCATGAACAAACCGGCAGTGGGATATAAGCCTTTCCATAAATAAAGCGCACTCGACACTACATTCACCACAAACCACAACCACCATTGTTCTAGGTATTTATGGGCGAGCATCCACATGCCGATGATGCTTACGGCAGTGGTAAAACTATCGCCGTAGGGAACGGGACTATCCGTAAAACGGATAAGGATGAAAGCAATGAGGGCAAACAGCAAGGTGCCGGTTATTATCAAGGGTATGAGGTATGTTTCAGGCGTGTGTTTGATGCGGTTTTCTTCGGGTGTGCTCTCGCTTTTCGTCCATCTGATCCAACCGTAAATTCCGGCGAAAAAATAGTAAATATTGATACCCATGTCGGCGTAAAACTTACTTTCGTAGAAAATGATAATGTAGATGATCGGCATGAGTATGCCCACCGGCCACAGCCATTTGTCGGCCTTGTATTCGAGATAAAGATACACAAGGCCGACAACTGCGCCGATGATTTCGAATCCTATGGATTGAAAGAAGTTCATTATTTCGTTAAAAGTTTACTGTCAGATTTGCCAATATGTTGGTCCCGGCTTGGGGAAAATAGCGTTTTTCGTTCACGCGTTTATCGCCCAAATAGTACGTGTACCAGTTGTACCCGTTGGTTTCGTATTCCACGTTGAAGAGGTTGTTGATATCCAAACCGGCCGTTACCGATTTTGTGTGAGGCAGTGCAAAGGTATATGCCAAGCGGAGATTATTGACAAAATAGGGGTCAATGGAGCGGTCTTTGCACGAGGTGTTGTCGATGTATTGACGGCTCACGTAATGGCTGTGCAGCACGGCTTCGAATCGATTGTACGTGAAAGTGAGCAGGCTGTTGGCCACAATGTTGGGCGAGTAGGCAATGTCGGTACTGCCCAGGTAGGTCGACCGCGATTCGATCCAGTTCCAATCGGCATCGTACACGTCGATATCTTCTTCGGTAAAGTTTTTGATTTTGTTTCGGCTGAGGGTAAGGTTTCCATCCCAGCGCAGCAACGGATTGAATCGTATGGCCGACGCAAGTTCCAATCCCATCCGGTAGCTGTTCGGAATATTTTTGGTGAGCATCTCGCCGATTTCGCTGATTTTACCGGTGAGGATGAGCTGGTCTTTATACTTCATGTAATACACATTGCTTTCGAAACTGAACGACGGTGATTGATAGCGATAGCCGATTTCCGTATCGTATAGTCTCTCGTCGGTAGGCTGTTCATCCGGACCGGATTCGGTGTAATTGTCGCGATTCGGCTCGCGATTGGCAACCGAGAAGGAGGCATACACACTGTGGTTGTCATTTGCTTGGTAGGTGAACCCTACTTTTGGATTGAAGAACGGGAAGGTGTGTTTTTGCGTAATATCGCGCATGGTGCCGGTTTCTTCGTCGTATTTATCGTCGGCGCCTTTCATTTTATATTTAATATAGCGAAACTGCACATCGCCATACATTAGAAAATTCCGGGCAATTTTCACGTTTGCTTTCAGATAGGTGTTCAGATCGGATTTTTTTGATGTATTTCGATACCAGTCTTTCTCGGGATCGAAATTGTTTGGATTGCGCACCCACCGTATTTTGCCGAAATGATCGCCTTCAAAGTTGCTTCCTGCTCCGCCAAACACAATATCCCAACTGTTTTTTTTGTAATGGAGGGCAAACGTGGCACCGTAAAAATCGTTATCGAGCCATTTTTGGCGAATAAGATCGGTTTTTTTCAGCGGAACACCATCTACGATGGGTGGCGTGAGCAGGTATTCCGTGTATTTGCGGTCGGTTTTGTAGTCTTCGTAATAGCCCTCGCCTATCGTATAATGCAGTGCGGCATTCAGATGAAATTCGGGGGAAAACTCTTGTGTCAGGTGCAGTTGGTAGTGCGTTTGCGTGTAATTGTCGGTCTGATTGTCGTAAAATTGGACATTTCCATCGTCGTCGATATACCTCCCCAAGTCGTTATAGTGGCGCGTATAGTTCAACGGTTCCCTTTGTACCAAGTCCAAATCGACGCCGTTCCACGCCTGATACGTTTTTTCCTTTCCTGCGAAAGTGAGCAATTTAATCAGCGTTTTGTCGGTCGCGTAAGCTGCGGATAGGTGGTACGACTGCATATCCACCCATGCCCGGTCGATATAGCCGTCGGAGTTGATAACGGAATAGCGTCCGTCAACCATAAAATGATCGTTGATGAGTCCCGACCCGGCTTTTACCGTTGTTCTGATGGTGTTGAAAGAACCGCCGCTTGCACCTATTTCGGCATAAGGTTCTAGGTTGAGATTTTCGGTTTGCATATTCACGCTTGCTCCAAATGCGGCTGCACCGTTGGTCGACGTTCCCACACCCCGTTGTATTTGCATGGATGAAAGGGAGGAAGCAAAATCGGGGAGATCCACGAAAAATGCTCCGTGCGACTCCGGATCGTTATACGGAATTCCGTTAATGGTGATGTTTATGCGGTTTACATCCGTTCCGCGTACGCGAAAAGCGGTGTATCCGATTCCTGTTCCTGCGTCGGAAGTGACGGTTACCGAGGGGGTCAATGCAATAATGTAAGGGATGTCCCTTCCGAAATTGTTTTTTTTGATAACGTCCTCCGGTATATCCGAAAAGGATATCGGTGTAGTTTGTTTGGCACGTGTGGCAGAAATCACCACTTCTTCGAGTTGAATGTTTCTTAACGTGTCGGGTTGCATCTCTTCTGCAACCAAAGGACATAGTGCGGTTAGTCCCGAAAGCATAATAAAAGCCTTTTTCATTTTACAACTAATTTTTTTTGCATCCGGTGTTTTGTTTATTTCCGGATAGCACGTGTGAAACAAAAAAGGGGATTAAATAAGAGAAAAATACCGAAAAAAATTTAAGCTATAGAGGCAAGCTTTTCTTTTTTCCCTACGCCGGTATTATCCGGATCAGGTGATTGGGTATGATCTCAGCCCGTTGTTATAAGGCACCCCTTGTTAATTTGAAAGTGCAAAGATAAGGATATTTTTTAAATTTCCTCTGTTTTTTATTTATCGGTGTGTTGTAATCATCGAATCTAGTCGTTGCCTCCATTGTCGTAGACGTCATCTACTGAAATACCTGCGCACAGTGTGTGATTTATGCACGAACCGAATGCGGTCAGGTCGTAATTGATGTGACGCGGAAATTCATTAAATTATTCTTCTCCTGTTGCAGGTGACGTGATGCTGTTTTCGAATTAAAATAAAAATTTTCAATGGTGATTTTACCTCATACAAATTTGTTCGGGAATGTTTGTAAGTCCCGCTAATTTGTTTTTACTTTGCATTCGTATTCGGTTCTTATTGATTAAAAGGGAATCCTGTGCAAATCAGGAACTATCCCCGTAGCTGTAAGTTCCAAAGATGGGTTTTATCACTTTTGCCACTGTTTCAACCCCGAGAGACGGGAAGGCGATAAAATCGGAACAAGTCAGAAGACCTGCCGAATATCAATTATCGTAGCTTTCGGGTGAAAGGCGAGAGATAAATTACAACCTTCTCTGTAGTTTTTCTTTTCTTACCCCGCGAGTTATCATTTATTAACATTAAAATTCATAATCTAATGAATGGTGCATCTCGTTTTAAAAAAATTGTAAAGCGTAATGGAGAAATTGTGGAATTTCAAATCGAAAAAATTGAACATGCGATTTTTAAGGCGATGCGTGCGATAGGAAATCCCAATCGTGCCAGAGCGAGAGAGCTTAGTTTAGAAGTGGTTAAAAAACTTGACAGTAATCAACAAATTGATATTCCTACAGTTGAACTAGTACAAGATGTTGTTGAGAAAATACTTTTTGAAAAAGAAAGTTTCGAGCTGGTAAAAGCTTATTTGTTGTATCGCAAACAAAGAGAGTTGTCGAGAAATGTTAAAGATCTTTTCAGCAATATTGAGGTAGTGGATGATTATCTTGAAATGAATAACTGGCGAATAAAAGAAAGTGCTAATTCGGCTTATTCTCTTCAAGGACTTAATCAACATATTTCAACTTTGATTACTTCTCAATATTGGCTCACAAAGCTTTATCCAGATAACATTTCTAATGCCCATAAAAAGGGATATTTTCACATCCATGATTTAGGCTTCTTAAGTGTTTATTGTGTGGGTTGGGACTTAAAAGATTTGCTTCTCTCAGGCTTCAAAGGTGTTTCAGGGAAAGTCGAAAGTAAACCTGCAAAACATTTAAGGACTGCACTGGGGCAGATCGTCAATTTTTTCTACACCATGCAGGGAGAAGCGGCCGGAGCACAAGCTTTTTCCAATTTCGACACTTTTCTTGCCCCATACATTCGATATGATAAATTAACATTTTTGCAAGTAAAACAATGTATTCAGGAATTTCTTTTTAATATCAATATTCCTACAAGGGTGGGGTTTCAAACACCTTTTACCAATATAACGATGGATTTAGTGGTCCCGGAATTTTTGAAAAACGAGCCGGTTGTTTTGGGCGGCGAGATTCAAAAAGAAGTTTATGGCGATTATCAATCTGAAATAACGATGTTCAATAAGGCTTTTGCCGAAGTAATGTTGGAGGGAGATGCAAATGGGAGATTGTTTTCGTTTCCAATACCTACTTATAACATTACGCCTAATTTTGATTGGGAAAACGAAAATTACAACGGAATTTGGGAAATGACCGCAAAATATGGTATACCTTATTTTTCAAATTTTGTGAATTCAGATATGAAGCCCGATGATGTACGTAGCATGTGTTGCCGACTTCGATTGGATAAGAGAGAATTATTAAAACGAGGTGGAGGGCTTTTTGGAGCCAATCCTCTAACCGGTTCTATTGGCGTTGTTACCATTAATTTACCAAAACTTGGATATGAGGCTACTTCTGAAGACAACTTTTTTCAACGACTAAAAAATTTGATGATCTTGGCAAAAGACAGTCTTGAAATCAAACGAAAAACAATTGAAAATTATACGAAAAAAGGGCTTTATCCCTATTCAAAATTTTATTTACGTTATGTTTATCAACGATATAAATGTTACTGGGAAAATCACTTTTCGACTATTGGGATAACCGGCATGAACGAATGTTGTTTGAATTTTTTAGGAGAAAATATTGCTCATCCCGAAAGTAAGCAATTTGCATTGAAAGTAATGGATTTTATGAGGAATGTTTTAGAGGATTTTCAGGAAGAAACGGGAAATATGTATAACCTTGAAGCCACACCTGCTGAAAGTACTGCTTATCGTTTTGCACGCATTGATACTGTTCAGTATCCTGATATCATCACTGCAAACCATGAAGCTTTTAAAAATGGGGCAGCACCTTATTATACGAATTCCACTCACTTGCCTGTGAATTTTTCGGATGATATTTTTGAAGTTTTGTCTTTACAGGATGATTTGCAAACAAAGTACACAGGGGGTACGGTATTGCACTTATTTACAGGTGAAAAGAACATGCCCGGAATAGCCGTCAAAAATCTGATTAGGAAGATTACACATTCATTTCATTTACCGTATATAACTATATCGCCAACTTTTAGTATTTGCCCCACGCATGGCTACGTGGCAGGAGAATATTTCAAGTGTCCAAAATGTGAATCGGAGTGTGAAGTCTATAGCCGGATAGTGGGTTATATGCGCCCTATAAATCAATGGAATATTGGCAAACAACAGGAATTCAAAGACAGGAAGTTGTTTAATCTGAGCAAGATAGAAATAAAATAGTTAGCTATGAAAATCGGAGGGTTCGAAAAACAAAGCTTTATTGATTGGGAGGGGAGGATGGCGGCCGTTATTTTTACTAAAGGTTGCAATTTTAGATGCGAATATTGTCACAATCCTGAATTGATTTATCCGGAGCTAATGCAACAAAACAACGATATTTCGGAGGATTATATTTTTGATTTTCTTTTATCACGACAAAATTGGTTGGACGGTGTTGTAATAACGGGAGGCGAACCGACATTGCAGCGCGATTTGCAAGACTTTATAAAAAGAATAAAAAAAACAGGCTATGCAATTAAATTAGATACGAATGGTTCGAACCCGATGGTTTTAAAAACACTAATTGAAAATAAATTGATAGATTATGTTGCAATGGATATTAAAACCTGCTTAGAGTTAAAAAAATATCAAGAAATTTGTGCAATTGAAGATCCTTTCTTATTGTCAAAAATAGAAGAATCTATTGAAATTTTAAGAAAATCGAGTATCGATTATCAATTAAGGACAACCGTTGTTCCACAATTTCATACGAAAGAAATTGTGGATAATTTGCAGAAATATTTTTTCTATTGCAATTATAAAATACAGGAATTCAGAGAAATTAAAAGCGTGTAATTCATTGCTTTTGAATTACTGGCTAAGTTCAACTTACGTTGTATAAATTCGCACTTGCCGGTTGACTCTACAACTCTACAAAAAAACTTTTTTATTGCGTATTTCACAAAATGCCGTATCTTTGTGGATGTCGTGGCCGACTGCTATTCACTGCTATCTTATGTTTTTTAAATTAAAAGCAAGAAATTCATTAAGATCATAAATATGGTATATTCGATGACCGGGTACGGCAAATCGACAGCCGAAATCCCTAATAAAAAAATAACCGTCGAAATTCGCTCGCTCAACAGCAAACAATTTGATTTATCCGTACGTATCCCGTTTGTATACAAAGAAAAAGAAATCATTTTACGAAACAGTTTATCTCGTCGGCTCGAACGTGGAAAAATCGATTTGACCATTACGGTGGAGCAACTGGTGAAAGATGTATCGTCACGAATCGATCATCATGTCATGGCTCAATATTACGAAGAAATCAAAGATATTGCCGCCGAACTGCAAATCGAAGAACCGAAGGAATGGTTTTTGGTATTGTTCCGCTTGCCCGACGTAATGAAACCGGATGTGGAAGAGATTGACGATGAAGAATGGGAAGCCATTGAGGCAGCCGTTGATAATGCGGTAGACGAAGTGATTGCATTTCGCAAACAGGAAGGGGAGATGCTGGGTAGCGTGTTGCGGGAAAAAATCGAAAATATTCGCCTATTGCTCGATAAAGTAGCCCCTTACGAAGCGGAACGCATCGAAAGAGTAAAACTCCGCCTTTACGAAGGGTTAAAAAGCTTGGAGGGTATCGAGTACGATAAAAACCGTTTCGAACAAGAACTGATTTATTATATTGAAAAACTCGATATCAGCGAAGAAAAAGAGCGGCTTGCCAACCATTTGGACTATTTCGTCGAGACCCTCGATAACGAACAGTCGCAAGGCCGTAAACTGGGATTCATTGCTCAGGAAATAGGACGTGAAATCAATACGATGGGTGCCAAATCCAATCACAGTGAAATACAACGGCTTGTGGTGCAAATGAAAGACGAATTGGAGCAAATCAAGGAACAGGTGCTCAACGTGCTGTAAAAAAATACGAAATCATGGGAAAATTAATCATTGTGTCGGCTCCGTCCGGGACAGGAAAATCAACGTTGGTACGCTATCTGCTATCGCAAGATCTGAATCTGGAATTTTCTATTTCGGCTACGAGTCGGCCTCCGCGCGACGGTGAACAAGATGGGGTGGATTATTATTTTCTTACACCCGAAGAATTTAAGCGGCGTATAGCAAACGGTGAATTCCTGGAGTACGAGGAAGTTTATGAAAACACCTTCTACGGCACGCTAAAAAGTGAGGTCGATCGGCTTCTCGACAATGGTAAGAATGTGATTTTCGATGTCGATGTAAAGGGTGGGTTGAACATAAAAAAAATATACGGCGATCAGGCATTGAGTATTTTTGTTATGCCTCCTTCGATGGAAGAGTTGCGCAACCGACTCGAAAAACGCGGTACCGAAACGCCGGAAGCAATTGAAAAACGTTTGGCCAAAGCCAAATATGAAATGAGTTTTGCTCCCTACTTCGATGTGGTTATTCTCAATGACGACTTTGAACGAGCAAGGCAAGAAGCCTATGAAACCATAAAAAAATTCCTCGAAAAGTAAATCGACAACATGTTTAGAAAGTTGCAACCGACAATAGGGGTGCTTTTGCTCCCTCTATTTCTTTTTGCGGCAAAACCCCAAAAGGATACGCGGGTATACGCAGTTAAAGACGGTCAGGAATTAAAACTCGATATTTATGCCGTTCCTTCTGAAACGAAAAAGGACAACCCCTGCCTTATGTTCGTTTTTGGAGGAGGGTTCAAAGAGGGTTCGCGTGACGATGCCGCATATGCCGATTATTTTACGTATTTTGCCGAAAAGGGTTTTGTCGTGGTTTCCATCGATTATCGCCTTGGAATGAAAGATGCTCCTGCACCGGGAATTTTCAATACCAAGCCCCTGCGCAACGCCATTGCAATGGCTGTGGCCGATTTGTATAGTGCAACCGATTATGTGTTGCAAAA
The DNA here is from genome assembly GCA_002381125.1 of Bacteroidales bacterium UBA4179. Lineage (GTDB taxonomy): Bacteria > Bacteroidota > Bacteroidia > Bacteroidales > Dysgonomonadaceae > Anaerorudis. Next base: position 23,053 of record DFUT01000044.1, on the reverse strand, counting down.
TGCGCGTGAGTTGAATATCGATACCGCACGCATCATCATTAGCGGTTCGAGTGCCGGTGCCATCACGGTGTTGCAGGGCGATTACGAAAAACGCGACAATAAACCGTCGGCCAACGTGTTGCCCGAAAAGTTCCGTTATGCCGGCGTCATTTCTTTTGCCGGCGGAATTTTCAGTACCGAGGGTGTGCCTTCCTATACGCAGGCTCCTGCGCCCACGCTTTTCTTTCACGGGAGTGCCGATAAATTGGTGCCTTACGACAAGACGCGCTTTTTTCGCATCGGTATGTTTGGTTCCAAATCGCTGGCAAAGCGTTTCAGAGAAAAGGGTTATCCCTATATGTTTTATAGTATGGAAGGTTTGGGACACGAAGTGGCCGGTTATCCGATGAAGGAGTTTTTGCCTGAGATCGAACGGTTTATCATCGATTTCGTGTTCAATCGCAAACAGTGGTTGGTCGATATCCGTTTTAAAGACAAATTGCGACGTCCCGGAAAAACGGTCACTCCCAAAAGTTATTATGATTAATCCATATGATGATTAAATTTGACAATTTGGCAAATAATTTTATTTTTTGCCGATTACCTCTATATTATCAATATAAAAATAAAACGAATCTGTTGTGAAACGGTTTTTGGATAAATATCTTCTTCTTATTGCAATGGTTATCGGGATAGGGTTTTATCGGCCTCTTTCCGTTTTGTCGCCCCTCACTCCTTTTTTGCTCTCGGCAATGTTGTTCATTACCTATACGCGTGTGTCGTGGCACGATATCCGATTGACCAAATTTCATTACATTTTGTTGGGCATCCAGTATATCGGCAGTGCCGCCGTATATCTGGTGCTTCGTCCGTTGAACGAAATACTGGCACAGTCGGCCATGATCTGCATATTGGCTCCCACAGCCACTTCGGCCCCTGTGGTTGCCGGCATACTGGGTGGAAGCATTTCCGCCGTAGCGGCTTATTCCATGATCAGCAATTTGTTGGTGGCATTTATTGCTCCTTTGTTTTTGTCGGTAGTGGGTCATGCCGGCGCCGATGTTTCGTTTGCCGTCTCTTTTTGGTATATTTTCAAAAAAGTGATGCCGGTGCTTGTTTTGCCTTTTGTGTGCGCGTTGCTTCTTAGGAAGGTATCCTTCAATGTATATAAGAAAGTGCAGTCGGCACAGATCGTTTCGTTTTACTTGTGGGCGGTAACCATTACTATTCTTATTGCCAGTGTTACCCGGTTTGTGGTAGAACAGAACACCGGTGGTTATGCGCTTGAGATTTTTATTGGTCTTGCTTCTTTGATTATCTGTCTCTTGCAATTTTTCTTCGGAAGGAAAATCGGCTCCGCTTTCGGACGAGCCGTTGCCGGAGGACAAAGTCTGGGTCAGAAAAACACCGTTCTGGCCATATGGCTCACCCAGACTTATCTCCATCCGTTGGCTTCGTTGGGACCGGGCTTGTATGTGTTGTGGCAGAATCTGGTAAATTCATACCAGATCTGGCTCAAAAAACGTCAAGAAGAAAAAGCAGCCTCGTCGTCTCAATAAGTTTCCCTCATGTGTTTAACGGTGATGGGTGTTTTTTCCGATGCTTTCAGTTGGGGAGAGGTGATGACGATCGTCTTTTTTTCTCCCGGTAGCAGGTCGAAAAAGTTATCGGTAAATTTGGCCCCTTGAATGGGTATTTCCACGAATACGTCTTTTGCCAGGTATTTGCTCGACAACGTGACCGTGTATTTTCCGTCGGCGTATGCCACCTTTTGTTTGATGGTTGTTTGGGGGAGGTTCAATTTGTTGGGCCAATAGAAATAATCGTTCTTCTCGGAAATCACTTTACCGTTTTTATTGCTCAACCAAGCATGAATCACACAGTTGTGCTTTTGTTCTTCCGTCAGTAGGTCGGTAATGGCATAGCTTTTCACTTTGCTTGATGTGTTGGCTTTTGCCGATACGGTTTCTTTGAATGTTTTTAGTTTTTTGCCCATAAAATCGATAATCTCCACATGGAGTTGAAGAGAATTTACTTCTTCGAGTTGATCCGACATAACAAAATAGCTCAATTGGTTGTCTTTTATTTCCGAACCCAGCGCAATGGGCGCAAAAACATCGCGAACTTTGTAGTGTTGCGCTTTCCAATTGTTGTAGTAATCGATACTCGACCACGAAACCACCGGCCAATCGTCGTTTAATTGCCAGTAAAGCGTTCCCATGCAGTAGGGTTGGTTGCGGCGATGAGCCTCTATCCCTTCTCTCATGCCGTTTCCTTGCATAACGAGACCCACATACACGAAATCTTCAAAATTTTTTGGCGTGTGATAATACATGTCCATGTAGGTTTTGATGACTTCGTTTCCGATGCCGCTTTTTTGATGGATTTTCATCACATCGGAATTGATATCTAAATCGTTTTCGGAAGCGAAGGTTCGGATGGTTTTCATTTCGGGAAATGCTTGGAACCCAAATTCGCTCATGAATCGCGGGATGCGTTCGTTCAATATTTCAAAAGGTTCGCGTCCATGCCACAATCCCCAGTAATGGGCATCGCCGTATTTCAGTGTTTCGGGGTTGCCCCAGTTGGATGTGTCGGGCGAGCTGTGAATGTATCCGCGTGTGCCGTCGTATTTGTTTACCAGACGGGGAATCATCTTGCGGAACGTTTTGTTGTACCCCTCGCGCCAGCTTTTCATGATTTCAGGAGCATATTTTTTATCCCATCCCCAATGATCCAGGCCCTCGTCGATTTCGTTGTTTCCGCACCACAGTGCCAAGGAAGCATGATTTCGCAGTCGCTTGATGTTGTAAATCGCTTCATCCTTCACGTTTGCCAGAAAAGGATCGTCCGAAGGATAGGGGGTGCACCCGAAAATAAAATCTTGCCAGATTAAGATGCCCTTTTCGTCGGCCAGGCGATAGAAATAGTCGTTCTCGTAGATGCCGCCACCCCATATGCGCAGAAAATTCATGTTGGCAGCCGTAACGTTTTCGAAAAGGCGATCGTAAAAGGCTTCGTCTTGTTGCGAAGTCATGATTTCTCCGGGAATATAATTTGCTCCTTTGGCAAACAAGGGAATATCGTTCACTTCGAAATAAAATTTCTTGCCGTATTCGTCGGGTTCGTAAACCAGTCGTATTTTCCGCAAACCGATTTGTTGCGTTTTTTCGGCGATGGTTTGATTATCGTGTATGATTTTTGCCGTAAAATCGTAGAGGTGTTGTTTCCCCCAACCGGCAGGCATCCAGCGTTCGGGATTGGCAATCTCCAGCGGTATGTTGATGCGGTTTTTGCCTCGAACGAGGTTGATTTCCCGGCTGATGGTTTTTTTCTCCCCTCCTTTCAGTCCGTATTCGATTACCATTTGGGCTTTGAGGGGTTCTTTCGATACCGAAAAAACTTCGATCTGATTGTCTATTTCGGCCTTTTGTGCCGTGACAGACGTTTGTTTTACGTAATAGTCGTCAATTCGTGCTGTGTTGTAGAATGTGATCGAAACCGGTTTCCAGATGCCCATTTGCACCAACCGCATACCCCAATCCCACCCGAAATGGTAGGGAGCCTTACGCGAATAGACGCTCATTTTTTTGTCGCTATGGTCGTTGTCGGCAGGGTATTCGTATCCGTTTGTCAAACGTGCGGGTTCCATGTGGGCGATAGGCGAATAAAAGCGGATGTAGAGTTGATTTTCTCCTTTGCGCAGGCTGTTCTTCACCGATACGTTGTATCCGATGAACATGTTTTGTGTATGCAGGATCTTGGCACCATTGAGAAAAACATCCGCATGGGTATCCAACCCTTCGAAAAACAACATGGCATCGTCGTGTTGCAATTGTTCGTCTGTGACCGTGAACGTCTTTTTGAAATCCCAGTTTTCGTTTTCCGGCCATTGCACTTTCGTTTCGTTTGTTCCGTAATAGGGGTCGGGGAGCACCTTGTGACGGATCAAATCTCGTTGAACCGACCCCGGAATTTCGGCGTCGCGCCATTCGTTTTTGCCGGTTTGCGTAAATTGCCATCCCTCGTTGAGTTCGATTACGATGGGTTGCTGAGAAAAAGTGAAAGCAGGTATCAGCAGACAGAATAAAAAGACTAATTTTTTCATAAAGGCGAATTATTTTTTGATAGTTTATAAAGCGAATTTAATTTTGACCTTTTGCAAAGATGCAAAAAAATCGGTATAATTAAGCTTATTTTTGGCGGGATTTTAGCATTGAACGGGATTTTAAGAGAAGGATTGCATCTTTTTTGGCATGTTATTTGCTTCTATTTTGAGATACTATTTCATCACGATAAACACAGCGTCAATACATTCGGACTTATTCCCTATTCAATTTTTTGTGTTTTTTCATTCCGATGATTCCGATGAATTTGTGTGTTCCGTAATAAAACGAAGCAAATTTGTAGGTATGGAATTTTTAAGTGTCTGTGTGTAAATTGGAATTTATCGTGTAAATTTGTAGTAACAAAAAATTAAAAATCCGATTTTAGGATTTAAACGTGATTTGATGTATTTAGAAAAACATAATTGAAAAATATATGAGAAGAAAAACATCTTCCCCCAAATCGAAATCAAGACTCAGTAAAAAAGCATTGACAAAAGCCGTAGTCGATTTTTTAAATCGAAACAGGGGAAAAGAATATAATTATAGGCAAATAGCTGCCGCCATCGACGTAAATAGCAAAGAAGGGCGCACTTTATTGGTAAAAGTGCTCGATAAGCTGCGCGACGAAGATGTTGTATTGGAAACGTCGCGAGGGAGGTATCGTATCAACGACCGCCGTTTGATGCTCGAAGGTCGTTTTGAACGGCGCAGCAACGGCAAAAATTTTTTTGTGCCGGATGACGATGGCAATATCGTTTTTGTTAGTGAGCGCAATTCCAAACATGCCATGAACGGCGATCGGGTGCGTGTTCAACTGCTGGCAAAGCGAAAACATGCCGAAACGGAGGGAGTGGTTGTTGATATTTTGAAGCGTTCGGATACCTATTATATCGGAACACTCGAAGTGAAAAAGCATTACGCCTTTTTGGTCATGGACAGTAAAATATTGGCCAACGACATTTTTATTCCGTTTGAGTATCTCGGTGAAGGAAAGGATGGCGACAAAGTGGTGGTCGAAATTGTCGAATGGCCCGAACGTGCCAACAATCCTATCGGAAAAGTGATCGATGTGTTGGGTAAACCCGGTGAAAATACGGCTGAAATGCATGCCATTTTGGCGCAATACCATTTGCCTTACAAGTATCCTCGTGAAGTGGAAATGTATGCCGAATCTTTGTCCGATAAAATACCCGAAGAGGAGTATGCCAAGCGCGAGGATTTTCGCGATGTGCCGACCATAACCATTGATCCTGCCGATGCAAAAGATTTTGACGACGCACTCTCGTTGCGTAAGCTTTCCAACAATCGGTGGGAAGTGGGAGTGCATATTGCCGACGTAACGTATTATGTGAAACCCGGCGACCCCATTGATAGAGAAGCCGAAAAAAGGGCAACGTCTATTTATTTGGTCGATCGTACGGTGCCCATGCTTCCGGAGAGATTGAGCAACTATCTTTGTTCGCTTCGTCCTCATGAAGAGAAGCTGTGTCATTCGGTGATTTTTGAGATGAACGACAAAGCCGAGGTGTTGAAATACCGCATTGCGCATACGATTGTGAAGTCCGACAGCCGCATGACGTATGAAGATGCACAGGCGATAATCGAGACGGGAAAGGGCGATTTCAGTTCCGAAATTCTCGTGTTGAACAATTTGGCCAAACAGCTTCGTGAACGCCGTTTTGCCAATGGCGCCATCAATTTCGATCGGTATGAAGTAAGATTCAATCTCGATGAGAACGGTAAGCCGTTGGGTGTATATTTTAAGGAATCGAAAGAAGCCAATCATCTGATCGAAGAATTTATGTTGCTGGCAAACCGTACCGTTGCCGAACACATTGGGAAAGTGCCGAAAGGGAAAAAAGCCAAAACGTTTGTTTATCGTGTGCATGATGTTCCCGATGTCGAGAAACTGGAGGATTTCAATACGTTTGTTTTGCGTTTCGGACATAAAATAAAAACTTCCGGAACGAATGTGGATATAGCCAAAAGCATCAATTCGCTGCTCGAAAAAGTAAAAGGCCGCCCCGAGGAAGACTTGGTGGAAACGCTCGCCATACGAACCATGTCGAAAGCCATATATTCTACCAAAAATGTTGGGCACTACGGATTGGCTTTCGATTATTATACTCATTTCACTTCGCCTATCAGACGTTATCCCGATATGATGGTGCATCGCCTGCTCGATGTGTATAACGAAGGAAATTCTCCTTGGAATGAGCAGCAAACCGAGGAAGAATGCGAACATTGCTCTCAGATGGAACAGTTGGCCGAAAATGCCGAGCGCGATTCGATTAAATATAAGCAAGTGGAATTCATGTCGGATAAGGTCGGGAAAGTATACGACGGGGTAATCTCAGGTGTTACGGACTGGGGGCTGTATGTCGAAATCAACGAAAATAAGTGCGAAGGTATGATTCCTATTCGCGAATTGGATGACGATTTTTACGAATTGGATGAGAAAAATTATCGGTTGATAGGAAGACATACCGGCCGTGAATACCGATTGGGGCAGCAGATTTCCATTATAGTGGCACGCGCCAATCTGGAACGCAAACAACTGGATTTTATGCCCGCATAATGACGGGAATTTTCTTTTTCCGTTACAATAATAGATGGACTTTCGGTTGTTAAACGCAGGAAACGGAAGCCAAACTTTATATGGTCTCCTGTTACAAATAATGGGTTCCGGGTATAGCGGTTTCCTTGCGGGTGTGGCAAATGGCGGGTGTTTTAGCAATTAGTCGGCAAGCGATGTTTATATATTTTCCGAAAGAGGAGATGTGTCCCCTGAAGAGGGATATAAACGCTTTTTTGACGCTGGCGAGAATACTGTAAGCAAAAGCTTTGAAATACGAATAATGGGGATTGACGGCTTCGGATAAAAAATAGATATACTCCGAGTAAAAAAAGGCATCAGGAGAAACTTCCTTTTGTTCTCGGTGGTGATAACCAATGGCCGACTTTACAAACCCCACGCGGTAGCCGTTTTTGCGTACGCGTTGGGCATAATTGCGGTCTTCGCCGTAATGGGGAAAAATCGGGGCAAAACCTCCGATTTTTTTTATTACCGATGTTGGAACGAGCCACATGGCTGCATTGATAAAGGAACACTCCGTTATTTCTTGGGGCAACTGTTCAATTTCTTCTTTGCTTTTCAAACAAGTATATTCGGCAAAACCGAAATCGAGCCGATCGCCATCCCCATTGAGATGAACAGGCGAAAGGATACCGTAGTCTTTATTGTGCGATGCCGCACAAATCAGTATCTCCAGTGCCCGAGGATGCAGCCGCGCATCCTGATTGAGAAGAAAAACATAATCGAAATCGTTTTCCAATGCATATTTCATTCCTTGGTTGTTTGCTTTTCCGAACCCGAGATTCTTGTCGTTTTTTATCAGTACCACCTCGGGATATTGGGAGCGGATAATCTCGCAGGTACGGTCTTGGGAAGCATTGTCGACCACTACGATTGTGGCGGGTTGGGTAGAGGCCTTTACCGACGACAGACAAAGCGGTATCCACGGTTCAAAATTATAGGATACGATAATGACACAAACTTTCATTTTTCTTTCCATGCTTTAATTAAACCTTTACGGAAATAAGGTGGCTGTATGTTGTCGATTTCGTTTTGATAGATCATTACACCGTTGGTGGGTTGATACGCGAAGTCGTTTTCTTTTAACAACCGACAAAACTTCTCAAAATCTTCTGCATGATGATATGTACACAAAGCGATTTTTAGTAGCGGTTGTTTCAGTATGCTTTTCATTCCGTTGAGCACCGCTGTTTCTGCACCTTCAACATCAATTTTGTAAAACGTGGGTTTGTCTTTTTTTCCATGAAAATAATCGTCCAGTCGTATTTCGGAATCGGTAGTCTTGTCAGACACAAATTGGGGAATGAGGATTATTTTTTCTTTCCAGGGTGCAAAAGTTGCTTTTAGTGCTTCAATCCAACAGCAATCTTGTTCAAATAGATACACTTTTTCCACTTTCTCTATATTAAGCAAAGAAAAGAAGCCTTCCGCACAACCGATATCAGCCAAAATATCCCCCTTTTCGACATTAAAATTTTTGTCGGTGTAACAATGGGGAGAGTTTTGGTCTTGCTCTATGCGTAGACCGTTGAATACCAATTGAACGGTGTGTTTATTATACGAGCGTTTGAAATATAATCTTTTGTCGTTGATCATTACATAAGGTAATCCGTTCGATGGATCATAGTGAACCCTCACTTCTTCTGCGCGATATTGTTCTTGGAAAGCACCAAAAAAACTTGTCAACGAATGGCTTGAAAGGTAGTTGATCGCAAGATTTATTTCTTCGTTGGTTGTAGGATGAAGGCGATAATACGTTAAAATGTTTTTTCTGAGTTTATTTTGCTTATGGGCATGAATCCGGCTTTTCCAAAAAGAACATATTTTGTAATCAATTTGTTGTATAAGATTTTTCATTGTTATTTTTCTTTTTTTGATGAAAACCATTCGCCGATTTCTTTGGTCATTTCGAGTTTCAGTAATCTGCACATCAGCCAGTAGCTTCCCCCCACAATGCCGGCACTGACCACCAGATACAGAAAGTTGTTTTGTATCGTCCTACATGCCACATAGCCGAGGGCTACGCTTGCAAAAGCTGTCGGCAAATAGGGTAACACATCTTTCAGAAAGTCGAGAAGGGTGTAGCGAATGAGTTTTTGCGACAAGATGAGCGAAATGAGGAGTGTGATTGCCGTATAGATTACCCAGCTTACGGCCAGCCCCATAATGCCTTGTTTGAAAAACAAAAATATCAGCAATACCAGGATAATGCGTTTGACGATTTCTACCCCAAGAAAAAAATCGGCTTTCTCGCGTGCGATAAACAATTCGTTCAAGATGAAAGGATAAGGAGAGAGCATCCCCCCCAGACAGAGCACTTTGAAATAGGGCACGGCGGCATTCCATTTGTTTCCGAAAAGAAAAGCAAAGGCGGGTTCGGCGGCAAGAATCATGTACAGGCCGAGAGGAAAAGCCAAAAAAGCAAGCGATTTCATCATTTTGCTTATCACCCGTTTCAATCGATCGAGTTGCTGATTGATTTCGGAGAGAATGAGCATGGAAACGGAACGAAACGTATTGGACAGGATACTGAAAGGAATATCTTGGTATTTATTGGCTTGGGCATAGTAGCCGACCTGATTCATGGAATTGGGATAGAAAAAGGCAATGATCGAGGGATAAATGTTGTTAAACACAGCACCGATTAATCCACTAAGCAACAGTTTGTTGCTTAATCCTAGAAACGAGCGCAGCACTTTTATGCTGAAGCGGGCAATGGGGCGCCATTTGGAATAGATCCATAAAAAAACGGTGCGAAAAAATCCGTAAACAACGTTTTGCATCACGAGCGACCATACGCCGTATCCTTTGATTGCCATTACGATGGCAATGCTTGCAGCAATAATCAATGCGGCAATATTCACTTTTGTCAGGCCTTTAAAGTCGGCTTTTTTCATCAGCAGTGTTTGCTGAATGAGGCCGGGTGCCGTGAAAACGAACGAAAGAAACAGGACTTTCGATACCGGCTCGATGCGGGGTTCATGAAAAATATCGGCAAGAAACGGCGATGCGAGAAACAGAATGGCATACAGGACAAGACTCAGGGCAATATTGAAATAAAAAACCGAACTGTATTCAATTTCCGTGATGTTTTTTCGGTTTAACAAGGCACGGGCAAAACCACTGTCGATCAACAGTCCGGAGAATGCGATGAAAACGGTGAGAGCGCCAATTAATCCGTATTCGGCGGGAGGCACAATGTTCATCAGCACGATACCGCTTGCAAGATAAATGAGTTGCTGCCCGAATTTGTCGAGAAAACTCCAAAAAAGTGAAGAGACGGTTTTCGTTTTCAGTGTCGATTTTTCCATTGGGCAAGTTTCAATCCGGTTTATTTGCAAAAATACGCAACTTTTTTAATGTTATGGAATTTATACCTATTTTTGAATTCGATTAGCAGGACTTTATGCGTTTTTCGGAAGAAATAAAGGCGTATGCCTTGTCGTTGGGTTTCGATGCTTGCGGCATTTGTCGAGCCGGCGATACGGGGGAGGAGAAGCGTTATATGCAATGGCTTTCGGAGAAATGTCATGCCGACATGGAGTATTTGGAACGCCATGTCGAAAAACGCCTCAATCCGGTTTTGTTGGTTGAAGATGCCAAATCCATCGTTTCGGTTGCATTGAATTATTACCCCCATCGAAAATTGCCTTCCCATGTGCCGCAGTTTGCTTACTATGCTTACGGCAAAGATTATCACGATGTGATGAAAAAAAAGCTGGAAGCGCTTTTCCGATTCATTCGCCTTCGTTTTCCGGATGTTCGGGGGCGCTATTTTGTGGATTCCGCACCTGTGTTGGAGCGTTTTTGGGCAGCCCGAGCGGGTTTGGGTTTTATTGGAAAAAACACGCTGCTCATCATTCCGCAAAAAGGATCGTATTTCTTTTTGGGTGAGCTTATTATCGATAAAGAACTCGATTACGACGAGCCGTTGAAACTTTCGTGTGGCAATTGCCGCAGGTGTTTGGATGCCTGTCCGACCGGAGCCCTCGAAAAACCGTATTGGCTGAATGCCGGCAAGTGCATTTCTTATCAAACCATCGAAAATAAAGGGGAGATAGAGCCGGCGCTTATTTCCTGTTTGCAGAACAACGTGTATGGATGTGACATTTGTCAACAGGTTTGCCCGTGGAATCGTTTTGCCGTTCCCCACAACACGCCCGAATTTTTTCCTTCGGATGAATTTCTATCGCTCGATTCGGAAAAATTGAAGGAGATGGATGAAGAAGCTTTTCGACGGATATTTCGAGATTCGGCGGTGAAGAGAGCAAAATTTCAAGGGTTGAAACGGAATGTACAGGCATTGGACAAGCCTGCACAAAAATAGCGATCATTTCCTGTAATTGGGATAAATCGTTATCTTTGTACATACTAAAAAATGATGGAAGATACTTTTGATATACGCAATAACCAAGAACTACAGGAAACGGAACGCGAGTTTGAAAATGCTCTACGGCCACTGTCGTTTAACAGTTTCAGCGGGCAAGACAAGGTGGTGGAAAATCTAAAAATTTTTGTCAGTGCTGCCCGTATGCGTGGAGAATCGTTGGATCATGTTCTTTTGCACGGCCCCCCCGGATTGGGGAAAACCACACTTTCCAATATTATTGCCAATGAGCTGGGGGTAGGATTTAAGGTTACTTCCGGTCCTGTTCTCGACAAGCCGGGCGATTTGGCCGGGATACTCACTTCGCTTGAGCCCAACGATGTGCTGTTTATCGACGAAATCCATCGTCTTTCTCCGGTAGTGGAAGAGTATTTATACAGTGCGATGGAGGATTACCGAATCGATATTCTTATCGATAAAGGTCCCAGTGCGCGCTCCATTCAAATCGAACTCAATCCGTTTACCCTTGTGGGTGCCACTACCCGAAGCGGGTTGCTTACCAGTCCGCTTCGCGCGCGTTTCGGTATCAACTTGCATTTAGAGTATTACGATGCGGAAACACTCACGGGCATTGTGTTGCGCTCGGCAGATATTTTACAGATCACATGCGCCAACGATGCGGCGAAAGAAATTGCTTCGCGAAGTCGAGGCACGCCTCGTGTCGCCAATGCCCTTTTACGCCGTGTGCGCGATTTTGCCCAAGTCAAAGGTTCCGGACGGATCGACAAAGACATTGCCATGTATGCGTTGGAAGCATTAAATATCGATCGTTACGGCTTAGACGAAATCGACAACAAAATCTTACTTACCATTATCGACAAGTTCCAAGGTGGACCGGTAGGTATTACGACAATAGCCACTGCCTTGGGAGATGATGCCGGGACCATTGAAGAAGTGTATGAGCCTTTTCTGATTAAAGAAGGATTTATTAAGCGAACGCCACGCGGACGCCAAGCAACCGAGCTGGCTTACGAGCATTTGGGGCGAAAACGTGCGGAAAAGCAAGGTTCCCTGTTCTCGGATATATAGATGTTCATTTTATCGTATACCGGTTTCGAATAAAAAAAGCTGCCGTAGGCAGCTTTTTTAGGTATGGAGTTAATTGTATTGTTCAAAATTCACTGAATATCAATTTTAAATTAAAATCTTCGAATGCCTTGTTAAGTGTTACAGCCGAAGGGGTCATCAAATTGTAAAAATTGTTGGGAATTTGATATGTTTGGCCGTAATAAACGGATTGCGTTGTAAAAGAAATATCCACAGGAATCAAATAATAAGTCAAGTCGGGAATTTTTCCCTTGTTTACTTCCTTGTAATGATTTATCAATGCGGAGATATTGGAAAAATCGTAGGAATATTCCGTTTTATTGAAGCTCGTATAGAAAGAGGTAATATTATCGGGCATTTTTCGTTTTTCGAAGAAACCCTGCAACGAGTCTTTGTTGATCAGCAATAGATAATTGGGCGGACTTAGTTTGAATTTCAGGTTGGTTTGATCGTCCGGAATGGCATATATTTTCAGGTTGGCCTGATTTAACGCTTGCGCTTGCAATTTATCCGAGATCTGAGAGAACGGGAAAACGATCTCCGTGTTCACTCCGGCCGGACTTTTTATGTGGGTTTGTGTATCATTTGAAATCAACAGCTGATCATTCTTGTTCTGTATGGAATTGATTTGCGTAACTTCAGGAGAAAAATTCAGTCGTATAAAGTCGGTGAACGTGGTATCGGCATCGGTAGTCGGGCTTTTCCCGGGATAATGGTAATGGACCAAAAAATAGGTATATGCAACCTTAATTATGGTTCCCGAACCAAAAGATGTCGTAATGTATAATCCCTTAAAGAATTCCTTGAATGTTTCCGTGTCGATGAGTCTATCGGGGTTGTCCAACATGCGTTGTCCGAGCGAGTCGGGCAGATTCACTACAGCCATTCGATAATCGGTTTGGGTTTTTTCGTCTTCCGACAGTTCCAGATTGGCTGCAGTAAACAGTGTTTTACCCAATGGGGTAGGAGAAACATAGTTTTGGGGATTAAAATCGGTATAATAATAAGATGGCAATGTTTTGGTTACCTCATATACCGATACTTCCATCGGTGCGAGTGAATCGCCTACCCAGGAATCAAAAAAAAGTGATAGTCTTACCGAGTCGATGACTGCTCCCGACTGAAACGATTCCCCTTCGGGATAGTAAAATTCGCCTACATAGTCTGATTTTATGGTTCCAAAAAGAGGATCGATATATTCGCCAAGTATGGGATTTTTTGTTTTTGCAAATATTTTGTCGACCTGTACTGTGGAGGCTTGTAGAGCAAGAGTATCGGTACCCACCGTTATCCGGTCTTTTCCGGGTTGAATGGTAAATCCTATTTCTTTGAGCGTGTCGTCGCACGATGTCGCTATTGCCATTATCATGCTCGAGATAAAAAACAGTTTATACAAGGGTTGGAGCTTCATCCGTTTCAAAAATTTGTTTTTTAACTGCGCAAATATCCGAAAAAATAACGGGATAAAAAAGCTACCGAAGCAAAATTTATTGATCGATTTTTTTGTAGAAGCTTTCGATTGCCTCCACATTTTTGTCAAAATCTTCTTCGTAGCCCAAGAATTCAATTTCTTTATTGGCGATATAATTTTTTATTTCATCCGATATCTCTTCGCTTCCCTGAATAACGCCGTCTGAATAATCGATTGCCAATTTGGTCAGCGTATCAAAGTCGAAAGTGCCTCGTTTGGCCAACTCTTCGATTTCCTTGTCCCCGAGAGCGTCAAACTTCAGTTTTTCCAAGAAACCGGGACGAAATGGCTTTGTAAAACCGTTATTATAAACCGAATAAATTACTTTCGAGTTTGTAAAACATGGGTCGTCGGCATAACTTTTTTTAATGTAAAGGGGTGCTAAAGCCGTCATCCAGCCATGACAATGGATAATATCGGGTATCCATCGAAGTTTTTTAATGGTTTCCATCACACCGCGAATAAAGAAAATGCTGCGTATGTCGTTATCTACATATTCTTTACCGCTTTTATCTACTACAGTTCCTTTTCTTTGGAAAAACTCTTCGTTGTCGATAAAATAAACCTGCATTCTCGCGGGTTGAATAGATGCTACCTTAATGAGAAGCGAGTAGTCGGTATCGTCAATAATAAGATTCATCCCGGAGAGGCGAATAACTTCGTGCAATTGATTCCGTCGTTCGTTGATATTGCCATATTTCGGCATAAAAGTACGTATTTCATGCCCTCGTTCTTGTATGGCTTGTGGCAATTGTCTAGCAGTAAGTGAAATTTGTGTTTCCGGTAAGTATGGATAAATTTCTTGTGCGATAAATAAAACGTTTTTTTGACTCATTTTGGTTATATATCTAAAATTCAGTACAAAGATAATAAAAAAAATTGGCATAATGACAAAATAAATTAAGATAATAAAGAAGATGTTTCGCTATGTGACAAAAATTTTGTTGCTTTGCATGTTTTTCTGACAACGTATAAAAATGGAAATTATAAGGAGCATTACTGCACTCGATCGGTTTCTTCAACCTTTCAGGGATGAGGGAAAATCGATAGGTTTGGTACCGACAATGGGGTCACTGCACGAAGGACATATGGCGTTGGTGAAACAATGTGTCGGCGAAAATGATGTTTCTGTTGTAAGTGTTTTTGTTAATCCCACCCAATTTAACGATAAAGAAGATTTTCGTCTTTATCCCCGTAATTCGGAAGCCGATTGTGCTTTGCTCGAAAGTGTGGGGGTTACCGTTGCTTTCGTTCCCTCGGTTGAAGAGATGTATCCCGAGCCTGACACCCGCGTTTTCGATTTCGGGATGCTGGATAAAGTCATGGAAGGTCGTTTTCGTCCCGGACATTTCAACGGTGTGGCGCAGATCGTGAGCAAATTGTTTTATATCGTAAAGCCGACCAAAGCTTATTTTGGCGAGAAAGATTTTCAACAATTGGCCATTGTGCGAGAAATGGTGAAGCAATTGGACATACCGGTAGAAATTGTCGGCGTTCCCATCGTTCGCGAAGCGAGTGGCTTGGCTATGAGCAGCCGCAATTTGCGGTTGTCGGAAGAGCAGCGCCAAAAGGCTGCCGAAATATACCGGAGCTTACTTCTCAGTGCCGATTTTGTCGGAGAGAAAAGCATCCGGGAAACCATTGATTTTGTGACAAACCGAATAAACCAAATCGATGGCTTACGCGTCGAATATTTCGATATAGTGAATGGAGCCACGCTACAACCTGTTTCGGATTGGAACGAGTCTACTTATATTGTAGGGTGCATTGCCGTGTTTTGCGGCGATGTGCGACTAATCGATAACATTTCGTATAAAAATTTAGGAAAATCAAATGATGTACATTGAAGTATTGAAATCGAAAATACACCGGGCAACCGTTACCGATGCCGACCTTAATTATGAAGGCAGCATCACCGTCGATAAAGATCTTATCGAGGCGGCCAACTTGATGGTTAACGAGAAAGTCTCCGTAATGAACATCAATAACGGCGAGCGTTTCGAAACTTATGTGATTCCCGGAGAAAGAGGATCGGGGACGATTTGTTTGAATGGTGCTGCTGCACGTAAAGTTCAAAGAGGCGATATCGTTATTATCATGAGTTATGCCGTGATGACGCCCGAAGAAGCCAAAACGTTTAAACCCACCATTGTTCGTGTAGAAGAAAAAACGAACAAAATAAAAAAGTAACACGTTGGGATAATTCGATAGCAGAACGAAAATAACCGCAAAAACCGCCGACTGTATTTCGCAGTTGGCGGTTTTTTGTTTTCTATAGATGGAAAATAGCTATCTTTACCGACAGTTTTTTATTCCTTTATAAACAAAAATGTATGAAGACCCCAAAAGAAGAGATTGAGGAATTGCGCAGGCAAATTCGCGAGCACGATTACAATTATTATGTTCTTGCACAACCTGTCATTTCCGATTACGAGTATGATCGGCTCATGCGCAGACTGATGGAACTGGAAGCCCAATACCCCGAATACTACGATCCCAATTCGCCGACCGTACGTGTAGGTAGCGACATTACCAATGAATTTGAACAGGTAGAACACCGCTATCCCATGCTCTCGCTGCAAAATACCTATTCGACCAACGAAGTGACCGATTTCTTCAATCGGGTAAAGCGCACACTAAACGAAGATTTTGAAATTGTGTGCGAATTGAAATTCGATGGGGTCTCCATTTCATTGATTTATGAAAACAGGCAATTGATTCGTGCGGTGACAAGGGGAGACGGCATCAGAGGAGATGATGTTACTACGAATGTCCGTACCATTCGCAGCATTCCGCTGGTTCTTTACGGCGATCATGTTCCTTTTTCCATTGAAGCGCGTGGAGAAATCATCATGCCGTGGAAGGTTTTCGAAGAACTGAATAAAGAACGCGAAGCTCAGGAAGAGCCGCTTTTCGCCAATCCCCGCAATGCGGCCGCAGGCACCATCAAGTTGCAAGACTCGCGCGAGGTGGCTCGCCGTAAGCTGGAATCGTTTATTTATTATCTTTTGGGCGACGAACTGCCTAGCGATAGTCATTTCGAGAATTTAAACCATGCACGCAAATGGGGTTTTCGAGTTTCCGAAGAGATAAAAAAATGCCGTACGTTGGAAGAAATTTTCGAGTACATCACCTATTGGGATAAAGAACGCCAAAATCTTCCCTTCGCAATTGATGGAGTGGTTTTGAAAGTAGATTCGTTGACGCAGCAACAGCGACTGGGAGCCACTTCAAAATTTCCCCGCTGGGCGATTGCCTATAAATTCAACCCCGAAAGAGCTTTGACACGACTTTTGTCGGTTACTTTTCAGGTAGGACGTACCGGTGCAGTGACTCCCGTAGCCAATTTGGAGCCCGTATTATTGTCGGGTACTTTGGTGAAACGTGCCTCGTTGTACAACGAGGACATGATCAATGCCCTCGATTTGCATATCGGCGATAGGGTATATGTGGAAAAGGGAGGAGAGATTATTCCCAAGATAACGGGAGTAGACAAGGATGCCCGCACCGGTGAAGGTGAAAAAGTGCAGTTTATCAAATATTGTCCCGAATGCGGTACGCCGTTGATACGCGATGAAGACGAGGCTATTTATTATTGTCCCAACATCGAGGGTTGCCCGGCACAAATCAAAGGCCGCATCCAACATTTCGTTTCGCGCAAAGCTATGGATATCGACATGGGCCCCGAAACCATCGAATTATTATATAGTAAAGGTTTGATAAAAGATGCTGCCGATTTGTACAACTTAAAGTTTGAAGATTTGGTAAACCTCGAGCGATGGGGCGAAAAAAGCGCCAAAAACTTGTTGCAAAGTATCGAGAAATCGAAGTCGGTTCCCTATCCACGGGTTTTGTATGCCTTAGGTATTCGTTATGTAGGCGAAACGGTGGCGCAGAAACTCGCTCAGGCTTTTCCTTCCATTGATGCATTGGAACAGGCATCGATGGAAGATCTGATGACTGTTGATGGGATAGGCGAGCGTATCGCCCAAAGCGTAAAAGATTATTTTGCCAATCCCGTGTTTTGCGATTTTGTTCAACGATTGCGTTCACATGGATTGCAATTTTCGCTAAATCAGGAGAACCTCAAGCGCCAAAGCGACAAACTAAAAGGCAAAACGTTTGTCATTAGCGGCACATTCAGGCTTCATTCGCGAGATGAATATAAATCCCTCATTGTACAAAATGGCGGCAAAGTCGGGAGTTCGGTATCGAAAAATACCGATTATATCCTTGCCGGCGAAAATATGGGACCGGCGAAGCTGGAAAAAGCCAATCGGCTCGGTATAAAAATCATTACCGAAGAAGAATTCCTTAAGATGATAGAATAAGAATGCTTGTTGCCTATCCTTCGAAGTCCTTGGTTTATTGTTGCTCTTTTCGGTTGAAAAGCCGTTTTCGTTTGTGTTCTTTCTGAAAATGTCGTAACGTAGCGATGGGATGGACGAACAACATGCGAGGACCCGAAAAGCGCATCACTTTTTTGATACGTGCTCTCATATCGCTTTTATAACAATGAATGGGACACGTATTGCAGGTAGGCTTGTCTTCACCGTAAGGACACTGTTCGAGTCGCGATAATGCATAGGTTCTCAGTTCGTTGCAATTGTAACACAAAGCATCCTTCTTGCCGTGTTTTGAGCGGCAATACATATGGATCATGATGGTTACAACTTTCTTTTCCGATTCGTTCATGCGGTATTGTGACAGAATTCAAAGCAAAAATAGGTCGTTTTGATTTTCCGCGCAAATTTATTTATCTGTCACGTTTCATTGACTTCGTGAGTCTGCTTTACGAGATGATTTTTGAAGTCGTTCCGTGAAATAAAGTTCAAGAATCGGGCTGCTTGTTACGTGAAAAACTGTTATATTTGCTGCATGAGTGAAGCGATAAATGTCCGGACCATAGAAATTCTCCAGAAGTCTTGAGTGGGAAGAGAACAAAATAGCCCTTCGTTACGACATCCACCCTCGAGTCGGCAAAATTTGCCGTCGAAGGTCTGAAAAAATCTATAAAAAACATTTTTTTCACAAGCGGGCAAGGTGTCGTGCTGATGGATTTTGAAGATACCGACCGTTATCGGCTGTCGTTGTTTTTCAACGCGAATCCCAAGCACAAGCTGCTAATGAAAAAAGTGGATGCAATAAACCGATTAACATTTAAAAAATTATGAAAATAGGTATAACAGCAGATCTGCATTTAAAATCGAAAGATGAGACACCGGAAAGGTACAATGCTCTTGAAAACATCATTGCCGATCTTCACAGCAAAAACATAAACCGACTCATCGTAGCCGGAGATTTGTTCGACAGGGAGCGATACAATTATAACGACTTCGATGCCTTTTGCAAGCAGTATCGGGATATCGATTTTTATATCACGCCGGGCAATCACGATGTCGGAATAGAACCACGATTTTTCAGTGCAAGCAATATCCGCCTGTTTATTGTTCCAACGCTTGTTGAAATCGACCATATTCCCTTTCTTTTTTTACCGTACACCTCGTCCGGCTCTATGGATGAACTCTTAACTTCGTTTTTTGCCGATAAAGCTCTGCCGGATAAATGGGTGTTGATTGGGCATGGAGATTATCTGGAGATAAACAAATCGGCCGACGAATACGAAAAAGACTATTACATGCCGCTCTCAAATAAAGTCATTCGCGAGATGAAACCGTTGAGGGCATTTCTGGGACATATCCACAAGGCAAGCGACAGCGGCATCGTTTCCTATCCCGGCTCTCCCTATCCGCTCAATGTCAATGAAACGGGGAAACGCCGATTTTTGATTTACAATACCGACACCGATAGCGTAGAAAGCAGGTATCCCCATACCGATATCGTTTATATGATAGAGAAATTGTTGATTATCCCTACAGAAAACGAAATCGACGATGCGTTGGAAAAAATAGACCACGCGATAGCAAAATGGGGATTTACCGATGAAGAATTACCGAAAGTAAAGTTGCGATTGATTTTAAAGGGATTCACCAACGACAAAGGGGCCTTGATGGATGCCGTCACACGGCAAATTCGCCAAAAAGGGCTGTCTTTTTACGATGCTGAGGGTCCTCAGAGCGAGGCACTGAATATTGTCATCGACAAAGAAAGAGAAGCCATTATGAATCGTGTGTTGGAAAATATAAGCTCTTTGCCCGATTTCGACTATGCCGACAAAGACGATATCGTTGAACAAGCATTGAATTTAATTTATAAAGGTTGAAAATTATGGCTATACGGATTGAACAAATCAACATAGAAAATTTGGGACCTATTCAACGAAAGTCTATCGAATTTGACAATATAAATCTCATTTACAGTAAAAATGAAGGAGGCAAATCGTTGTTGGTGGAATTTATCGTTCGTTCCCTATTCAGTAAAAAAGCCCAATGGGGCTATAACAGAGAATATGGGCAGGGCAAAATCATTGTTTCCGGAATCAATGGCAATACCAAAAACTATTCTCCCGGCAGTAGAGACAAACTGGACAAATATTTCGAAAAAACCTTCCAAGGTCTTCCGCCGTCTTTAGCCAAGCTGTTGGTGATCAAAAGCGGCGAGCCCAATATTAGTGAAAACCCCGAAGGTGTCGACACCGATACGCTTAAAGAGTTGTTGTTTGCTAAAAATATGTTGGACGATATCGATAAAAACATTTCTGCCACAGTGAAAAATGCCACCATCGATGAGGGAAAAATCAACATCAGAAAAGCGGGAGAAGGCAGCGAATACCTTAATCTTCAGGATGCACTCGGACAAATCGATAAAACGATAAGCCGATTGTCGGAGGAAAACAGAATAAGCGAAGAAAGAAAATTAAAAATCGAGCTCGACAAACTAAAAGAGCAAAAAGAAACTTTGATCAAAGCAAAGTACCATAAAGCCTACCTGTTGGATAAACGCAAAGAGGAATTGGAAAACGCCCTGGAAAAATATCCCGAGGACGATTTGGAAAGAATAAAAAATGGCATAGACCGGTACAATAAACTAGTCGAGAAAAAAGAGGAACACCGTAAAAGATTCGATGAGCTGAACAATGCCATAAAGCCGTTGGAAGGGGTGCGTTCGGCCCATGACAGCCAACTAAAAGCGAAGCGGCATTTGGCCTCTAACTTGAATAGCAAGATAAACCGGATCGAGCAGGAGTTGGATATTATCACAGACGACGATCTCGGCAAGCTCGAGAATAAAATCATCAATTATAACGAAAAAATCATTGAGCGCGACAAAAAATCCGACGAATTAGAAGCGTTGAAAGAAAAAGAAAAAGCACACACTCATGCACAGAGCATAAAAGACACTTATCAAACCTTGATACAAAGTGCACATAATCAAAAAGTAGGTTTCTCGTTGTTGTTGCTGGCAGCCATTGTGTTTATGACAGGGTTGACAATTTCGTTTGTCACCCGCCATTATATTTTGGGATCCGTTTTAATGCTAATAGGTTTTGGCTGCAGCGTGTTTTTTTCTTACCACCTGCGAAAACGATTGAGACATAAAGTCCACAGTGACGAATTGGAAAAATTGGAAAGCGATTTCAGGGAAAAATTCGATACCGAGCTCAATTTGGCCGGCCTCGATACTACCATTAAAATGCTCGAAAAAGAATTGGCCATCCAACAGCGCGTGCAGCATGAGCAAAGCGAATTGGAAAATGTCGTCAATGGATTACGGGCAGAGATAGAAAGTGGACTGTTTCAACTCTTTTCCAAAACGCTTGATCAAGAGAAGTGGAGAGAGGCTTTAAATGAATTCAAGCAGAAAAGAACCGCTCAAAAAACGGAATTGGGAAAATTGGAAAAGCAATTGGCCGGCCTTAATGTAGATCCTTCGGATTACTGTTCGGATGATCCGGGCGAAGAATATAGTGCACAAAAATTATCGGAGTTAGAAGAGAATTTGCAGAAACTTAAAAGTTTGGAAGAGGAAAAACGACGAATAGAGGCGCTGCTGAAAAGGAATGAAGAGGAGTTGAAAGAGGTGTCTGGGCAAATTTCCGAGGAATTTTTCAATTTAATCCACGACAGGGTGGAGGAGGACGATTGGGAAAACAAGCTAAAAGAGCTCATCAGGCGAAATGTGAGCCTTACAAAGGAAATCGACACTCTATCCGGCGAACTCACCGGTCTGGGCGTGAATCCTGTTCTTTATGTCGAAAACGATCCCGGTATCGCATACGATGCCATCAGGCTGTCGGATATCGAAAGAGAAATCCAAGAGTTGGAGGATAGATTAAAAGCGTTGGAAGAAGAAAATAGGGCGTTCAAAGGCGATCTTGCCCAACTTGTCGATGCTTCCATCAACGACGATTGGAACACGATCATCGAAAAATTGTATGAAAAGCAAAAAGATACGTTGGAACAATTGAAAGAAAAAGAAGCATCGATATTGGCCGGCATATTGGTTCATCAGACTATCGACGAATTTCAAGGCAAGGAAGACGAACGCCTGCAAGCGACCATCAATTCGCCCGATTTCTCTCGCACCTTATTCCATATCACCGGCCGATACGATAAGTTGATACCGTATGGAGATCAGATCATGATCGGCAGCGATATGGGCGATTTCGATATGAGAGACCTTAGTACGGGAACCAAAGAGCAAGTGCTTTTTGCGCTGAGGGTATCGTTGGCAAAAAAAATACTGAACGACAGCGCCTTTTTCATTTTTGACGATGCTTTTCAGCACAGCGACTATGATAGAAGGCCCAAACTCGTCGATCAACTTTTCGATTTATCGGACGACGGTTGGCAAATCATCTATTTGACGATGGATGATCACATTCGAGATTTGTTTGCGAAAAAAGGCGCGCATCGAAATCATTTTAAAGAGATCGTCTTGGAGTGAATCATATGAAAAGGTGCTTAGGATTCGTCAGTCGTTATTATTATTATTATTTTTGGATCCATTATAGCGGTTGTTTTTGAAAAGACGGGAGGTGCGGCAAGCATCGCCAATTATATTCTTTCTAAAACCGGGGAAAAGAAGGCAGCTGCGGCAATAGGTATTACCGGATTTTTGACAGGATTGCCTATTTTTTGCGATGCGGCTGCTTTGGCTGCGTTCTTTTGGACGAAATGAGGTAATAGCGTCTGGACCTACTTTCCCCGATCCTACCACTTTTTCCGATGCGATGGAGATAGTAAAGAAATACGGGCTTAAAGCATACGTCATTGCCGATAATGTGCAGGGAGACGAAGAAGAAACGGCAAATTTCATATTGAATACCGTTGAAAAATATAAAAAAAATATCGGTAAAGTCCCTATTTGTCTGCTTTTTGGCGGGGAGCCCACGATAAAGGTAATGGGTAACGGTTTGGGAGGTCGGAATCAACATTTAGCGTTATATTTGGCCACAAAATTGGAGAATAACCCCGGTATTACCATTCTTTGTGGAGGAACAGACGGAACAGATGGTCCTACTGATGTAGCTGGAGCCATAGTCGATTATAAAACCATGAAAA
>DFUT01000001.1 GCA_002381125.1 Bacteroidales bacterium UBA4179 | reverse complement strand
GGAGGCGGAGGGGTTGGATCGCGACGGGTAATTTCGATTTCCTCCTCGGCTATCACATCTTGTACAACAACATTTACGGTCGTCTCGGACATTCCTGTCGACCATTCAAATGCGACGAACATTGCAGCCAATGCTAAAACAAGCCCCATCAAAAAAGCCATGTCTTTTTGGTTTTCAATGTTCGCTTTTGGCGATTTTTTTATTTCATCCTTATCCATGATATAAACATTTACACCTTTAAAACTTTTTCATTTTGTTCTGTAGGACAAAGATAGAATTTTTTTTTTTATCACACGCTATATTATACAAAAAAAATCCAAAAGCCGTTATTCTTCGCAATTTTAATTTTTCAATTTGTAAATATCGGTGAGATTTCTTCCATAACCGTCATAATCCAACCCATATCCCACAATAAAATCGGAAGGCAATTCCATGGCTACGTAATCCGGGTGAAGATTGTATTTCAACGCTCCGGGTTTCAGGAACAAAGTGGCAATCTTAATTTCGCGCGGATGCTGCTTTTTTAGTTCTTCTATCAATGTTGTCAACGTATTTCCGGTATCGATAATATCTTCCACAATAACCACGGTTCTGTTTTCTACCGATTCTGTCAAGCCGAGTATTTCCTGTACGGATTCCATGCTTTCCGTACCTTGATATGACGCCAACCTTACAAAGGTTATTTCGCATGGAATAACGATTTTCTTCAATAAATCGGCAGCAAACATAAATGCCCCGTTCAAAACAACTATAAAAAGAGGGTTTTTGTCTTTTAAATCCACGTTGATCCGATCCGCAACGCGGTCTATGCTATTTTCTATTTTCTCTGCTTCAATAAACAGCTCAAACTCCTTATCTTTTATTTTTATATTTTTCATATCACACCCGTAAAAAAGTCACGATGGAAAATAAAGCAACAAAATTACTACTTTTTATGGATTACGAAAGAAAAACGTATGCGCATGCCTAACCGGTGAATTCGCCCCACAAGTATACCTTTTCATGCACCAAACGACATGTTCGCCCCATATCCGGGCCTTCCCGAAACCAACATCACTCCTTTATAAGTGCTTTCATATTCATACTTGATATGTGGATATACTACGCCATGCTCATCCCCAAAACCAACGCCGTTCTTTTGCTTTCATGCCTTACGATATGTTTGCCTTATCGGGAAACGATGATGCTTCTATGCCTTCCCTGCTTTTCGCTCTTTCCTTCGCTGCCGATCAACGCCCTTTCCGCACGGCAACCGTCCTGCGGTAATAGACAAGCAGGCGGTCCAATTCACCGATCAACTGGGCGTGTTCGTCGTTCCTCAACAGCGCCATCCAACTCAATTTGAATTTCTACATAATCAACGTTTTTGACAAAATAAAATAAAAAACCCCTGCGAGGTACAGAGCGTATTGTCTTGCACAAGACAATACAAGTTTGTCACTTCGCCGGTATTGCGCGTAGGGCCTGCAACGTATTGTCTGCATAAGGCAAAACAAGCCGTTGCCTGTACGACAAAGGTACGAAAAAATAGTGCACGATGTAATGCCGACCGCTATTTGGCGCACTTCCTGAAAATGGGATGTAAAGCCCGCAAACCTTGCGGTTGAATACCGGGAACGTACTTTCAACGGGATCAATCTTGCGATCGAACGCCGACATGTATACTTGCAACGAAACCGCTGTTGCGGTCAATTATCGGTAATATACTTGCGGTAGGACTAACATTGCAGTCGAATATGAAGGCAAGGTTACGGCAAAAGCTGCGGTTTGCCCTCGTTGCGAGATCGAAATTGAGTATAAACGCGCGTTTTGCCTGTTTTTCGATAACATGTTTTAATGACTATGGTCGTATTAGTTAAAGAATAATAATGAAATTGGAACAAAAAATTGTTCCCGTACAAAATTTGATATTGAGAGAGGAAGAGAAAATCGTTCCGAAAAGAAACAAGACGCCCGAAAGGAAAGAAGAAATCACTTCAGCACAAAAAACGATACCGAGAAAGAAGCGCACATAATCGTTCTGACGCGAAAAAATGAGACCGGGAAAGAAAAGGGAAAAAAATACATCGATTTCAAACTACATCGTATGCACCGTTTTCAAATTTCACCTTAACCTCGCCCCTCGCTATGCTATTCCCTTGTAACCCGACCGCATCCAATATACCTGTCTTGACAGCCATATAAAGCGTTGGGGGATCGATCAGCGGATCATCTACATTGGGAGATAATTTCTTGATTTTTTCAATGATGCCCCATGCTTCGCTCTTTAATGAATCGGCTCGCTTTCTTACTTCGGGATCGCATCTGAAATCGGGCAATCCTTTTGCAGCCAACGTGTAGGCCCTGCGAACCATTTTCACACTTTCCAAAATCTCTTTCGATGTTGCTCTTCTCATGGCTTCGCAATACGAAACAACATGAATTATATGCGGCTTCAAATAAGAAGCATAAAACATAGAAGCCGCCAACTGTCCCCTTGCACTATCCGGGTCTGCGGGAAATGAAAGTAAACCCGTTCGTATCATTCGATACGGAACAAACCCTTCGTCTGCCAGCGATTCAACCAGTTCCTGTTTTGCAATAGCTTTTGCGATATCCATTTTAGGCGACAAACCGGGAGGGGTATTCATCATATATTGCTGAATGTACCACCTAACACCAAGCTTTTTCGCCACATAAGCTGCCAAATAAGTAACGGCAACCGCCAGTCCATCATGAGCATACCTCAATTCCCATTGATGCGCATCATTTATTTCCACCGGCACATCGTGAGCGGCATTCCACTTTATGCCTTCCATATTTTCCGTTATGGCGTCCAACAAATTTCTCTCGGATCGACGGTCAAGTTCGGAATACCAAAAAAGAGGAATAGCCGCCCAGGCATTGTTAACCGTTTCTTTCAAAAGCTTGGAGAATTCCACTATCCGGTTCGTACCTGAATAACACCTAATCAAAGGATAATTTCCCGTTCGGCTTGCCCGATAAAGCTCCAAAAAATCTGCTCTCGAGCGTATCGGCGCTCCACCCGCTCCATCCTGTGCGGGATGCATTTTATGGGGTTCGAAAAAATATTGTTGGCAATTCTGATCGGGCGCCAACGAAATAATATCCAAAAGCTCCGAATCTGCCAATTTCCTAATCTCCACGATGGTCTCCTCTATCGTTTGAAGTCCGATATGATGCCTTATCAGCGGGTAAGGATGTTTAAATGCAATTCTTTCGGGTAAGCTGTCGGGATAATCCTGCTTTTCACGATATTTCATTTGCCCTCTTAAAAAAAGAACAACATCCTCTTCTTCCTCCGAACCGTCAAATATTTTTTTAAAAATGCCCGATTGAGCTGCAATTTCGGAGGTTTCCGTGGTTCCACCAAAAATAAAATCGATTTTATCGCCAACCCCTATTTTTTCTATTCCCTTGGCAAATTCATCCAATAGATTCGACAAAGCAACTGCCCCCAATCGATAACTCAACGCCACAATGGTCGGCTTTTCTTTTTCTATGCTTTCAATCACTCGACTTATTGGCACAGCCGCACCCAAATTCACAGTTTCGTATCCTTCGTTTTTTGCGAGTTCCAAAAAATTCAAAAGTCCGGCAACGTGTACATCGCTCCCGATAGAAGCACCTAAAATTTTTTTCATCCCTCTCCCTCCTCAACAAATTTAATTATTTCCTCTATGCTCCACCCTTTCAATCCCAAATCTTCAACCGTTCTCCCTTCTTCCCAAAAGTTGCCGTCCAACATCGCATTGGCTATGGTAATCATGGAATCGATAACAGGGGTTTCTACACCAAACTCTTTTCCGAAAGACGAAATTGGGAGCAAGCTCATGGGTACATCTTCAAGAAGGTAACGATTATTCAAACTGGTTGGAGCATATATCCCGCGGTAACCCTCGTTGTTGCGAATAGCCTGATATAAATTTTGACCTCTCACATCGTAAGCGTAACTCAACCATTCTCTTACAGTCATCGGTTGAACATTGAAAAGCTCCATTACCCGACATCTTTCTTCATCGATCCTTTCGAGTACTTTGGCAACGGAAGGAGAGATACCTTCGAAATAAAATTCGAATTTTCCCGCAGTCGTTTCCACTCGTGCGGCATTCAAAATCAAGGTAGCCGGATGCAAAACAACACCTATATTATTAAAACTCGTATATAAAATGTTTTTAACAACATCAAATTCGGGCATTACCTCTAACAACACTTCGGCCAACTCGGGATTTCTCGAAGCCGGAAGAGCCGAAACCGGTACCGCATTTTTTATTCTGAAAATTCGTGTAACACCGGGATTCGACATGCGGGAAGCGAAAATAAAAGTTTGTGCTTCCGCAACGATAACGTCCTTTGTCACGCCCTCCCTTTTCAACGTATTGTAAAATTCCAATGCACCCCCCGTCCTGCCCGGATTCAGAACGATGATTTGTCCGTCTTCCAAAAAAGGAGCCACTCTTTCTGCAATTTCTTTGTGAGCAAAAGCCGGTACCACAACCATAATGAGCTTTCTCCCCTTGATGGCTTCATCGATTTTTGTTGTCGCAAAAGATACTTCGTATTCTCCCTCGACCTGTCCTTCAATCTTAATTTTATGTGACTCAATGATAGGATATATTCTTCTTCTCGATCTATTGAAAAGAGCAACATCAAAACCTTTCATGGCCAAATATCCTGCCAGGGCTTGCCCCCCATTCCCTGCTCCAATTACGGTTATTTTAATCATAATCCAATATGTTTTTGTTTTGATCTGCCGAAGTCCATGCCCCCCAACAATACCCCATCCGTTCCTTCTTTCATGGCACATCGATTGCGATAGATCGTAAAACTTTTAAAACGAAAACAAGAAGCCGACATTTTCCAAATCATCTATTTGGCATGGATTTTGGACAATTATAATAATAAAACAAAATAACCTTATTTTTGTTTGCATTAGTGTGATGGAAAAACGTCTTCCTTTTAGTAAAAGCACTAAAAGGAAACGAAAATAAAAATATTACGAAATAGCAAAACAAATAAATTATGTTTCATAAAATAATATATAGTTACGATTCCGAAGAAACGGATCCTAATTTTGTTTCATTTATTGCCGACGATTTTATGGACAACAACAAAGATATAGACAATTCGGTTTTACCCGATACCATACCCGTTTTACCTTTGCGAAATACCGTTATTTTTCCCGGAAGCAGACTCCCTATCTCGGTGGGAAGAGAAAAATCTTTGAGACTTATCAAGTCGCTGGGCAAAAAACAACGGTATATCGGTTTGGTATGCCAGAAAGACGGCGACATCGAAAATCCGGAGCCGGACGATTTGTATCGCGTTGGCGTTATTGCCGAAGTAATGAGGGTAATTGAGTTGGGAAACGATAATCTCAGCATTATCATTCAAGCAAAAAAACGATTCGAATGGGACGAAATGGTGGAAACCGAGCCTTTTTTCAAAGCAAAGTATAAAATAAAAGAATCTGTTCCTGCCTCAAAAGACGACAAGGAATATGTAGCCATTCTCGATTCCATCCGCGACACCATGATACAGATGCTGCAACTATTGGGCGAACCTCCCAAAGAACTGCTGCAAACACTAAACGACGAAGCTTTTTTGGATATGTTGGTAAGCTATTGTGCTACCAATTTGCCATTCGACAGTCGCGAAAAACAAGAATTACTGAATATCGACGACGAAAAAGAACAAGCCTACCGGCTGCTGATGATTCTGAATCGCGAAATGCAGATATTGGAATTGAAAATGAATATTCAGATGAAAACACGCGAAGATCTGAACCAGCAGCAAAAAGAATATTACCTGCAACAACAGCTCAAAACAATTCAAGAAGAGTTGGGAGGCAATGTTCAGCAAATTGAAATCGATGAATTCCGTAAAAAAGCAAAAGAAAAAAAATGGAGCAAGGAAGTTGCCGAAATATTTGAAAAGGAAGTAAAAAAACTGGAACGATTGAATCCGCAGTCGCCCGATTATTCGGTACAATATGGATACGTGCAAACCATTGTGGAATTGCCTTGGAATGAATATACGCAAGACAATTTCGATTTGAAAAATGCCCAGAAAATCCTCGACCGCGATCATTTCGGGATGGAAAAAGTAAAAGAACGCATTATAGAACACTTGGCGGTCCTGAAGCTGAAAGGAGATATGAAATCGCCCATTCTCTGCTTGTACGGGCCTCCGGGTGTGGGAAAAACTTCGTTGGGAAAGTCCATAGCCGAAGTGCTGAACCGCAAATACGTTCGTATTTCCCTTGGAGGATTGCACGACGAAGCCGAAATCAGAGGGCATCGACGCACCTATATCGGTGCCATCCCGGGCAGAATCATTCAAAATATACAGAAAGCCGGATCTTCCAATCCCGTTTTCGTATTGGATGAAATAGACAAGATTGGCAGCGATTTTCGGGGCGACCCGGCATCGGCACTGCTTGAGGTGTTGGATCCCGAACAAAATTCGGCATTCCACGATAATTATCTTTCCATCGATTACGACTTGTCGAAAGTACTTTTCATTGCTACCGCCAACAACCTGAACACCATCCCGGCACCTCTTTTGGACAGAATGGAACTGATTAATGTGGGCGGATATATCACCGAAGAAAAAATCGAAATAGCTTCACGCCATCTTCTTCCAAAAGAATTGGACAATCACGGTATTCCTCGAGATGCTTTCAACATCCCGAAAAAGACTCTGGAAATAATAATCGAAAATTATACTCGAGAATCCGGCGTGCGGGAATTGGAAAAGCAAATTGCAAAAATTCTGCGAAAGATAGCCCGAAAAATAGCCGACAACCAAGAATATCCCAAAGAACTGCAAGTTGGCGATTTAAACGAATATCTTGGCGTAGAGCCCTATACCAAAGAAAGTTATCAAGGCAACGAATATGCAGGTGTCGTAACCGGACTGGCATGGACAGCCGTGGGCGGAGAGATTTTGTTTGTGGAAAGCTCGCTGAGCAGAGGAAAGGGATCCAAACTCACCATAACCGGCAATTTGGGCGATGTGATGAAAGAATCGGCCATGCTGGCAATGGAATATATCCGTTCACATGCCGAAGAATTGGATATCGATCCGGAAGTTTTCGAAAACTGGAATACCCATATTCATGTTCCCGAAGGAGCTATTCCCAAAGATGGGCCTTCGGCAGGAATAACGATGATCACTTCGCTGGCCTCGGCATACACACAACGAAAAGTGAAAGCCAATCTGGCCATGACGGGAGAAATCACCTTGCGAGGGAAAGTACTTCCGGTTGGCGGAATCAAAGAAAAAATTCTGGCCGCCAAACGTGCCGGAATCAAAGAAATTATTCTGAGCGCAGAAAACAAAAAAGATGTGGAAGAAATCAAACCCTCTTACCTGAAAGGACTTAAATTTCACTACGTGGATGACGTAAAAGAGGTGTTGGATATTGCTTTGCTGAAACAGAAAGTGAAGAACCCGAAAAATTTTACCGTTAAGAAAGAAAAGACCAAAACGCAGATAAACAACTGATTATCCTTTCGCCGCCACTCCCGGCTCAGCGTGTACACGAACTTTCTCGAGTAACGCAACAGAAAACAACCGTCTGCCTTTGGGACTCCGACTCGGCATGTACACGAACTTTCATCTTGCAAGTAGCAGTGTACGCGGCGTTACTGTTTCTTGCCGGTAGCGGTGTATCCCCACGACAAAGAAAGAGGGTATCCGAAATATATTTCGGATACCCTCTTTACATGATTTATAATGATGCTTTTTTTATCTGAAATCTTTCAACATTTCCCGCAGACGTTTTCGCGCAAAGAAAATCCTACTCTTCACCGTTCCAATAGGAAGTCCCAAATGCCGAGCAATTTCCTCATACTTGAATCCCGCAAGATGCATTGAAAATGGAATTTTGTATTCGTCGGTGAAACTGTTGATAGCCATATTAATCTCTTTAATGGTATAAGCACCTTCCGGTGTATCGAATCCCGAATCTTGAGGCAAGTTTAAATGATATAAATTCTCCGTTTTATCGATAACAGTCTTACTCCTGACTATCTTACGGTAATTGTTTACAAAAATATTATGCATAATGGTGAAAACCCACCCTTTAAAATTTATATTTTCATAATATTTCTCCTTGTTGTCCAACACACGAAGTGTTGTCTCCTGCATCAAATCTCTTGCTTCTTCTCTGTTGGAGGTGAGTGTCAATGCAAAATTAAACATATTATCCTGCAACCCAAGAAGTCTGTTTTCGAAAGAATCATTTGCTTTCATAAGAATCTTTTTTGTGTGTTAAGAGGATTACGGTATATAGATAATCAAAAATCTTTCCACTTTCATCCATAACAAAGTTAAAAATATATTTTTCAAAAACACAACTATTTCGTTCCTTATATGATTAAATAGTGTTAACAAGAAAAATAAAATATCTTATTGTCTGATTACCAAACACATAAAGCACTGGAAAACATAGAAATCTATCGCTTATAATCAATTGATTATATCTATATCTATAAATAAAAATAGATCGAAAAAATATTCCGGAATTGTCATTCGAATCCGACAATAAGTCGGTTATGAGAAAACAACTATATTTTATCTACCGTCTAATGACAAAATGGCATATTATTTGCACGTTCAAAATAGCAATAACCTATTAAAAAAAAGAAGACATATGCAGAAAGAAGGACAAATAGGAGTAACGACAGAAAATATATTCCCTATTATCAAAAAATACTTATATAGCGATCACGAAATATTTTTGCGTGAAGTAATCTCCAATGCAATAGATGCCACCCAAAAACTAAAAACATTGGCCGATAAAGGGGAATTCAAAGGAGAACTCGGGGATCTTTCCATACGGGTTTCCATTGACAAAAAAGCAAAAACCCTGACCATTTCCGACCGTGGAATCGGTATGACGGCGGAAGAACTCGATAAATACATCAATCAGATAGCACTATCGTCTGCCAATGAATTTCTGGACAAATACAAAGACAGTGCAAATGCCATCATTGGCCATTTCGGACTGGGTTTTTATTCAACCTTCATGGTTTCCAAAAAAGTAGAAATCGTTACCAAGTCATACAAAGAAGACGCACCTGCTGTCAAATGGTCATGCGAAGGTACGCCCGATTATAAAATAGAAGAAGTCGAAAAAACCGATAGAGGAACAGACGTTATTTTATACATTGACGATGAACACAAGGAATTTCTGGAAGAAGAAAAAATTGAATTCCTGTTGAAAAAATACTGCCGCTTCCTGCCTATTCCCATTGTGTTCGGGAAAAAGAAGGAATGGAAAGACGGAAAGTATGTCGAAACAGATGAAGACAACGTTATCAATAATCCCAATCCATTATGGAAGCGAAAACCAACGGAACTGACCGATGAAGATTATCTGAATTTCTATCGCGAACTTTATCCGATGACGTTGGATGAACCCCTGTTTTGGATTCATCTCAATGTGGATTACCCGTTTCATCTGACAGGAATTTTGTACTTCCCACGTATAAAAAGCAATATCGATCTGCAAAAGAATAAAATCCAATTGTATTGCAATCAAGTGTTTGTAACCGATTCGGTTGAAGGTATCGTACCCGAATTCCTAACGTTGCTTCATGGCGTTATCGACTCGCCCGATATCCCATTGAACGTTTCCCGTTCTTATCTGCAAAGTGATAAAAATGTAAAGAAAATATCCAATCACATAACCAAAAAAGTTGCCGACAAGCTGGAAGAAATTTTCAAAAAAGATCGCGCTCAATTTGAGGAAAAATGGGATGGCCTCAAATTGTTTATCCAATATGGAATGTTGACAGATGAAAAATTTTATGAAAGGGCGCTCAAATTTTGCCTGTTGAAAAACATCGACGGAAAATATTTCACATTGGATGAATATAAAACGCTGATAAAAAACAATCAAACCGACAAAAACGGCACGTTGGTTTACTTGTATGCCACCAACAAGGACGATCAGTATGCCTTTATCGATGCAGCAAAGGAAAAAGGATACGATGTATTGCTGATGGACGGACAATTGGATATTCCGTGGATGGGGCTCATTGAACATAAAACCGAAAAGACCCGTTTTGTACGTGTGGATAGCGATACGATTGAACACCTTATCGAAAAAGAAGAAACCGAAAAAGTAGAACTCAGCGACAAAGAAAAAGAAGCACTGAGTGAAATAGTGAAATCCCAATTGCCAAAGATGGACAAAACAGAATTTGTCGTGGAATTTAAAGCATTGGAAGAAAACAGCAAACCTATCCAAATTATCCAAGACGAATTCTCGCGTCGGATGAAAGAAATGGCTGAGATACAGCCGGGAATGTCGTTTTACAGCGAAATGCCCAACATTTATCAGGTAGTGGTCAACACCAGACACCCGCTGATCAAGGAAATTGTCGACGAAACGGCAGACAAAGAAAAAGAAGCACTTCTTCAGTATGCATCCGAAAATAAAAAAATAAAACAAATGATAGACCTTGCTTTACTTTCCAACAGTATGCTGAAAGGAGAAGCGCTGAGCGATTTCATTAAACGCAGCATTGAAATGATGTAAGGAAATTTCGATTTTTTATTCCTCGGGGTATAAATTAAAAAATATCATGTAAATTTGCAGCACGAAAATCAATGAAATGAGCAAAAAACCCTACGAGGTTACATACTCGCCTTTTAGAAGTTTTTCGCGCGAAGAATGGAGCAAACTCGAGGAACACCCCATGTTTCCGGTTTCCGATATCGACGTAACCCAATTGCAGGCGCTCAACGAGCCCCTTACCATCGGGGAGATCGAAGATATTTATCTTCCAATGATACGGTTGCTGCAGATACACATTACGCATTATCGCAATCTGCATAACGAACGCGATCAATTTTTCGACAATACCAGTTGTCGTATGCCCTATATTATCGGCATAGCCGGAAGTGTTGCGGCGGGAAAAAGCACTACCGCGCGAGTGCTACAGAAATTACTTTCCATGACCCCGGGAAACCCCAAAGTAGAACTTATCACGACCGACGGATTTTTGTATCCCAATGCCGAACTCGAACGACGTGGAATTTTCAATAAAAAGGGGTTTCCCGAGAGCTACAACGCAAAACAATTGGTGGCGTTTCTTTCTGCGGTAAAATCGGGACGCGAAGTACTTGAAGCTCCGGTGTATTCACATCTGTACTATGATGTAATACCCAATCGGGTACAAGTGATTGAAAGACCCGATATCTTAATCGTGGAAGGAATCAATATTCTACAGGTTACAATAAATAAAAAATCGAGACACAAAGTTTTTGTGTCCGATTTTTTTGACTTTTCCATTTATGTGGATGCCACCGAGAAAGATCTTCGCAAATGGTATGTAGAGCGTTTCAAAAAGCTTCAGAAAACGGCATTCCAAAATCCCGAATCCTATTTTCACCGTTATGCTTCATACTCCGAAGAAGAATTAGTAGAATTCGCCAATAAAATTTGGGATGAAATCAATCTTCCAAATCTAAGACAGAACATTTTACCTACCCGTTTCCGCGCCGATCTAATTTTGGAAAAAGGAGAATCGCATTTCGTAAGAGGAGTAAGGATACGTAAAATCTGACCCTCAACTCCCATAGGCACACGTTGGAGCTTGTACTATTTTGAAAAAATCGTTGCCTTTGTCGTCAATTAAAATAAAGGCGGGAAAATCTTCCACTTCGATTTTCCAGATTGCTTCCATTCCAAGTTCGGGATACTCCACACATTCCAATTTTTTAATGTGATTTTGAGCTAAAATAGCAGCAGGACCGCCAATACTTCCAAGATAGAACCCTCCGTATTTTTTGCATGCCTCCACTACCTCTTGCCCGCGATTGCCCTTACCGATCATAATCAGACTACCTCCACGCGATTGGAACTCTTCGACATATGGATCCATGCGATTAGATGTCGTAGGCCCCATCGAGCCCGAAATATATCCCGGAGGTGTTTTCGCCGGACCTGCATAAAAAATAGGATGGTCTTTAAAATATTGAGGCAAATCTTCACCTTTATCCAATCGTTCTTTGAGTTTTGCGTGAGCAATATCGCGAGCCACAATAACCGTTCCGTTCAACGATAAGCGAGTCGATACGGGGTATTTGCCAAGTTCGGCCAAAACTTCCTTTATTGGGCGATTCAAATTGATTTTCACACCCCCTGCATCGCCTGCTTGCCGATATTTTTCCGGAATAAACCGACCGGGATTGTCCTCCAATTTTTCGAGCCAGATACCTTCTTTGGTGATCTTAGCCTTGATGTTGCGATCGGCAGAGCACGAAACGCCTATTCCCACGGGACACGAAGCAGCATGACGCGGCAAACGAATCACCCGTATGTCATGCGCAAAATATTTCCCGCCAAATTGAGCACCCAATCCCAATTTTTCGGAGGCTTTTTTTAATTTTTCTTCCAATTCGTAATCACGAAATGCCTGTCCCCATTCATTGCCAACAGATGGAAGATGATCGTAATATTTTGCCGACGCCAGTTTCACGGTTGCCAAATTGGCTTCGGCCGAAGTACCCCCCACGACAAAAGCAATATGGTAAGGCGGGCACGCGGTAGTACCCAGCATTTTCATTTTTTCAATCAAAAAACATTCCAGTTTATCGGGTCTAAGCAGCGCTTTCGTTTCCTGAAACAAAAAAGTTTTATTGGCCGACCCCCCACCCTTCGCAATACAAAGAAACTCATATTCATTTCCCGTAACTGCATATAAATCGATTTGTGCAGGAAGATTACAACCCGTATTCACTTCCTCATACATAGTAAGGGGAGCATTTTGCGAATAACGTAAATTTTCATTCACAAAAGTATTGTAAACACCCCTTGACAGTGCTTCGGCATCATTGCCTTCTGTCCAAACTCGTTGCCCTTTTTTCCCGATGATAATTGCCGTTCCCGTATCCTGACAGAATGGAAGAACCCCTTTTGCCGAAATTTCCGCGTTACGCAGGAAAGTCAATGCCACAAACTTATCGTTCTCGCTAGCTTCCGGATCGTCCAAAATCTTGGCTACCTGTTTATGATGCTCGGAGCGAAGCAAAAATTCCACATCGCGAAATGCCTGCTGCGCAAGTAAAGTAAGTCCTTGTGGATCAACTTTCAATATCTCTTTTCCTTCAAAATTCGAAACCGATACGTAATCTTTTGTCAATAAATAGTACTCGGTATCATCTTGGCCCAAAGGAAAAGGCTCTTGATACTTAAATGGTTTTACGGTCATAATTTAATCGATTTATCGTTATAATAATTGGTGTGACTTTTAGCCGATAATGAAACATTCACATCGCTTGACTTCGCAAAAGTACGAAGAAAAACAGTCTCTCAAAAAAAGATGAGCTCAAAAAGTTACAAAACAACGAGAAAGAAAATAAACAAAAACCTCCTATATGGGTGTTCTTTTAAATTTTTAATCCAAAAGAATGCCTGTTTTTCTGTAAATAGGATTAAATTTGTAATTTAATTCGGGAAGTTATATCTATGACAGATGTTATTAAACATGAATGCGGGATCGCAATGATCCGACTGCTAAAACCCCTCGATTATTATTACGATAAATACGGATCGTGGCAGTATGGGCTCGACAAACTCTATTTATTGATGGAGAAACAACACAATCGCGGGCAAGAAGGAGCCGGACTTGCCGCAGTGAAGTTGGAAGCGTCGGCAGGCAATGAGTTTATTTTCAGAGAAAGGGCCACCGGATCGGGTGCTATCGACGATATATTTGGAAAGGTGCATGAAACATTTCGCCAATTTGCACCCGAAAAATTAAATGATATCGATTTCGTAAAAAAAAGCGTCCCTTTTGCAGCAGAGCTTTTCCTCGGGCATCTCCGATACAGCACTACAGGAAAAAGCGGAGCGGCATATTTGCATCCCCTATTGCGACGAAACAATTGGGCGTCAAGAAGTCTTGCACTTGCAGGAAATTTCAATATGACCAACGTCGACGAAATGTTCAACCAACTCCTTGCCGAAGGACAACACCCTCGTGATTATGCCGACACGTTTATCATTCTCGAATCGCTAGGTCATTATCTGGATAGAGAAGTTCAATATCAATACGATCATATCGACAAAAAAGGATTGAGCGGACAACAGATCAGTCATTTAATTGAAGAACGATTGGATATACCGTTTTTATTGAAACGAGCAAGCAAAATATGGGACGGTGGTTATGTGATAAGTGGACTTGTCGGATGCGGCGATGCTTTTGCCATACGCGATCCGTGGGGAATTCGGCCGGCCTTTTATTATTACGACGACGAAGTTGCGGTAGTTGCTTCAGAACGACCCGCTATTCAAACAACATTTAATTTGACAAAAGACGATGTTCATGAACTGGAACCGGGGCAAGCATTGATTGTGAAAAAAAACGGGAAAATTTCATTATCGCAAATCGTCGAAAAAAAAGAAAAAATCACAGCCTGTTCTTTTGAACGCATTTATTTCTCAAGAGGATCGGATTACGATATTTATCGCGAACGAAAAAAACTGGGAGAATTACTTATACCCCAAATATTAGACGCTATCGACAACGATTTCGACAACACTGTTTTTTCTTTTATTCCCAACACGGCCGAAGTAGCATTTTTTGGCATGATGGAAGCGTTGGAAAAACATTTTAACCGGGAAAAAGCACAACTCATTGCAGAGAAAGGTGCTTCGCTCAATAAAGATGAAATAGAACAAATTCTCTCGCGACGTGTCCGGGCAGAAAAAGTAGCCATTAAAGATATTAAACTTCGCACCTTTATTACTGAAGGCAATACCCGTAACGATTTGGCTGCCCACGTCTACGATATTACCTATGGATCATTGAATCGAGATAAAGATAAGTTGGTAATTATCGACGATAGCATTGTACGAGGTACAACTTTGAAACAAAGCATCATAAAAATTCTGGACAGGCTCGATCCCACCAAAATCGTTATTGTGTCATCATCGCCGCAAATTCGTTATCCCGATTATTACGGAATCGACATGTCGCGCCTGAGCGAATTCATCGCTTTTAAAGCTGCAATCGAATTGCTCAAAGAACATGGCATGCAACACGTGATAGATGAAGTCTATCAAAAATCACTAGCCCAAAAAAACAAGAAAAAAGAAGAAATAGTGAATTACGTAAAGAAAATTTACGAACCTTTCACCGAAGATGAACTCTCCGATAAAATAGCCAAAATGCTTAAACCGGAAGATACAAAAGCAGAAGTTAAAATCGTATATCAAACGATTCAAAATCTGCATAAAGCATGTCCCAATCATACCGGCGACTGGTATTTTTCGGGGAATTATCCCACACCCGGTGGCAATAGGATGATAAATCAAGCATTTATCAATTATATCGAAGGCGAAGAGAATCGCCCTTATCAATTTAAACTGAATTTCTAACTATTTTAATGATTGAAAAAATAATTATTCTCGAAAACGTCGATCCCGTTGTTTTTTTCGGAATAAACAACTGTAATATTCAATTGATAAAAACATTATTCCCAAAACTTCGGATCGTAGCGCGGGGAAATGTTATCAAAGTTGTTGGTGATGATATAGAAATTATCCGTTTCGAAGAAGATATCCGTAAATTGGAAAAGTTCAGTATCGAGATGAATATTCTTAGAGAAGAGGATATTCTCAATATTGTAAAAGGAAAAACACCGACTGTTTCGGCTCAAGACAACCTAATTATTCACGGGATCGGAGGGAAACCCATTGTCGCACGAACGCCCAATCAGCAAAAACTCGTAAAAGCTTTTGAAAAAAATGATCTGGTTTTTGCAATCGGTCCCGCAGGATCGGGAAAAACATACACTGCCATAGCATTGGCTGTCAGATCGCTTAAAAACAAACAGGTTCGCAAGATTATCCTCAGCCGTCCGGCAGTAGAAGCCGGAGAAAAACTTGGATTCTTGCCGGGAGATATGAAAGAAAAAATAGACCCTTACCTGCAGCCATTATACGATGCGTTGGAAGATATGCTTCCTTCGTCGAAATTGAAAGAATATCTCGAAAACAAAGTCATTCAAATTGCACCGTTGGCTTTTATGCGTGGCCGTACGCTCAATGAGGCTGTCATCATTTTGGACGAAGCGCAAAATACCACCAAACAACAAATCAAAATGTTCTTGACACGTTTGGGTTTAAACGCAAAAATGATCGTAACGGGCGATATAACCCAAATTGATTTGCCGTATTCACAGCCCTCAGGGTTAATTCATGCAATGAAAGTATTGGACGGTATTAAAGGTATATCCACTGTGGAATTCAACAAAAAAGATATCGTTCGCCACCAACTGGTACAAGATATAGTGGAAGCATATGAAAAAAGCGAGAAAAGCGAAAAAAACGAGAAAATTTTGTCAGACACCATCAAAAAAGAAAATAAACATTCAAAATGAAAATTTAGTCGATAACTTCTTTCAAGAAAACAATAAAACAAAAATATGAAGAATACATTGGTTAAAACAAATTATCATTTCCCGGGGCAAACCGCCGTTTACTATGGCAAAGTACGCGATATGTACACTATTGAGAACGATACATTGGTCATGATCGTAACCGACCGAATCTCGGCATTCGACGTTATCCTTCCGGAAGGAATTCCCTATAAAGGACAAGTATTGAATCAGATTGCCAACAAATTTTTGGATGCAACTTCCGATATCGTTCCCAATTGGAAAACGGCATCGCCCGATCCAATGGTTACCGTAGGTATACGCTGCGAACCCTATAAAGTGGAAATGGTTATCAGGGGATATCTCGCCGGAAGTGCTTGGCGTGAATATAAAAAAGGAGTACGATCCATTTGTGGCGTTCCTCTACCCGACGGAATGAAAGAGAATCAGAAATTCGATACCCCTATTATCACTCCCACAACCAAAGCAGCCGAAGGTCACGACGAAAATATCTCCAAAGAAGAAATCATTGCACAAGGACTGATAAGCAAGGATGAATATGAACAAATCGAAAAATATACCTATGCCTTGTTTCAAAGAGGAACCGAAATGGCTGCCGAAAAAGGATTGATTCTTGTGGATACCAAATACGAATTCGGTAAAAAAGACGGCAAAATTTATTTGATCGACGAAATACATACTCCGGATTCATCTCGTTATTTTTATAGCGACAGCTATCGCGAATGTTTCGAAAAAGGTGAAGCACCAAAGCAGCTATCGAAAGAATTTGTTCGCCAATGGTTGATTGAAAACGGTTTTCAAGGGCAACCCGGACAAAAAATTCCTGAAATGACCGAAGAATTCTGCAACCAAGTATCGGAACGTTATATCGAACTTTACGAAATCCTTACGGGAGAAAAATTCGTAAAAGCCGAGACGGACAATCTCGAAGAGCGCATCGAAAAAAATGTGATAAATTACTTGAAAAACCGATCATTATATTAAAAACATGCTGTTGACAAAAAAGTAAAAGGATATGGTTTATAACTCAGAGAAGGTGATTCCGTACAATTCGTCCGAACCCAAGACAAAGCAGGTGGAGCGCATGTTCAACTCCATTGCCTCTTCTTACGATAATCTCAACGGTATTCTTTCTCTGGGAATCGATAATTTCTGGAGAAAGGACGCAATTAAAAAATTAACTCCTTACCGGCCGCGACAAATTCTTGACGTTGCCACCGGAACGGGCGATTTTGCCATTCTGGCACAACAGATTTTATCTCCCGACAAAATTACCGGAATCGATATTTCCGAAAAAATGATAGAAGTGGGGAGAAAAAAAATCGAAGCAAAAGGTCTGGAAAACAGTATTACATTAAAACAACAAGATTGTAGGGAGATGAATTTTCCCAACGACACATTCGATGCCGTAACAGTAGCCTTCGGGGTGCGAAACTTCGAAAATATCAATGCGAGTTTCCGTGAAATCCATCGCGTACTGAAACCCGACGGGATATTTCTGTTTCTCGAACTTTCTACCCCGCAACATTTCCCCATGAAACAGCTCTATACTATATATTCTAAATTCTTTATCCCATTCATAGGGCGTTTAATTTCCTCAGATAAAAATGCATACAATTATTTACCTCAATCCATTAGCGCATTTCCCCAAGGAAAAAAAATGATGGCTATTCTCGAAAAAAACGATTTTTATATCCTTCAATACAAAACCTATACAGCAGGCGTTTGCAGTTTGTATATCGCACAAAAAAGAGCATGATGAATACATACGGACTCATCGGTTTTCCACTAAAACATTCTTTCTCCGCAAAGTTTTTTACTGAAAAATTTAAAAGGGAAAACATTGACGCCAAATATCTCAACTTTGAAATTGAAAATATCCGGCAAATCAAGGAAGTCGTTTCGGCTAATCCAAATTTAAAAGGGTTGAATGTTACTATACCCTATAAAGAGCAAGTGATCCCTTTTCTTGATGAACTTTCGCCCGAAGCCGAAAAAATTGGCGCTGTAAATGTTATCAAAATCGATCGAAAACCCAACGACCGTTACGATTATCATTTAAAAGGGTATAATACCGATTACCCGGGATTTAAAAAATCCATCGAACCTCTCATTAAACCCGATATCCACAAAAAAGCACTTGTTCTGGGCACAGGCGGAGCATCGAAAGCAGTTGTGCAAGCTCTCGACGATCTGGGAATCGACTGGAAATACGTTTCACGTACGCCCGGAGAAAACAAATTTATATACGAGGAACTGACACCCGAAATCATCAACAACTACCGAATTATAATAAATGCTTCTCCCGTAGGTACTTTTCCCAACGTAAACGAGTGTCCGGCTATTCCCTATCCATATCTTACAGGGAATCATCTTCTTTATGATCTTGTATATAATCCTAAAGAAACATTGTTCTTAAAAAAAGGCAAAGCACATGGAGCGACCGTAAAAAACGGCGAGGAAATGCTTCTGATACAAGCGCAGGAAGCATGGAGAATATGGACAACGTAAAAAAACCGCTCTCCAAAGTTTATCCAAGGAGAGCGGTAATCCGACAAAAAGAACCCTCCCGCCGGAGTATTCTCTTTGTCTATCGAGAATGAGATTGTGTTAACCTGCCTTAAGCAGTGTTATCGTTTGTGTCATGTGGCTTATCCCACATGAATTCTTCACCGATTAAATTAGATCTAAACAGACCGAAACAAACCTTAAACTGAATCATGTAAAACACTGTCTTACAATTAACTCCGTTTAACTAACCTTATTCTTCGCCTATTGCGCGTTTGCCCCGATTAGAGTAATTTTGTACCGCCATTGTACCTCGGGTGGATGAGCAGAGGGTTCGTAGGGTGTTCCCTTAAATCACCTTATTTCCCCTTAAATCCGCTTAATTGGTTTCCGTCAGGGACCATCCCCCTAAAAACGGTAGAAATTGACAAAATTACTTGATATGGGCAAGAATCAAACTTCACAAATTCCCAACATCCTTCTGTCCGTGAAGGATGCCTCCATCGCCATCTCTGTCAGCACTAAGATGGTGCGATTGCTTATTGCCTCCGGCAGACTGAAAGCCGTCAACCTCGGCAAGCGGATGACACGCATAAGCCTACAGGAACTCACAGACTTTGCCCAAGGGCAAGGTTGTAATGTCGTGCTACCTTCTTCTTCCCTTCCTTTTAATAATGACAAAAGTGAAAGGTATAAGAAGAATGCCGATGCCAAACCGGAGACGGGCTGCATAAATAAGACTGCTAAGTGCCGCATGACACCAGCCTGTGAGAAAGCCCCTGAAGGTGTTACTCACAAAACCCATTATACAATGGCAGAGGTGATGAGCAAGTTCAACATCAAGTATGGTCGCCTTTATGAGATACGTAACCGCTATCAGTTGGCATCCGTCCATGCCTGGGGTACGACTGCTTTCAGGAAAAAGGATGTCGAGAAGGCTATTGCCAAGTACGATGAGGAACAAGGCAAGGCACAGCAGGAAGCATACTACACCTGCTTTGACATCATGCAGAAGTATGGTTTGGGTAAGACGCAAGTACGCCGTTTTGCCGAGACACACGGTGTCCGTATCAAGAAAGCCAAGGGCGGCAGGGCTAACCTCTACCTCAAAGCGGACTGGGAAGCAGCCCGAAAGAATGCCGAGAAAACGAGTGCCAGCACCAAGGCGAAACGGACATGAAGCTGGATATGAGAGTACAAATGTTGGTACTACTTGCTGCAATGAATAGAACCAATCCTGCAATCCGAGGCTCAAAACGGCTGGTTTCTGACCGTTGTACCCTGATTGTAGCTTTGCTCTCTCTAACTTTGCAGTGCCATCCGAAAAAGATGTACCCCGACATTGGCAATCCTTTTGGAATCAAGGAATACAATGAATGCAGTGCAACTATCAGCCCCGTTTATAGTATGATTTTCGCTGCAATTTCATACTCAAACGCTAACTCAGGTTAAATCTGATACATTGAGGGTCAACATTTTAGGCGCAACCTAAACAAAGGACGTACCTTTGCAATCGCTTGAAGTCCAGACCGCCCATGAAGGGCAGCAAAGGACAATCGATTATAGACAAATGTAATAACAATATAAAATAGCAGACATGACGAATTTATGTACCAAGGTCACAGTGCGGAAGCGACCCATCAAGAACGGGCAGACATCGCTCTATCTCGATTTCTACCCACCAATCCGCAACCCGAAGACTGGCCGTCTGTCACGACGCGAGTATCTGGGCTTATACATTTATTCCAACCCTACTGAGAAGTTCCAGCAGGAGTACAACCGCAGCATCATGCAGAAAGCAGAGCTTATCAAGTGCCGCCGCACGGAGTCCATCATCAATGAAGAGTTCGGCTTCCTCGACCGTTCCAAAGGCCAGGAGAGCTTTCTTGACTACTTCAAGCAGTGTATGAATAAGACAACCAACAAGGCAAACTGGGAGGCTGCCTACAAGCACTTCGTCAAATATTCGAGTGGCGAGTGCCGCTTCTGCGACCTCGATGTTGCGTATTGCCAGAAGTTTGTTGATTATCTTTTGTCGGCAGAGTGCTATCATAACGGCAAGCCGATGATGCCCACCACCGCCAATAACCACCTCGTAAAGCTGAAAGCCGCCCTTCGCATGGCATACGATGATGGACATATCAAGGAGAACATAGCCAAGAAACTTGTCAAGGCAAAGGGACACGGCAACAAGCGGCAGTACCTGACCAAGGAGGAACTTGTTGCGCTGTCAAAGGCCGAATGTAAGAGCGACGTACTACGCCGTGCCGGTCTGTTCTCCTGCCTTACGGGTCTGCGTCTGTCTGACTGCATCCTGCTCCAGTGGGAGAACATCAAGAAGTCGGGCGATGGCGGATGGGTGCTTGATATCACCACCAAGAAGACAAAGACCGATGCCATCCTGCCCATCAGCGAAGAGGCACTTGCCCTATGCGGCGAGCGTGGAGAGGGTCAGGTGTTCAAGAAACTGACACCGAACCTGGTTGCCGCCCACCTCAAAGACTGGATAAAGGCTGCTGGCATCACCAAGCATATCACCTTCCACTGCTTCCGTCATACCTTCGCCACCTTACAACTGGCAGGAGGCACGGACATCTATACCGTAAGCAAGCTGCTTACCCACAGTAACCTTGCCACAACACAGGTGTATGCAGAGGTGGTCAACGAACTGAAGCGTGATGCATCCGAGCGCATTTCATTGAAGGATGATGCCAGGAAAACTGCCACTCTTGAAGAAACACAGAACAAAGAAACACTTGCTCAATGATATTCTTGACGTTAAAACAAAATTAAAAACTCACATGGAACAAAATGAAAGTAATCTCTCTTTCGACCAGCTGCCCAAGGCAGTCGGCGAACTGCTGACCAAGGTGGACTATGTGATTAGCCG
Source organism: Bacteroidales bacterium UBA4179 (assembly GCA_002381125.1). Taxonomy (GTDB): domain Bacteria; phylum Bacteroidota; class Bacteroidia; order Bacteroidales; family Dysgonomonadaceae; genus Anaerorudis. The sequence continues at coordinate 30,919 of DFUT01000001.1, read as the reverse complement.
CCTTGATGAAAAAAAGGAAGCAGACTCTTCATCACCGACTTCGGATGATGACCAGATGATGACGATGGACGAAGCCTGTCAGTTCATTGGCAAGAAACGCTCCACAATGTACTCCCTCACCTCTGAGCGACGCATACCATACCGCAAGCGTGGCAACAAGCTCTACTTCTTCAAGAAGGAACTTGTGGAGTGGATCCAGAGCGGAGGGGCATACGACAAGCCTTATACCCTCTCCGAGCAGGAACAGGCAGAGTTCGATGCCCACCTAGAGCAGATGCGTGAGAAGAAAAGGCACAAGCCAGCTGCCGTCCAGCAACAATGATTCTTACTTTCGGAGGTGGGACATGACAGTCCCACTTCCTCATTAAAACCACTTGTCATTATGCGATACGCCAATATCAGATACAGCACGCTTCTGAATGAAGCCCAGTATGATTACCTGTCGGATGAATGTCAGGACATCAGCCGCATGAAGTGTTTTAAGACCTTCATCCGCCTAACCCTCATGGAACAGACAACCGTGACTAAGACCCATTTCTCAGCTGTCCTACAGCCAGGACAGTTCATGGCTTCCAAGGTCGAACTTTCCCTGATGTGGGGTTGCAACCGAAAGACCGCCACCAGAATCATCAGGGAGTTCAATCAGATGGGTATTCTCCGTTCTGAACCGTCAAACCGCACGACCATCCACACGCTGTTGTGTCTGTCCGTCTGGTTCACGGATCAGCGGACAATCAAGAATCCTTTCTTTGTCTGCAACCCTATGGTCAAGCACATAGAGAAGCCGACAAGACCGACTAACCATGTCCCACCTAAAAGCGGTGCTGAAACAGTTGAAGTCTGCAAGCCGACACCAACAGATTCAGGTGGGACATCTTCTGCCGATACAGGCGACGTGGCTAAGGTCATGCCGCCCGAATCTCTGGCAGAAGGGATGAAGGAGCATAGTCATTCTCCTTCTCTTTCCCTACCATCTAATGATAATACACGCGAGCGCGTGAGTGTTGTCTGTAAGTCATCAGATGGGCCTGTTGCTGACAGCAACTATTATCCTGCAAGCAGCAGTTTCCCGTCTGATGATATGCGAGAAGAGAACAAACAACCTACTGTCGTGGAAGAGCCACAGCCGCTTTCTTGCCATCAAGACGAGAGCTTGCTCCAAGAGGTATCGACAGAAGGGAAAGAAATAGAGGCATGAGCACAGCGTGGCAGTCCGGGACGTGGCGCGGGGAGAAAAAGGCTTGCCTTGTTATAGCCCACTATAACTACACGCTACGCTTTCGTAGTTGTGGGCTCTTCCGAGGGACTCATGGCTTTGCCCTGAGAACCCACAAGGCGCTGCCCTTGACCTGTTCAGGACGCTGCCCCGAGACCTCGCTCATGAGTTTCACCCCTGAGAACCCGGACCAAAGAGTGACCTTCTCTCTGGACGCTCCGCTCAGTGGCATCTGCCCCCAAGACCCCTGAGCAGGAAGTGACTCTCTCCCTGCACCCTCCAATCAAGGCTCTGCCCCGATACCCTGATAACCGATTATACAGAAAACCGCTGAAGCAGAATTATGGCAACAACAGCAAAAGCATCCGAGCACATCAAGCCGTGCAACATCGCCCAGAGTGAGCGGCACAACAGGAGGGACGCAGACTACATCGCATCCCTCAATCCTGCCATGCTCTACATCCGCAAAGACCTGGCCCATCTGAATGAAGTGTATGTCGCACCTGACATGGAGGGTGTCAGTCTTCAGCAGTACTATGACGACATCCGTGTCATGGTGAAGCAGAAAACTGGCAGGGCGATGCAGGAGAAGGACGTGAAGTTTACGGACAAGAAAGGCAAGCAGCGTGTCCGCCAGGGTTGCAGCCCCATCCGTGAAGGGGTGGTGAACATCAAGCCCGATACGACGATGGAAGACCTTTTGCGCTATGCCGAAAGAGTGCATGAGAGGTGGGGCATCAGAGCCTTGCAGATACACATCCATAAGGACGAAGGGCATTATGAAGTGATGGAGCAGCGAGAGCAATGTCAAGCAAACTTGAACATTGCCGAGTCGCGACAGAACTCGGCGGAGCCAGACACCGAAGACCCTGCATCATGGGAGCCGAACTACCATGCTCATATCATCTGGGACTGGATGGACCACGACACAGGCAAGTCGTACAAACTAAATGCCGAGGATATGTCTGCCATACAGGATTTGGTAGCTGAGACATTGGACATGCAGCGAGGGCAGAAGAAGTCAGAGACAGGGATTGACCATCTGGAGCGGAACGACTTAATCATCCAGAAGCAGGAGAGCAAGAAGAAAGAGCTTCAAGAAGCGACGGAGAAAGTCATTGCCGAGAAAGAGGAAGCGGAAGCAGAGGTCGAGGCAGCGAAAACAGAAGTGGCAGACTTGTGGAAGGAGCATGACTATCTGACAAGTTCCAACCGCACGAAAGTAGAGCGTAGCAACCGACTCGACCTTGACATCAGAACCAAGACGAACCGCTCCCAATCTCTTGATTGTACTATTGAAGCAAAAAAACAGGAGGTGAGTAAACTGTCAGCGAAAGCCGACGAGAAGCTGCGGGACTTCTACACCATCAAGGAGCGTGGTAATTGGCAAGACCCGATGTTCTTTGCCATGTCTGCCTATATCTACCGCATTGACGAGGGTTTGCAATTCTGCATCAAAGCCATTCAGGACTTTGCCTATTCAGGCTTCGGCGGTCGAGGCGGCAAGCATGGTGACATCTTCTGGGACAACGAATCATACGCCATCAAACAATACCTGAAGATGTTTGCCGAACTTGCCAGTGCCACCTTGAAGCAGGTAGCGGACTGGTTTGTCTGGCTGGCAAGCACCTTGGGCAAATTCAATGCTAACGAGCTCAGACGCGCCGACCATGAAGTCCACGACATTGCCGATGGCAGATATGATGGGCGCATACAAAAGTTCCAACAAGGGATATCGAGATAGGCAGCTGCTATATGATAGCAGTCCGATAAATTGGAGTTTAGCTTATCTGCTTATGTGCGAGCCTATAGCTTCCATTATCCGCATATCGGTAAATTTCTTCTTATATGGATCGAACTTCTGCATTTTTACAGCATTAGGACTTATGCCTCGTGTCAGTCCTTGCTCTTTGCGAACAAAAGATAGTCTATACTGCTGTTGACCACTGTCTTTTCTAATGATATCGTAATTGCACATAACATCCCGCTGGCATATAGAGTGTAGTTCTAATGCTATGCTGTCTTGCTTGACCGTTGTACTGTCCACGCAGTTTTGTCCAGCAGCGAAACAAGGTATAAACAACAGGACGATTACTCCAAGAGATTTCTTTGATACGACCATATAAATTTGTATTTTTATATTATTCTGTCTTAAAGATAATATGCATATAGTTCCCTTTCTCATAGCCGAAGCGCTGTATGAGAGTGGAACCGTCGTAGATAGCTTCCAGTTGCAGGGTTATGCCGTTTTCGGCAAGTGGGCGGAATGCTTTCGGCTGTTTCAGTTCTTCATCCGTAAATGTGTAATATTGGCTATTGTTGTTAAACTCCACGCGGATGTGGTGGTCTGCGCCGTTATAGTTCAACTGCAAAAGCATGACGTTGGGGATGAAGGCCCATTTGATGTGCGAATAGTCCGTATCGTAGTCGAAGCCGTAGCGGGCAGTGATAGCTAGAGGGGAAGTCTCAGCAAGTGCACGGCTCAGTCCTTCGTCCGCATCCACGACCTTTGAAATCAGAGAAACGGGAAAGTCTTGAAAGAAGACATGTTGCATCTTGTTGTCGGACACATCGACCTGCACGCCGCTAAAGGTTTCACAGTGGGCTTCCGTTATATGTCGCCCATTCTCGTCAATCCTTTCTTTGCAATCCTTGTCCTTATAGACAATGATATACTGTCCCGGATATTCGCCCGAAATGTTCTGTCCGTAGGTTTCCTTTTGCGTGTTCGTCAGCCGCCTCTCCACATTGTCGTCGCTGCTGCAAGAGGCGAGGGAGAAAGCAGCAAGCATCGCAAAGGCGAGTCTCCAGAGTTTCGCTGTTTTCATTTTTTTTGATATTGATTTCGTTATTATTTCTTTTTCGGGTGTTGTTGTGGCTGTGGTTGCGGTCTGAAGCGCATGGGATTGTCACGATTGCCCCAAACCGCGGCTTTGAGCAGTTTACCAAGCGGCAGACCGATTTCCACCTTGTTGCGCTTACCCACACGGAAGTATGGGGTGACAATGGGTGAGGTAGTCCACTGGCCTAACATGGGATTGATGTATCGACGCACACCGACATTGGAGCCGAAATAGTCGTTGATGCGCACATCGGCATAGCCTCCGTAGGTCGTGGTGCTGACGTAGGGGCTGAAGGCAGGGCCTACGATGGGATTGTTCGCGTAGTATTGGCCGTATGCATGGAGCGTAACTGCCTCGCTGATACTATAAGCGGCAGAACCACCAAAGCTATATTGGGTGTAGAGGGTGCTTTGCATCGGCATCCAGTATTTGTTAGCAGTAGCCGAGGCTGACAGTTGCAACCGTCCGAAATCCTGTTGCAGCGTAAGTGAACCAGTCTGAAAATCCATCAGCCCAGGCATCTGATTTGTTGCGCCGCTGATACAGTGAGTTCCTTCACGCTTTCAAGTTGTGCCGATGCAGTAATTGGAAATACAAGGGCTAGTAGGAAGGTGATGATGGTTTTCTTCATATCTTGGCTATTCCTTGTTATAGCTCAAATCTGTACCCAACGGTCAACTGAACGACCCTGTTGTGAATCTTGACTGCATCAATTTTTGTAGCGTTCGTCAGGCCGAGGTTATAGCGGGCATCTATCCGTATGGCACCTATCGTGTACGACAGGCCAATAGGGATGCTGAGGTCAAAGGTCTTGAACCAGGTGTCATCGCTCGATGTCACAGTCCAGTTGCCATGTTCATCAAGCATTTCCTCATGGATGTGCTTCTTCAGTGCAAAGCCTGGCTGTAAGCCCAAGTGAAAGGCAAAGTCGGGAGTGATGTAGAAGTTTGCCGTCAAGGGGATATTAAGGTAATGCAGCGTGGATGAAGAGTTATGGAATTGTGAATTGTCTTTCATCTTCGTTCCCTGGTTGGAATAAAGGAGTCCACCCGACAGGCTGAACCTTTCGCGCAGCTGATACTCTAATTCTGCACCAGCCACAAGCCCAGCCTTGCTGGTGTATTCCATTTTCTCCCCGTCAATGCCGACATAGATGTCCGGATCTGTCAACTTGGCGATGTTGATACCAACTTTTGGCGTCAGTGTCCAACTACCTACTTCTCGTTGTGCATTGCCAATCAACGGCATTGCAAGCATTGCTAATATGATAACGTTTCTCTTCATTATATTTTAAGTTATATCCATAAATATAAACGGAAACCCTGCTGCTTTTATTGTACTGCAAGGATAGTAGTAGCACCCCTGACCTCCCATGACATCTCATTTCATCTCATTTCATATTCTGCTATGAGCATAATGTTCTTCCCGTTATGCGTGACGGGATAGAAGAAACGGTAGCGGGTGGCTGGCGTGGGGAATGCCTTGGGATTGAGTCTGCCGATGACTATTCTGCTCCCGTGAGGCCGCACCTCATAGCCTATGTCATTGACGATTTCATTCCGGGGCAGTTTGCGCCAGACGCCTTCGGCATCAAGAAACGCTATCTCGCAATGTTCGCCACAAGTCAACTCACTGCTGCTGTTGTTCTTCAATATGAAGGTTACTTCCTCGGCTGTAATAGGGAAAACGTCTTGGGTAGGACGGATGCTGATGCCCAGCGTATTGTTTACACCAGTCTTAGACATCCGTATGGGAGATTCCGGCCCGACAAATTTCAGGATGGGTGCATCGTAGACTTTCTGGCGGAACAGCCGACGGCGTTCTGCGGTGTTATAGATGAAGTTCACCTCTATGCCGTTAGCCACCACACAATAACTGCTGATGCAGCTAGACAGTTCTTTGCACTTGCTGAGCCGCTGCCCAATCGTGTCCATGATGGCGTTCAACTCATGCTCGCTGTATTGTCTCGCAGGTTTGTCGGAAGCGGATGCCTCAGCATCATACTCTTTCTTTTCCTCCGCCAGTAGGGTTTCAACACTGTCAAGCCTGTGTACCGATTCCCATGCTTCCTGCTTCTTCAATTCTACAGAATCACTTGCAGATGATTCAGAGGCCGGCTGGTTTGATGATGGGCGGCACGAAACCAAAGCAAGAGCAAACAGGATGGATATTACCTTTTTCATATCATTTCAGCCTTTCAATCAAGTCTGCTTTATCGAACTTCTGTGAGTAATCGGTGATTTCTATCTTAGATGTGGATTCCAGAAATTTCTGCATTCCAGTCTTGTCTGTTTCAAAGGTGAAGGTGTCGGGCATAGTGTGCTTTATGTTGGAAACCAACTTGCCATCAGCAGTGAGAAAGTTGACATGTACGTCAACCCCGTATCCGATTTCATAATAGTCAGCTGTCAATTCGGGGAGTTCAGACTTGCGAACAGCTGCTATCTTGCACTTGAAATCTTCGGGTATATCGGCGAAACCGACAGGTTCGGGGATGTAGCTCCAACTTTTGTCAGTAATAACCTCGGTGTGCTGTTTTCCGTCGATGCCGAGGTATTCGGCGGTGATGTCGTAGAACCGGAGAAGGTCGTCGCTCACGCTGTAGAGGGAGTACTTGACTTGGCAGGTATACTGCCACACGGTGCTTGCAAACTGCTTGAAACGGAACGTATAGAAAATATCACCTGCTGTCACGGTAATAGAAGTATTCGTTGTCTGCGCTGTTTTATTGGGCTTAAATTCAATGGACAGTTTATTGCCGTGTATCTCTGCACGGAAATTCTCACCGTAAATAAGCCCATAGCCAATTTCGTCCATATAGGGCGGAAGGATTGGCTCTCCATCAACCTCGGCTTCGGAAAACCAAGGTCTGGAGTAGTTAAGACATGAAAAAACAATAGTCTCACCGTCTTCTGAAACATTATAAACCTTATCTGTAGTCTGTACTGGCACTTCAGCCTTCCAGACCATCGGGTCCCAATCCCCATCTTTGCTTTCGCTGTTGCAAGAGGCAAGGGAGAGCATGGCAGCGCACATCACGAAGATGTTTACATAAATCGCTCTCACTCGGCCATTCGCAAACAAATTTGCATGGCACTCGCTTAATCGCGATTTTCTCCAGATTTTCATTGTTCTCATTTCTTCTTAATTGTGAACTCCACTTTTTGTATTCCGCGCTTATAGACATTGGAGAGGATGAGGGCGTAGCGCAGGGTTTCTCCCTGTTTCATCGATTGCTGTACGTGGGTCATCTCGCTCTCGGTTAGTATGTTCTTGAAGAGGAAGCAAGAATGATTGCTCGGTACAAGGCGTATCTCATCGGTAAGCGGTGAAAGAACGTAGGCGTAGGTTGCCTGATAACGGGCACCAGCCTGCCATAGCGGATGGCTCTTGTCGAGAATGTTCTCTAAGTAGATTTGTGCATGCTTGTCAAATTCGGGAGTCGGCGTACCATCGGCGTATGTCATCTTGCCATCGGCATCCACCATGTATTCACCACCTTTGGCTATGGCATACTTTTCTACCGGGCACTGCTGCTCATACTCTATGTCGGCCTCGCTCTTTACTTCTTTCTCCACAGGTTCTGCCACCTCTTCCACTTTCTTGTCGGCGAGGATGCGCACCAGTTCGTATGTGCGGTTGCTGGCATCCTGGGGAGGGTTGGCCAAAATAGTCCGTTTCACGCGCAGCACGTATTCATGACCTCTTTTGTAAGTGAAGCCTTTGACTTCGCTGAAGTATAGGTTCTGCCATTGTCCCGGCTCGTCTTCCGTCATCACTTGCATACACTCGATGGGATGCTCTCCCATGCTGTCGAAGAGATCGTACATAACGCCCGGTTCAGCGGAAACATTCATGATAATTTCCTTGGTAATGTCTTTGTCATCATCGTCGCTGCTGCAAGAGACGAGGGAGAAAGCAGCAAGCATCGCAAAGGCGAGTCTCCAGATTTTCTTTGTTGTCATTTCTGTTATGTTTTTACTTTTATGTTCTGTCTATACAAACGTGAGGCGTCGGAAATCTTGCATCGTAGGGCGTTAAACTTTACTAATCGTAGGGCATAAAGATGGCGCGAGTCTGATTCCACATCCGCTATAGAGGCATCGCCAAACGCCGTTTCCCCAGATATAGTCTCAGCCCGCGCCTAAACGCGAGCATCAACCTTTTTCTTCTCGGGAAATATTTTGGCGAAATTTCTATAGCAAGAATCAAAAAGTCAACGCTTACTTATGTAGTTCTATGTTATGTCCTATCCACTCATATCATTTTAACAGGTTTCTATTATCATCGTTCTCTAACACACGCATCTGATTGATGGCTATCTGATTGAGGCGGACAAGTCGGTCGCCCTGTGGCACTCCCTCATCAATGAGAACTGCATTGATGTTCTCCATATTTGCCAGGCAAATGAGTTCGTTGATGGAAGCATAGTCACGAATATTCCCTTTCAACTCAGGATGGGCTTCACGCCATTGCTTGGCCGTCTGTCCGAACATGGCAACATTGAGCACATCCGCTTCTTCCGCATAGATGATGCTGGCCTGTGCGGCCGTCACCTCTTCAGGGATTAGGTTCTGCTTGATGGCATCCGTATGAATGCGATAGTTGATTTTCGACAGTTCACGTTTCGCCGTCCAGCCTAATTGTTTCTGCTCCTCGTCTTTCAGCCGTTGGAACTCACGTATCAAATATACCTTGAACTCTGGGCTTATCCACATGGCAAACTCAAAGGCAATGTCCTTGTGGGCATAAGTGCCACCATAACGTCCTGCCTTTGAGATAATACCGATGGCATTAGTCTTTTCTGTCCACTCTTTGGCACTGAGGCGGAAACGGTTCAATCCGGCCTGAGATTTGCTGAATTCAACTTGCAAATGCAACAGAATTCTGATTAATAATTTGTTTAAATTTTTCGTTTGGCGTGAGGTATCCAAGTCTTTTACGAGGTCGATTATTGAGTTTATTTTCAATCCACTTAATCTGTTTGTTGGTTACTTCACTAAAGTCCTTACCCTTTGGGATATACTGCCTGATAAGCCCGTTGGTGTTTTCATTGGCACCACGTTCCCATGAGTGGTATGGTTTGCAAAAATAGAATTTTATTTCCAATTTTTGCGCAATTTCCTCGTGCTTTGCAAACTCCTTTCCATTGTCAGCCGTAATTGTGTGTATTAAGTTTTTCACTTTCCGCAGTGCCCATACTGCAATCTTAGCTACCGGGATGGCTTCTTTTCCCGACAACTTGCGTATCCAGACCCTGCTTGTTGCTCTGTCGTTAATGGTAAGAATGGCACCTTTGTGGTTCTTACCAATAATTGTATCTATCTCTAAATCACCAAATCTCTCCTTCAGTTCCACTATCTCGGGACGCTCATCAATATCCACCCTGCCTGGGATAAATCCTCGCCCTGCATTTTTAGAACCACGTTTGGCATACCTGCGACCTTGTCTGCGAAGATATTTGTGCAGTTTGCCACCCCGCCGCTTATCCTCCCAAATCCAGCGATATATCGTTTCGTGAGATACCATCGCAATTCCCTCCAAGCGGCTCCTGCCGACAATCTGCTCCGGGCTGAATCCTTTCTTCAACAGCTTTATTATCCGTTTTCTCATTGCCGGTGTAAGCACTTCCTTGCGATGTTTTTGCTGCTTGCGCCTGTCTGCTTTTCGCTGGGCAAGCTCCATGCTATAGCTACCACTTCGGGCGTCGCAATTGCGCTTTATCTCCCTGTAAACAGTGCTTTTATCTACTCCGATAGCTTCCGCTATTGCTTTTTTGCTCATCGGTATTTGCAACATCATAGAAATTGCATACCTTTGTTCCTCGGTTATATGTTTGCTCATCTGCAACTTTTTTTTCTTTGGACGGACAATTAAAGCAAAGATAGCAAACTTTATCCATTCAGAGTGAGAGAAAGGGGGACATTGTCTCTCTTTCCTCTCTGAAAAATAAATGTTTTTATTGCTTATTATCCGCACCCAAAAAGTTGCATTTATAAGTTGAACTCAAGTTTAATTATGTCGAATTCGGCACAATTAAAATTCGGATTCATCAACCGCTCCCAAATTCCAAGGAACTCTATGGTGTTGCGATTGCGTAGCCAGTTAGAGAAGAAAAACTCACCATCCTTAGCCTTCAACATGTCTGTTAGGCTGATGTAGTCATCTTCATTCTGCTTAATGACCGTTATCTGCGTATTCTGTACTGTTATCTTTGCCATATTGTCTGCTGTTTTACAAACTTTGCGCCGCAAAGTTACAACTTTTCCACCAATTACAGATAACTTGCCATATTAAATAAGGTGAAGAAGGCGTTTTTTACCGCATTTTGGCATCAAAACTTCAATTACAACTTTCTTTTCCCTACTTTTTTGATTCACTTTGTACCAAAGATTACCTGTCTGGCGACACATAAACATGGGTACGATTGACAGTCAGAAATTCTGTCCATAGTTGACTTTGAATTATTAACCACCATTGAATACCAGATACTTAGAGCATCCAAGATGCAACTGCGGTACAAGAACCCTGGTTTTAGTCGATTTTCGGGCTATCGGCAAAGCCTTAAAATGACCTCCTATTGTCAGCCAGACTTAGCAAACGGCAAAATTGCCTCAAAACAAAAGGTTAAATAATCTTAACAATCTGTTAAAACTTGCATATCTTTGAAGGCTGGTTTTGCTCTGCAAAACTCTTAGATTTCCCATTTTTTGCTATTGCACTTTTTTGTACCGTTCAATTTTGGAAGCACCGCGTTTTTATCTGTGTTTCAATTACTTATGAAAACCCAAAACACTTCCAACATGAATTCATTTCTACCATAGAATCTCTTCGGATTCTTCTTCTATTTTCTCAGGCTGCACCGGAGCAGCATCCATTGTTATCTCATTACCTTCAGCATCGAAGTAGAACGTTTTCTTCGATTGATCGTCCTTCTTGGTTGCTTCTACCTTCGTAATCTGTTTTTCTGCGTTATACTGAAGAACATCGATATTATAATTTTCAGCTACTACGCTTATTGCAGCCTGCACCTTCTCATTCAAATCTTCCAATTTTACATCTTTAAAACCATCGTCTTGCGATTGTGTTGAAATAACCGTTGTCCGGTCCTGTTGAACCTGACCTTGATCTTGGATTCGAGCATTTGTTGCTCCCACTATTCCAAGAATTAATGCTACCGATAAAATAACTTTTTTCATTGTCTTTAAATTTTAAATGTGAAACTTAATCTTTTTGTCGATTTTTTTTTGATGGCCATCAATATCAAATCATTCTGTTCACTTATCTTTATTCAAATAACGTACAAAAATATCTAATCGTATTTCAATTTACTCATATACAACTAAATAGAAAAAGAGGGACTCTGTGTGCCATCATTCGATATTGTGGAAAATGCGTGGAAAATGTAGAAATATTCCACATCACACTCTCATGAGGACTCACAATAAAACAAATTGAATTTATGGGAACGCAACTTTTAGTTGTCAATGTGTAAATTGAAAATTATCGTGTATATTTGAAAAAGGAATCTTCGAAAAGCATTGTTGAGGAAATGGTAAAGATGAAAAAAAACAACACACCGGAGCATACCATCAGAATAAAAATAGGATTAATATTTTTGATAGTGATCCTCTATTTCTGTGGCATTTTCATCTATTCGTACACATTGAAAAAAAACATCGACACTCAAGAAGAAGAAATTGCGCAGTCCAATCAAATCCTTTCCTATACCAATCAATTGATCTCATCCATCCAACAAATTCAGAATATAACCAATGTTCTACTTTCATCACCCAACCCCGTTTTTGAACAGCAATACGATTCTCTTTATAAAGATATTTCACGTCAAATAAAAGAAATGCAGCGTCTTACCCCTTCACAAAGTCAGGATACGTTGCTTCGAAATATTCATGGCCTGTTGGGAGAAAAAAATGTACTCGTCTCCAAATTAGCCAAACAATTTAAATCGCAAAATCCGCTGAAAGAGTTAAACAAAAAAATAGAGCATATTCAAGACTCGTCCGTTATTGCCACCAATCAAAGTACCACAGTCATCGTCAAAGAAAAAAAAGATTTCTGGAGCAGGCTGAAAAACGTATTTAAACCACATTCCGCTGTCGACACGACGATAAGTGTGACCACGATAGAAAAGGATACATTAAAATCGGGAATGGATAAAGAAACATATACCGATCTGATAGAAACAACTCACAAGGCATCTCGGAATTATTCATCGCAAATTCAAGGAATTGAGAAACAAGTAAGGGATCTGGTTTTTTCGGAACAGGAAATATCGTTGCAACTTTCGCAACTGCTAACCCGCCTCCATCATGAAACAATCGAAACAGCTCACAGAGGAATTTCAGATAGTAGCCAACTTACCCGGAAAATTTATATTTTCTCGGTTACTGTCGGTACGTTCTCTTTGCTTTTGATATTGGCCTTCATCCTGCTCATCATAAATGACCTGAACAAAGGTCAGAAGGCTCGGATCGACTTGATTAAAGAAAAAAAACTCACCGAAGAACTCATGGAAAGCCGCCATAAATTGCTGCTCTCCGTTTCTCACGATATCAAAACACCTCTTTCTTCCATCATGGGCTATATGGATTTATGGAAATCAACCGAAACATCCGAAACCAAAAAACAACAAATTCAATCGGCACAGCATTCAGGGAAATACATACTGACAATGCTTGCGAATTTGCTCGAATTTTCCCGACTGGAAAAAAATTCAAAAAAACTGAATATATCCCGTTTCAATCTCATAGAAGTAGTGGAAGAATCCATTGAAATGTTTCGCCCTTTCGCCGAAACAAAAAACCTTCACTTGGAATTCGATAACCGCATAGAAAATCCTTTCATTGCCGAAACCGACTCCACCATCCTAAAACAAATTCTCTCCAATCTCCTTTCCAATGCCGTTAAATACACGGTAAAAGGAAGCGTTAAGCTCTCGTTGCAACAGACCGAATTCAACCACATTATCTTCACTGTCTCCGATACCGGCATTGGAATCGATGAGAAAGATATGCCCGAAATTTTCAAACCGTTCTCCCGTATACAAAACCCGTTAAAAGAAGAAGGCAGCGGTTTTGGAATGTACGTCACAAAAGGACTTACAGAAGCACTCAACGGTACAATCCAAATACAATCGAAAAAAGATAAAGGAACATGCGTTACGATTGAACTACCCCTCAAACAGATTAAAGAAACAAACGAAACAGCCGTCGCAGAGAAGAATATCCCTACCCAAAACAATCATCCTGTTTCGTTCCGTATCCTGATTTTCGAAGACCATCCTGCATTGGGCACCATGTTGAAAGAAGTATTGCAACAAATGGGTCACCGGATAACTTTATGTGATGACAACACCAATATCCACGAATGCATAACAAACATTTCAAACTACGATATTGTGTTTACGGATATGGAACTTGGAAAAACAACAGGCAGCGATATTTTAAAACATATCCGAAAAACGGATGCCAATGTTCCCGTATGGTTAATGACTGCGTACGACGACTTTACCGAAGAAAAAGCCGTATCTGCAGGATTCAGCGGTTTTATAACAAAACCCATCGACATGAAAAAACTTTCCGAAATTCTATCCGGGAACAAGAAACGAACAATATCACAAAACAAATTAACAAACGATTTTTCTCTTCTGGCATCGTTATTCGAGGGTGATGAAGAAACAATGAAAGAAATTCTCACCGGATTTGTGGAATCGACCTATGAAGACACCAAAAAACTGGAACAAATGATCAGGGAAAACGATTTTGAAGGAGCACAACGGCTATGCCATAAAATCCATCCTTTTCTTGCTCAATTAAATGCAGAATACCTGTGTGACGTATTACGAAAAATGGATAAACTTCGAGGGAAAGACGCATCTGCCTTCCCCGAGTGGAAAGAGGAACTTGCGATAACCATAAAAGAGCTAAAAGCTTTTGCCGACAAAATAAATACGGACTATCTCCGTTAACAAAAACAATCAGAGATCGAGATTGTACAAATGAATCTTGTTATAAAGAGTTTTACGATCGATCTTAAGCAAACGCGCTGCCAACGTTTTATTTCCCCCTGCTTTTTCCAAAGCACGTATAATTCTTTCTTTTTCTTCATCGGCATCTCTTGTTAAAGCTATATCTTTTTCGGTATCATTTTCCGACTTTTCTTTCAATGTAGGAAGGTTTTCAACTGTAATTGTATCGCCCTTTGTAAACAACACCGTTCGTCGTATCACATTTCGTAATTCCCGTAAATTGCCCGGCCATGAATAATTTTCCAATTCATGCAAAGCTTCCGGAGAAATAGACTGAATGTGACGATCGAGTTCAATATTCGCTTCTTTGAGAAAATGAACAGCGTATAAAGGAATATCCTCAAGACAATCCCGTAGAGGAGGAACCTCAATTAAAAATTCGTTTAATCGATGATATAAATCCTCTCTAAATTTACCTGCCACTATGGCTTTCTCCAAATTTTTGTTTGTGGCAGCCACAATACGTACATCCACATCAACATCGGCCATCGCACCAACAGGCCTGATTTTCTTTTCCTGCAAAGCCCTGAGCATTTGCATCTGAACACCATACGGCAAGTTTCCCACCTCATCAAGAAACAACGTTCCGCCATCCGCTTCGAGAAAAAAACCGGTTTTATCTTCTACGGCAGAAGTAAAAGATCCTTTTTTATGCCCAAATAATTCACTCGGTGCCAGCTCCATCGACAAACTGCCGCAATCCACCGCAACAAATGGTTTCGAAGCACGGTTACTCTGCTCATGAATCATACGTGCAACATGTTCTTTTCCGGTTCCACTTTCTCCTAAAATCATTACCGACATTTGCGTTGGGGCAACCAAAGCAATATATTCGTACATCTTTTGCAATAACGGACTTTCTCCTTTCACAAAGGATGGAGTTAAAACCGTTTTTGTTGCTTCTGTATCGTTCTCAGTGATTTTGTGTGCTTCTTTAACGGCATATGTTCCTTCTTTTCTTTGACGGAAAATACTTTCGATTTTTTGTTGAAGCACGGAAGGATTAACGGGTTTCTCCAAAAAGTCGTATGCTCCCAGTTTAATTGCCGCAACGGCAGTCTGTACTTCGCCATATCCGGTAAGAATGATTACAGGCGTATTCATTTTGTGTTCTTTCATCCACTGCAATAGCATGATACCGTCTCCGTCGGGTAAACGTAAATCGGAGAGCACTACATCATATTCTCCTCGGCTAAGGGCCTCCTGAGCAGAATTCAGATGTGTACACCATTGAACCGAGAAATCGTTTCTTTCAAACCATTTTCGGAGCATTGTTCCGAACCCCGTATCATCTTCTACTAAAAGTATTTTCCCATTCATCGAATTAAAACAGCCTGTAATAAAGGTATTATGCTCATCTTCCCAAATCAACTCACAGCACCGACCGGCTTTCGAGCCCAACATTCATATTAACCAAGAAGAGCATCCTATCTCGACAAATTTACAAAACAATCCCAAATAATAACCCACAAATTGGATTTATCATTACCTTTGAAAATAAAAACAAATATGATTTCAACCCCAAAAGAAGAGTTGATTGCCCGATTGCGAAAAGTTCAACAAGTTATTGTCGACCAACAAGCCGATGCCTGTATCATTACTACTTCCGTCAATCAGTTTTATCTGAACGATTCCATTTTCAATGGCTACTTTTATATTTTACCTGAAAGCGACCCCCTTCTCTTCATTAAGCGTCCGATAGGTATTAACGGTAATGGCGTAGAATACATCCGCAAACCGGAACAAATCCCCGACATACTCAACCAATACAACCTTCCCCTTCCCCGGCTTCTGCTTCTGGAAGCCGACGCTTTGTCGTACACGTCGGTTATTCGTTTGCAAACAGCATTAAACATGCCGAAGATCGCCAATATTTCACAAAAAATGCGCGAAATACGTGCCATCAAATCAGACTTTGAACTTAATCAGATACGTGAAAGTGCAAAAATTCATGCTGAAGTCTATTCTCAAATCCCCGCTATATACCGACCCGGAATGACCGATATCGATTTTCAGATCGAACTGGAATACATTATGAGAAAAGCAGGTTCGTTGGGAATTTTTCGTTCTTTCGGAGAAAACATGGACATTTTTATGGGAAGCATCTTGACCGGCAACAACGCTCAAACACCCTCTCCATACGATTATGCATTGGGGGGAGGCGGCATTTCCCCACTACTGCCACTGGGTGCAAACGGAACACCACTAAAAAATGGCACTACTCTCATGATCGATATGGCCGGGAATTATCGACCTTACATGGACGACATGACCCGCACTTTTGCCATCGGGAAGATGCCGGAAATTGCCTATCATGCACATCAAGTATCCATTGACATTCATAACGAAATTTGGGAAACCGCCAAACCGGGGACTCTTTGTTCCGACCTCTATTTACTTGCAGAAAAAAAGACGAAAGAAAATCAACTCGAACCTTACTTCATGGGAACCGTTCAACAGGCAAAATTCATCGGGCACGGCGTCGGGTTGGAAATAAACGAGCCGCCCGTACTGACACTGCGCTCGAAAGAAGCCCTTCAGCCGGGTATGGCAATTGCTCTCGAACCCAAATTCGTCCTTCCCGGTATCGGGGCCGTTGGGATCGAAAACACATATATCGTCAACGAAAACGGATTGGAAAAAATTACTTTATTCGAGGAAGCACTGACAACCTTGTGAAAATTTCGCAACAACCCTACATGCGCATTGATTCCAAATGCTTTTTATTTCACAATTTTAAACTTCGCAAACTTTAGCAATAACTGCTTTCTTCCGGCAGAATCGAAATCGACAAACGCCCGTTTGTCACTTCCGGTGGATTCTATCCCACTTACCACACCTCGACCAAATCGTTCATGTTCGATGATATCGCCTTCACGAAGCTCCACAGCTTCTTTCGACAAAGATTGAAATGAACTTTGCTTTACAGGTGAAATTTTTTCTCTCTGTAAGGTAGGGGTCGATTTTTGATTTCTTGCATTCGCCATCCCGTCATTTTGATGACGCAATGAATTCCAAAAACCGTCTTCATGTTCCGAACACGCATCAGAAAACGTATCCCCATGAGCCGAAAGAAATTTACGATCAATATCACTCAAAAACCGACTTTCACGTGTTGATATTACGCGACCATTTTTAAAGCGGCTCTTGGCATAAGTAAGCGTGCACGTTTTTTTTGCACGCGTAATAGCTACATAAAACAAACGACGCTCTTCTTCCAAACCTTGGAACTCGTTTTTTGCCATTATCAACGGAAACAGATCTTCTTCCATTCCCACCACAAAAACATGATCGAACTCCAATCCTTTGGCCGAATGCACTGTCATAAGCGTTATCCTTTCCGAATCCGAATCACCATCGGTATCCTGATCGGTCAAAAGCGAAACTCCCGACAAAAAGTCCGATAAGTAAATATCGTCATCGCCTTCCTCTTGCCGTTGAGCAACAAACATGTTCATGGCATCCAACAATTCTTGAATATTTTCCACACGGCTCATTCCCTCGGGTGTCATATCCCGATAAGTTTCCGCAGCAATACCGGTTTTTTTAATTACCCGCTGCGCCAGTTCAAAAGCATTCAGCTTTTCGTTCTGCTCGATAAAATCGCTAATCAATGCATGAAAATGGGATAGTTTTTTCAACATCCCGGAGTTCACGTTCAGGTTGTATTTCAACGGATCAGAAAGCACTTCCCACATACTTGTATTATGCGAGTGTGCTGCTTCCGAGATCTTATTGACGGTAACATTGCCAATACCACGAGTCGGATAATTGATAATCCTTCGAAAGGCCTCCTCATCCTGCGGATTGACGATCAATCGAAAATAACCAATAATGTCTTTAATCTCCTTGCGCTGATAAAAAGAAAGACCACCATAAATACGATAAGGAATATTTTTCTTACGCAACGCCTCTTCAAATATACGCGACTGCGCATTGGTACGGTAAAGAATAGCAAAATCGCCATACGACGCATGGTCTTCATAACGCATACGGGCAATTTTATTGGCAACAATCAATCCTTCTTCGAAATCGGAAAAGGCACTAATCACCTCAATCTTTTCGCCCTCTTCTTGTTTTGAAAAAACATTTTTGGAAATTTGTCCTGCATTTTTTTTGATTAGGCTGTTAGCCGCATTCACGATATTTTGGGTTGAACGGTAATTCTGCTCGAGTTTAAATATGCGTGCTTCGGGATAGAAAGATTTAAATTTTAAAATATTGTCGATATTTGCACCACGAAACGAATAGATACTTTGCGCATCATCGCCTACCACACATACACGACGATGCACTTCCCCCAATTGCTTCACAATGAGATGTTGAGCAAAATTCGTATCCTGATATTCATCCACCAAAATATACTGAAAGCGATTCCGATAATTCTCCAACACTTCAGGATAATCCCGAAAAAGAATATTGGTATACATAAGCAGATCATCAAAATCCATACTATTCGCAGACCGCAAACGCTCTTGATACCGACGATAAATTTCAAAAGTGAGGGGTTGTTTTATCCTACGATCATACTCCAAAAGCTCTGCATTTCGTTCGTACATAACAGGCGTGATCAGGCTATTTTTTACCTTTGAAATACGATGATACACGTTGCCGGGGCGATATACCTTATCATCCAAATTCATATCTTTTATGATCAGTTTGACAAGGTTTTGCGAATCCGACGCATCAAAAATCGTAAAATTGGAATCGAAGCCGATAATTTCGGCTTCGTTGCGTAAAATACGCGAAAAAATGGAGTGAAATGTCCCCATCCATACCTGACGAGCCTTCTTTTCCCCCACAAGATCGGAAACACGCGACTTCATTTCCCTTGCGGCTTTATTGGTAAACGTGAGAGCAAGAATGTAATAAGGAGGAAGCCCCTGTTCCAATAAATAAGCAATTTTATAGGTAAGCACTCGGGTTTTCCCCGATCCGGCACCGGCTATGACAAGCGACGGCCCATCACAAAATTCGACGGCTTTTTGTTGAGCCGCATTCAATTGAGCAAGTAATTCGACCAACGTATTTTTATCAGACAATTGCATAATGACAAAAGTACGAATTTTTCGGCGGTTATTCCGTGAAAAATCGTAATTTTGTGCCGACTTCACAACCCATTGAATTTAATGAAAGGAATTTTTAAAATACTTAGGCGATTTTTGCCTCCCTATAAAAAATATGTTGTACTTACTTTTATTTTCAACATACTGACTGCTATTTTAAATGTATTTTCCCTGGCAACAATTATACCTATTCTTCAGGTTCTATTCAAAATAAATACCGCAACATACGAATTTATTCCCTGGCATACTCCGGGAGTCTCTTCTCTGGACATTCTTTTCAATAACGGATACTGGTATATAACTCAACTGATTGAAACCTACGGAAGCAGTCAAACATTGCTGATCTTGGCTGCGGTCTTGATTATCATGACCTTTTTTAAGACCCTGTCTGCTTATCTCGGATCGTATTTTACGATACCTATCCGCACAGGAGTAGTGCAAGATATCCGAAATCAAATAAATGAAAAAATACTTGCTTTACCCATCGGGTTTTTTACGGAAGAACGCAGAGGGGATATTTTGGCTAGAATTTCAGGCGACGTCAACGAAGTAGAAAACTCGATTATGAGTTCGCTAGACATGCTTTTCAAAAACCCCATCCTTATCCTCATTTATTTGGGTACAATGATTGCTTTGAGTTGGGAGCTTACTCTTTTTGTGCTTGTACTGCTTCCGATAATGGGTTATGTAATGGGAAGAGTGGGAAAAACGCTCAAGAGAAAATCTTTTGAAGCCCAAAATAAATGGGGGGAATTAATGTCGCAAGTGGAGGAAACATTGAGTGGGTTGCGCATAATAAAAGCATTCAATGCCGAAAAGAAAATTTCGGAACGATTTCACAAAGGAAGCGACGAATTCAGAAGAATGTCCAACCGAATTGCACGCCGCCAGTACCTTGCACACCCCATGAGCGAATTTCTTGGTACGATCACCATAGCTATTGTTCTTTGGTTTGGCGGTTCACTAATTTTAGAAGGAAAAGGACTCATCGATGCTGCCACCTTTATTTATTATCTCACTATTTTTTATAGCATTATCAACCCGGCCAAAGATTTTTCGAAATCGGCTTATGCCGTACAAAGAGGACTGGCTTCTATGGAAAGAATCGATCGCATTTTGGAAGCTCAAAACGAGATCGAGAATCCGGAAAAACCAAAAAAACTTCAATTTAATCGCCACATCCACTACAACCACGTTTGGTTTGCCTATCAATCGGATTGGGTATTGAAAGATATCAATCTGGTTATCCCTAAAGGAAAAACAATTGCTCTCGTCGGGGAATCGGGGTCCGGAAAATCAACCATCGTGGATCTTCTTTCTCGCTTTTACGACATCCAAGAAGGGGGAATTTATATTGATGATGTAAACATCAAAGAAGTTACCCTTCACGATTTACGCTCGTTGATAGGATATGTAAGTCAGGAAGCCATTCTATTCAATGATACATTTTTCAACAACATTGCATTTGGTGCCGAAAATGCAACGCAAGAAGAGGTAGAAAAGGCAGCTCGAATTGCCAATGCCCACGAATTTATCATGGCTACCGAGCAGGGTTATCAGACCAATATCGGCGACAGAGGAGGAAAACTATCGGGTGGTCAACGCCAACGCATCAGCATTGCACGAGCCATTCTTAAAAATCCTCAAATTCTCATCCTAGACGAAGCCACTTCGGCATTGGATACCGCATCGGAAAAACTAGTACAAGAAGCGTTGGATAGACTGGTACAAAATCGCACCACCATTACCATTGCCCATCGTTTATCTACCATTAAAAATGCAGACGAGATTTATGTTATACACGAAGGGGAAATAGTAGAACACGGGCATCATGATGAATTGTATGCCAAAAATGGATATTACCGAAAACTGTGCGACGCACAAATTGATTTTTACCGATAAAAGCATATAAAAAGTCGAAAATCGTCACCCTGTCACAATCTCATTTTGCGAGACAATCATATTCATTTTAACATCGTGCTTATCGTAAGGAATATGATCAAACAATTGAAAATCGAAACAAACACCTATTTTCGGAGCTTGGATAAGAGGTAACAATCGGTCGTAAAATCCCTTGCCTCTACCCAGCCGATGGAGTTCTCTGTCGAATGCTACTCCCGGCACGAGAACAAGATCAATTCGATCAAAATCGACAAAGTCACCCCCTGTTGGTTCAAAAATTCCAAAGGAAGATTTTATCATCTCTTCAGGTGAAGTAAATTTTTTCAAAGCCAATTCATTTCCCCTTACGACAGGGAGAATAAAGCATTTGTCCTCGTGATATTTATCGATGAAATCATGCGTTTCCACTTCACCGAGCATACTATAATAACTCAAGATACAGGTAGCATCCTGAAATAAAGACGTTAATTCCAGCATTGAAATCACTTCTGACGAAAAAACGCGTAATTCGGTTTCCGAAAAAGTGTTCTTTTTAGCTGCAATTCGATTTCGCAATGCTTGCTTTGAAGACACTTGTTTCATTTTCCCTACATTTTCTCTGCAAGACAAAATCGAACGGAAATAATTCGAGGAGAAACAAAAATCACTCTTTGTAACGTTCCCGAACAATTGCTTCGGGTGCGGTTTTTCCCGTAACAATCATTTCAATGGCTTTATCAACCACATTATCGTTTTCCACAAGAACAGCATAAAACCCCTCTTCTCCCCAAAAATTCCGGATAATGTAGGCTTCCAATTGAGTTTCTAAAAGTTTTCGCGACTCTTCAATATAGTATGGACGCTGCCTTACACCCTTTGAATCGGCATAACTTACCAAATTTATCAGCAAAGGCTGCATGCGAAGATAGCGATGAAGCTCCTCCCACGAACTGAATTTCCCTAATTTCTCTCTATTCCTATCGCTGTACACCATCGCATATTCCTGAACAAGATCGCGACTTATCAAGGCATTGAAATATGGATTTATACCGGTGGTATCACGAGGAATAAAAATATCGGGCATGATTCCGTCGCCACCATAAACGGTTCTCCCTCCTACTGTCTTATATGGTTTTAAATCGACATTCGAAGCTGTATCCACATTTATATAATCCCCTTGGATATAACGATTGATAGCATCCATTTCGTACTCATCATAGTGCCCTTTTTCGTATTTACGCTGAATGGATCGTCCCGATGGCGTATAATAACGAGCAACCGTTAACCGAATGGCAGAACCGTCTTTGAATTGACGTTGACTTTGCACCAACCCTTTTCCAAAAGATTTGCGTCCGATAATCAATCCGCGATCATGATCCTGCATAGCTCCTGCAAAGATTTCGCTGGCCGAAGCACTCAATTCGTCAATCAACACAACAATCTGATCGTTTTTACAGGTTCCCGATCCATCGGCATAGTAATCAATACGGGGAAATCTGCGTCCTTCGGCATAAACAATTAATTCACCTTTATTCAAAAATTCGTTTGCCATTGAAACCACCGTTTCCAGTGAACCCCCGGAATTGCCTCGAAGATCGATCACAAAAGAATTGCTCTGTTGGTTTTTTAATTTGGAGATAGCCGAGATAAATTCGCTGAAAGTAGTAAATGCAAAAGTACCTACTTTAATGTAACCGATATCGTCTGTTAACATGTAAGAGGCTTGTACACTGCTAACAGGAATATCTCCACGGGTTACGGTAATGTGTATCATTTTATTCTCGGAGGGTCTGATGATGCCAAGCTTCACTTGTGTACCTCTTTCGCCTCGAAGTTTTTTCACTACCTGTTCATTGGTGATGTTTATTCCTGCCACTAACGTATCGTTTACTTCAACAATACGATCCCAGGGTTGGATGCCTGCGGCTTCGGAAGGACCTCCCGGAATAATACCGGTAACAACAATGGTGTCGTTTAGCACATAAAAGCTTACGCCTATACCCGAAAAACGAGATTCCAGCTCTTCGTTGACCCGTTTCATTTCTTCGGCAGGTATATAAGCTGAATGAGGGTCGAGCTCCCTAACGATATGAGGCAAAGCATCTTCAACCAATCCCCTCATATTTATGGGATCGACATATGATTCTCCGATGTAACTAAGAACTGCGTTTAATTTTTCGGTACCCGCAACTTTTATTCCTCGTTCAAATACCAAAAATTTGTTACCGATAAAAATTCCTAACACAATAGCCAAAGCAAGCCACAACGGTAACCACGTTCTTACATTTTTTTCAGCATCCATCATCCACTATTTTTTAAAATTATACCTTCCGTTATCTATTTATCTATATCTATGGCAACAACTTCAATGTTGGCCCTTTTGAGCAGATCGATTCCATCGCTCAATCGATAAGAATCGGCATATACAACCCGCTTAATTCCTGCTTGAATAATAAGCTTGGCACATTCTATACAGGGAGCAGAAGTCACATAAAGTGTTGCTCCTTCGCTACTGTTGTTCGATCGGGCAACTTTTGTGATTGCATTGGCCTCGGCATGCAAAACATAAGGTTTCGTGATATTATTCTCATCCTCGCATACATTTTCAAAACCTGCCGGCGTGCCATTATATCCATCGGATATAATCATTTTGTCCTTTACCAAAATCGCACCCACCTGGCGACGCTTGCAATAGGAATTCTCAGCCCAGATGAACGCCATACGTATATAACGCTTATCCAGCAATTCTTGTTTATTCCCTGTATTTTCCATCTTTTTAATCGGCCTTTAAACTCATGTCGAGACTCTTGACCGAATGGGTAAATGCACCTACCGAAATATAATCCACTCCACAATCGGCGTAGCTACGTATGGTTTCTTCCGTGATCCCACCCGAAGACTCGAGTTCTACTTTTCCGGCAACCAATTCCACGGCTTTACGCGTGTCTTCAACAGAAAAATTATCGAGCATAATCCGATCCACACCCCCTATACGCAACACCTCTTTCAGTTCATCGAGATTGCGGACTTCGATTTCGATTTTCAAGTCTTTGCCTTTTTCCTTCAAGTATTCCTGAGCCCCACGAATAGCTTTTTCGATACCTCCGGCAAAATCGACATGATTATCTTTCAAAAGGATCATATCGAAAAGTCCGATCCGATGATTTTCTCCTCCCCCGATTTTCACTGCATGTTTTTCAAGTATACGCATTCCCGGAGAAGTCTTACGCGTATCGAGCAATTTTGTGTGGGTTCCCTCAAGAAGTTCCACATAATGATGCGTTGTCGTTGCAATTCCACTCATACGTTGCATGATGTTCAGTACAATACGTTCGGTCTGCAAAAGCGACTGCACCTTTCCTTCCACTACAAAAGCGATATCGCCCGGCTTAACATGCGCACCATCCTCGATGAAAACTTCCATCTTCAATGTAGGATCGAATTTGTGAAAAACTTCCCTTGCAGCCTCTACTCCGGCAAGAATACCCTCTTCTTTTATAATAAGCTTTGCTCTCCCTTGGGCATCAGCGGGAATACTACACAAGGTGGTATGATCACCTTCCCCAATATCTTCTGCAAAAGCAAGATCTATGAGTTTGTTTACCAATTCTTTTTCTTCCATATTTAAACGTTTTCCAATACTACTCTCATTGTATAAACACCTAAAACATCTTTTTTGTTAACTATACCAACGACAATGAATTGACAAAATTATAAAAATAAAGCATTACATTTGTAATCAGGACGAAAAAATTGCAATTCGAAGGCAAATTCATAAAAATGAAAATCATTTTGTTATCGGTAGGAAAAGTAAACGATGCTGCTTATAACAAGCTGATGAATGCGTATGCAAAAAAACTTGCGCATTATATTCCCTTCGAGATCGAAATCGTTCCCGACATAAAACATACGAAAAATCTTTCTGAAAAAGAACAAAAGACTCTCGAAGGAAAGCAAATTCTCAAAACTTTGCAACCCAACGATTATGTAATACTTCTAGATGCCAAAGGAAGAGAGTTTACTTCGCCTGAGTTTGCCCATTTTATCGAAAAGAAAGGACTCATGGGGCTAAAGCGTTTGATTTTTGTCGTAGGAGGCCCTTATGGATTTTCGGAAGACATGTACAATCGTGCCGATGAAAAAGTGTCGCTTTCTAAAATGACCTTCACTCACGAAATGGTACGATTGGTTTTTATGGAACAGCTGTATCGGGCAATGACCATTTTGAACAATGAACCTTATCATCATGAATAATAAATCAAATTCTTTTCAAATCTTAAAAAAGGAGAAAACAACGAATATACGATAAAAAAATATCCCAATTTGAACCATCTTTTCCAGGTATGTGAAACAGGTGATATAGATGAATATGCAAAAATTGAGCAAACCATTTCACCCGAAGTATTGGAAGATATCACTAAATGGGTAAAAGCACAACTAAAATAAATTTTAGTACATTTGTACAGGAACAAAAACAAAAAAATAAGGAATGAAAGGGAAAAAAATTATCTTACGAATATTGTTGGTATTGATAGCATTGATTGTTGTCGCTTCCCTCTATTTTTATTTCACGCTTCCTCACTGGAAGGGCATTTATATCGGAGGGGTAGGATTATTCCTCACAATTAATCTGCTCATCATTGCTTTTTTTGTTAACAAAAATTTCAAGGAATGATATCCTCGAATTCAAAGCGCAAAATATCTGCAATTTCTTTCCCTTTGGTGCTTTTTCCCAATGGCTTTAATCGACTCAAAATAACCTCGGCCAACCGATATGAGTTCCTTCCTGCAAACTTCAGAGCATTCAAAGCAGCCTGAAACAAAAACAATGAATCGGAAAAAACGTCAGAAAGAGCCCTCTCAACAATATTATACTTATCAACTCTCTCGAAGGGGGTCGCACGAATCATGCCAAGTCGGGCAAACAACCAATACCCCGTTATCCGCATATCTTCATCTTCCCGATTTACCCAATCATCGACCAACTCGTCGGCAAAATCGATTGTTGAGAATAAATTCATACACACCTGCTCGCGAATTTCCTGATTGGGAATTTCCGTTACCCAGCGCGCAGCATCTTCTCGAGAAAATTCCTGGGGAGGATAAAGCAACGTGGCAATAATTTTCAACTCACGCACATCTTGTTCCCATAGGGATTCGGCCAGCTCTTTATCGGGGGTATAATGAGACGCGATTCTACGGATATCCGGCAATTTTACCCCAAAATTCATACCGTAACCCATCCCTTTTTCCCGCATGCTTGCCGCAACGACACCATTCATGGAAAGACGAAGATTCTTCCTGATGCTGCGAATCGTTTCTTCTACCGTACAACTCATTCTAAAATAAAAATATAAGCAAAAGTAACCCATTAAGAAGAAATATCCAATCTCCCTATAAGAAAATTGATTAAATTTGTCGGCAAGCACATAAAATCAAAAAACTATTCATGAGACTTTTGCTTATCAGTAATTCCACAAATCCCGGAGAGAATTATTTGGCGCATGCAAAAAATCAAATAAAAGATTTTTTGGGAGAAAAAAAACAACAACCCGTTTTCATTCCATACGCCGCTGTAACATTTTCATTCGCCGAATATGAAAAGAAAGTGAATGAAGCGTTTGCCGATATAGGTCATCACGTTATCGGAATTCATCGTTTTGACCATCCGGCGGAAGCAATTGAAAATGCCGATGCCATTGTGGTTGGAGGAGGCAACACATGGCATCTGGTCAAAATGCTACAGGATAACAAACTGATAGAAGCGATCCGCAAAAAAGCAAAGGAAGGAACACCCTATATCGGGTGGAGCGCGGGAGCAAACATTGCATGCCCTACACTGAAAACAACCAATGATATGCCAATTGTCGAGCCTGCCAAATTCGAGACCCTCAGCTTGATCCCTTTTCAAATCAATCCCCATTACACCGATGAACATCCGACAAACTTTAGTGGCGAAACACGCGAAGTTCGTATCAACGAATTCATTGAGGTAAACAGAAATGTCTTTGTAGTAGGATTACGGGAGGGGACCATGCTTCTACGCGAAGACAATGCTCTTACACTTATTGGGAATCGTAATGCCCGAATTTTCAAGTATGGAGAGTCCCCTAGAGAATTGTCTTATGAAGACGATTTTACCTTTCTCCTATCCGAAAGCGAATAAATAAATTACCCTTGTATTTTGTAGTTGGTTAGACCTGCCCTTTTAGCGGCCTCTTCGGCTCGCTTGTATTCGGCTATGGTGATGCGTCTTGATATTTCGGGATATTCAAAAGCTTTGTACACAGGCCTATACTGTGTCATCACATTAACGTAAGTATCTTTGGGCAAATTTTGTCCTATCCATTGTAAAATATTTTCAGTCTCATCGAGATTATTGGGCATAATCAAATGACGTATCATAAGCCCCTTCCGAATTATTCCGTCGGCTTCGGCAACAGCATTCCCAACTTGTTCATGAAATTCAATAATGGCTTTTTGGGTTATTTCAGGATAAGAAGCTGCACCCGGCGAATAACGCATGGCTTTCTCTTTGCTATAATATTTAAAATCGGTTAGATAGATATCGACAACTTGATTGAGTTTTTTGACAATATTTAATTTTTCCCATCCGGCCGTATTATAAACAAGAGGTAATCGTAGACCTTTTTCGGCGGCAATATCGAGCGCCTGAAGCATATGCGGCAAATAATGCGTGGGGGTTACAATATTAATATTTGAGCAACCTTTATCTTGCAGTTGGAGCATCATATCGGCAAAATCTTGTACGGTTTTATTTTGCCCGACACCTCCATGACTAATATCCGAATTGATACAAAAAACGCACTGCAATGAACAATATGACAGGAATATTGTACCCGAACCGCCTTTACCTACCAATTCACGTTCTTCTCCAAAATGTGGACCAAATGAAGCTATACGTAACGACGCATCGGCTCCGCAAGTGCCTTTCTCGCCGAATAATCGGTTCGCACCACAATTTCTTGGACATAAATCACATTTCTCCATGTGTTGCCATAAATTATTGGCCAACACTTCCAATTTGCCACTTTTGTGAAGTGAAATATAAGATGGCGTATACATAACACATTACCCTTTTATCACTGCCAATGGATACAATTTATATACCGGTTCTACTAAATCTTTCTGTTCCTCGATAACTCGATCAATATTTTTGTAACACTGGGGAGCTTCATCCAAATCTTTTTGTTTGTCTATGGAATGGATAATCCCGCTTTTATCCAATTCTTTTCTAATTGAATTCAAATCAAGTTTTCTGATGGCTTCCCGCCTACCAATGACTCTACCTGCACCGTGTGCACTACTCATGAAACTATCTGCATTGCCTTTTCCGCAAACAATATAACTTGGAGTACCTTGACTACCCGGCACTATGCCAAATTCTCCCTTTTTTGCAGAAATAGCACCTTTACGATGGATCCAATACCACTCACCAAAATGTTTTTCATAATGGGCATAATTATGATGGATACTTATCATTTCGCCAAAGTCGCATTGAGTATGATTATAAAAAACATCTTTTACCGTATCCAACATATAAAGACGATTAGCCTTGGCAAATTCCAAACAATAATTCATCTCTTCAATATATTGACGGCCTAAGTTTGAATTTACATCGAGAAAAGCCAAATTCCAAGATTTCGATACTTGATTATCCCAACGTTTGCTCCATTTTTTTGCTTCATTATTATAATGATCAGCTACTTTTTTCCCCAAGTTTCTACTCCCCGAATGCAACATTATCCATATAAAGTTGTCTTTATCTTTTTGAATTTCAATAAAGTGATTGCCTCCACCCAGTGTGCCAATTTGGTAAGGGATATCATCGAACTCCTTTTGTGTAATAGTGCCGGCCGGTTTTTTTAAGTTTGAAGGAAGGTTTTGTTTTTTTTTATGGTGTTTAAAGCCTACGGGGATTCTCTCTTTAATATCGAGAACAATATTCTTTAAAGTCCGAGAATTTAATTTTCCCGCTCGAATATTGGTCTTGACAGCACACATGCCGCACCCGATGTCTACGCCTACTGCATTGGGAATGATCACCTCTTGTGTCGCCAACACGGCTCCAATAGGCATGCCAAAACCTTCGTGCACATCGGGCAATAAACACACATGATGCTCGGCAAAAGGATGTTCCGCCAAATGAATAGCTTGTTCCAAAGCTCCTTCTTCCACCTCCGAAGCCCAACAATATATAGGAAGTTTATTTGTTTTTATAATTCTCATCATATCATAGTTTATAAACCCTCAACTGCCTGTCAACACTTGAAAATATCTTTTATAAAATACATAATCACCGATTTTTATTGTCAATGATTTATTTGTCCTAAAATACAAATTATGCCAATAATACCAAAAGCATTGGAACCCAAAATATAAAAGCCGTAATTTTAGATGAAATATAAGTCGAATAAGCCAAAAAACCGTTTTTATATCAGTTTAAAAATAGAGAAATAAATATAAAACAACTTATCCAATAACACATAACAAGATCTCTTATTGGAAAAATGACTATATTTACGTCGATTTTTTCAAAAAAATGATATAATATCTTTGTAACCAAAATTATCCACAATGTTATGCCACAAATTATAGGACGTATCTCTCAAATCATAGGACCTGTTATCGATGTAATTTTTGAAGAATTAGGGAAAGGCTCTATCTTACCAAATATACATGATGCCTTAAAAATCGAAAAAAACAACGGCGACCTTCTCATACTTGAAGTACAGCAGCATATAGGAGAAAACACTGTGCGCACTATTGCTATGGATAGTACCGACGGCTTGCAAAGAGGCATGGAGGTTTTCCCATTAGGTTCGGGGGGGCCCATCACTATGCCAACGGGTGAACAAGTTAAAGGAAGGGTGATGAATGTTACCGGTGAACCTATCGATGGCATGAAAAAATTGGATCGCACAAATTCATATCCAATTCACCGCGAACCTCCAAAATTCGATAGTCTGTCAACTACCGAAGAAATATTTCATACAGGTATTAAAGTCATCGATTTATTGACCCCCTATAGTCGAGGGGGAAAAATCGGACTTTTCGGCGGAGCAGGTGTAGGCAAAACAGTGCTTATTAAAGAATTGATTAATAATGTAGCAAAAAAACATGACGGTTTTTCCGTTTTTGCCGGCGTAGGTGAACGTACACGCGAAGGCAACGATTTATTGCGTGAAATGATAGAATCAGACGTTATACGTTATGGCGATGAATTTAAGAAAAGCATGGAAATCGGCCATTGGGATTTATCAAAAATAGATGAAAAAGAATTGGCCCAATCTCAAGCGGCTTTG
Source organism: Bacteroidales bacterium UBA4179 (assembly GCA_002381125.1). Taxonomy (GTDB): domain Bacteria; phylum Bacteroidota; class Bacteroidia; order Bacteroidales; family Dysgonomonadaceae; genus Anaerorudis. Next base: position 539 of record DFUT01000001.1, on the reverse strand, counting down.
GTTTTTGGTCAAATGAACGAACCACCCGGAGCACGTTATTCTGTTGCTTTTTCCGGGTTAACAATTGCCGAGGCTTTTCGTGATATGGAAAACGGAATGGGAGCAAAAAAGGATGTGCTCTTTTTTATTGATAATATTTTTCGTTTTATACAGGCAGGTTCGGAAATATCGGCACTTTTAGGTCGCTTGCCCTCCGCCGTAGGATATCAGCCAACCCTTGCAACAGAAATAGGACTCATACAAGAACGCATCGTTTCTACAAAAAGCGGTTCCATCACTTCTGTACAAGCAATATATGTTCCTGCGGACGACTTAACCGATCCCGCCGTAGTGACCATTTTCGCTCACTTGGATGCCACAACCGTTTTAAGTCGCAAAATTGCAGAATTAGGAATTTATCCCGCTGTTGACCCATTGGATTCCACTTCCCGCATACTAGACCCTCACATTGTTGGACAAGAGCATTACGATGTTGCATTACGTGTAAAACAAATATTGCAACATAATAAAGAATTACAAGATATTATTTCTATTTTGGG
>DFUT01000040.1 GCA_002381125.1 Bacteroidales bacterium UBA4179 | reverse complement strand
GGAATAGATTTAATCAATTTCCACCACTTTATTTCTATATTTCAACTACGAATGTAAAGAATGCGAAATCGAGCCTTTTATTAGATATCAGGTATCGTGGACAAAGTGTGGCAACATTAAAAGCAAACAATAATGGTATTTTCATATCTACAAAACAGCAAGATGTCAATAACCTGCGTGATTTTAATTGCAACATTAAATTAAATGACATTGCTTGGCAAGATAAACAAGTTAGCGAATTCAGAAAGTTTTTCAAAGAAAAACCATATTCGCGTATTAATGGTAATAACAAAAAAAATGAGGAGCACAATGTTGAAAGCTTACTGTTATCTGAATTTTCAAAAAGAAAAAGTAAGAGTAAACAAATAACAGGGATTCAGCCAGTAAAAATTTGCGGTAACAGATTCGGAATGCCCACACCTTTAGGGGCTAGCAACCATAAAACATTAAAATATGCTAGCCAAAATGGTGGTGGAATTGATATTTTTGCAAGAACAGGGAAGGGGCGTGCTACATATTTGACAGTTATAGAAGTGAAAGATGAGAATAAATCAAATGAACCACCCATAGATGCACTTAAACAAGCCATTCAATATGCAGTATTTATTCGTGAACTATTACGCTCGGATTGTGGGGAAAAATGGTATAAATTATTTGGTTTTAGTGGCACTATTCCAAAAACTTTAACTATTCGCAGTGTTTGTGCTATGCCTGATGATTATGCGGATAAATCATTTGAAAAACAGATATATCTAATCGGAGACGATAAAATAGAATGCCATTATATTTATTTCAAATATGATGGTAAACAATTATTTGATTTTCAAACCTCTTTATAGGGATGAAACTAACAATATATAGAGGGAAAAATGTAACCATTCGGTAAATTCCGTTCCCAAACGATCATTTTTCCACCTTATCTTTGCCAACAAAAAAAGATATGTGGAATCTGAAAGAATTTGAAAGTGTTTATGGCCGTTACAAGAAGAGCGGACTTCAGGTAAAAGATTTTTGCATGAATGAGTGCATCTCCGAGAACAAATTTTATTACCGGCAAAAGCGTCTGAAAAAACAACAAGGGAAAGCGTCAACTCAACCCTCTGAATTTGTTCCTATTGTTTTCCATCATGGACAAACATCACCAGAGAATGTTGTTTGCCGGGACAACCCTTTAGCAAGGGATTATCACACTTGCGGCGGAAGATGCGGCTGTCATCTATTCCCTGTTGGGTTGCTGCAAAGCTGCGAGTGTTAACTTCCGTAACCGGATGGTTTATACTCTTAGTCATATTCACGATTACGACAACGACTATTCGAAAGACTTGGCCGAACTGCTGCCACACAACCGGAATCAAAGAAACTCCCAAAAACTTTATATCGACTTCGAATGTTTTCAATGTTTTTGAAATAAAATCTTCAAAAACTGCCTGAATTTGAATTCCTATATGGGCATCACCGAATGGTTACGATGGATGTCCATCAAAGTTTGCCATCTTTCGAAGCATAACGGTTTGTTCAGAATTTATTATTTCGTGCCGGATGTGAAGTTTGTTACGCCTATAGAAAAGCACATAATCTGATGGTAAATTCGTAATTTTGCCACATCGTTAAGTGCCGGTCCGGACAGAGGAAAACCTGTTCCGGCAGGGTAAAATGAAAAAATACGAAATAAACTATTTCAATGTTCCGCATGAAAGACGATAAAAAGGCTATTCTTTACGTTTCCATAACCGTTTTGAGTTGGTCCACCGTAGCATCGGCGTTTAAACTGGCGCTATCGGGCCTTACTTATTACGAACTGCTTCTGATTGCCTCCATCACGGCGTTGATCGCATTTGCAATCATTCTCACCTTTCGCAAGAGATGGTTTTTGCTTCGCTCCGTCAGTCGCAGACAATGGCGGATGTTTGCCATTGCGGGAACACTCAACCCTGCAATGTATTATCTGGTTCTGTTCAAATCCTACGAATTGCTTCCGGCTCAGATTGCACAACCCATCAATTACATGTGGCCGGTGGTGCTTTCGTTGATGTTAGCCGTTTTTGCACGGCAACGCATCCCTGCTGTCAAATTTGTCGGCATGGCGATTTCGTTGGCCGGAGTTGCCGTAATTTCCATAGGACCGGGACAATTAACGGGAACCAACCTTTCGGCACTCGGTATAGCCTTAGGCATTGGAAGTGCTTTTGTGTGGGCAACTTATTGGCTCATAAACAGAATGAATGCCGAAACCGATCCGATCGTAAGCTTATTTCTCAACTTCTTTTTCGGAACGATAGAATTGTTGATGATTGCTCCGTTCATGAAAATCGAAATTTCTTCGTTGCAGGGTGTTTTAGCTGCGGTGTATTCGGGGCTTTTCGAGATGACCATCCCTTTCATTTGTTTTGGAATGGCATTGAAAAAAACCAACAATCCTGCACTCATCAATCATCTGTGCTATCTTTCCCCGTTTCTGTCGCTTTTTATAATACACCTGATTTTAGGCGAAAGCATTTATCCCACCACATATACAGGCCTCGCACTCATCGTGGGCGGACTTCTTTTCAATGAATATATCGGGATTCGTTATTCTTTATAAAGTCCGTAATTGCTTTTACGAGTTCATCCGATATCGGTAAATTGGGATTCATGTAGGTTGCAATATTTTTATTTCTGTCCGCCTCCACAATTTTCAGCACATGATTCATATTCTCTATGATTTTCAGTTCGGCACGAGGAGCCGATGCGGCCAATTGTCGCGCATGATCGACGCCGACTTGAATATCGGCAGTACCTTGAATGATCAAAATCGGTATGCGTAATTGCTGAATTTCTTTGGAAGGATCGTACTTCATCCAACTTATCATATACGGTTGAACACTCGGTCTGAACAACGCGGCTAAATTCGGATTAACATGGGCGACGGTCTTCCCATTTCGCAGGCTGTCGAGAATAGCAATCGTTTCATTGTGCAGATGGGACGGCAAACCTTTCGTTTGCTCCAAAATTACCTCGTCGGCAGGTTTGGAAACGCCGGCTACGGAGATAAACATATCGGCTTTGGCATCTTTGGCTGCGATCATTCCGATCAATGAGCCTTCGCTATGACCAATTACGATAACCTTTGAAAATCTTGCATCCTGCTTTAATTTTGAAATCCATTTTTTAGCGTCGCCGATGTAATCTTCAAATCGTATATCGCTTTCGCGCTGCCCGGTTTTACTTTGCCCAATCAGCCGTTTATCGTATCGTAACGTAGCAATACCCTGTCTGGCTAAATTTTCAGCCAGATAGCGCAGACTGTTGTTTTTCATGTTCGGCTGATTGCCATCTCGATCGGTTGGTCCTGAACCGGAAATGAGCAATGCAACCGGGAAGGGGGCTTTTGTATTCGGAATCAGTAAGGTGCCGAATATTTTTCCCCTTTCACATTCGATACTTAAATCGTACGATTGAAAAGGATCCGTCAGTACTTGCGAATATAGAAATCCGCTGAGAATGCTCACGATAAAAAGCAGTGCCGATTTTTTCATTTTAAAATCTCCTTATGAGTTGGTATAATTAATACAGCAAACAGAACAATTCCGAAAATGATCAGATAAGAACGTAAGCTCTTCTCGATTAAATTGTTCTTTCATGTGCAAATGTATTAAAATGTATCAAACCATGATATTCTTACTATGGTAAAAGTACAGAATAATTTTTTGATTGAGGCACAGATACCTGTCTGCGCAGGCGGCAAATACAGATACAAAATCTACTTTAGGGAAGATTTTTATGTTATTGTGTGGCGCTTTGAAGCAGACTCAATAATAGGTTTCCTAAATCGAGAGAGAGAGAGAGAGATTTTGTACATGACTGACTCCCCAAAACAGTAGTACGCGTTGTATTAAAAAAATAATTGTAAAGTTTCACTTATTGAATTGCTTATATTCTGTAAAATTCTGTCGGTGCAATCTTTTCTTTGTCGAAGTGGATACAAGTGATTTAAGCAAGCAATCTGCGAGGATAGTAGGTGACCTGTCGGCTCTCCATTACCTGACCTCCAAACAATTCCGTTTTTTATAAAATAATCTTTTGTGTCTTGTCGAATTCCTTCCCAAAGATTCAATTCTGGTTCTGACAATACAAATTCTCTTTCTTTACCGAAAAACAGTCCGTTTCCCGGGTCCCTGAAAATCTTGTCACGAATCTCAGTTGCTTTTTGTCGTTCTCTGTCAATATATTTCATTTTGTTATGTCGTTGTCGTTTTTAAACTTGGCGGTAACGGTTTCGGGCTTTGCATTCAGGCGGGTTTTTTTGCACTACATTCGATACGAAGAACTGCACTTCAATTATACGAAAAAACTGTCAACCGAAACACTGCACTCCTCCTGACGGAAAACCCGTGTTAGCAGTAGTAATTATTTTATAGTTTTCCCGTCTGCCCATTTTTCAAGGTTTTCAATGAAGTCAAATAGTAATGAATGATAATTCCCTGTTATTGGGTCTGTGTCGTTATAGTCAAAACTTTTCCAGTCGTTTAAAAATGTCTCAAGAATTTGAAACAAGCCAGGGTCTATTTTTGCCAGTTCTTTTAATTGACTTTGATAGTCGTAAGATTTATTCGGACAAGAACTTGCAGCAAAATATTTACCAATAAAGAAGTCAACAGCAGCAGCATCATAAACTTTTTTAAACAGAATGGTTGTCGTATAGTGCTTTTTGATTTTAAAAATTTCTTCAAATGTGGTCAAGACAATTTCCGATATGGTCGATTAAGTTATCTGAAAATATTCGTGATAGTTTCTCACTTTCCTTGATTGAAACTGTCAGTCCACCCCCAATAAAAACTTTTTTTGTCCTCAGGTAAATGCGTAAAAGTTCGTGTGTAAAAGATGCCGGATCTACATTATCAAAGGGAACAGAAATAATTGTCTTACTATTCTTTGAAAAGGCTAGATAATCTGGTCGTTTCTCTTTACGGATTTCAATGTCGTGAACCATTCTTAGAGAATTCCAAAGTTCCAAATTTCGATTGTCTATAAGTCCGTCTGTGTCCATTTATTTATTATTACTGCTAACGGTTAGCAGTATGAGGTCGTAGAATTACGAGGTGAAATCGTATCAGTTTACACCGACTTTTTTTACGAACCACAAACCTCCGAAACACACCAAGACCCGCATGCACTATACCATGTATTGGTTGCAGTTTTTGTTTTGCTATTTTCTGGCTCGTGAAGCTATTTTAATAATACATTCTGCAATTTGATCAACAAATTTCAGGGAAATATCATGTCCCATTCCATTAATTATACATAATTCGGATCCCGAAATGGTAGCAGCCACTTCTTTACCTGCCTCTAATGGTACTATCGGATCTAAATCACCGTGTATTACCATAACTGGCATTTTTAATTTTGCAAGTTCCGGTCGTCTGTCGCAATAATCTCCAATAATAACTGCTGCGGCCTGTCTGTTAACTGCTGAAGGTTCCCAATTCCTTTCTTTAACATGCCCCATAGCCCTTTTCATGAGTATACTGTCACTATCAACTGCACCAAGAGCTTTATATACCTTTACAAGATAAGAAACTAGACTGTCGGTATTAGAGGTCGCAGGCGGTGGCGTTGACATTGCGGCCAATGCTTTCTCATCTCCCTGTGGGCGTAAGGGATTTCCTGATGAAGCCGACATACTTGTAAGCGATAGTACCCTATCAGGAAAATAAATAGCTATAAGCTGAGCAATAGCTCCACCCATTGAAACTCCTACTATTTTCGCCTTTGGTATAGAAAGAGCATCCATTAATCCAATAACGTCTTTGGCCATATCCTGAAGAGTATAAGGTAGGGGAGCAGTTTTACAGGTCCCAACATAAGGACCAATAGCGTTCCAGTCAGGCTGCCCTAATGAATCAAGATGTGTTGATAATCCGATGTCTCTGTTGTCAAATCGTATCACATAAAATCCTTTGGAAGCCAGCTTCTGACATAGTTCTTTAGGATAATGAAGCATAGTTGCCCCCGTACCCTGTATGAGAATTATTGCTTCATTATCTTTATTTCCAAAAGCTTCATAGGCAATAGTTATTCCATTTGAATGAACTTTCCCTGTTTGTGCAATGCTAAGGTTAGATGTAATTGCAGTTACAAAAGTGATAATTAAAAATTGTTTAATGTTATTCATTTTCATTTGAATAATTAGCTTATAGAACTTGTTCCTGTTCAAGTTAAAATTGCAACCAACGCCTCATTTATGCAATAAAGATACAACATTCGTAAATACAAAATATCAAACCTGCGTAAATCATTTTATTTATATTGTCGATACTTGTGGAGAAAAGACAATATAAGCAGTTTCTATCAGCGTATGATTGTAGCTCCTATCGATAAATTTACAACTCGGTAGTAGGTAAAAGTTTGAATATAAGGCACTTGTATCCATCTCTTAGAAAACATGAATTACCAAAACACCTCTTTCACTATACATGTAAAGCAAATCCGGCAGGCTTTTGATGTTAAATTTGGTAGTAACGGCAATAGGGGCATAGGTTTAGGTGGTTTTAACCGACGTAAATGCAATTATTTTTATAACAAAAAAATAAACCTATCCTATAGATATTGCAATATTTATCCTCATAATGATAAATATAAACCAAACGTGATTTATGCAGGTTTTAAATTTTGTAAATACGAAATTAGAGTTGTATATTTGTTGCGTACACTAAGACTTAGTGTATTCATTGTGAAAGACCTATAAGCTATGGTTGAAATAAGTCAAATCATATTCGAAATTGTTCGTTCAGAATTTAATAAACTTTGTGGTGAAAAAGTTGACGAGAGTAAAAAAGCTGGTTTATCATTTGAAACAGACGATCGACAAAAATGAATTGAAGTTAAAACCATTTCCGAAAATAGAAATGCGAACAGTGTATGTAATTAAGTGCAATTTCGGGTTGAAGATCAATACTATTTTCTCTAGATCGGCATCGTTGATTTTCGACAGGGGGCAACCCACAATCCACAGCTAATCAGACACACAAAGCGTCACTAGGCATTGTAAAAAGATATTCAAACAAAAAATATGAGTATTAAAATAGAAAATATTAGACAATTCATAAAAGAAAAGGCAGAACAATTTGGTGCCAAATCGGACAACGAATTCAACAAACCATATGTTGAAAGGAACAACACGGGTCAAAAGGCACTTAAAGACAATGGAGCATATTTTGGCTTTATCCACCCAGAAGAGGAAACGTCCGGACCTTTTCACGATTTTTCATTGACCATTTTTCCAAACGACCAAAACAAACCTTGGTTGGTATGTCTTGGTATTGGTTCAAGCGGCTTTAAAAATGACTATGAATTAGCAACATATCCTGGCCTTAGGCGGCTATTTTCAAAACTTGTTAATGAAAGAGGTTTTTGCAAATCAGATTTTTCTGACATTGAAACCAGCTTGCCAAAATCGATTACTGGTAATCCGGACTTACAACACATAAAAAACACTATTAAGACTTATAGTAAAGTTTTACCAGCTTGTCAAATTGTTGATGATCCAGAAAGCGAATTAGGAAAACAAATTATAGCTGCATTTGTTGCAGGTTATGCTAAACTTCGAGACTGGCCTTCAAATAAAGAACATAGAAAAGCAGTTTCTGAAGCTTTAGAACCATTTCTCAGAAAAGAAACAATTGATGAAACAGAAGAAGTAAAAAATCTATTAAACGAAAGAAAATACATTGTTCTTCAAGGTCCTCCCGGGACAGGTAAAACTAGAACAGCTAAAAGTGTTGCAGAGAAAATTGGTGCAAAAATATTCTTTACTCAATTTCATGCAGAGACCAATTATTCTGATTTTATCTTTGGTATTCGCCCTGACACTACAAACCAAGAACTTCGATACAAAGAATATTTAGGAAGTTTCTCTAAAGCATTAAAATATGCGATTGAACATAACACCGAAAAAGTCATTTTAATTATTGATGAAATAAATAGAGCTAATCTTTCAAATGTATTAGGACCAATATTTTACCTATTCGAACATAAAATGGATATTTCAAATGTTGACATCGAAATTTTTCCCAACTTCAAGGTGAAAAAACTACCCGATAACTTTTTCGTCATAGCAACTATGAACACAGCCGACAGAAGTTTAGCCGTGGTGGATTTTGCTCTAAGAAGACGTTTTGCCTGGTATACGC
>DFUT01000038.1:3375-3855 GCA_002381125.1 Bacteroidales bacterium UBA4179 | reverse complement strand
ATTTAGAAGTCTAGCTATACAAGTATCACAATGATCATTCGGTAATCCATATTAAATAACGAGGTTTTTCTACTTTACCTTTACTGATAAAAAAAGATATGTTAGATCTGAAAAAGTTGAAAAGTGTAGGAGCACTACAAAGAGAACGGACTTCGAGTAAAAGATTTTGCCCGAATGAATATATTTCTGAAAATTCTATTATTAGCAAAAGCGCATCTGAAAGCAAACACCTATTTATCTCATTTCACCGAACGCCGTGTTTTGAGATTTTTTACATGTGTGTAAAAAACTGCGAATCCTTAACCCAAATTGCAGCTAACCATCGTTAAATTGTTGTAAATAGGAAAATTGATTTTTTTGAGTTCCGATTTGTGTACTACAGATTTTCGTTTAACGAAGGGATAGTTTCTGTATCCCAATGTCTGATAGATCTTACCTTTTCGTTGGGTTCGGTACAACGTGTTTATTTCACTCTAAAAG
>DFUT01000038.1:0-3339 GCA_002381125.1 Bacteroidales bacterium UBA4179 | reverse complement strand
CCAAGTCCGTTTTATGGTTTTTGGGTACCCCAAAAACCATAAAACAGGCGCTCTTATTTTCACTACCGTTTTCATTTTTCACCCATCATTTGTCCGGTTTCTTTCAGTCTGTATGATTCTCCGTTCATATCTATCAGATAAGCCTTATGGGTTAATCTGTCTACCGGAGCCGCTGTCAATACGGAATCGCCGAAGATCTCTTCCCGGCGGTCGAAACCCGGGTTTGTGGTAATGATGGTTGATTTTCTGCCTGTTCTTAAAGAGAGGCGATTGAAGAGCAACTCGGCACCTTGTTTATCGAAGGAGACATAACCAAATTCATCGCATATGACCGGGTCATATTTTTCAAATTGCGCTTCTACCTGCCTTAAGGTTCGCTCGGCGTGGGATTCGCGCAGCTGTGTCAACAATCGGTGAACAGTGGTGAAGAACACTTTATATCCCTGCATGCAGGCTTTCAGTCCCAGTCCTATCGCGATATGGGTTTTACCGGTACCGGGGTTGCCGGCGAGTATCACGTTTTGGGCAGAGGCCATAAAATCCAATCTCTTCTCTCCGGGATCGGTAGTTTCTCCTGAGCAGCCGGCGGTAATTGACTGCGCTCAAGCTCGGAAAGATACCTCTTGGAGGGGAACCGGGCATTTCGTATCTGTGCCTTTTTTCGATTTTCCGGCCGGAGATCATATTCCCGCTCCATGAGCTTTACCGGGTACGCCTCATAATCAAGCCTCTCTCCCCGGCCGCTTCTTCGGCCGGTTCCTTGTAGTCTCGCCGAAAAGCGAGGCAATCGAAGCTCCTTACTGTATGCCGTGATTTGTTGATGAATAGTATTCATTGTTATGGGTTTATGGTAAACTCCTCCGATGATTTGAAAAAATCGCACATGGGATTCCATAAAAGCAAGCGTATCCTGCCGTTCGTAGATGAAGGCATACCGGTAATTACCATATGCAGAGGTAAATACGGCAAGCTGGAACGATCGTCTTTTTCCCGATATCTCGAGTTTGATCTCACCCCGGTCAAACTCGCAAGTTTCTCCCGGCCGGTATACTTGACGAATATAGGCCTCTTTCCTTCCTTGTCGATTCTCTTTTTGCATGATGTAATTACACACCGTAGTGTAACTTATCTCGTGCCCTTGCCCTTGAAGCACTTCATGAATGTCCTTCTTTCCTGAGCATCTGCTTGCCTAGTCCTTGCTGCTTCTTTTGTTCATTCTTTTCAAGTAACTCGTCTATAGCGGCCTCCACCTCACGGGTTAGTTTTATTTTTGTGCGAGGAGTAGGCATTTTATAGCAGGGCTCACTCGATAAATTGCCTGACCGGGCTGTTTGTACACTCTCGGCCGATTGTAACGCTTCTTCGTGCTCACAAAGATACTTCCTTATGGTCTTTCGACTAATTTGCAGATCTCGGGATATTTGTCTCTGACTTTTACCCTCACGATAGCTGCCGATAATAATTTCTTGTTTTGTATACATACTTATCATTTTTTATGAACGGATGCTATCCATTCTTGTTGGTAAGTGGTATACTTTTCCATTGAAATGTGGGGTACTTTTCGATTAATATATACAACAACGGCGCACATAAATGGTTTCATCGAGAGTGTTTTTTCCATAGGTGGTAACCACCTTTTGTGTGTTGGTTATACGCATGATTTCCTGCCATTCATGGTGTATACCCTTGGCCTTCAAATGATAGCGAATGGTGTTCGCCAGAGAGTAGGCAAGTAAACCAAGATACAGATGTGCCAGGGTAGTATCGTCATTTTTATGAAAAACAGGACATAAATCCAAATCGGTTTTCAAACATCGGAAGGCGCTCTCTACCTCACTTCCTCTTCCGTTTTCAGGTATGTTCGGATGAAATAAACGCCCAAGCGTTCTTCTTCTACGATCGAGCTTTCTTTTTTGTCAGAATGATTTCGGTGGGCACGTCTTTCTCGCTTTTTATCTCAATGGAGTAATCCTTTAATCTTTGATCGACTCACGCACACGTAATCATATCCTTTAGCCCGAATCAATGCCAGATTTTTCTTCTGTGGCTATACCGGCATCTGGCACTACAATGGCTTTATGCTTCCTTTCTTCATAACCCCTGTCGGATATATCGATCTTACCGCTCTCCACCAATTGCTGCCAATGGTATCCGCCCGGCGAATCGTTTCTTCATCCTCTTCCTCAAAAACATTTTTGGTGCAATTGAATCGGTCGGGTAATATTCGACGGATGCTGTTCAGCTTTTCTACTCCATACGGCAAAAAACCAATATTGAGCAGCGTTCGGTGGCACACACGTCCGGACATGTTCCTATAGCTTTCTACCAAACGATAATATCCCTCAAAATTGCCTGTCTCGGAATTCCTGCGTATGACCGATTTGAAATGCATAACAGGCAAAGGTAGATGGCTTTTTCTTATCAAACACCCCCCCCTGTGTACTACAAACGCCATTAATCCTCCCGGAATCGCTTGAATTATTTTCTCCTGTACCCCCCCCTACGAAAATTTACAGAAAAAAAGTTTTAAAAGCCTGGTTTTGCTTGTTTTTGCAGTCTCATCCGACTGGTTATGTGTGATGTGATTCGTGCTCTTCTGGCAGGATTTTGCCTTAGGCTTCATTTAGATTCCAACTCGCATTTGACACCCTTGCAATTAGCTGATAGTTGGCGAATATAAACCCCATAGTGAACTTCAACCATAAAGTTAATTCCCATGCATCGCTTCTTATGATATTGATGTTAAATATTCAATGATATATTGTAAAATGAAAATTAACATGTATATTTGTTCTATAATTAAAAGCTCTAGATTAGTGATTTTTTCGAAAATATCTGATTTTTCTGGTCAAGAAACATTATAAAAATTTGGTCGAAAAAATTGACGAAGAATCAATAGTGTCCTAAAAAGTTCTTTGGCATGTTTGTCATAAAAACTCGTTATTTAAAGCAAATTGTTCCAAAAGATCTGCAAATACTGCACAAAGGTGTATAACTAATCACGACTAGTTGTTTTGCTTTAACATTGTTCCGTGTTACTGATCCTATTAGATCGACAATTCGTACATTATCTTGTGTTTTTCGGATTATCTAATTGCTTTTCAATCGAAATAACATTTACCGTTTATGACATTTGAACAGGACGATATTGTTTGCAAAAAATATAAGGTAAAATTTAGAAAAACAAGTTAAAAATAATTCGCAGTTATGAGATAACATAATATTATTTTTTATTGTTGAATTTACAGCCAACTTTTCAAATAAAACTAAACTTTTTTGTTACTATGGTAGAAAATTTTATTTTTCCTAAAGAAGAAGATTTGAGTGAAAAACCTGAAG
>DFUT01000010.1 GCA_002381125.1 Bacteroidales bacterium UBA4179 | reverse complement strand
CCCCCACCTCCACCCGAACCCGAAGCGCCTGAGATTCTTGAGGTAGTGGAAGAAAAAGTTGAAACACGTATACAAATCAACATAGAGGATGATCAGAGTAGGGCTCAAATTCAAACTTTTGTTCCTCCTCCTCCTCCAAAACCCAAAGAAGAAGCTACGGAAGAAATTTTTGTAGTGGTGGAAGAGATGCCCGAATTTCCGGGTGGTCAATCCGCTCTGATGAAATACTTGAGCGAAAACATCAGATATCCGGTGATAGCCCAGGAAAATGGTATTGAAGGACGTGTGATTTGCTCCTTTGTGGTAGAACGAGATGGGAGCATTACCGATGTTCAGGTGGTACGTGGAGTGGATCCCTCGCTTGACAGAGAGGCGGTACGCGTGATTCAGTCTATGCCGAAATGGAAACCCGGTAAACAACGAGGCAAACCTGTGCGGGTACGTTTTACGTTACCTATCGTATTCCGCTTGCAACAATAAAAAAAAAAAATCGATTGAATCGATAAAAGCTGCTTTTATTCGCGAAAGCAGCTTTTATTGCAATTTTATCCCGTGAATAAAATGATCTATACGAGAAGCGACCTGGAAAAGAAAATCAATAATGCCATAGACGAAATACAATGGAATTTGTCACCTCAAAATTTATATGATCCCATTCGATATGTTTTATCCGGTGGGGGGAAAAAATTGCGCCCTATCTTAACACTTATGGCGACAAATCTTTTTAGTGACGGTATCGATTTATCTATTCCTCCTGCAATCGGCATAGAAATTTTTCACAATTTCACCTTATTGCATGATGATTTGATGGATAGGGCCGATATGCGTCGCGGAAATCCTACGGTACACAAGATTTGGGGGAATAATGCCGCTATTTTATCGGGAGACGCCATGTTGATACAAGCTTATATGTATATTGCCAATGTTCCTATAAATGTATTGCCCGAAGTTTTGTCTGTTTTCTCTAAAACTGCCATGGAGGTTTGTCAGGGCCAGCAGTATGATATGGATTTCGAAAAAAGAATGGATGTGACGGAAGCAGAATATATGGAAATGATTCGACTAAAAACTGCGGTTCTGATTGCATGTTCTTTAAAAATAGGCGCAATAATGGGAAAGGCATCGGCAAACGATTCCGACCTTTTGTATCGGTTTGGGATTAATATAGGAATGGCTTTTCAACTTAAAGATGATTTGCTGGATGTATACGGTGATGCCAAAACATTTGGAAAAAAAATAGGAGGCGATATCGTTTGCAATAAAAAAACTTTTCTGTTGATAAAAGCGCTTGAGAATTCCGATGCAGCACAACGAAAAGAACTCGACAAATGGCTCAACGCAGTAGATTTTGATCCTTCATCTAAAATAAATGCCGTTAAAAATATTTACAATGAATTAAATTTGAAATCCCTTTCTGAAAATCTCATAGAAAAATATTATCTTTCGGCATTGGATTGTTTTTCAAAACTATCTATTGCGGATCAACGCAAAGAAGAATTGTTGCTTTTGACAGAAGATTTGATGCAGCGAAAAAAATAATATATAATTGTAAGGTGCATTTAACGAAAGAATATTTCAAAAATAGTCTATAATAATGAATTGATAAATGCCTTATCGCAGATTACCCAATACCGATATTGCACGCATACGTGCGTTAAAAACGGCTATCGAAAAATGTTTGAATACGGATTTCCTGGAAGTGGCGATCGAAATGAAAACGCTTCAGGAGGCCAAAAATGTGCTTTCGCGGTTTGAACGTATATACAATCAGTATCAGCAAGCCTTCGATACACAGGTAAAAGCAAATATATTGTTTCAACAAAAAGCGAAAAATGCGCGCATGTATCTTTCGCATTTCGTTCAAGTGTTATACATGTGTGTTATTCGTTCCGAAATAAAGACCGAATACTTGGAATTATACGGTTTGGAAAATCAGAATATGATTGTTCCCGATTTTTCTTCGAATGAACGTCTCCTCGAGTGGGGCGAAAAAATAATTAAAGGTGAAGAGTCTCGTATAGCAGAAGGGGGTGTCCCGATCTTTAACCCGACCATTGCGAAGGTCAAAGTAATGTTTTCGCTTTTCGAAGAAGGGTATCAAACTCAGAAAATTCATCAAAAGGCCACTCTGCGCCTGCAAAATCAGGTAACGGAAGCAAGAGAAAAAGTAGATAAGGTTATTTTCGATATTTGGGAACAAGTAGAAAGAAAAAATAAAGACTTGCCCTTGAACAAACGTCTTGAAAGAAATCGCGAATATGGAGTGGTGTATTACTATAGGAAAGGAGAAACCGTAGAAGAATGAATCTCATCGATACCCATGCACATCTTTACTTGCCGGAGTTTCATGCCGATCTCGAAGATGTTGTGAGCAGAGCGAAAAAAGCAGGGGTATATAAAATTTTGTTGCCCAATATCGATACCGCATCCATTGAATCCCTTAAACAAACCGTATTGTTCGATCCTTCGTTTTTCATTCCGATGATCGGACTGCATCCCACTTCCGTCAAAGAAGATTGGGAGCATCGATTGAATATCGTTTATCATGAACTGAAAACAAACAATTATATTGCTATTGGTGAAATAGGTATCGATCTTTATTGGGATCAAACTTTTAAGGCGCAACAAATAAAAGCTTTTGAAAAACAGTTGCAATGGAGCATCGAAAAACAATTGCCGGTTGCAATTCATTCCCGTAATGCAAATGAGGAAGTGATACAGAGTATCAAAAAAGTTGGGGTGGATTCTTTGCGAGGCGTTTTTCACAGTTTCGGGGGATCAAGAAAAGAACTGAAAAATATTCTCGAACTACCTTCTTTTTTCATCGGGATAAATGGTATAATTACTTTTAAAAATTCGGGTTTGTCCGATGTGTTGAGGTGTTGCGATATCGAACGAATCGTGTTGGAAACGGATGCCCCCTACTTGGCTCCCGTGCCTTATAGGGGAAAACGCAATGAACCTGCCTATTTGACGGAGATAGCAAAGGAGTTGGCGGCAATTTTCGGTATGACCGAAGAAGAGGTGGCCGAAATTACATCGCGAAATGCGGAAAAGGTATTCAATATAAGTAATTGGAAATGAGATTTTATTCGAGCTCAATTATGAGCTGAAACGGGATTTTGTAAAATTTAAATGAGATTTAATCGACATATATGGGATAAATTTTTTAATTTTGTGAATCAAATGGAAGGCGAATGAAATTTTTTTTGTAATTTGCGTCCGTTTTAGAAAATCTCCGCCGGGAGAGATGCTCGAGAGGCTGAAGAGGCACGCCTGGAAAGCGTGTATACGCCAAAAGTGTATCGCGGGTTCGAATCCCGCTCTCTCCGCAGAGAACATTTGAGGAAAGAGAAAAAATGTTAGAAACCCTTGGTGAATTAGAATATTCAAAAAATAATGAATATAATCAATCAAATAATTAATTTATAAACAATTTCAGATCATTAATCCTAAAAAAATTGAACACACAATGAAAAAGTTATTTGCAATTTTAGCAATTCTCGGCGTAATGTCGGTAGGATTGCCATCGGTGCTTTTAGCGCAAGATTCTCCTGCTGTTGAAGATTCTGTTGCTCAGAGTGAACAAGTGGCAGCAGAGCCGGTCGAAAGCGAAGCTGCACCCGCTGTTGAAGAAACATCTTCAGGCAGTTTTCATCAAGTACTTAAAATTAAGTTTATCGAGGGTGGTGCCGGTTTTATGAGCGTTATCGCTCTGGTATTTATTTTGGGCTTGGCTTTTGCTCTTGAAAGAATTATCTATTTAAGTTTAGCAGACGTTGATTCTCAGGCGTTTCTCAAAAAAATAGGAGAAGCTCTCAGCAACGGCGATGTGGAAGGTGCGAAAGATATTGCTCGTGAAACGAGAGGCCCTATTGCTTCTATTATTTATCAAGGATTGCTTCGTCTCGAAGAAGGTCCGGATGTGGTTGAACGTTCTATCGTATCTTACGGTGGGGTTCAGAGTGGTTTGCTCGAAAGAAACTTATCGTGGATTACGTTGTTTATTGCCATTGCTCCTTCTTTGGGATTCTTGGGAACGGTTATCGGTATGGTACAGGCCTTCGATGATATTCAGCGTGCAGGCGATATTAGCCCGACAATTGTTGCTGCCGGTATGAAAGTTGCTCTGTTAACAACGGTATTTGGTCTTATCGTTGCTATTATTCTTCAGATATTCTATAATTATCTGTTGAGTAAATTGGAAGGTATTCTCAATAGAATGGAAGATGCTTCCATCACTTTCCTTGATCAAGTGATCAAATACAATGTTAAATATAAAAAATTGTAATTTATCATGGCTGTAACGAAAATACACAAAACCTCCAGAATAGTAATGTATATCACTATGGCTATTACCATAGTTGTAATGGCATTATTCTTTTTGGGAGGAGAAGTGCCGGTTGATCAGCGATTGGTGCCAACTGCTCCAGAGCCTAAGTACATCGATTTGTTAATGTATTGGGTATACTTTTTGGTGGGTTGCACCGTACTGGTTTTGCTGGCATTTGCTATCGCCGACTTCATCTCATCCTTGAAGAATCAACCCAAAAAGGCTATCAATTCGCTTTTGGTCATAGTGGCATTTGCAGCAATGTTTGTTATCACTTACATGTTGGGAAGTGACAAACCGTTGGATATTGTAGGTTATACGGGGCCGGATAATGTTCCCGGAAGACTGAAAATGACCGACATGTTTATGTACTCTATGTATATCATGTTGGCGCTCGCAGTCTTGGCAATGATTTTTTCGCCCTTGTTGAAAAGAAAGTCTAATAACAAGTAAGATCCCTTCGATGGGAATGTAGAAAGGTAAAAGAAATTATGGCAGAGAAGAAAAAAAGAAAAGTTCCGAATCTTAATGCAAGTTCAATGGCGGACATCTCTTTCCTCTTGCTGATTTTCTTCCTTGTAACTTCTTCTATGGATACCGATAGTGGGTTGGCGCGTCGGTTGCCACCACCTCCTCAAAGCGAGGAGGAACTCCAGAAAATGGATGTTCAGAGAAGAAACCTCATGGTTGTATTGGTGAATTACCAGGATCAGATTATGGTCAGAACCCAAGCCGGAGACGAATGGTATAACAATATAGCCGAAATGG
Organism: Bacteroidales bacterium UBA4179; assembly: GCA_002381125.1. Taxonomy (GTDB): domain Bacteria; phylum Bacteroidota; class Bacteroidia; order Bacteroidales; family Dysgonomonadaceae; genus Anaerorudis. Next base: position 62,948 of record DFUT01000010.1, on the reverse strand, counting down.
AGGGAAAGGGAGGAAAAGTAAGATTAAAGGATATGGTAAAAGAGTTTGTGTTGAATCCAAACAATCGCCCCGACTTGCCGGAACTGATTGAGGAGGATTTCGGTCCTCCGATAGGGAAAGTCCCGGTTACTGCTGATCACGTGATATCCTTGCAAAATGATGCTACTACAAGTTACAAAGCATATATCGCTGTTCAAAACGAGTTGGTAAGAGCATATAACGAATTGCGTGATGAAGCAGCCAAAAAATATTTCGGGAAGGCATATAACGAATTGCTCCCCGAACAGCAAGAGCAGATCAACAAAATGTATCCGCAGCGCATTTCGGAGGCAGAACCTAAAGATTATAAGCTAGGAGGAGGAAGATAATGGGAAAATTTACTAAAGCCGGTGGTCGGGAAATGCCCGAACTGAACACTTCATCGTTGCCTGATATGATTTTCGCCATATTGTTCTTCTTTATGGTTACGGTATCTATGCGTACCGAAACGTTGATGGTAAGACATACGTTGCCTACAGCGTCTGAGGTTCAGAAACTTGAAAGGAAATCGCTCGTGACTTATATTAATATCGGTATTCCTTTGGATCCCCGCTTAGGTACGGGAACCCGGATGCAGCTAAACGATAAACTGGCAGAGATTAGCGATATTCAGGAATACATTGCTCAAGAAAGAGAAAGACTGAGTGAAGCCGACCGACAGTTTATGACCGTTTCAATCAAAGCTGATGAAAACACAAAGATGAAGTATATTAGCGATGTGAAGCAGGCATTAAGGAAAGCATATGCACTTAAAATCAGTTATTCTGCACGAAAAGGGGAAAACTAACAATTTTTAAGTGAATATATAAGGAAAAACCGGATTATTGTAAGATAATCCGGTTTTTTTAAATTTAGGCAGGCTTTACGGATTGCCTTGTTGAATCCATTTCATTACATTTGCCGGTGGGCGTTGCATTAGTAGTTCGTCTTTCATGAAGTCCATATAAGGCATAACATGATGGAAAAATCGATAGTAACCTTCGCACAAATAATTGAGTCCTGCCTCACCGTATTTATCGGTTGAAAAACGATTTTTCGGGCATTCGCCATAGCAAGCAAAAAGCACGTCACATTCTCTACACTGTCGCGGTAATTTATCGAATTTGTCGTTCCCGAATTTCAATTGTTTTTCAGAATACATCATGCCGGCCAATGGTTTTGTATAAATGTTTCCAAGTTTGTATTCCGGAAAAACGAAATGATCGCATGAGTAAACGTCGCCATTAAATTCCATTACGCCTGCATGCCCACAAGTTTTTGCCATCGTGCATACTCCGGGCTGTTCTCCTATCCAATTGGCAAGGGTTGAATCGAAGATCTGAACGAATATTTTTCCCACGTCTTTTTTAACCCATTCATCGAAAACTGCACATAAAAAATTTCCCCATTGTTGAGGACTGACGCTAAAAGGTGCCAATTCGGCATTTTTTTCCGCAACAGTGGCAAGAGTAGGGTGGGGTTGTCCGTTGGTCATTCGTTCGACGATAGGCGTAAACTGAAGAAATTGGCATCCGATTTCCTTAAAAAAACGATAAAATTCCAAGGGATAATCGGCGTTAAAATCATTCACAACCGCCATGCAGTTAAAATCGACTTCATGTTTTTGTAAAAGTTCGATACCTCGCATTACCTTTTGGAACGTTGGTCTGTTCATTTTGTCGCGACGATATTCGTCATGAAATTCCTGAGGTCCATCTATAGATATTCCAACCAAAAAATTATTCTCTTTGAAAAATGCACACCATTCATCTGTAAGCAGTGTCCCGTTGGTTTGTATCGAGTTGTCGATTTGTCTGCCTCTTCCATATTTTTTTTGTAATTCCAATGCTTTTTTGTAAAAAGAAAGCGGCCTCATTAGCGGTTCCCCGCCATGCCATGTAAAAAGCACCTGGGGCATGGTTTGCGATTCCAAATATTCTTGGGTAAACCGTTCAAGCAGTTCGTCGCTCATCACATGGTTTTTGTTCTGAGTGTAGAATTTCGATTTTTCCAAATAATAACAATAATCGCACGCTAAGTTACAAAGTGAACCCACCGGCTTCAACATGACATATAATGGTTTGGCAAATGGAGCATAAATAGACATATCGATAGCAATATTATAGTTGCAAAAATACGTATTTTGGATGAGTATATCTATGCGTTTTGCCTTCTATTCTTGGTTGAGGCTCGCAACCGTTATGAGCCGTATGTTTTACGAAGGTTATGACAAAAAGTATTAACTTTGCCACAAGACTTGTTGAAGTGCACAATATGCGTAATTTTTTTAAACGACATACGATTAAAACGGTAATTGCTCCGGAATATGAAACGAATCGCGATATGTTGGAGTTCGTAGATAAAATACAGGAAAGATTTAATGGTGAAGGTGAACTTATTTTTCATGGACGCAATACATTAAAAAGATTTGAATTGAAGAATGATGATATTATTGTAAAAAAATTTGCAAAACCCAATTTCATTAATAGCATTGTTTATGCTGCATTTCGCAAATCGAAAGCCGAGCGTTCTTATATTAACAGTCGGGAAATAATCGAAAGGGGATTCCGTTCGCCTACGCCTATTGCTTATATAGAAGAATACAAGTATGGAAAATTAAGTGACAGCTATTACATTTGCGAGTATCTGAAAAAGTCTAACAGCATGCGCCCTTATTTGGACGGTATTGAAAAAAATGATGCATTGCTCATGGCATTTTCCCGGTATACTGCGGAACTTCATTGTGAAGGAATTTTACATAAAGATTATAGTCCCGGCAATATTTTGTGGGAATATGATGAGAATTCCAATGCATATGCATTTTATCTGGTGGATACCAACAGGATGAAGTTTGTCGAATATAATGATAAAAAGTATTTGAAAAATTTATCGCGATTGAGTTTTTCCTCGCAAGTGTCCACGTTTATTGCAAAGGAGTACGTTGCATACATGCGAACGGTAAAACATATGCCGATGACAAGCAAAACGGTTGAAACAATCAATGAATATGCCGATTGTTTTTTTCTTCGCAAGACTTACAAATATGCGTTGCGAAATATTTTGAAACAACCTTTTCTGTTGCGTATAAAAGGATTATGGGATACCGGACGTTTTTTTATATGTAAAAATTTAAAATTGTGCAAGAAGTTGTCGAAAAGGATTGCCGATACTCTTTTTTCGGTAGAAAATAATATTTACATTCGCTATATATATCAATATGATACCAGAAAGGTTCTTATCAGGAGATGTAATTATGGAGAGATATCAAAAAAATAGGGTAAGCTTACTATATCGCGCCGCTACAACCAAATACCCTTGCTTCGATCAAGACCTGGGGGATTCTTCGGGAGCTGGCCGTATAGGACTTACCCTGATGCAAAGATACGTCTTTTTATCAAAATTCCAAAATGAAATACCTTTGATTAGCTATCATTAAAAATTTTCACAATGAATATAAATGTAGTAGACAGATTTATTAAATATGCCAAAATCGATACTCAGTCTGACGAGAACAGCGATCAAACTCCGAGTACGCTAAAACAGTTCAACTTAGCGAAAGAAATCGAAAGAGAACTGATTGAAATGGGGATGACTGACGTTTCATTGGACAACAATTGCTACTTAATGGCAACATTACCGGCAAATAGTGATACGAATATCCCAACAATCGGATTTATTGCCCATTTGGATACGAGTCCCGATATGAGTGGTGAAAATGTACGGCCGCGTATTGTTGAACAATACGACGGAGAGGATATTTTGCTTAACGAGGAGCTGAACATTGTTCTTTCGCCTAACGATTTTCCGGAATTGTTGGATTATGTGGGTGAAGATTTGATTGTTTCCGATGGCACCACGTTGTTGGGCGCAGATGATAAGGCCGGCATTGCAGAGATCATTACTGCCATGCAGTATTTTCTCGATCATCCCGAAATTAAACACGGTAAAGTGCGTATTGCCTTTACGCCCGACGAGGAAATTGGTCGAGGAGCCGATAAATTTGATGTGCAAAAATTTGATGCCGACTGGGGGTATACGGTAGATGGAGGTGAGGTTGGCGAATTTGAATATGAGAATTTCAATGCTGCTTCGGCAAAAGTTGTTATTCGGGGACGGAATGTACATCCCGGATACGCCAAGAACAAAATGATCAATGCATTGTGTGTGGGCAACGAATTGATAAATATGCTGCCTGCAAACGAACGTCCCGAATTTACGGAAGGGTATGAGGGGTTTTTCCATATAACTTCTTTAAATGGAACAGTAGAGGAGGCCGAGCTTTCGTTGATTATTCGTGATCATGATCGCCAAATGTTTGAAAGGCGTAAAAAAATCTTGCAAGAAGCCGTAAATTTCATGAACGAGCGTTATCCGAATCGTTTGCAACTCGAATTGCGCGATCAGTATTACAATATGCGCGAAAAAATAGAACCGGTGAATCATGTTATCGATTATGCTCTTCGTGCAATGCGGGAGGTGGGGGTGACGCCTAAAGTGAAACCTATTCGCGGAGGTACGGATGGGGCTCGCTTGTCGTTTATGGGATTACCTTGTCCTAACATCTTTACGGGTGGACTTAATTTTCATAGCCGCTATGAATTTATTCCTGTTCGTTCGATGGAAAAAGCAACGCAAGTAATCGAAAAAATTGTGGAAATAGTAGCAAAAGAAGAATAATTAATATTATACAAGTATGAAAAAAACACCTTTCACGGATTTGCATATTGCGCTAGGCGCAAAAATGCACGAATTTGCGGGATACAACATGCCCATCGAGTATTCCGGAATTATTGACGAACATTTGACGGTGGTGAATGCCGTTGGCGTTTTTGATGTGTCGCATATGGGCGAGTTTTGGGTGAAAGGACCAAAAGCAGCCGAGTTTGTTCAGCGGATAACTACGAATGATATTTTTGCTGCAGGTGTAGGTAAAGCACAATATAACTGCATGTTGAATGAAAACGGAGGTATCATCGATGATTTTTTGTTGTATCACTACGAAGACCAAAAATACATGATGGTAGTCAATGCAGCCAATATCGAAAAAGATTGGTTGTGGTGTCGGAAGCAGAATACGATGGGAGCAGAACTCGAAAATGCATCCGATCATATGGCGCTATTGGCCGTACAAGGGCCAAAAGCCAAAGATACCTTGCAGAAACTTACCGATATCGATCTTTCGACGATACCGTATTATTCTTTTGTTACCGGGAAAATGGCGGGGGTGGACAATGTGATTGTTTCCAACACGGGATATACCGGTGCGGGCGGCTTTGAACTTTATTTCTATCCCGAGTTTGGGCTGCAGATATGGGATGCCGTTTTCGATGCAGGAAAAGAGTTCGGAATAAAACCTGTTGGATTGGGGGCTAGGGATACGTTGCGTTTGGAAATGGGATTTTGCCTTTATGGGAATGAGCTTGATGAAACAATTACTCCTCTGCAAGCAGGATTGGGATGGATTACCAAATTTGTTGACGGTAACGATTTTATTGGACGCAAAGCGCTCGAGGAGGAGAAAAAAGCCGGTGTGCCACGCAAATTGTGCGGTTTTACCATGATCGAAAAAGGAATTCCGCGCCAAGGTTATAAAATTCTAAATGAGAATCGTGAAGTAATAGGAAAGGTTACTTCGGGTACCATCTCGCCTGTATTGAAAGTCGGAATCGGTTTGGGATATGTGAAACCCGATTGCGCCAAACCGGGAACCCCTATTTATATCGATATTCGTAATAAACCCATTAAAGCGGAAGTCGTTAAGCTGCCTTTTAGAAAATAGTATTGCGGTATGATTTGTTTGTGCCCAGAGCCGGGATCGAACCGGCATGGAGGTGAGTCCACTGGTGTTTGAGACCAGCGCGTCTACCAATTCCGCCATCTGGGCATTCCTTGATAATATCGGATGCAAAAGTACATATATTTTTGATAAATAAAAAACCCTTTTCCCTATTTTTTTTGATGAAGACGACTTTGTAAATCTATTTTTATTCTCTACCTTTAAAGCATGAAGAAATACGAAAACAAAAGTAGTTTAAAAGTGTTAACATGTAAATTCTGTAATTTTTTTGAAACAAACAAAATCAATGTAGAATATTATTTTTTTAACATTAATGATGAGGAATAACAATTATTGTGTAATTATGAGCGGAGGTGTGGGAAGCCGCTTCTGGCCTTTTAGTAAAGAACAAAAACCCAAACAGTTTTTGGACTTTTTCGGAACGGGAAGATCGTTGTTGCAAAGTACTTTCGACCGATTTAAAAAAATTGTTCCCATTGAAAACATTTTTATCGTAACTAACGATGCTTATGCCGAAATAACTCGGCAACAGTTACCGGAATTATCGGAGAATCAGATATTAAGGGAGCCGATGAGGCGGAATACGGCACCTTGTGTCGCTTTTGCGTGTTATCGGATACGAGCAATTGATCCCGATGCAAATATCGTGGTTGCACCTTCCGATCATTTGATATTGAAGGAGGATCAGTTTATTGCCGATGTCAAAAAAGGTTTTGAGTTTGTGGCAAAACGTCCCGTATTGCTGACATTGGGTATTAAGCCGAGCCGACCCGAAACGGGTTACGGCTATATTCAAGTTAGCGAGGAGAACATCGATGGTATTCACAAAGTAAAAACATTTACCGAAAAGCCGGATCACGAATTGGCTCAAAAATTTTACGAGAGCGGTGAATTCGTATGGAATTCCGGAATTTTTCTTTGGAACGTGAATACTATTTTGGAGGCTTTTAAAAATTATTTACCCGATGTTTTCAATAAGTTTAATGAGGGGAAAGAGCTGTTCAATACTCCTAAAGAAAAAGAATTTATTGATGCCTGTTTCCCTGTTTGTCCCAATATTTCCATTGACTACGGCATTATGGAAAAAGCCGATAATGTCTATGTCATAACATCCGATTTCGGATGGAGCGATTTGGGAACATGGGGTTCGCTGCACGAAATGGCAGAAAAAGACGAAAACAACAATGCCTGTTTGAATTGTAAAGCCTTGTATTTTGAAAGTACTGGCAATATTGTTGCGATGAGCGACGGTAAAGTAGTTGTTGTTCAAGGATTGGAAGATTACATCGTGGCCGAATCGGATAATGCCCTGCTTATTTGCAAAAAAAGCGAAGAGCAACGAATCAAACACTTTGTAACCGAAGTAAAGTTTCGTTTTGGAGATGAGTATGTTTAAATAAATAAGAACGATAAAATTAATCGTGACGGTTAATTTTATCGTTCTGTATTGATTTCGATAAAGTGGCTTTGGATCAATTGGTAAACAAGAGTTCGCGGTATTTAGGCAGTGGCCACATTTGATCGTCAACGATAAGTTCAAGTTTATCGACATGATAACGAATAATATCGAAATAAGAAAGAACGTTATCATGATAAGCTATTGCTTTTTCTCTTGCATCTTCAATTTTGTTGGCCACTTTTCGTGCTTCTACCATATCGTCCACATTTTTCTTGATAGCCGCAATGTGTGTTGCTATTTCCTCAATGATCGATAGATCTTCTTTAGATAATTCGGCGGCTTTTTTTTCATCGAAAACGGTTTTCATTTTACAAATATTGTCGAGCAAAACCGATTGATAGCGGGTAGCCACCGGAATGATATGATTAATGGAGAGATCGCCCAAAACGCGTGCTTCAATTTGAATTTTTTTGGTATACGTTTCCCATTTCACTTCATTTCGTGCTTCCAGTTCTTTTTTCGTCATAACTCCGGCACTTTCGAACATTTTTACTGAGTCTTCCGAGGTGTAAGCATCGTAAATCAGAGGTACGCTGGTTTTGCAATCGAGACCGCGTCTTTCGGCTTCTTTTTTCCATTCTTCACTGTAACTGTTTCCTTCGAAACGAATGGGTTTGCTTTCCTTAATATAGCGTCGAATAGTGTCATAAATGGCTTCTTCTTTTTCCATCCCTCTTTTCATTTTTTTGTCGATCTCTTTCTTAAAATCCATCAATTGAGCGGCAACGGCGGCATTTAAAACGATCATGGCCGTCGAGCAATTTGCAGATGCTCCCACAGCCCTGAATTCGAAGCGGTTGCCGGTAAATGCAAAGGGTGAAGTGCGGTTGCGGTCGGTGTTGTCGATCAATACTTCGGGAATATGAGATACTCCCAATTCCATTTTTTTTAATTCGTTTACTGTAATTTCATCATTCTTTGAGCTATGTTCAATTTTATCCAATACACTTGAAATTTGTGTGCCGAGAAAGACTGAGATTATGGGAGGGGGAGCTTCGTTTTTCCCTAATCGGTGGGCATTTTGAGCAGACATGATGGATGCCTTAAGAAGACCGTTGTATTTGTAAACAGCCATGAGAGTATTTACCAGGAACGTTACGAACTGAAGATTTTCATTGGTTGTTTTTCCGGGGGTAAATAATCCTACGCCTGTGTCTGTGCCAAGCGACCAGTTGTTGTGTTTGCCGGATCCGTTGATGCCGTCAAACGGTTTTTCATGAAGCAGGAGTTTGAAATGATGTTTAGTGGCTATTTTATTCATCAGTGTCATTAACAGTAGGTTCTGATCTACTGCCAAATTGGTTTCACCAAAAATGGGAGCAACTTCAAACTGATTGGGTGCAACCTCATTGTGTCGGGTTTTTAATGGAATGCCGTATTTGTAAGCTTCAATTTCTACTTCACGCATGAAAGCAGCCACACGGGGAGGAATGGCGCCGAAATAATGATCTTCGAGTTGTTGATTTTTTGCGCTTTCGTGCCCCATCAAGGTTCTGCCGGTGAGTACTAGATCGGGACGTGCTTCATATAATGCCTGATCTACAAGAAAATATTCTTGTTCCCATCCCAAATACGAATATACTCTTTTTACATTGGGATCGAAGAGTTTGCAAACTTCAACGGCCGCCTTGTCTATGGCTGAAAGCGCTTTCAGTAAAGGTGTTTTATAGTCGAGAGCTTCACCTGTATAAGAAATGAAAACGGTAGGGATACACAGCGTGTCGCCCATAATGAAAGCCGGAGAAGAAGGGTCCCATGCCGTATAACCTCGCGCTTCAAACGTATTGCGGATTCCGCCGCTGGGAAAGCTGGAAGCATCGGGTTCCTGTTGTGCAAGAAGTGTTCCCGAAAAAGTTTCGATGACATCCACATCAGATCCTTCCACATACTCGATAAACGAATCGTGTTTTTCCGCAGTTCTATCTGTTAGTGGCTGAAACCAATGTGTGTAATGCGTCGCACCCATTTCAAGGGCCCACATCTTCATGCCTACGGCTACATGATCGGCAATTTCTCGTTGAAGGGTTATTCCTTTGTCGATAGCTTGCAAGACTGTTTGCATCGTTTCCTTGGAAAGGAATCTGGCCATTTGTTTTTTATTGAAAACATATTTTCCGTAGTATTCGGATGGCAATTTGCCCGGAGGTGAAATTTCTACAGGCATGTGTTGCGATGCTTTTTCTATTGCTTTAAACCGTAATGTCGACATAGTTGGATATATAATTTATGATTTGAGATTTTTCAATCTCAGTAACTTAGTTGAAAGAATGACAATGCAAAAATAACGATATTTTTTCGAAACTCGGTTAGGTGTCTTGATTCTCGAATTTGTATTATTTGTTTTTTGGATTTTTTTGAGGCAGACGGGCTAAAAAGGTTTTGTTTGCACGAACTTTTTGTTTCATGGTTACTAAAATTTCGCTATCGAGGGGAAGGAAGACGTCCATGCGAGAACCTAATTTTATAAATCCCAAAGGATCGGCAATATCATAACTTTCCCCTTCTTTTACATAAGTCACGATGCGTTTTGCTACAGCTCCGGCTATTTGTCGTGTTAGTATCCGATGACCATCGGGTGTTTCGAAAATGATGTTTGTTCGTTCGTTTTCTTTACTCGATTTGGGAAGAAATGCAGCATGAAATCGACCCATATCGTGTGATAAGTGGATTACTTTTCCGGTCACGGGTACCCAATTCGAATGAGCATTGAATAACGACATAAAAATGGATATCTGTATGCACTCTTGCTGCAGAAAATCTTTTTCAAATACTTTTTCTATGGTTACGATTTTCCCGTCGGCCGGCGCATTTACCCATCCGAGAAGTTGGCCTGTATATATTCTTTTTGGTTTTTTATAGAAGTTTACCATTGTTGCATATAGGATTGCAGTCACGGCAAAGATAATAAAATTGAGAACCCTCACAGTGCAAAAGGCAAACAGAATACTGTTTAGTAAAATGAATGCTATTAACCATTTAATAAGTACGCGTTTGCCTTCTTTGTGTATTAACATAATTGCTGCCTGTTTTGATTTGTTTGCCGAGTAGGGGAAAAAGTTTGAATTGTTTTTCCTTTGTATTCTCCCGGGATATATTGTTTCCAGACTTCTCCGTTTATGTATGGAACAAAAGTAGGAACAACAATTTGTATACGTTTATAAAAAAATGAATTTTGTTTGGTCTCTTTGTTTATGATTTTTTCTTTCGGATCAAGTATCAATAACATATTGAGAATCAAACTGAGTATTACTGCAGCAATTCCTATGGATACAACAGATCCCAATAATTTATTAAAAAAACCAAGGTGAACAATCGTTACGAGTTTATGGATGACACTGCCGCATAATGATATAATTGCCATAATGATGGCAAAAGCTGAAAGGTAAGAAATTACTGAAACTATGTTGTGAGGCATTTTGGTGATTTGCAAAAACCACGGTAGGATGATTTTTGCCAATTGCCCTGCGAAAACGATTGCAAATATCAGACCGACGAAGTTTATCAACTGCCTGATTAATCCTTGCCTGAATCCACTTGCAAAGGCAACAATCAATGCGATTGCCATAAAGATGTCAAACCAATTCAACACAGTGTATCGATATTAATGTTCTGAGCTTTTATTTTTTTATTAAGGAAAAGCGACGCTTGTTGAGAGAATTTTTCGGGCGATTCGGTAGTAAAAAACCGGATTGTACCATTTTTTCTACATTTTTCATTCATTTCAGGGTGACGTTCCAAGTAATTTTTTAGACTTTTGGCAACATACTTGCCTTGGGCAATCACGTGGATGTATTCCGGAAGATATTGTTTTATTTTTTTTATCAACAAGGGGTAATGGGTGCAACCAAGAATGAGGGTATCGATATGGGGATCTTTTTTCAATAAACGATCGATATGTTGTTTTACAAAATAATCGGCACCCGGATTATTATGTTCGTTGTTTTCCACTAAAGGCACCCACATGGGACAGGCTTCGCCGGTTACGAAAAGATGAGGGTGCAGTTTTTTGATTTCCAGTTCGTAAGATTGAGATTGGATGGTGCCTTCTGTGCCGAATACACCTATATGACCGGTTTTAGTGAAATCATTTATGCTTTCCACTGTTGGTCGGATGATGCCCAATACGCGTCGTTGAGGATCAAGAAGTGGGAGATCGTTTTCCTGAATGCTTCGTAACGCTTTGGCCGATGCGGTGTTGCATGCCAGAATAATCAAATGGCAACCTTGTGAAAAAAACCATTCGACCGCTTGTAGCGTGAATCGATATACGATTTCAAAAGAGCGGTTTCCGTAAGGAGCTCTGGCGTTGTCTCCTAAATAAATATAATCATAATGGGGCATCAATGATCGGATTTCCGATAATATGGTAAGCCCACCATAACCCGAATCGAAAACGCCAATAGCTCCTTCTTTTCGGTTAAAATTGTTTCCCACTGAATTTTTTTGTTTTGGAATTCAATATTATTCAATATCCAATTATCTGATACCAAGCTTTGTTTTTACAAGCGGATTTGCATCTACAGCATTTGGGGTGACAAAAATTATAGCCGGATCGGCTAAGTCGTAAATCACCATAAAGTTTTGTTCGATACCCACAATGCGAACGGCCTCTTTAATTCTTTCTTTAATGGGTTCAAGCAAAATTTTTTCCTGCTCTTCGATATCTTTTTGTGCCAATTTCATGAATTCGTGGATTTTATTTTCCAAATCAGTCAATTCTTGCATTCGGCGCAGTTTAATGTTTTCGGCCATTGAACTTTGATAGGTTATAAAATCGGAATATTTTTTATTATATTCATTCTGCATTAGCTGCAATTCTTCCTTATAACTGTTGCTGAGTGCGATAAGTTTTTCGGTAGCTTTGGATTTTTCGGGGAAGGAATTAATCAATTCAATCGTATTTACATAGGCTACCACATAAGGATTTTGAGCAATTGCGGTTGCGGTTAACACGAAAATGAGAGCACATGCGCTTAATAGAATTTTCTTTGTCATAATAAATACAATTTTGTGTTTTTGTTTATAGTTTTCCCCGTTAAACATACAATTTATTTCTCTGTGTGTTGTAGCAGCATCTGCCATTTTTGACAGATGCTGCCATCAAGGTAGAGAATTATAAATCACAATGTCAACTGGTTTTCAATATTTCAAAGTATTTTTTTACAATGTTTTCTTCACCTCTACTTCTTCGTAAGATTCTATTACGTCGCCTATTTTTATATCGTTGAAATTCTTAATGTTTAATCCACATTCATATCCTACTGTGACTTCTTTTACATCATCTTTAAAGCGTTTTAACGAATCCAACTCTCCGCTATAGATAACGATACCGTCGCGGATCAATCGAATTTTGCTTGTACGTTTTATTTTTCCCTCTTTCACAACACATCCGGCTACAGTTCCCACCTTGGGAATTTTAAACGTTTCGAGTACTTCAAGATTACCTGTAACTTCTTCTTTGATATCAGGTGAAAGCATACCTTCCATAGCAGATTTCACATCTTCTATGGCATCGTAAATAATTGAATACAAACGAATTTCAACTCCTTCTTTCTCGGCTTCTTTGCGAGCTGTCAGTGAGGGTCGTACTTGGAATCCGATAATAACGGCATCCGATGCGGCTGCCAGAGTAACGTCTGATTCCGATATCTGACCAACGGCTTTATGAATAACATTTACTTCGATTTCTTCTTTGGATAACTGCATAAGCGAATCCGAGAGTGCTTCTACAGAACCATCTACGTCACCTTTCACAATGATGTTCAATTGTTTGAAATTGCCGATGGCAATGCGTCGCCCGATATCGTCAAGCGTCAGCATTTTTTGTGTACGCAGCGATTGTTCACGTTGTAATTGTTCGCGTCGGCTAGCAATGGAACGGGCCTCTTGTTCACTTTCCATTACATAAAAAGTATCGCCTGCTTGGGGTGCTCCATTCAATCCTAAGATAAGTACCGGCTCTGATGGGCCTGCTTTTTCTATACGCTGATTGCGTTCGTTGAACATGGCTTTTATACGGCCATAGTGAGTTCCTGCCAGCACGATGTCTCCTTGGTTTAATGTTCCGTTTTGAACAAGAACGGTGGCAACATATCCTCGACCTTTATCAAGGGATGATTCGATTACCGAACCTTTTGCTTTTCGATTGGGGTTTGCTTTCAGTTCGAGTAGGTCGGCTTCGAGTAGTACTTTTTCCAGTAGCTCTTGCACTCCGGTACCTTTTTTTGCCGATATATCCTGAGATTGGTATTTGCCTCCCCATTCTTCTACCAGATAATTCATTTCTGCCAATTTTTCTTTTATTTTATTGGGATTGGCTTCAGGTTTATCAATTTTATTGATTGCGAAAACAATAGGAACTCCCGCTGCTTTGGCATGGTTGATTGCCTCGATGGTTTGAGGCATAATATCGTCGTCGGCAGCTACAATAATGATCGCTACGTCTGTAACCTGAGCTCCTCGTGCTCGCATAGCGGTAAACGCTTCGTGTCCCGGGGTGTCGAGAAAAGTAATTTTTCGCCCATCGCTCAATTGAACATTGTAAGCCCCGATATGTTGAGTAATTCCTCCCGCTTCACCTGCAATTACATTGGTATTTCTGATATTGTCAAGCAAAGAAGTTTTACCGTGATCTACGTGTCCCATTACGGTAACGATGGGTGGGCGAGGAACCAAATCTTTTGGATCGTCTTCATCTTCTTCGTCGATAGCCTCAATTACATCGGCACTTACAAATTTTGTTTCGAAACCGAATTCGTCGGCTACAATATTAATAGTTTCTGCATCAAGTCGTTGGTTGATGGCGACCATTACTCCTAAACTCATACATGTTGAAATAACATCAGTTACAGGAACATCCATCATATTGGCCAAATCGTTCGCTGTAACAAATTCAGTCAATTCGAGCACATGACTTTCGCGTTCTTTTTGTCGATTTTCTTCCCGTTGTTTATGGGATAAAGCTTCACGTTTTTCGCGGCGATATTTTGCGCTGGCTTTTCCGCCTCGTTTTTCGGTGAGGCGAGCCAATGTCTCTTTGATTTGTTTTTGTACTTCTTCGTCGCTTATTTCTGTTTTATTTGGTTTTCTGAGTACGGGGCGATGTCGTTCTCGATTTTTCGGAGAAGAATCGAAGGTGTTGGTCTTGTCGAGATTTACCTTGCTTTTGCGGATGCGTTTGCGTTTTTTCTTCCCTTTTTCTTTTAATTCGTCGGTAGACTTTCGATTTTCCTCGAGGCTTTCTTTTTTCAAAAGCCTTATGTTTTCTTCTTTTAATTTTTTATTGTTAAGGGCTTTTTGTTCCCTTTCGAGCCTTTCTTTTCTGCGTTGTGAACGACTCTTACGAGCAGGTCGAGTTTTTTCGTTAATTGCATCCAGATCAATTGAGCCTTTTATTACTAGATTGGATTCCAGTTTTTTGTCATGGATGCGAAAGACTTCATCTTCATCATGGCTATCATCGACAATCTTTTCTTCGGCGACAATTTTCTCTTCGTTTGCCTGTTTTTCTTTGGAAACTTCCTCTTTTACAACTTTGGTTTCCATATCTGTTTTTTTCTTTTGTTTTTGTTTCTCTTCAGTTGTTTTTTGTTTGTCAAAAACGTTTACTGGGGGTTCAGCCTCTGTTTTGACTGTTGTAATTTCTTCTTTTTCTCCGGTTGTCGTATCGGCTTCGGGCTCAATTGTCGATGCGGATTCTTTTATTATTTCTTTTTCTTCCGCTTTCGTTTCTTTTTTCTTCTTATGTTCGTCTAAATCTATGTTTCCGACAATATTGACGTGTGGCTTTAAACTTTCCGGTATTTCGGTTTTAATTGTTTCTTTTTCGACCTTCTTTTTTGTTTCCTTTTCCTTTTCCGTTTCCGTTTCCGGTAATTCGTACCCTTCAATAGCAACAGTTTCTTTTTTATTTTCCTTACTGTGAAATTTTTTGAGTTTTTTGTCGACTTCTTTTCTGATGTTTTTATCTTTGCCAAACTCTGCAATCAACAACTCATACTGCTCTTCTTCGATTTTTGCGTTTGGGTTAGCTTCTATGTTAATACCTTTTTTCTGTAGAAATTCAACCAAACTATTGATTCCTACATTCAAATTTTTTGATACTTTTATTAACCTTATAGACATATAATTAAATTAGACTTTTTATAATTTGTGAACAGAAGTGTTGCGATGAAGGTGTAAATTGGGATAAATTAATCTTCGTCTTCGTCTTCGCCGTAATCGTTTTCGAATTCCGAGGCCAATATTCGCAACACTTCGTCTACGGTGTTTTCTTCGAGATCGGCTTCATTGATAATTTTTTCGCGATCCATTGCCAATACGTTTTTAGCTGTTGAGCATCCAATACGTTTGAGTTGATCGATTATCCAACCATCTATTTCGTCGCGGAATTCGTCCAAGTAGATATCTTCTTCGTCCAAGCCTTCAATGTCGCGAAACACTTCGATATTGTACCCGGTGAGCATAGATGCCAATTTAATGTTGGCGCCACCTTTGCCTATTGCAAGCGATACCTCTTCGGGAGGAAGAAATACTTCAGCGCGGCGTTCGTCTTCTTTCACCACAATGGAATTGATTTTTGCAGGGCTGAGTGCGCGCTGGATATATAATGTGGTGTTGTTGGTATAATTGATGACATCGATGTTTTCGTTGCGCAATTCGCGTACGATTCCATGGATTCGGAATCCTTTCATCCCAACGCATGCCCCTACGGGATCGATGCGGTCGTCATAAGCCTCCACGGCTACTTTGGCACGTTCGCCCGGGATGCGTGCAATTCCTTTTATAGTGATCAATCCGTCGGCAATCTCAGGTATTTCCATTTCGAAAAGTCTTTCAAGAAATACAGGTGATGTACGGGATAGAATAATTTTTGGATTATTGTTTTTGTTCTCTACGCGAGCAACCACTGCACGAACATGATCTCCTTTATGGAAAAAATCGCCCGGGATTTGTTCTGTTTTCGGAAGAATAAGTTCGTTATGATCATCATCGAGCAGTAAGATTTCCTTTTTCCATATTTGATATACTTCGCCTGAAACAATTTGTCCTACTTTTTCTTTGTATTTGTTGTAGAGATTGTCTTTTTCCAATTCAAGAATTTTTGAAGCCAGTGTCTGACGGAGATTTAAAATAGTGCGCCGACCGAAATGTTCAAGTGGAACTTCGTCTGTCACTTCTTCTCCAATTTCAAAATCCTCGTCTATTTTTCTTGCTTCCGAAAGAGAAATTTCTCTGTTGGGATCTTGCAATTTATCGTCTTCTACCACTTTGCGGTTGCGCCAAATTTCAAGATCGCCCTTGTCGGGGTTAATGATGATATCGTAATTCTCGTCGGTTCCGTTTATTTTTGCGATTACACTACGAAACGACTCTTCCAACACGCTGATCATGGTTGTTTTATCGATATTTTTCAGCTCGTTGAATTCAGAAAAAGTATCTACAAGGCTTATGGTCTCTTTCTTTTTGCCCATGGATTGTTTTCTAATATTTTCAAAATTATATATTCGTTTTTATTATTTGTTTTGCTTTCGATAAAAAATGGAGACCACCGAAACAGCCCTATTTGAAGCGAAGATGATATTTTGTATACTTGACTTCGTCGTATGCAAACGGTAAATCTTCTTGTATTTCAGTTTTACGTTTAACCCCTTTTAGGTTGATTTTTTTTGTAACGGTTATCGTAAACCTGTCTTCATTGGCTGATTTCAGGATTCCTCTCAATTTATCGCCTTTTTTTGTAAGAACTTCTACTTCTTTTCCTTCAAATTTTTTGTATTGACGCAACGTTTTAAATGGTGCTGTCAGACCGACCGATGTAACGGTGAGTTCGTAGTCTTCTGTATTTCGGTCGAATTTCGATTCGATATGTTGGCTCAACGCCACGCAATCATCAATATTGACACCCTCATCGTTATCGATCTCAACGGTAATAATGTTTCCCGGAGCTATTTTCACCTCTACGAGGTAATTGGATTTTCCCCCCAGGTAAGCTTCTACAATTTTGCTCAGCTTGTTCTTATCGATCATTTGTGGATAATGAATAAAAAAGGAAGCCGTGATTTCTGCTTCCCTTCCAACTTTCCTATGCAAAGATATTATTTTCAAATGAATTGGCAAAATGTTTCACTGTTTTTTTGATCAAGTTGTTGATCTTTATCTTTTAGTCTCAGAAGTTTTTTCCATCCCAAGATCAGATTGTACTAAAACTTATTGCAATATTCAAAGAAATTGATTTCTTCCAATTCTTTAGCCAGGGAATTTTCTTCTTCCGCCGATATGTTTTGAAATGGCGTGCGGTTAATGCCCAAGTCAATACCGATTAATTTCATAATGCGTTTTCCTCCCACGATGTTTCCTCGATAATTTACAATCACATTAATGACTTTTTGGGCGAAATTTTGTAATTCCCTCGCTTTTTCGATATTGCCTTTATTGAATTCGTCAATCACGCCTACAAGCACTTTACCGATGTAGTTTCCGGTACCGCTGATTCCCCCTTGTGCTCCACCCATGACTAACGCAGAAAGAATGGTTTCATCTTGTCCGTGCAACATGTCGAATTTGCCATTTTTATATAGCATACATTGGTTATATTCATATAAGCTTTCGTAAGTGTACTTAATTCCCGCCAGATTGGGAATCCTGTCTTCGGCTGCTTTCAAGAAGGGTAGCATGGGCAGGCATACACCGCTTAGGGCCGGAATATGATAAAAATAGAAGGGCAGAGAGGGTGCACCACAAGCAATTTCTTCGCAATATTTTACAAGTTCTTCAACGCGTCCTGCCTTTGGAAAAGGTGAAGCCATTGCCCCGATACCGAATGCTCCGATTTCAGCAGCATGTTGTGCCATCTTATAACTGTCTTTTATGCATGTTGATCCGACATGGACGATAACTTTGAATTCTTTATCTACAACCGATATCCATTTTTCTGCCAGTTTTATTCGCTCTTCAACGGTCATCATGTAGCCTTCGCCTGACGAACCGTTGATAAAAACCCCTATTATTCCGTTTTTTTGTAACATCGTTGCGTAATCCCCGATCGGGCTTAAATCTACTTCGCCTTTTTTGTCGAATGGCGTAAACGGAGCAACGATCAATCCTTTTATTTTTTCGAAATTCATCATGTAATTTTTTTTTAGATGTTGATTATTTTAGTTAAATATTATTTTCTTCCGTATAGGTATATTCTTTTTTGGGTTTTAAGAAGAGCAATACCATAATGACTGCCAGTAAAACCAAAAAAGCCAATTTGCTAAAATCGGAACCTAAATTTCCTTTGTCGGTTGAAGTTCCAAGTACAATTGTAATAGCATATCCTCCAAAAACTCCCATCATGTTCATTATGCCGTAGGCTGTTGCCCGATATTTTGGAGAGATGATTTGGCAAAGTATAGGCATATTGTTGGCATCGAACATTCCATAACCGATACCGAACAAAAAGGCCGAACAAATGAGGCTTATATAAGTGTGTCCAAAGCCCAGGAGTATGAGTGAAGGTACGGTCAGGGTTAATCCGATAGCACTCGTGTAGATACGGCCTTTGATGTTTTTGAGCACCCATCGGTCGGATAGAGGGCCGCCGATAAAAACGCCAATGAGGGATGCAACGGCAATGGAAATCGTGGCCATTGGTCCTGCTTTTGTCATAGGAATGCCCAGGTTTTTTGTAAATAATGTGGGGAGCCAATTTTTAGTTGCCCATCCGGGAAGGCTCGGGACGATAAAGTAGAATAGCATAACCCAGAAAGATGCTGTACTTAAAAGCACAACGAATGGTTTCCAGAAAGGTTCTTTTTCGGCTTTTGTGTTTAAAGGTTGTGTATCGGATATTCGACTAGTATGACTTTTTTGGTCATTAAGGAACAAAATAAGGATAACGGCGTATATAATTCCAATGATACCAAAACCATGAAATACTGTTCGCCATGAATAATTGGCCGCTATTGCGGCACCAAAGCCACCCAGTGCTTGCCCCGTATAAAGCCCTGTCATATGAATGCCAATTGCCAAGGAACGGGTTTTATTTGTATGATAGTCGGCAATCATGGATAATGCTGCCGGAAGATACAATGCTTCGCTTATTCCCATAAAAGCCCTGAGCCAATACAATTGGTTGAAAGAAGTAGCATAACCCATGAAAAAGGTTACGGCAGACCATACAAATAGACTACCTGCGATAAGCCACTTTCGATTCATTCTATCTGCTACGGCTCCTGCTGCGGGACTTAAAAATCCATAAACAAGTAAAAATATTCCCATCAACCGGCCGAAATTTTCCGCAATTGACAGTTCTGCAATATCGATAGCCATTGCCGCTTGCATGGTGGATAGCATCTGTCGGTCGAGATAATTAAGCAGTGCAACCACCCAAAGTAATCCAACTACAATCCAAGGATAAGCTTTACTGTTTCTCATTTTCTTTATCGATTTTTTTATCGGGGTTATAAATAAGTCCTTCCACTTCCTGTTTACCATCGAGGGTGACAAATACAAACGTAAACATCCATTTTTGCAGACGCACTTCCTTTGTTGAAAATTCACCTATCGGCAATTTTAGCAAAATTTTATTCCAACCTTTTTTTAAAGTTGCGGGAATAGGAGGACGCATCGCGAAATTTTCGTTCCCAAGTGGGATTTCGCTTGAAAGAATGGTATGATTATTACTCCAAACCGGAGGTTGAATTTCTTTATCGTTAATCATTATTTTACTTTTTCGATAATCCCATTCTCCTTGAGGAGGAGGAAGATCTTTTTCATATTCTCGGTTGCCAATATTGCTATTGTACAAGGCAATTAAATCGGCAAAATTGTCAAAATGGTTGATATAATGATAGCGAGAATCGATTGTCGGGGTATTGACTAATGGTTTTCCACGCGAACTCCACATGTGTATCATATCGATTTCTCCCGGATGGTAGGCATATCCGGGATTCCAGGAAATCACTTTTTTCCCCATTGAACGAATATGTTGCACCATTTCAGGAACAAATTCCGGATTTGTGATTTCTACTTCATCGGTTCCGATATGAAGATAAGGCAGATCGGGGAAAATCTCGATGCAAATTTCTTTGAGCAATTGTTTCAGAATATCCATTCCTTCAGGACTTTGCATATCACAACCGAATGCTTTTCTGAAAGCAGCACTATGCCCCGGCATATCTATTTCCGGAATAAGCAACACGTGGTATGCTTTGCAAAATTCCGCAATATCTTTGGCTTCGTCTATGGTATAATATTTCCCCGGAAGTCGTCCAAAGTTGGCACTATCATTGAGCTGAGGGTAAATTTTACTTTCCAATCTCCATCCCAAATCTTCGGTTAGATGCCAATGAAATGTATTTATTTTATAAGTGGATAAAATTGCGATTTCCTTTTTCAGCTCATCGGGCGAGATGTAGCTTCTTCCCACATCATGCATGAAACCGCGTATATGAAAAGCAGGCCAGTCGATAATTTCGCAACATGGCAAGTAGTGCTTGTTTCGAAATTGTGTAATGAGCTGGCTTAATGTTTGTTTAGCCCAATAAATACCTTGGTCGGCAGTTGCTTTTATAAAAATACTATCGGGTGTAATCGTCAAATGATACGCCTCTTTTTGATTTACCAAAGCCTGTGGTATTGATGAGACGTACTGAATGGTAATTTTATTGTTGTTGATTGTATCTTCAAACAGGTGTGTCGCATTTTGAATTTTTATGGACTGAGGTTTGGGTATTAACATTAGGGGGTCCCGAGCATAATCGGCATAATCAATATAATCAGCGTAAAGCGATGTTATACTGTAAATAAAAGAGAAAAAAATGAGGAGATATGTTTTTGTTTGTTGTATCGCCATTTAATTAGTATTTAAACTGATTTTACCTTTCCATGTAATTGGTGTACGAACGCCCGGTTTCAATCATCACGATATCGTCATAGTATACTTTTACTCCCCTTCAAAGCCGAGCTTATCGGGGAAGTTGCAACCGCCTGCAACTAAAAGTTTATCATGACTGATGGCAGCATATGCTGCCGAAACTCCTTTCTGTAAATTTCCCGTCAAACCGTCTGCGGGAATCCGTTGCCAGATAATTTTCAAATTTGTTGTCGTCTTATTCATTTCTTGGCATGATAAAAAAGTGTGGAAAATTAATGCGATAAATGTTGAACGTATTGCAATCTGTTGAAATCGGGACATGAATTTTTCTCATTATTATTTATTTATATTTTGGTCGGAAATTATATCCGAAACCGGTATTTTTTGAAAAATAAGATTTCTATTTCCTTCATATACTATTCCGACGTGTTGTTCGTCAACCATCGTCAGACAAGAATATCCAAAACCTTCAGGTGCATGAATAAGAAGATGATAGTGTTCGGGCCAGCTCATGCCTTCATCCAGGCTGGCCTTTATAGTCATGTTGATTCGACGATATTTGTCTGCGGGATTTGAGAAGAAAAGAACTTTTTGATTTTCTTTTTCTATCCGAACATCAGCACCGATAATACTTGCCATGCAATTAGGTTCAGGTAGTGCACAGTTTGAAGAGGGATGCACGATCCATGTTTTTCCCATGTCGTTCGTGACAGCTACGGCGCGCCCATTTGTGTCGTCTTTTATTTGTCTGTTTCTGTCGTCGCGCATGTTCAACATCAAACTACCATCGCTGAGTTGCACTACTTGCGCTTCGGTGGTATTGGGCTTGGTACCTGTGCCGATATGCCAGGTATTTCCCCCATCTTTGCTATATATAATGGTAGAATGGCTTGTGTATTTTCCTCCATCTAATGCTTTTTCACCTATATCGGCTTTAAATTGTGCCGGGAAGACGAGAGTGCCGTCATCCGTACAGATTCCTCTACCGGGTCCTTGCAGAAGTAACTGCCATGAAGGGTCTTTTATCTGTTGTGTAATATTAATGGGTTTTGACCACGTTTTTCCATCATCTGTGCTTTTGACGAGCATAAATTGTCCGGTCTTTTCGGGTGTCATTCCGGGTTGAGAGACCCACCATGCCATATCGTCTCTGTTAAACCCGTGTACCCATAGCGCTGCCACCCAGATCGTATTGTTTTTATGATCGTAGAGAATAGCCGGATCTCCCACACCATTGAGGTATTCCGGCTTTCCGCCCCACTCATTCATATCCATTATGACTTTCATGGGTTCCCATGTTTCGCCTCCATCTTCGCTCCGGCTCATACCGATATCGATATCTTCCTGAAGATCCTTGCTTCGTGCATAACGGTTATCGTAAACGGCAATCAGCGTACCTTGATTGGTGGTGATTATTCCCGGAATCCGATAGGTATGACAATTGTCCTGACCGGCGGCCCGTAATTCGATTGCCGGTCTGAAAACCGCGTCAGACGTCGACACATACGCACTGCCGTCTTCAAAGGTTATTTGGATTTCGGATAAAGAGGCTTTCGTTGAAAGATCCGCGTTGGGATTCAAATTTAGCTCAAGTGCAAAAGCGCTTGTTTTTTCATTCGTTATTTCTTCATTCAAATCAAATCGAATTTCTGTATTCGGGTGAAAATTGCTTGTTTCGCCTATCAAATCGTTTATTTCGTTGCTTTGCTTATATAAGCAAGCTTTTTTAAAAATAGGATCAATTTTTTCTTTGAATGAGAATTTAATTTCGGAGATTATTTTCCGACTATTGGCGGCGGGAGTTATTTCAATTCTGACTACATTATCATTTGGCTTTTCCCGAAAAAGCGCTTTTGTGCAAGCATTTATTGTGATTTCTTCAATCCCTTGAATGGAGCCCATCTCTTTCTTCTGTGAAGAAAAACACCCTATAAAAATAGAGAAAAATAAAAGAGTCAATGTTGTTTTTTTCATTTTAATTGGTTTTTTTGTTTTCATGAACACTATCTTAATATTTTTCATAAGAGATAATCATACCTATTATTTTGAATCTTTGATGTTAAATAAACAGAGCTAGAATAGAACATTAGTATGGTAGAATCGTGAATATCTTTTCCTGCAGTTTATTGGCCATTCTGACGAACCCGAGATCGGTAAAATGTATACCGTCAACTGTTGCTTCTCCGTCATTACCAATTATATTGTCGCTTGAAAGATAGTAGATATTCTTATCTCCGGATTGTTTCAATTTTTCCACTTCCTGTTTTAATGCCTTATTCTTTTTTGTAACAATATCAAAAGCGCTTTTATCATACAATGCATGCGGGAAAATTATCGATTCTACGAACAGGATGGGTGTGTTCGGGTTTTCTTTCCGAAGTATTTTTACAAAAGTTGCGGTTTTTTCTTTGATTTGCTCCTCATTTACATTAGGGATAAAATCAAGGATAAACAGTGCAGCATCGTGTCTTTTGGCCATCGTTCCGGCAATTTCGTAATCCAGTTTGCCGTTTCCGCTGAATCCCAGATTAATTACTTCTCGATTGAGGCGACGAGTGAGGATATTTGAAAACGACATTCCGGGACGTGCGGCGCACCCTCCTTGAGTTATGCTTGTACCATAAATAATAATCGGAGAGTCGGTTTTAGGGTATGTCAAGTTGGGTTGTTTGAGCGTTGCAAAAGAATCAACCCCTATGGAAAGTGAAACAACCCCATCATATAACGGAAGAAATAACAAGTATTCTCGTTCTTCCGGTGCCATATTCGTGATGATTTGCTTTTCGTTTACTTTCCCTGTCGGACGTGCTGAGTTGACAAATTGCCAATGATCGCCTTCCCATGCATAAAGGTCGAGCCCTTTGCAACCAACATCGGTCATGTGATCCATATGCGTATTGTTGAGTGCTTCCCATTTAGCCGCAATGGCGGTACTGTTCGAACAAAACCGCACAGCAAGGCCGGATGTATTTTTCCCCAGCTTCCATAAAGAGGGTCTGCATTGGTCTTTCAACGTTGCAGGTAAACGCTCATAGCGCGTTTCCGTTTTATCGGAAATTTTTCCGATAAGCGGGAATTGATCGGCATTTACGTATCGTATTTGAGAATAAGCAGAGAAAAAATAAGTTATACACACTAAAAAAATCATTCTTTTTTTCATATTGATCGCTGTTTTTTTATTGTAATTGATTTTCAATAGTTTCCATTTTTGTGAATACATTACGATGGATTAAGGATAAGGACAATTTATCTGAAAGAATATTTGCTTTAAAATTCAGAGCATCCCGGTACTCTTGAGTTTCAACGTAAGGGCGATGTCCTTTTGTTAAAAGCGTAGCCCCATTGTGTCCAAAGTTTCTCACTTCATAATTTTTGCCGAGAAATCGTTGTAATTGTGAAGGATAAGCATCTTTTTCAGGCGAATGAAGTCCATAACCTTTGGTGACCGAATTGCCAACGCAGGCCACCTCGATTTTTTCAGTATGATTATTTCGGGGAGGAATACAGCTAGCATTCAACGGAATACTCATAACAAACAACAATAAACTCCATTTCAAAAAGATGCAATGTATTTTCATAAATTGATTTTTAGGAAAATTTAAAAACTTTATTTATAGGACAAAAATAAAGCAGTAAATTCTCAATAGCAAACTTATTGCTTATAACGCTTTACTTTTTATTTTATCTTTAATTAAAGGTTTTCATTTTGAATTTTTGGTTCTAAAATTTTTTGTTCGTTGTTTATTTCCTCCAGCGTTTTCCAGCACTGATACAATCCGCGAGGGACATGGAAACAGCCTTTCCATTTTCCGCCTTTTAGTTCCAAAAGCACTTCACCTCGTCGGTTGAGGTATCCCCACCATTCGGGATAATCGGGATCTTTGAAATGGCTCCAGGTATAATTGTGTATTTTTTCGAACCACGCGAGGCATTCCTGCGACTCGGTTAGCCGGTATCCTTTGAGCAGTGATATCAGCGTTTCGATATGCACCCACCATAATTTCTGATCCCATTCCAATTGCAGTGGAGGGTAGCCTTTTCTGTCCATGAAATAGAAAATTCCATCGTATTTTTCGTCCCATCCGTATTTGATCATGGTAAGTATAGTTTTCACGGCTTTTTCGATTAAATCTTTGCGATCAAGTCTTACCGCCAGATCCATGATAAACCACATGGCTTCAATCGCATGTCCGGGGCTGACCAGTCGTCCGTCGAAAGAATCGGAGAGAGAACCATCCTTATGTACGTTTTCCACGAGGATACCACCCAATTCGGGTCTGAGAAAAACCTCCATTACTTCGTGAATGCAGTGATTCATGATTTTTTTAATGAACTCTCCGTCGAGCAAATGTTCGATTTCGAGCGACAGGTTGCACAAAATCATGGGTAGCGAAAGTGTTTTCAGGTCGCGGGTTTTGGGATGAGCTTTATTCCAACGGTCTTTAGGGTTATCCATTCGTGAGAGGATGACGTTGAATGTTTTTTTGGCAATGTCGGCATATTCGTTGTTCCCTGTGGCAAAACTCAATTCTCCGAATCCCATAACGACAAACATATGGGAAAAAATGTTGTAGGGTTCGATTAGTGGTTTTCCTTCGCGTGTAAGGGAAAAATACCAGTTGTAATTGCCATCGTGACCGTGTTTTTTCAAAAATTCGGCTCCCCCAATTGCACAGTCGAGCCATTTCTGACGTTTTTCCACCTGATTGTAAAGGGTGGCAAACATCCATACCTGCCGTCCTTGCAGCCACATGAATTTGTCGGTGTCGAACACATTGCCTTTGCGATCGAGACACGTGAAATATCCCCCATATTCTTCATCTTGCGATTTGTCGAGCCAAAAAGGGATAATATTGTCGAGAAGCTCGTTTTTGTACTGCTGTTCCAGCTTTTTTAGATCCATAAGTTCAGCATTAATTTGTCATTATATCTTCTTTTTTATAAACTTATTCAATGAGGCTGCTTATTTTTCAGGAATTTATTAATAATCCGTTTCTGTTTTAAATTTTTGCTAAATATATCGTATATTTTTTATATATACAAATATCCTAGTAAAAATATTTATAATAATGGCGTTAAATATTTCATGATATTGATATATTAAATGTAAATAAGGTGTATTAAAATAAATGATGGCAAAATATCAGATATAATTTTAATATTGAAATTAAATTATAGTTTTTCTTCGGCAGCTTGTTGTCTTTATGGCGAATTGATTTGTTTGAACGGAATTTTTGGTTGTTTATGTGCAAATTAAAAATTATCATGTAAATTTGTTGTAGAAAACATTTCCCTTTTTTGCATATTAAAAGTGTGATGAAGAATAACGAGGCGAAAAAAATCAACGAAGAATTTTTGACACTTTACAGAAAGATCTATCGGTTTCTGAGAAATGAGTGGGATCTTCAGAAAGTTGCTTTACTAAAAAATATTCTTCGTGATTCGATGTATCGGTCGACTGTAGCTTCCGAACCCGGTGTTGAGGATCAATTGTTGCTTGCTATGAAAACAGCCGTAATTGTCATGGATGAGATCGGTTTGAAACAACCAACGGTGGGAGCTGTTTTTCTTTTTCATGCCGTATCGAGAGGTCATTATGATATTTCCGGTGTAAAAGATCATTTTGGAGAAGAGGTAGAAACCATTCTGCGTGGTTTAATCAAGGTAAATGAGTTTAGCGACAAAAAATCGGCTGTCGAATCGGAAAATTATATGAAGCTGCTACTTTCGATGGCTGAAGATATTCGTGTGGTGTTCATTATGATTGCCCAACATCTTCAGAAGATGCGTGATGCTGCTTTTAAAGATCAGTCTACCCGCCTTGCCCTGTCCGTAGAATCTTCCTATCTATACGCACCTCTTGCTCATCGGTTGGGTTTATATACCATAAAATCGGAACTCGAGGATTTGTCGTTGAAATATACCGATAGGGAAACCTACGATTACATTGCCCAAAAACTCAATGAAACCAAACGTTCGCGAGATAAATATATTCAGGAATTTATCAAACCGGTAAAAAAACGACTCGATAAAACCGGATTGAAATACGATATCAAAGGTCGTACAAAATCCATTTATTCAATCAACAACAAGCTGAAGAAGCAAAAAGTGGAATTTGAAGACATTTACGATCTTTTTGCCATTCGTATTATTTTGGATTCTCCGCCCGAACTCGAAAAAGCGCAGTGTTGGCAGGTTTATTCCATCATCACGGATATGTATCAGCCCAATCCCACGCGTTTGAGAGATTGGCTTTCGATCCCCAAAAGCAACGCATACGAATCGCTGCATATCACCGTTCTTGGTCCGCAATCGCGGTGGGTGGAAGTGCAGATACGTACCCGCCGGATGGACGAAATTGCCGAGCGGGGATTGGCAGCACACTGGAAATATAAAGGAATCAAAGAGGAATCTACACTCGATGACTGGTTGAGCACGCTTCGTGAATCGCTCGATAATAAAGAGGAAGATTTGAAAGATAGGTTAGGCGATTTCAAACTGAACTTGTACGATAAGGAAATTTTTGTTTTTACGCCGAAAGGCGATCTTATCAAGTTGCCGAAGGGTGCTACGGTTCTCGATTTTGCGTTTGCCATTCATTCCAAATTGGGAGCAACTTGTATATCGGGAATGGTGAACAAAAAAAATGTTCCGATCAAACATGTTCTTAAAAGCGGCGATCAGGTGGAAATTGTTACTTCGCCTCACCAAACGCCCAAGCAGGATTGGCTAAATTTTGTGGTAACGGCAAAAGCTAAAACAAAAATCCGGCAGTTGCTGAAAGAGGAAGCCGGCAAACAGGTAGACATTGCCAAAGAAATGTTGGCGCGTCGCATGAAGAATCGCAAGATTGAGCAGAACGATGCCGTATTGATGCAATTAATCAAAAAGCTCAAATACAAAACCGTAACCGATTTTTACGTAGATATTGCAGCTGAAAAATTGGATATCAATTGGATTATCGATAAGTATCTCGAACTTGAAAATAAAGAAGATGAAATGCGCGAAGCGTCGGCTCCTGCACCTGCCGAGAATTTTGTGATACATCCGCCCTTGGAAGATTTGACTACGCGCGATGAGCTGATTATCGACCAGAACCTTACGGGTGTGGATTACAAACTGGCCAAATGTTGCAATCCTATTTACGGAGACGAAATATTTGCTTTTGTTTCGTCGCAGGGTATTCGAATTCATCGGGTCAATTGTCCCAATGCTCCCAATCTATTTTCACGCTACGGCTATCGGATACTGAATGCCCGTTGGTCGGGTCATTCGTCGGGAAATGCCAATTACTCTGCCGTTTTGCGTGTAGTGGGCAATGATCAGATCAATATTGTTTCGACCCTGATGTCGATTATTTCCAAAGAAGAAGGTGTGCAGATGCGTTCGATCAATATTGATTCTACCGATGGACTTTTTCAAGGAAACATAACCATTTCGGTTGCAAATACACAAATGCTCGAACAGCTTATTCGAAAACTGAGTGCCGTAAAAGGAGTAAAGTCGATTTCCCGTTTGAATTAGGCGGTATGCATCTTTACATTTTTACAAGGCAAAGAATTGTGTTTATAGCTAAAGAAAAGATATAGAATCATGAAATTTATGGCGATTATACCTTCTCGGTATGCCTCGACTCGTTTTCCCGGTAAACCATTGATCGATTTGGCAGGTAAACCGATGATTCAACGGGTATATGAACAGGTGAAAAAGGCTGTTTCCGAAGTATGGGTAGCTACCGATGACGCTCGTATTTTTGATGTCGTGCAATCGTTTGGAGGAAATGCGGTAATGACTTCTTCACTTCATCGCAGCGGAACAGACCGTTGTTTTGAAGCGTATCGAAAAATTGGGAAAAAAGTAGATGTGGTAATCAATATTCAAGGCGATGAGCCTTTTATTCAACCTGAACAGATTGAAGAGTTGAAAAATTGTTTCGATTCGCAAGCTGTGCAATTGGCCACACTGGTTAAACCCTTCCGCAAGGAAGAGGGGATCGATGCGTTGTTTAATCCGGCATCGCCTAAAGTAGTTATCGACAATAATTTTGAAGCTCTTTATTTCAGTCGGTCAGTAATTCCTTATGTTCGCGATATCGATCAAAGTCATTGGCTGGACCACCACGTTTTTTACAAACACATCGGCATTTATGGGTATCGGACCGATATTCTGAAAGAAATTGTTTCCCTGCCTCAGTCGATGCTCGAAAAAGCCGAGTCGCTCGAACAGCTTCGATGGATAGAAAACGGATATCGGATAAGGGTAGGTGTTACCGATATAGAGACTATTGGCATAGATACGCCACAAGACATGGAACGTGCTCTTCAATTTCTCGAAAATGGAAAAACAAAAAAACCCTGAGAGGTATTCCCAAGGTTTTTCTATTCCTTTTCTCTTAAACGATGGCTATGGCTATGTTGGCTTATTCGTTGTAAAGCGACAATTCTTCTTCGCTGAATGCGATTTTCTTTGAGTAACGAAAGATAAGGTAAGGAATAATTAAAAGCACGACAGCCCACATAATTTCGTTCAGGATTTTCCCTTTTTTCATATTGTTTACGTAAAGGTAGCCCAAAAATCCTTCAATAACGATAATTATACCGATAAGCAAAGAAGTGTTGGTTGTAGTACCCTGAAAAAACGGGATTGCCAATACAAGTACGCCGATAAGCATTACGATAGCGCCGGAATATTTTGCTAATTCTTTCATGTGTTTATATAATTATGATGATTCTGTTTCACAACGCAAATAAACACAAAATTCGACAAACTATAAAATAATTTGAGGAAAATATTATTTAAACCACAAAAAAATCAACTCGTACAAAAATAATCGCTTTTTTTTCGCGTTAATCTAAGGATTTACGTATTTTTGCATAAAATAATTTTGATTGCAATGAAAGTTGTAAAAATCATAAAAGATGTTGCATTCTTTTTGTATCAATGGTTGGTTTTTGTCCCAATCTTTATTGTTTTGACCATTCTTACGGCGCTCATCGTGATGATTTTTTCCCCTATTTTTGGGAATAAATTTTGGGGATATTATCCACCCAAATGGTGGTCGAAATTGACCTGTTGGTTGGCGTTGTGCAAAGTAAAAGTTGTTGGACGCGAGAATTTGGACCCAAAGCAATCGTATGTTTTTGCAGCCAATCATCAAGGAGCTTTCGATATTTTTTTAGTATATGGATTTCTGAATCAGAATATAAAATGGGTGCAAAAACAAAGTTTGAGAAAAATTCCGTTAGTGGGTAAAGCTTCCGAGATAGCCGGACATGTGTTTGTCGACAATTCGAGTGCGGCATCGCGAGTGGCTACCATTCAAAAAGCAAAAAAACAAATTGTGGATGGTGTTTCTATTGTGATGTTTCCCGAAGGTTCGCGCACGCGAAACGGTAAATTAGGGCGTTTTAAAAGAGGGGCGTTTCAAATAGCCATCGATATGAAACTTCCAATCGTACCTATTACCATCAATGGTTCATATGATGTAATGAGGGTCGGGAGTTGTATTATCCGTCCGGGGAAAATGGAGATGATTATTCACAAGCCTATCCCCACAGAAGATCTCTCCGACAAAGATATCCCCGCACTTGTACAGCACACAAGAGATGTTATTTATTCCGGATTATGGGAGAAATATAAATAGGGATTTGTTTTTATTGATAGGGTTATCCTTTACAAAACTCTTATAAAAAAGAAATGGTTGTCTCACGACAACCAATCTTCATTGTTAACCTTAAATCTAATACCATGAAAAACACGTTGCAAAGTAAATGGTTTTTTCAATTGCCTCCAAATATTTCCATGTATAAACCCGGCTTTATAACATCATTTAATATAATGCCAAACATTGTTGGAGATATCACCTAGCCATTTTACATTCGTTAATGACAAGATAGGCGTGATCGGGAAGTATCGGTTTAATCGTAGATCCAATTTGCCATGAGGTTGATTAGGGAAAAGGTAAAACGATTCCATCGTCTTGTCGCTCTCTGTTTACCTCCGAATTGAAGGAGGAAAAGGGGTTTCCCTTTTTTTTCGTGAATGCGGCCGGCATCCATAAAATCGAAATATAGATAACCTTCATTTTCCGCAAATTGCAATGCCCACCAGATACTATAAATAGAAGGATACATTTTTTTGTATTCTTTCTTTTTTCCCCAATAATACAGACAGTAAACTGTACTTTTTTCGAAACCGAGAATGATGCCGCCAATAGTTTTTTGACCATATTTTGTAACAAATATTTTTCCTTTGTTTTGGCGAACGTAATTGCGGTAAAAGTTTGTCAGATATTGGTAGGACGGGGAATACCCGAAAGTCCTGCACCTTGTTTCTTTTTTGATACACCGGTAAACTTCCGGCAGTTCGTCTTCCGAAGAAAGTTCTTCAACGATAACTCCTTTTCTTTTGGCTTTATTGACTTGATTTTTTCGTGAAGACGACAGTTGAGCCCATATTTTTCTTTTTCGTTGAAGCGAATTTTTTATGCTGATCCATTTGATGGAATAAAAACCATGATCGCGGAAAGCTTTGTATCCGAAAATGGGATCATCGAGATTGCGGAATTGGATGAAAAAAACTTTGTATCGGACTTCGTGAAGCAGCATTTCCACCAATTGGTGGAATATTTCCTCTTGCGGAATATCATCCGAAAAAAAGGAAGGTTTCTGCGAAACATAGCATTTTTTAAAAAGAGGTCCGAATAAAAAACGATGTAGGCGTTTTATGAGCGCAAACATGCAAGCTACCGGTTTTTCTTCATCAAATGCCACAATCATGAGGGGACGATAGCAGGGCATTTTTTCATATAAATCGAATGATGAGGCGTAATGAAAAAAATTAACGTCCTCTAGAGGCGGCAAATTTTCTTTCTTATAATACGTTTTTAATTTGTAAGCCATTAAATAATAAAAAATTGATAGGGGAATGAAAAATAAACTTTACGAATATACACTTTTTTTAATATACTGTCAAAAAATGCATTTTTATTTTATTCTTTTACGATTTACGAGATCCTTCTATTATATTTCATATATTTGTGTAACGAAATGAGCATCACATTTTATCATTATTATTAAACTGTAAAAATATATGGCAAAAAAAGTTTTGGTAACCGGAGGAACAGGATATATTGGTTCACATACGGTGGTAGTGCTGCAAGAAGCAGGTTATGAAGTGCTTATCATTGATAATTTATCGAATTCGAATATCGATGTGATTGAAGGAATTACTCGTATAACGCATACGCGTCCGGTTTTTGAAAAAGTGGATTGTACCGATATGGATGGTATGAGGGCTTTTTTTGAGAAATATCCGGGTATTGATGGTATCATTCATTTCGCTGCCAGTAAAGCAGTAGGCGAATCGGTTCGGAAACCGTTGTTGTATTATCGGAATAATATTGTTTCATTGTTGAATTTATTGGAATTGATGCCGGAATTTAAGGTAAAAGGACTGGTGTTTTCTTCTTCGTGTACTGTCTATGGGGAACCCGATAAGAATCCCATCGACGAAGATGCACCCATAAAGCCGGCAACTTCGCCTTACGGCAATACCAAGCAAATCAACGAGGAAATTATTCGGGATTATATTCATTCCGGTGCACTTATCAAAAGTATCATTTTACGTTATTTTAATCCTATCGGAGCGCATCCATCGGCTGAAATTGGCGAGTTGCCGATTGGCGAACCGCAAAACCTAGTACCCTATATTACCCAAACGGCAATCGGTATTCGTCCTTATTTAAAAGTTTTTGGGAACGATTACAATACACCGGATGGCAGCTGCATTCGCGATTTTATAGATGTGATGGATCTTTCTCGTGCTCATTTAGTTGCTATGGATCGCATACTTGAAGGGAAATCGGACGAAAATATGGAAATATTTAATTTGGGCACGGGTAGGGGAGTGTCGGTGTTGGAGTTGATTCGTGTTTTCGAGAAAGTGACGGGCAAGCCGTTAAATTATAAAATTGTAGGTCGTCGTGAAGGCGATATCGAACAGATATGGGCAAATCCCGAAAAAGCCAATAAAGTGCTTGGTTGGAAAGCCGAGACTCCCTTGGAGGAGACGTTGGCTTCGGCATGGAAATGGCAATTGAAATTGCGCGAGAGGGGAATCATGTAATTCTCTTTTTATTTTTGATCGATAATACAGAAAGTCCGAGAATTATTCGGACTTTTTTTTATGCTTCTTTATTTGGATGGTTGGATGGGAGGATTAATGTCAAAAATAATATTCGATGATAAGGTAATAGTATTCGTTGCCTTCATTTTCTTCAAATTCGATTTTGTTTTCTCGTGCCAACCATCCTATTGCGGCATAGATTTCTTTTTCCGATAGGCCGGTTTCTTTTTTTATTTTTTTTATATCCCATTTTTCTTTGTCGCTCAACAAATTCCAAATAATGCCGGCATTTGTCCCGATTGTTTTTTTGTTCATTGTATATGGTATTTAAAAAATTACATCAATTACCTTAAAAAACCTCTTAACTTGTGTCAAATAAACGTCTTTACTGCTGTTTTTGTTCAGCACAATCGAAATAATTTACTAAATTTAAAAAAGATATCAGATGTATGTATGAATAATTAAAATGTTAATTTCACGGGTGAATACCGTCGATTATTTGTGCAAACATCATTAAGTAAAGATAAGCCGCGGGAATAGCGATGAGAAGACTATCGATGCGGTCGAGAATACCTCCGTGACCCGGTATAAGGTTCCCCGCATCTTTTATTCCGCAGGTTCGTTTTATAAGCGACTCAAACAAATCGCCAACCGTACCGAAAAGTGAGATGACTAATGCAAAACCTATCCAAAATTTTAGAGGGTATTGAGGATAACAGTGAGCAAAGATCAATGATCCAAGAAGCGTAAAAATAATACCGGCGATAAGTCCTTCGACCGACTTTTTTGGGGAAATGCGTTCGATGAGTTTGTGCTTCCCTATGAGAGAACCAATAAAATAGGCTGCCGTATCGTTTATCCAGATAAGGACAAAAATGGCAAGTACCAGCAAATAATGGTATTCTTTTGCCCAGATGTTGTACTGGTAGGAAAGAAGCATTAGCAAAGAAAGGGGGAGTGTTATATAAATTTGCCCAAAAACCGAATAGATGATAGCATGTAGAATATCTTCCCGGCTTATCAGTACGGCAGATACAGTTAGCGCCAGTAAGTAAATCAGTGATGTTGCGGGGAACAGATAGGCATTGATATTTTCCAGATAAAGATAAGCCGAAAGAAAAATAATTATTCCCGAGACAATGTTGAATGTTTTACTAATGGCATGAGAAGTGTTTTTCTCCATTGCTTTATAAAATTCATACAATCCGAACCCCAGAATAGTGACGAAGACGATGAGGAAGGAGTATTTTCCTACCAGTATGCCGGCGAGTAACACGGCTATGTAAATGATACCCGCGCCCGCACGTGTGAGAAGGTTTTTTTTGTTCAAGTCAATTTCTATTTGATTTATTTTGAGGCTCCCGACGAAACGTCTTTTTTATCGGCAGATTCTTTGATATTCTCTTCCTCCCCTTCTTTCTCTGCATCCTCTGCTTTCTCTTTCCCGGTTTCCTCAGCTTCCTTTTCTTCAGCTTCGAAATCGATCTTATTTTCGATCAGAATATTATACCAATTGATCAGTTTTTTTATATCCGATGCATATACTCGGTCTTTATCGTATTCGGGAAGTATTTCTGCAAAATAGGCAAAAAGTTCTTTGTTCGGAGTTTTTGAATCGAACTGTACCTTTTCTCCCTTTTCTTTTTCTTTTATTTTGGCAAGTACTGTTTTTAGGGGTACATCGCCTTCTTCGGTATAAATAGACACATCGCTTAAGGCTATTACTCTTTTTGTTATGTAAACGGGAAAACGTTTGCCATCTGTTAACGATTCGACAATGTTCAAATTTTTACCGGTTGATACGAGTTTATACAATCCCGGTTTCCCTGAAATCGACAAAATCTTTGTAAGCATAGCTGTTTATTATTCAATTTACTCCGAAATAAAATGCAAAAGTAGCGAGAGAAAGCCATATTTGCAACTTTTCATTTTCAATTTTGCTTAAATTGTTTTCTTCTTACCCGCTTTTTTCGAAAAAATGCGTTACATTCGCATTTCAAAATCGCATAAAATTTTCAAAATGAATAAAAGTATCATTTACGTACTGTCGTTGATTGTTTTGTTGTTTTCGTGCAACGGGAAAAAGAATCGAAAAGAAACTTCGGATAAAGATCAACAAGTGGCTATACAGATTCCGCAAACCGGAGAAATGTATCTGTTGGTAGGTACGTATACTTCCGATGAAGGAAGCAAAGGTATTTATGTATATCGCTTCAATACCGAGACAGGAGAAAGCGAGGAGGTGTCTGTGACGGAAGTTGCCAACCCTTCGTACCTGACATTGAGTCCCAATGAAAAGTTTGTTTATTCGGTGGGCGAAAACGATGAAGGGGATGGTGCGGCATATGCCTTCTCGTTCGATAAAAAAACCGGCCGGCTTGTTCCGATTAATTCGCAGAGTACGCAAAGTGCCGGTCCTTGTTATATAACGATCGATAAAAAAGGGAAAAATGTACATACGGCAAATTATGGAGGAGGCAGTATTTCCTCTTTTCAAGTAAAGAGTGACGGTGGATTGAGCGAATTGGTTTCTTTGATTCGGTTTAAAGGATCGGGGCCCGATACGGTTCGTCAGAAAAGTCCCCATGTGCATTGCGTACGGTATTCACCTGATGGGAAGTATCTTTTTGCTACTGATTTGGGGACGGATAAAATATATCGTATGGAGGCAATGGAGGCTGTTTTTGAAGGACAACCCGCTATTTCGGAGAGTACGCTTATAGCGTTTGTCACTCCTCCCGGAACGGGTCCCAGGCATTTTGATTTCCATCCCGGCGAAGAGTATGTATACTTGCTTGGCGAATTATCGGGAGAGGTGATTGTGTATGACTATAACGATGGTTATCTCAAAATAAAGCAGACCATTGCTTCGGATACAGTAGGTGCGCGGGGGAGTGCCGACATTCATGTTTCGCCCGACGGACGATTCCTATATACTTCCAATCGTTTGAAGGCCGACGGGATAGCCATTTTTTCGATTAACCCCGATGATGGAAAGTTGAAGAAGGTGGGTTATCAACTTACAGCCCGACATCCGCGTAATTTTGCAATTACTCCCAACGGTAAATTTTTGCTTGTGGCTAGTCGCGACGACAATAAAATTCAGGTTTTTGCGATTAATAGCGAAACAGGCTTATTAACCGATACCTCTCAAGATATTCTATTGAATAAGCCTGTTTGCTTGAAATTTGCTTCAATGGAGCAATGAGTTGACACTTATTCCCAATCCAGAATCACTTTCCCGCACTGTCCGCTTTCCATAACATCGAATCCTTTTTGAAAATCGTCTATTGGAAAACGGTGAGTGATAACGGGTGTAAGGTCGAGCCCGGAAATAAGCATTTGTTCCATCTTATACCATGTTTCCCACATTTCGCGTCCGTAAATCCCCTTCAAAGTAAGTGCTTTGAAGATAATGGTATTCCAATCTACGGTAGTGGAATTCGGCAGGATGCCTAACAGCGCTATTTTGGAACCGTTGTACATGTGATTGATCATATCGCAAAAGGCAGCCGGTGCCCCCGACATTTCCAATCCCACATCGAATCCGCGCATTTTCAAATCTTTTACGGCTTGTCCGATAGTCTCGCCTTTCGATAGATTTACGGTGATGGTGGCTCCCATTTTTTTGGCGATATTCAACCGATATTCGCTCATGTCGCTTACCACGATGTAGCGTGCTCCGGCAAATTTACAAATGGCAGTGGCCATATTGCCGATTAGACCTGCACCCGTAATCAGAACATCTTCGCCCAGTACCGAGAAAGCCAGTGCCGTATGCGTAGCGTTTCCAAATGGATCCATTATGGTGGCTATCTCGTCGGGAATACGTGGATCAAGTTTAACTGCGTTGGTTGCCGGTAGCGAAAGGTATTCGGCAAAAGCTCCATCGCGATTAACGCCTACGCTGATAGAGTTTTCACACACATGCAGCTTGCCTCGTCGGCAATTGCGGCAGTGTCCACAGGCAATATGTCCTTCGCCTGTGACTCGGTCGCCGATTTTTAGGTTTTCCACGCCTTTCCCCATATCCACGATTTCGCCTACGTATTCGTGACCGATAACCAGGGGAGTTTTGATGTTTTTTTGCGACCAATCGTCCCATTTATAGATGTGTAGATCGGTACCGCAAATAGCGGTTTTTTTAATTTTGATAAGTACGTCGTTTACACCAACGGATGGTTTAGGAACGTCCTCCATCCAAATTCCCTTTTCGGGGCGTAATTTTACCAGGGCTTTCATTACTATTTATTTTATCACGTTCAGTTTCTTTCCTACTTTTATAAAAGCGGCGATGGCTTTGTCGAGGTGCTCGCGTTCGTGGCCGGCTGAAATTTGCACACGGATGCGTGCTTCGCCTTTGGGCACGACGGGATAGGAAAATCCGGTTACATATATGCCTTCTTCAAGCAGTTCGGCAGCAAATTCTTGTGAAAGGCGAGCATCGTAGAGCATTACGGCGCAAATGGCCGATTGTGTGGGTTTGATTTCAAAGTGGGCTTCTTTCATTCTGTTCACAAAATAGTTCACATTTTCGTGCAGCTTCTCCGGCAATTCGTTCGATTCTTCCAGTATATCGAACATTCTGATACTGGCAGCCACGATCATCGGGGGAATGGAATTGGAGAAAAGATAAGGTCTTGAACGTTGACGCAACAGCTCGATGATTTCCTTGTGTCCTGTGGTAAATCCCCCAATAGCGCCGCCAAAAGCTTTCCCCAGTGTTCCTGTGATAATGTCTACTTTGCCCCTGCAATTGAACACTTCGGTAAGTCCACGCCCCGTTTTCCCCACTACACCTGCCGAATGACTTTCATCTACCATTACGAGAGCATCGTATTTCTCTGCCAATTCCAGAATTTTATCGAGGGGGGCTGCATTGCCGTCCATAGAAAAAACCCCGTCTGTGGCTATAATACGAAAACGTTGCGATTGGGCATCTTTCAGCTTTTCTTCCAGATCGATCATATCGGCATTGCCATAACGATAGCGTTTCGCTTTGCACAAGCGTATGCCATCGATGATGGATGCATGATTGAGGTTGTCTGAAACGATGGCGTCTTCTTCGGTGAAGAGTGGTTCAAAAAGTCCACTATTGGCATCGAAA
Source organism: Bacteroidales bacterium UBA4179 (assembly GCA_002381125.1). GTDB lineage: Bacteria > Bacteroidota > Bacteroidia > Bacteroidales > Dysgonomonadaceae > Anaerorudis. The sequence continues at coordinate 24,580 of DFUT01000010.1, read as the reverse complement.
CATGAAGCATACAAAATGGTGTCTTCCGTTCCGAAAAATGCACTGATTCGTGCTTCCAATTCTTTGTGAAGATCTTGGGTGCCACAAATGAAACGTACGGATGACATGCCGTAACCCCGTTCGTCGAGGGCTTTTTTTGCAGCCTCTATCAATTGCGGACTTGCCGATAGTCCTAGATAGTTGTTGGCACAAAAATTCAGTACTTGCTGACCCGATTTTACTTTGATTTCCGCTTTTTGCGGTGTTACAATAATGCGTTCATCTTTGTAAAGTCCTGCTTCTTTAATGGCGGCTAATTCTTCTTGCAGGTGTTTTTGCATTTTTTCGTACATGGTTTTTTTAATTTCATGTTATTTATGTCGTTACATCCTTGATAAAAAGGTGCTTCATGACTCTCTTCTTTTTGTGTGATCCTTTTATTCTTCGACAGTCTTTTAAAAAGTTAAGTCCAAGAATCCCTTTTTAGGGAAGTGTGAAGGTAATTGTTTTCGCATTTCCAAACAAAAGGAGAATAAAAAAGACGGCAACATCCTGCCGTCTTTTGTATACTTGCTTTTATCGATGCATCCTATCTTCTGTTGCTTCCTAACGCAATCAATATGTAATAAATGAGGGTGGCCAACGATCCAAGGGCTGCCACAACATAGGTGTATGCCGCCCATTTCAATGCATCGCGCGCTTGTGCCTCGTTAGTCGCATCGGTTATTTCTGCTTGGCTCAGCCATGCCAATGCCCGCTGTGATGCGTTTATTTCAACGGGTAACGTGATAAAACTAAACAAAGTGGTCATGGCAAACATGGCTATCCCAATCCAGATGAGGGCGGGAAAGGTTTGGATAAGGATGATGCCGGCCAAAAGTACCCACGTCACCCATCGTGAGGTGAATGTGACTACCGGGACCAATGCCGAGCGCATTTTCAAAGGTGCATATTGTATGGCGTGTTGAACGGCATGTCCGGTTTCGTGAGCCGCAACGGCAGCTGCCGCTACGCTATTGCTCGAATAAACCCCTTCGCTGAGGTTTATCGTTTTGTTGAGCGGATTGTAATGATCGGTGAGTTTTCCTTTTGTGGAAGTGACTTTTACGTCGTAAATGCCGTGATCGTGCAGCATTTTTTCGGCTACGTCACGCCCCGTCATTCCGTTGCGAAGAAGAATTTTCGAGTATTTTTTAAATCGTTGTTGCAGGGTTGCCGACACTGCATAGCTTATCAGTGCTATGGCGATAAATATAATCCAGATTATCATATCGAAAAAATAAATTTAATGCATTGTTTCTATTTATAACTTATAACGCCTTTTATAATGAAAAGTTCAACTTGATGCTTTTCGGGATGGCGTATCACTTACTTTGTTTTCGGATAATGGTTTGTGCACGATTTGGTCCTACCGAAACAATGGTGATGGGTATACCCAGTTCTTTTTCGAGAAAAGCGAGGTACGAATTGAACTCTTTTGGGAATTCGTTTTCCGATTTTATGTTTGTCGTGTCGGTTTTCCAGCCCGGCAATTCAACATACACGGGTTTAATGTTTTCCGAAATGTCGAACGGAAGATTTTTTGTTTCTTTTCCGTCGATTTCGTAGGCGACACATGCCTTGATGGTGTCAAATGTATCCAGTACATCGCTTTTCATCATCACCAGTTTGGTAACATCGTTCAGCATGATGGTGTAGCGAAGCGCCACTAAGTCAATCCAACCGCAACGGCGGGGGCGGCCGGTGACCGATCCGTATTCCCATCCCCTATCGCGAAGCAACTGCCCGGTTTCGTCTGTCAATTCGGTAGGAAACGGGCCGCTCCCAACGCGTGTGCAATAGGCTTTAAAAACACCGAAAATTTCGCCAATTTTGTGTGGAGATATTCCCAAGCCCGTGCATGCACCGGCACAAACGGTGTTTGACGAAGTCACAAAAGGATATGTGCCGAAATCGACATCCAGCATAGAGCCTTGTGCCCCTTCTGCCAATACTTTATCCCCTTTGTTCAGGCGTTTATTGATGAAGTGTTCGCTGTCGATGATATGGAATGTTTTTAATTTCTCTATACCTGCGAACCATTCTTTTTCAAGTGTTTCCAAGTCATATTCAAACGAATATCGAGATAACATCTGTTTATGTCGTTCGGTAGCTTTTCGGTATTTTTCTTCAAAATTGTAAAATATATCGCCTATCCGCAGTCCACTGCGGGATATTTTGTCTGTGTAGGCCGGTCCGATTCCTCTGCCGGTAGTTCCGATCATGGAATCTCCTTTTTCTTTTTCCGAGGCGATATCGAGTAGGCGATGGGTAGGCAGAATAAGATGTGCCTTTTTCGAAATATAAAGTCTATCGGTGAGTTTATGACCCGAAGCTTCCAATGTTTCTATTTCTTGTTTGAACATGGCCGGGTCGACAACCATTCCGTTGCCTATGATATTTATTTTTTCTTTCTGAAAAATACCCGAAGGAATGGACTTCAGTATGTATTTCTGATTTTCGAATTCCAGCGTGTGACCTGCATTGGGTCCGCCCTGAAAACGTGCTACGATTTGATAGTTTGGGGTTAGTACGTCCACAATTTTCCCTTTGCCTTCATCACCCCATTGAAGGCCTAAAATCACATCTACTTTCATTATTTTTATCTTGCTTCTTTAGTGTTGTTTTTGTTTGAAGATTACTTGCCATTTATTTTTGAGGCAAGTTTTTTGTTTTCGTTTTCTTTTCTTGATCGCACTTGTTGCAAATGCCGTAAATATACATGCTGTAATAGTGTACGGTGAATTTTTTGATCTTTTTTTGTTGATTATGTGCAAATAAATTGCCGTTTTTTATTTCTTGAACATTGCCGCACGCTATGCAGATTAGATGGCTGTGATTGTCGTTGCCATAAGCTCGTTCGTATGTCGAGACATTTCCTCCAAATTGATGTTTTACTACCAATCCGCAATCGAGTAGCAATTCGATGGTGTTGTATAATGTGGCTCTGCTCACACGAAAATTTATATCGATCATGGATTTATATAATGAATTTATATCGAAATGTCCTTTCGTGGAATAAATATGATCGAGGATGGCAAAGCGTTCAGGTGTTTTTCGACAGTTATGGAATGTCAGATATTCCGTAAATTTATCTTTCACCTGTTTTTTCAATTTCGCATTATCCATTGTACAAAAATATTTCTTTTTTATGAGATTTCCTTTTATTCTTTGTTTATTTTGCAAAGTCGAATTTTATTTAACTGTTTCGGAATGCCAGAAAAATGCGGGAACGCAAGGTTTGCTCTCGTTATGAAAGGAATCCGACACGGTGATGAAATAGTAATACGCTTGGTCATCTTCCGGAGGGCAGTAGGTAAAAACGGGTTGCCTTAAACCGGTAGCAAGCAGGGTGGAGCCGTCGTTGAAGTCCGGATTATCGGTTTTGGTACGATATACATTGTAGGTAATGCGTGCTGCAGGATTTTTTACTTTCCATCGAAGTTGAAATTCGTTTGCCGTTTTCTCGGCTCTCAAATCATGGGGAGGATCGGGCAACGTGTCCGATAGCCAGGTCATTGGAGGCAATTTAGCCGGATAACGATAGTACACGTTGTTTATTTCATGAAATAGGTCTCGATTATAGTTCAACAAATGTTCCGTGCGAAAAAAAGCATTGCCCGATGCGCTTTTTTTTCGTGTGTATTCCATCTGATCGATAATGTCTTTATGTTGCCATCCCAATTCTTGAATTTGATAAATACCCAATCCCGGTACGACAAAACGCCCTTTGCTGTTTTCTACCCAGTCGTTGAGATAGGGATAGAAAAGTTTGTCGCGATAGTACATCATCGGGAAAATGGCATCGTGTTTACCCTCGTTCAGCCACTGAATAGGATCCTGATATACGTTGTTGTACGCTGTCCATCCATCGTTGGGGTTATGCAATAGAGGGCGGTATCTGCCTACAGGCGAGCTGCTTATCATAACCCAAGGTTTTATGCTTTTTACCCAGTCGTATACTTTGCCTACAAAACGATTGATATTGCTTCTGCGCCAATTGTCGCGTGGTTCACTTTTCCCATAGCGGTTATATTCCGATTGGTCGAAAAAGTTGGTGCAGTTGGCCGGATAACGGATGTAATCGAAATGGATGCCGTCCACATCGTAATTGGTAACGATTTCTTTTACGATGGATAATAAATAATCGTCTGTTTTGGGATTTCCGGGATCCAGATACCATTGGTTTTTATAGAAAGTAACGAGTTGAGGGTGTTTTTTTACTACTGATGCGTTTCCTAGATTTTTGACATGATTTCGTGAGCCCAATGGATAAGTAATGAGCCATGCGTGGCATTCCATTCCGCGCTTATGGCATTCTTCTACCACGAAAGCCAACGGGTCAAATGCCTCTCCACCATAATTTTTAGCTATACTTCGGTACATTGGCTCAATTTGAGATCGATACAATACTTCGCCATTGGTGCGGGTTTGGAAAAGTACCATATTGAAATTAAGATTTTTCAATTCGTCCAATAATTGAACAAGCTCATTTTTTTGAGCGTCGACGCTGAGTTTGTTTTTGGGCCAGTCCAGGTTGTAATTCGTTGTCAACCAAACAGCTCTTATTTCTGTAGCCGGACATGGTTGCGAACAAACTTGTATTGCGGTAGTTATTAAAACGATAAAAGAAATGGATATTTTTCGCATTGTTGATTATAATCGTTCTAAACTTTTCATGCAAATTTAGAATAAAAATACGGATAAAAACGATAATGTGTTTTGTATTTCAATTTTTTTAATGAAATTGTGCATGAATTAAAATTTATCCCGTAGGAAAACGATAATGCCGGTGTTTTACCCTCTTTTATCGAATCGTGTCGATTTTGAAAAAAATCCGATTTTTCATTATCTTTGTATTCGCATAAAAAATCCAATAAAATAGTATGTTTGAGAATCTAAGCGAGAGACTTGAAAGGTCGTTTAAAATACTGAAAGGTGAAGGAAGAATCACCGAAATTAATGTTGCCGAAACATTAAAAGATGTTCGGCGTGCCTTACTTGATGCCGATGTCAATTATAAAACCGCCAAAGAGTTTACCGAGACCGTAAAGCAAAAAGCACTTGGACAGAACGTGCTCACTGCCATTAAGCCGGAACAGCTGATGGTGAAAATCGTTCACGATGAGCTTGCAACGCTCATGGGAGGAACGGCGGTCGATATCAACATAAAAGGCAGTCCTGCCATTATCCTTATATCGGGGCTCCAGGGTTCGGGTAAAACCACTTTTTCGGCGAAGTTGGCAAATATGTTGAAATCGAAACGGGGCAAGAATCCTCTTTTGGTTGCGGGCGACGTGTATCGTCCGGCAGCTATTGAGCAATTAAAGGTCTTGGGAGAGCAAATTGGCGTGTCGGTTTATGCCGAAGAAGCGAACAAAAACCCCATAAAAATTGCGCAGAATGCCGTGCAGTATGCCAAGCAGCGCGGGAAGGACCTCATCATCATCGATACAGCGGGTCGGTTGGCCATCGACGAGCAAATGATGAACGAAATCGAATCCATCAAGAATGCCGTAAACCCTCAGGAAATACTTTTCGTGGTAGATGCCATGACCGGACAAGATGCGGTAAACACGGCCAAAGAATTCAATGAGCGACTCGATTTCGACGGGGTGGTTCTTACGAAGCTCGATGGCGATACACGTGGCGGTGCGGCATTATCTATACGGTCGGTTGTAAACAAGCCGATCAAGTTTGTCGGAACCGGCGAAAAACTGGACGCCATCGATGTGTTTCATCCTGAACGTATGGCCGATCGTATTCTCGGGATGGGAGACATTGTTTCATTGGTTGAAAAAGCCCAAGAACAATACGACGAAGAAGAGGCTCGCCGTCTTCAGAAAAAGATAGCCAAGAACCAGTTCGATTTCAACGATTTTCTTTCTCAAATCCGACAAATCAAAAAGATGGGTAATCTGAAAGACCTGGCATCGATGATACCCGGCGTAGGAAAGCAAATCAAAGATCTCGATATCGACGACGATGCCTTTAAGGGGGTAGAAGCCATTATATTGTCCATGACACCGGATGAGCGTTCTCGCCCTGAAATATTGAACGGGAGCCGGCGTGCGCGTATTGCAAAAGGAAGCGGCACAAGCATTCAGGAGGTGAATAAACTCATCAAACAGTTCGATGAGACACGCAAAATGATGCGTTTGATGACCACCGGTGGGCCTAGGAAAATGATGAGGAATGTAAGGAGACGATAAATAATAATTGATATGAAACGTATTGATGGTAAGGCTGTGGCAGCCGAGATAAAAAAAGAAATTGCCGAAGAAGTCAAGAGAATGAAAGCCGAGGGAGCAAAAACCCCTCATCTGGCTACCGTTCTCGTGGGACACGATGGTGCGAGTGAAACGTATGTGGCCAATAAGGTCAGAACCTGCGAGGAATTGGGGTTTAAATCCACGCTTGTTCGTTACGAAGATAATGTAAGCGAGGAGGAGCTTTTAGCTTGTGTGGATAGGCTCAACAAAGACGACGATGTGGATGGTTTCATCGTACAGTTGCCATTGCCGAAACACATTTCCGAAGATAAAATCATCGAAGCCATCGATTATCGTAAAGATGTCGACGGCTTTCATCCGGTCAACGTAGGACGCATGGCGCTTGGTTTGCCTTGTTTTCTATCCGCCACGCCATCGGGCATTTTGGAGCTGCTCAAACGTTACGAAATCGAAACCAAGGGTAAGCACTGTGTGGTATTGGGGCGTAGCAATATTGTAGGCAAACCCGTTGCCATGTTGATGTTGCAAAAAAGTTATCCCGGCGATTGCACTGTAACCGTATGTCACAGTCGGACAAAAAACATCAAAGATATGTGTCTTCAGGCCGATATCATTATTGCAGCCATTGGGGTACCCGAATTTGTGAAAGGCGATATGGTAAAAGAGGGGGTCGTGGTGATTGATGTGGGCACAACCCGCGTTCCCTCCACCAAAACCAAATCGGGATTTAAACTTACCGGTGATGTTGCTTTTGATGAAGTTGCTCCCAAATGTTCGTATATTACTCCCGTACCCGGTGGAGTAGGACCCATGACCATTGTTTCGCTGATGAAAAATACGCTTCTGGCAGCTAAAAAGGAAATTTACAAGTAACCGGGATTTTTATTTTTCTTACCAACTTTTTATCGATGAGTTCGACAAAATCGTCTACATCTTGTTTGGCCGGCGTATTTATGCATAAGCCTTTAACGCTAAAAGTAGATTGGGGAAAAAGCGCGAAGGAAATTGCAAATAAAGAAAAACATACAAATATTCGTTTCATCGTTTTCATAGTGATTTGATTTTAAATGTAAAAAATCCGAGAAAGGTGGTTCATTGGTCGACTATTGCATTTTAGAAATCCGAATGGTTTAAAATGGTCTAAAATGTAATTTTGATGCTCTGTGGCTATATTTGGTTGAACGACCTTTCTCAGATCAATTATACTATTAATACTATTAACCTTGGAATCCTGCTTTTACATGCGATCCGTCGCAGTAAGGTTTCTTATTGGAATGGCCGCAACGGCAGAGGTGAATTGTTCCGCTTTTTTCTTCTTCTTTCCCATCAGGACGAATGATTTTGAAATTGCCCTTCATTTCCAATGGACCATTGGGAATCATTTTAATTTCCAGTACTGACATAATTTTTGGTTTTTTAAAAGTTAGACTTACAGTATTTTGTTTTTTGGCACGGTAGCCACAAATTCTTTCAAGTAAAAAGGTTCGAAGTAGGCAACGTCGACAAAGTCTTTTTCATCGAATGCTTTTTCTGCCAACGGAATCATTGCCGATGCATGAGGATAAATATTTGGAATAAACAGTGCGTTTGGATGTTGAATGACGCGCTTGCATTTTTTTGCTCCGTTGCCGAAAAAGGCAACCTTTTGTTTGTCCAACAAATCGCCATAGCTGTTCTCATCGACAATATCGGCAGAAGTTTCGCGAATCGTATTCAACGATGTATCGAAAAATGTGGCGTATATTTCCATTCTTCGCGCATCAATCATTGGGCACAACAGCGTTCCCTCTTCTACTTTATCTTTTATTGCAGAAGCCATGATTTTTGGTGTAGGAATGGCAATGAGCGGCACATTCAGACCATAAGCCAATCCTTTTGCTTCCGATACGCCGATACGTAAACCGGTATAAGAACCCGGTCCGCTGCTCACGGCTATCGCATCGATCAGGAGATTGTTTTTTCTTGCAAACCGCATAATTTCGTCGACAAAAATACCCAATAATGTGGCATGTGATTGACCCCTGTGATTTTCTTTGTCGATAATTATTTCTCCATCATGCGATAAAGCACAGGAGCATACTTCCGTAGCGGTTTCAATAGACAAAAGAACACTCATTTCTATTTTAAAGTTTATCCTTATAACGTTTTAATATGAAATTTGGTTCAAAAATAAAAAAAGACCGTATCGATTTGATACAGTCCTTTTTGTTCTTAAAGATTTTTCTTTAAATCAATACCTGTTTCTTTCGTTATAGTCGCGATTGCCATAATTGCGATTGTTCCGGTTTCTTTCGGCACGTGGGCGGGCAATCGAAACGGAGAGGGTACGTCCGTCGTATTCGGCTCCATTCAATTCGTCTATGGCATGTTGTCCTTCTGCGTCATCATTCATTTCGACAAATCCATAGCCTTTTGAACGTCGGGTATCCCTGTCGGTAATGATTCTGGCTGAGGATACTTCTCCGTATTCCTCAAAAAGTTCTCTTAAATCGGTTTCGCTAATCTGATAGCTTAAACCCGCAATAAAAATGTTCATGTAAAATAAAAAATTAATTAAAAAAATAAATAAATAAATTCTGCAGAAGAGATTATACTTAGAAATAGGTTAACACGTACTTCACAATGACTGGAAAGAAACCGGAAAAACTATTTACCATTTATAAACCTTTTGCGGGAGCAAAGGTAATAATAAAATTTGTAGTGTATGCAAGATTCGAATAATTTTTTTTCTTTATACGTGCGAATTAACAAAAAAGCCATTGGGAAATCATCTCCCAATGGCTTTTTTGGTGTCATATAAATCAGATTGTCAGTTTATTATTCCGTTTCTTTTCAGTAGTGCATCGATAGTTGGCTCCTGTCCGCGAAAGCGAATGTAGAGCATCATCGGATCTTCGGTATTTCCTTTTTCAAGAATGTTCTTTCTGAACGATTGAGCTGTTTTTTTATCGAAGATGCCGTTTTCCTTGAATACCGAAAAAGCGTCGGCGTCTAGCACTTCGGCCCACTTATAGCTATAATATCCTGCAGCATATCCCCCCGAGAAAATATGCCCAAACGATGTTGAGATGCATGTTTCGGGTATTACCGGAAGAAGCTGCACATGCTGAATGGCATTTCTTTCGAATTCGCGGATATCGCTCGAAAAAGGCTGCATGAGAGTATGATATGCCATATCGAGATAGCCAAACGATAATTGTCGCAAGCAGAGATATCCCGCAATGTAATTCGAAGCATCGATAATCCGCTGTATCAGTTCGGCAGGTATTTTTTCTCCCGTTTGATAATGGAAGGCAAATTGGTCGAGATATTCTTTTTCCGTCAGCCAGTTTTCCATAATCTGAGAAGGCAGTTCCACAAAATCGCGATAGACATTCGTTCCCGAAAGCGATTGATATGTGCAGCGCGACAGCATACCATGTAAAGCATGGCCAAATTCGTGGAGAAAAGTTTCAACCTCGTCGAAGGTGAGCAGAGCGGGTTTCGTTTCGGTCGGTCGGGTGAAATTCATCACCAAAGATACATGCGGACGACTATCCACGCCGTCTTTTATCCATTGACCTTTAAATTCGGTCATCCAAGCGCCGGACTGTTTCCCCGGACGAGGGTGAAAGTCGGTATAGAGGACGGCCAAGAATTGACCGTTTTCGTCCAGCACGTCAAAAGCTTCCACTTCGGGATGATATACCGGAATATCCGGATTTTTTACAAATTGCAGACCGTATAGATTGGTCGCCAAACCAAAAACTCCTTTTTTAACCTGTTCCAGCTCGAAATAGGGGCGCAACATCTCGTCGTTCAGCTTAAAACGCTCATCTTTGAGTTTGTCGGCATAAAAGCTCCAATCCCAGGGTTGAATTTCAATCGGTTTGGCTTCAACTTTCAATGCATAAGCCTGCACGTCGGCAACTTCTTTTTTTGCTGTCGGTGTGTATGCCTCTGCCAGTTTATCGAGTAAACCGTAAACGCCTTCGGTGTTTTTGGCCATCCGGTATCTCAGTACATATTCGGCGTAGTTTTCATATCCCAACAAATTGGCGATTTCCAATCGGAGATTGACAATTTTCTTTACGTTCTCCTGATTGTCGAATTCGCCTCCGGTGACGCATTTGGTGTTGTATGCCCTATATAGTTTTTCGCGAAGATCGCGCCGGGTGGAGTATTTCATAAACGATGTGTAACTTGGTGCGGACAAGTCGAAAAGCCACCCTTCTTTGTCCTTTGTTTTAGCCCGTGCCTGAGCAGCCTCCAATACACTTTCGGGCAACCCTTCCAAATCGGCTTTGTCGGTCAGCAACATTTCATATTTATTGGTTTCTTTAAGCACATTCTGCCCGAAATCGAGTGTTGCAAGGCTCAATTCCATTGTGAGCTGTCGATATTTTTCTTTGTCTTCGGGTGAAAGCGTGGCTCCGCTGCTTTCAAAATCCTGATAATATTTTTCTACCAAGCGAACTTGTTCGGATGTTAATCCTTGGTTGAGGCGGTTGTTGTATATGCTTTTTATCTTTTCGAAAAGTTTTTCGTTGAGATAGATATTGTTGGCATGTTCCGATAGTTTGGGGCTTAAGCGTTGCGAAATTTTCATCATTTCGTCATTGCTTTCGGCACTCAACAGGTTGAAGAACACGTTGCTTACCCGATTGAGCATTTCGCCCGAATACTCCATTGCTTCAATGGTGTTGGCAAAGGTAGGCGGCTCGGGATTGTCGGCAATGGCATTTATTTCCTGCTGATGTTCGGCAATCGCTTTTTCGAATGCCGGTTCATAATGTTCTGTTTTGATTTTGTCGAACGGAGCGGTTCCGTGCGGTGTGGAAAAGGGGGTGAAGAACGGGTTGTCTCCTGCTTTCATCGTTGTCATCGTAACCATACCTATTATAACTATAGCAACTGTTTTTTTCATAACAATTTTCCTTGAAAGGTCAATTATTGAAGAACAAATTTACAGGATTATTTTCAATTTTCACAATAATATATATATTGCATCGTTCTGATTTTTGTTTACATTGAGTGTAAACCTATTTCAGGACGAGACAAACGTATTTCAGGACAAAACACACCTTCCCCGTACCAAGTCCGTACCAAGGCTGCACCATCCTCGCTCCATGCTTGCATCACCCTTGCGTCATTCTCGCATAAAGTTCGCTCCGTCTCCGCCGCTGTATCCCGCTTCACATGCGGCAAATCTGCAGGTTTACCTTATCCCAAACCCGGGGAATCCGGTGGTGTTGTTCCTGCCTTGGAGCGAACAAAGAGCGAAGAAGAAGCGAAGAAGAAGCATCAAAAAACTTGCAAAACTCATCTTCTTTGATAAAACCAAACTACAAGGTATGAGGAGGTATTGTATGTATAACCACCGAATCGGTAACCGGAATTTGTTTGGGACGGAATTTTACGGGTTACTGTGTAAATTGAAAATAATCCTGTATTTTTGTGTGAAACTCGGATTGAAAAGTTGAATTTTACATAAGAAAACTAGAGGGATGGAGATGAAAAAAATATTCGTTTTGCTTTTTAGTGTAGCAAGTGTTATTACTTTGCAGGCGCAGCATTATACCCTGCAAGATATCTTGGGAGGAAAGTTTGCTGCCCGCGGAATAAAGCCGATGGAGTCTTCGGCAGATGGCATGCATTATTATCAGGCGAATTTCGAGAACACAGCCGTGATCAAGTTTTCGTATGCGACAGGAAAGGCAGTGGATACGCTTTTCAGTACACGCAAAGCGCGCGAATGCACCTTTGATACGTTCGAGGGATTTTTGGTGAGCCCCGATGAAAATCGGGTGTTGGTGTATCGCGATCGGGAACAGATTTATCGGCATTCTTTTAAAGCTACGTATTATTATCATGACGTGCGCCGCAACTTGGTTCGTAAACTTACCGATAACGAAAGCAAGCAGAGGATTCCTGTTTTTTCTCCCGACAGCAAGATGCTGGCTTACGTATGCGACAACAATATTTGGTTGGTAAAATTCGATTTCTCTACCGAATCGCAGGTGACGAAAGACGGCGAGCCGGACAAGATTCTTAATGGCATGACGTGTTGGGTGTATGAAGAGGAGTTTGGCGTGACGCGATTAATGGAGTTTTCGCCCGACAACAAATTTCTGGCTTACGTGCGTACCGACGAATCGGAAATTCCGCAATATCGTTTTCAGACGTTTAACGAACAATTGTATCCCGATTTTTATGCATACAAATACCCCAAAGCGGGAGAAAAAAACCCACGAGTGGAATGTCGAGTGTTCAATATCGCTGCAAAAACCATCCGTACCGTGGATGTGCCTTTGGAACATGGAGGTTACATTCCGCGAATTGCCTTCACGAATAATCCGGATCAATTGGCTGTGATGACGCTCAACCGCGATCAGAACCGTTTCGATATGTATTTTGCTAGTCCACGTACCACGATTGCCAAACTTATTCTTCGCGATGAAAATTCGTATTATATCGATTCCGATTTTCTCAAGTCCATTCATTTTTTACCGGACAGATTTACTTATATTTCCGAAAAAGACGGTTACAGCCACATTTATATTTATGGCTTGACAGGTACGTTGCAAAAACAGCTCACCTCGGGCAGTTATGATGTGACCGATTTGCCGATGGTTGATCCGCAAACCAATACCGTGTTTTATGTGGCAGCCGACGAAAGTCCTTTGCGCCGAAACGTTTACAAGATCAATATCGATAAGGGGCGTTCCGAAAAACTTTCTTCGAAACCGGGTTACAATACGGCCTCGTTCAGTAAGAATGGGAAGTATTTTGTCAATCGGTGGTCCGATCTCCATACGCCTAACGTGATTTCGTTACACGATGCCAATGGAAAAATGGTGCGATTGCTTGAAGACAATGCAGATGTTTTGCAACGAGTGACCGAAGCAGGATTGCCAAGAAAGGAGTTTATAACCGTTCCCGCTGCCGACGGTATTACGCAGTTGAACGGTTGGATATTGAAGCCGGCAAATTTTGACCCTTCCAAAAAATATCCGTTGATAATGATTCAATACGGTGGTCCCAATTCGCAGCTGGTGGTCGATCGTTATAACATTGATTGGGAATATGCCTTGTTGAACGAAGGGTTTGTGGTGGCATGTGTGGATGGGCGCGGAACAGCTGCACGCGGGGAAGAGTTCAGAAAGCAAATCTATTTGAATCTCGGTACAAAAGAAGCGGATGATCAGGTGATGGCTGCTCGCCACTTGGGCAATCTTCCCTATATCGATAAAAATTGCATTGGGATTTGGGGATGGAGTTATGGGGGATATAATGTATTGATGAGCATGAGTCGCGGTAAAGGCATTTTCAATGCCGGTGTGGCCATAGCGCCGGTCACCGATTGGCGTTTTTACGATACCGTTTATACCGAACGGTATATGCGGACTCCCCAACAAAATCCGCGCGGATACGATAACGGTTCGGCGGTGAAACTTGCCGGCAACTTGCAGGGCAATTTGCTCCTGATTCATGGTTCGGCCGATGATAATGTGCATTTTCAGCATACGATAGAATATGCTCGGGCGCTCATTGCGGCAGACAAGCCGTTCGACGTGTTTGTGTTTCCCGACAAAGATCATTCCATTTATGGCGGTAATGCGCGGACGTATTTGTATAAAAAGGTGATCGATTTTTACAAAAAGAACCTGTGATTTTTGTTTCGCAAATCGATGCGATTTTGTTGTATACATCAAATGATGTGTTGAAATCTGACGATAAACAATGAAAAAACAGTCTTCCTCTTTTTCTGTAAACGAACGCAACAAAACGGGCGATGATGCAATAAACCCGCATTCATCAATGCATATAAAAAAACCCGATTGGCTGAAAATAAAACTCGGCGAAACCGAGCGTTTTACCCAAACGAAAAAGATTGTGGAATCGCATGGTTTGCACACCATTTGTTCCAGCGGGCGTTGTCCAAATATGGGCGAGTGTTGGGATAGGGGGACGGCTACTTTTATGATTGGCGGCGACATTTGCACTCGGTCGTGTAAGTTCTGCAATACGCGGACCGGACGCCCACTGGCATTGGATCCGGCTGAGCCGGAAAATGTGGCTCAGTCGGTTAAATTGATGAAGTTGAGACACGTTGTTATTACCTCGGTCGATCGTGATGATTTGCCGGATCTGGGTGCCGAACATTGGGTCAAGACTATTGAAGCGGTTCGAGAGGAAAATCCGCATACGACTATCGAAATTCTTGTGCCCGATTTTCAAGCAAAAGAGGAACTTATCGACAAGGTTTGTGCTGCCCAACCCAATGTGATGGCACATAATATGGAAACCGTTCGTCGCCTGACGCCACAGATACGTAGTGCCGCCAAGTACGACGTAAGCCTGAAAACGTTGGCTCGTATTGCCGAGAATGGCATTTTGTCGAAATCGGGTATCATGGTGGGTCTGGGTGAAACGCGCGATGAAATTTACGAACTAATGGATGACTTGCTGGCTGTTGGCTGTCGTTCGCTCACCATTGGGCAGTATTTGCAGCCTTCTCGCAAACATTATCCCGTGAGGGAATACATTCATCCCCATACATTTGATGAATTTCGAGAGGTAGCCCTTGGGAAAGGGTTTCACACCGTTGTAAGCGGCCCGCTTGTGCGCTCATCTTATCACGCAGACATTTATTTTCGCCCGTAAGGAACAAAAGCGGTTGGCAGTTGTTATTATAGCGAGACTATCGATTGTCTTTTGTGTGAATATGGATGTTATACGAAAGTTGTTAAAAAACCCTGCCTTTGGTCTTATTCCTTTTCTCGTTTTTTCTTTTCTTATCGGAAGAGTGGATCTAAGGTTGGCTTTGCTTATTGCCGCAGCGTTGTCTGCGGTGGCTTCTCTTGTTGTTAAAAAGCAGAGCAGATTGATTTATGACCTTTCGCTTATCACGTTTGTCATCTCATTTTTATTGTCTTTTTTTATTGCGCCTCGAATTGACGAATTCGGGACATTTGTTCTGATCGAAATTATTTTTGTTCTGTCGTTGATTGTCTCCCGTCTTTCACGGTCGAAAATCATTTTTCGTCTCGCAAAAAATGCCAATTCGCTGGTTAAGAATTATTTGAGTGAATCGTTTAGGGTGGCTTTTCAAACACAATATGGGCTCTCCATTCATTTGTTGCTGGTACTTGCTTTTTTTATATTTTCTACTTCTGATGCTCCTTTTCTCAATAGGTTGGCCGTAATTACCATTTTTCAAATTATTTTGATTACCATCATTGTGATGGAAATAATGCGTTTGCACCTGCTTGACAGGCAACTCAAAAAGGAAGAATGGCTGCCTGTTGTGAATGAGCATGGCAATGTGAAGGGGAAAATAGCCAAGTCCGTTTCCAAAGAATTAAAAAATAAACTCATGCATCCCGTAGTAAGGATTGCATTTATATATAAAGGAAAGTTTTATCTTAAAAATCGAGACGAGGCTTGTTTGTTGGATCCCGGCAAGTTGGATTACCCTTTTGAGCGATTTATCGATTTTAACAATTTAAATCCCGACGAAGTAGCACGAAACATTATTCGAGAGGAATGCCAAAACGAAAATATTCCCGTTCGGTTTTTATTGAAATATGTTTTCGAAAATGAAAACACCAAGCGGTTGATCTTTTTGTACGTGTCCGACATTGAAGAAGAGGAGTTGTTCAATGGTATGCATCTTGAGGGAGGGAAGTTATGGACGGAAGCGCAGATAGAAGATAATCTTGGGAATAACCTTTTTTCGGAATGTTTCGAATTGGAATACGAATACTTGAAAAATACGATTCTTATGGTTCGTCATTTAAAGGAAAAATCGAATTCTTTAAATGACAAAGGAGAATAAAAAAGCCTATTCGCTTTGGAACAGGCTTTTCGCGTGAGAAAGAATAAAATCTTTTTATAGATTGAATAATCTTTTTATATGCCTGTCATAAATGTTTTCTTCTACACAAGTGCCTATGATATCGGCATATTTCTTGAGTAAATCGGTAAATTCTCTCCCCATTTCTGCGGCCACCGGGTAAGCTACATGGATTAACTGGCGGAAGTTGGGATTGTAGTCAGGATGATCCGGGATATGGCGTAGCGTATTGGCAAATTTTTCTCCTGACCAACCGTTTACTTCATTTACAGAAGGTAATTTGTTTGGATCGATATCAATCACATCAGCATAAGGTGCACACAATTTCTCCCTTTTATCATAAGCGCTTGCATATATTTTTTTTGCAACATCCAGTCCATCGTTTCCTGAAATCGATAAACCTATCACTTCTTCGAGCCAGGTTGTTCCGGCCGTTTTCAGATGCAGGCCTTTGTCATATTTATTAATGATTTTTGCCATGATCGGATAAATGGAGAATTTATCGCTTCCGGAATGTACGCTGAGTTTTAGTTCTTCAGGGAGACCGAATTCTTTTACCGCAAAATCGATAACAAGAACATCTTCTTCAAATTCTTTTGCAAACTGATCGAGATCACCTACATAATCGACTCCTTTGTTGAATCTTCCTGTAAATTTGGGAGCGATCGTTTGGACGGGAACACTTTTATCGGCCAGCATTTTCAAGATAAACAGCATTTCTACCGGTGTTTGAGGTGTTTCCACTTCGTCCATAGATACTTCGGTGATAAAATTCCCTTCTCCTTTTTCTTTTTTCAGATAAGTATATATTTCGGATGCTTGTTGCGTTGCCGCCAAAAATTTATTTGCTATTTCCTCCAAAAGTTGATGGGTAATTTCCAATGGTTCTACGATACCGGGAACGTGCAATTGTCCCATATATTTTTCGCAGGAGGAAATAAAAGTTTCTACTTCTTCTTTTTCGCTTTTCTTTCCTATTGATGCAGCCACATCAAGGGTGAAAAAGTCGGAAACTTCAACAAAAGGAGCAACGGTGTCCAAATTGATGTGATCCGCATCTACAAAGTAGGGACCCTTGTAATTCAATGCTTTTACGGCTTCATCGGCCTCTTTTCTCACATCAGCCGGATGGGATTTTACATACATGTGTTCACGGTTCGATTTATTCCATACCGGTATAATTTCCAATCCGGCCTTGTTTGCCCTCATTAATGCTCTCAATTGGGCTTTGCCTTGGTGCGAGAATCGGTCACCTACGCCAAAGCTGTATTTTCCTAATTTCATCATAATAAATGTATTTTAGTGAGTTAATAATTTTAAAAATTGAAATAGTTTTTCGCATTGTAATACGAAATGTTTTCGACCATCTCTCCCAAGAATTCCATTTCGGATGCCGGGAGCAGGCCGTTTTCCACATCGTTGCCGAGAAGGTTACATAAGATTCGACGAAAATATTCGTGACGCGGATAAGAGAGAAAACTGCGAGAGTCGGTAAGCATGCCCACAAAACGGCTCAACAGTCCCATATTGGAAAGTGAGGTCAATTGTGCTTCTATTCCTGTTTTCTGATCGAGAAACCACCATGCGGCACCGAATTGGATTTTACCGGGAACAGAACCATCTTGGAAGTTGCCTATCATTGTTGCTACCAGATCGTTATCTCTTGGATTGATATTATAAATGATGGTTTTGGCCAGTTTGTTGTCTACGTCTAATCGGTCAAGAAAACGACTCATGTTTTTTGCCACCGTGAAATCGCCGATGGAATCGAATCCGGTGTCGGGTCCCAACTTCCTAAACATTCGGGTATTGTTGTCGCGGATAGCGCCATAGTGAAACTGTTGTGTCCATCCTTTTTCCCAATCCATAACGGCACCTTCGTAAAGCATGGCTGATTTGAATTTCAGGATTTCTTCTTGAGATAGTTCTTTCCCTCCATATACCTTGTTGAATATAGAGTCGATTTCTGCTTGTGTATAGGGTTCGGCGTAGAATTCTTCTATCCCGTGATCGGATAATTTACAACCTGCGCTTGCAAAAAAATCGTGGCGTTTGCGTAATGCTTCAATTAGGTCGGAAAATTTGCTGATGGTTACTCCGGAAACTTTCGAGAGTTTTTCCACATAAGCGCGGTATTTTGTGGGATTTTCAACCGCCATTGCTTTGTCGGGACGCCATGCAGGCAGTACTTTTATTTCGAAACCTTCTTTTTTCAAAGCAAAGTGATGTTCGAGGCTATCCACCGGATCGTCTGTTGTGCAAACGGTTTCCACATTGAATTTTTTCAATAGTCCGCGAGCAGAAAATTCAGGGGTACGTAGTTTTTCGGTGCAAATGTCATAAATTTTTTTAGCCGTTTTCGGACTCAGAATATCTTCTACTCCAAACGCCGTTTTCAGTTCGAGATGTGTCCAATGATATAACGGATTTCGCATAGTGTAGGGTACTGTTTCTGCCCACTTTTCAAATTTTTCCCAATCCGATGTATCTTTACCCGTGCAATATCGTTCATCAACACCATTGGTCCGCATGGCGCGCCATTTATAGTGATCGCCCTCAAGCCATATTTGCCCCAAATTGTCAAATTGATGGTCGTCTGCAATATATGCCGGATTCAAATGGCAATGGTAATCGATGATAGGCATTTTTGCGGCATGTTTGTGATACAGTTCTTTCGCTGCGTCGGTTTGAAGTAAGAAATCTTCGTGAATAAAACTTTTTTTCATAGCTATATATTTTTAGAAATCAAACAGTTTTTTAGTTTATTGTAATTGAAACCGGATGGTTTAATCTGTATAATACTTCGTTGATACATTTGTCAAATGTTGCTTTGTCTTTTACCGGTTCCCAATCGAGTTCCCAAGTTGTCATGAAATAATATTCGACATAGCCGTTTTCAGGTTTGAGTATGATCACATGATTGAGATTGTCTTCCGTTATTTTTTCGAGTTGCTTTTCTTTGTAGAAAATGGCTAATCCCATCATGTCGTTGTTCAGACTTTGTTTGCCAAATGTAGCTATATATGTCCATTCACCGTTTGAATTTTCGGGAATGATTAGTTCGGCATTCTTATCCTTCCTTATTCCGGTGGCAATATTCTCTATATTTTTATCTATTTTTAGCTCCATGTGCGAAGCTCTACTTCCCGCATCGATAGTTATCAGCGATTGCAGGTTGCATTTTGTTCCATTTGCATTCCAGCCATAATAACTAGTCATTACCTGAGAACGAATTTTTCCATCGGCAGGAATGAAGCAGATTACACTATCTCTGTCTTCTACTCTTACCGCTTTGTTCCCATTCCATATAGCAATGGATCCTATACCGAGTGATTCACCAACTTTCATATTATCCATTCCCCAAACAGCCATTTTATGATAATTGTCGTAACCGTCTACTCCCACAAAAGGCAATACGATGTGCGGCGTTTTTTTCCCGAAAATATCTATTGCATTGCGCCAATCCAAATAAAAACGGAATCCAACCTTATCGCTTTCCCAACCGGGTCCTTCATATTTAACAAAATAGGCATGATCGGTAAATCCGTCGGGAACCCGAAGATAATTGGGCTTAACCCACGAAAAATCTCCTTCGTATTTGTTATTTACAAATTTTCCGCCTATTTTATGAGCCAATTCAGCGTATGTGCGTTTTGGATAGTTGTGAGCAAAACCTTTTTTTATGGAAAACTCTTCGGTTGCATTTGCAGGTAATTGAGCGATCGGGAAAATCGCTTTTTGATTGCCTTTCAAATCAGAAACGACTTCAATTGGCAGTTCTTCGCCTTTTTCTGTCACAATAATGTAATTAGCCAAAGATAGCGATAATTTTTCTATCGGAATCTCTACTATGTAATCTTTTTGGGGGTGAGGCGATAAGTTCTTAACCATTATATGTTGAGAATAAATCTCTTGACCCCAATAGATGGAAATTAAAAGAAAAATCAGTCTTGTTTTCATAATTAATCGATTGTCCTGTTTATGTGTTTCTTCTTAAATTCACTGGGAGTAGTATTGTATTTTTTCTTGAAGCATTTTGTGAAATATTTAGTGTCGGAAATTCCTACTATGTAAGAAACATCTTTGACATTATATTTTCCTGTTTTTAGTAATTTGGCTGCCTCATGCATTCTTATTTCGCGAATGTATTCAATAGGAGATAAACCGGTTAGCCCTTTCATTTTTTTAAAAAACACAGTTCGGCTCATTCCCATTTCTCTTGCGAGATCTTCTACTGTAAAATTATTATCATCCAGATGGCTTTGTATGAAAGTATCTACCGATTTAAGAAAATCGGCATCTTGTTTATTTATTAAATAATGTAAGGATGAGGTTTCATCGATTTCGGATTCAAAATTATCTTTATTACGGTAATATTTTTGTAGTTCATCTCGTCTTTTCAATAAATTTTTTATTCTTGTCTGAAAATAAGAGACGCTGAATGGTTTGGTTATGTACTCATCGGCTCCATGTTCAAATCCTTCGAGTTTGCTGTCGAGTGTAGTTTTTGCCGTCAACAGTAAAAATAAAATATGGCTTGTTTGAATGTTTTTGCGAACGTTTTCAAGAAATTTGATACCATCTACTTCAGGCATCATGATGTCGCTGATGATAAAATCGGGTATAAGATCCAACGCTTTTTCCATGCCTTCTTTTCCGTTAGAAGCTTCATGTACGTCATAATCTTTTTCCAAGATGGATTTTATGAATTGTCTTAAATCTTCATCGTCTTCAACAATCAAGATGCAGGGTTTTTCGTTCGTTTTTTCGTTTATGGGTTCTTCTTTGTTTATGTTTTCATCTAAAAGTATAGGTTTATTTTTTATTTCTGTTTCTGTTGAGTCTTTTATCAGAACGTTTGAATCGTAATGCGAAATACCTTTTTTAAACAGCACCGTAAAAGTCGTACCCTTACCCGTTTCGCTTTCAACCTGAATATCGGCACGATGTTTATCTGCCAGATCTTTTACAATGGAAAGTCCAATGCCGGTGCTAGGTTTGCTTTTATCTTCATTAAACGATTCGAATCGTTTGAACAGCCGGCTTTGTTTTTCTTTATTAATCCCTAAACCGGTATCGGCAACCTGAATGGCAAGTTTGTCATTTTGCTCGAAAACAGACAAACGAATGGATTCGCCTTTCGGAGTATATTTAAAAGCATTAGAGAGTAGATTTACAAGAATTTTTTCCAATGCTTCCGGGTCTGCCCAAATGATTTCATCTTTTGTTTTATTCTCAAAAGTATAATCTATATATTGGATTTCGGCATTTTTTATGTAGCTGTTGTAAATATTTTCAACGAAAGGTCCGATTTCAATTTTTGTTACTGCGAGCGATGATGATTGTTGAATTTTTTGAAAATCAAGTATTTGATTTACCATATTCAACAGTCTTTTGGTGTTTTTTGATACGAGCGTTAATTGTTTTTTTATAGGTTCAGGAGTGTCATTGTCGTATAAGATATTTTCGATAGGAGAAACAATCATGGTAAGAGGAGTTCTTATTTCGTGAGAAATGTTGGTAAAAAAAGTAGTTTTAATTTCGGATTCTTTTTGTTCCAAAATGATTTTATTACGCATCTCGTAAAACGTATGCAGTATTTTGAATACGGCATATATTAGTATAATAGATAAAATTACATAGATAAGATGAGCCCATGCTGTATCCCAAAACGGAGGCAATACCTCTATGGCCAATGTTCGTTCGTTATCTATCCAAACACCATCACTGTTTGTTGATTTAATGCGAAAAGTATATTTTCCTTTCGAGAGATTGGTGTAATTTGCTATTCGGTTGTTGCCCGTATATATCCACTCCTTGTCGAATTCGTCCAATTTATAAGCATAGAGAATATTTTTGGGATCGACATAATCCAATGCAGCGAATTCAATGCTGAAAAAATTTTGATTATGTTTAAGTACTAATTTATCGACATAATTGAGATTTTTTTTAAGCGGTCCTTTTGTTGAAATAGGAATTTCTTGATTGAAAATTTTCAACTGAACCAAGGCAAGGTAAGGTTTAAACGTATTGTTTGTAATTTCTTTGGGATTAAAAATGACAATACCATGCGAAAAACCAAAAATCATGCTACCATTATAAATGCGACATCGTGAATTTTCCGAGAAACTTTGTTTTTTCATTAAGCGTTTTATTTCGCTGAAATTTTCAAAAGTTTCTTTTTGAGGATTAAATTTGGTAAGACTTTCTTCTGTAGCAATCCAAAGGTTACCGTCTTCGTCTTCCATGATCGATAGTATAATGTTTGATGGTAATCCATTTGCTACGTCGAAAGATTTGAAGGTTACAGGAAATCCGTTTTGATCGGTTTGTTCTATTTTGCTTATTCCTCCCCCAAAAGTCCCAATATAGGTATTACCCGATTTTGTGGTACAAATATCGAAAATATCGTTTGCTCCAAGTGAATTGTCGGTGTTTTTTCTTAAATAAACACGAAAATCGATTTCCTCGGGTTTGGCAAAATTCTTATCGAACATAATTAAACCAAAGGTTGTTCCTACACAAATATTTCCATATTTGTCGTCAGATATTATTCTAACTTGTGCGCCTTGTTTCGAAGGATAATTTTTCAGGTTGTTATTACAGTTTAATATTTTGGAATTTTCATCGCCTTTCAATATCAGATTGAGCCCGCCTCCATACGTTCCAATCCAAATATTATTGTTTTTGTCTTCAAAAATGGAATAAATATTATCGTTGCTCAAAGAGAATTTATCGGTTGGATCATGTTGGAGATGATGAATTTCGAATCTGTTTGGGTCTTTTGTTCTTATTAGTTTGTAAACACCTTTTCCTTTTGTCCCAATCCAGATATTGTTTCTCGAATCTTCCATGATACAATAAGCGCTCCCGGCTAATATGGGGCCATTTCCTATGATTCCATTTTTGGTTAGAATGCCTTTCTTTTGCATGTTTTGGTCGTAGATATGGATTTTTTCGTCCTTTGTTCCGATCCAGATATTTTTCTCTGAATCCTGGAAAATTGGACGCACATCGTTATTTATAGCTGAATGAATATTGTTGTTCACAAGAATAGTTTTGAAGTTGGAGTTATAAAAAATTACTTTTTCTAACCCGTGCGAACGTGTGGCGATCCATAAATTTCCTTGTCTGTCTGAGTATGCTGAATGAAGCATGTTTGAAAACATCCAATCCGATGAAAAAGGTTCGTTATAGAAAGGAATAAGTTTATCCTGTGCCTTATCGTAAAAGGAAAATCCGCCACCTCGTGGGTGTACCCACAGGCGGTTTTCCTTATCTTCGAAAATAAAGAAATTAGGAGGGAAAACATTGGATTCTGTACTTTCTATAAAAGGAGTAAAATGGGTGTATTTTTTTGTATAAGGATTGAATTTTGAGACACCCAGCAGATCGGTTTCCATCCAAATGTTTTTCGATTTGTCGATGTAAGTGTTCAAAATTTTATTGGATTTTATTTCAAGATGAGTCTGAATATTATATTCGTCTATACTTCCATCGAAAGTATTGTAGATCAAGAATCCGCAGTCTTCCGGAACAATAAGAATTCTTTCGGAAGAAATTTTTTTTATGGAAACGATATTGGATGAAACACCGGTTTCTAATGTTGAGAAGGTTCCTTTTTCCTGATCGAATTTCCATATTTTTCCTTCATCAGAGCCAAACCATATTTCATCTTCGAACTCCATTACTGCAAAAAAGGGTTGAATATTCTTGTGTGGGGTATCGGATTTTGGATGAAAATAAAATATTTGTCGAGTATGATCGGGAGATAACAAGATTAATCCCTTCTTTGTGAGAATCCATGAATTTCGATTTTCATCTTCATGAATTGTTGTCACGAAATTATCGGCTAAATTATGGGTTTGGGTGTTAAATATTTCCGCATTGAATGTTGAATCGGTAATACATATGCAACCACTGTCTTCGGATAGCAACCATATTTTCCCGCTTTTTGTCGGTATGATTTGTGAGGCATAAAATGCCTTGTTTTTATAATATTCAATAGCAGAAACACCTGTAAATGATTCAGTTTGAGGATTAAAGCGATAAGCTTGGCTATCGTAGGAAAGGATCCAGATATTATTGTACTTATCTTCGTAAATATAGTCCAATCGGTTACTTTTTGCTTCAGGATTAGATGTTGGCGATAAACGGTAAGTAATAAAAGTGTATCCGTCGAATTTGCATAATCCATCCCACGTACTGAACCACATAAAGCCTTTCTGATCTTGTAATATATCCATTACCGTGTGTTGCGGTAAACCATCCTCTGCCCCGTAATGCTCAAAATAACAGGAAGGCTGAGCGAACGATTTGCCTATATTGACTTGCATGGCAAGAAAGAGACAAAGTAACCAAAAATATGTTTTTCCCCCTTTTATCATATTTGCAACCTCGTAAGAATTAGAAAAATAAATGAGTTAATAATACAAATATACAGTTATTTGTATTTTAATGTTCAAATTTTCACTGTTAAAAACAATTCAAC
>DFUT01000029.1:25409-27456 GCA_002381125.1 Bacteroidales bacterium UBA4179 | reverse complement strand
AGTATTATGGAATTTCACCAACCGAATATGCCGAAAAATATCGAGATAAAAGTCATCCAAATATTTAAAATTAAAAACTATGAAAAGAATTTTTAATCATATTTTTTTAAACAAAAAGACAATTCGTATTTTATTTTTTATTACTCTGTTTTTTCTTTTTGTCAATAAAGACACCTTTGCCCAACAAAAAATACCGGCTCATGATCCGGTAATGATACGCCATAACGATGTTTTCTATTTGTTTTGTACAGGTTGGGGAATCGGCACGTGGTCGTCAATCGATATGATAAATTGGCAACGTGAAAAACCTGTGTTTGATAAACCGCCCAAATGGGCAATCAAGGCAATACCTGGATTCAAAGGCCATATTTGGGCTCCCGACATTTCGTTTTTCAACAACGAATATTACCTGTATTATTCGGTTTCGGCGTTTGGAAAAAACACTTCTTGCATTGGATTGGCAACAAATAAAACGCTCGATCCTGACAATCCGGAGTTCAAATGGACGGATCACGGCAAAATCATCCAATCTTTTCCGGGAAAAACCAACTGGAATGCTATTGACCCCAATCTGGTTGTCGACGACGAAGGACACCCCTATCTGACTTTCGGCTCGTTTTGGGATGGGATAAAGCTGGTAAAGCTTTCGGCAGATGGCAAAAAAGTGATGGACAATTTAGATAATATACCAACAATAGCTTCACGCAAAAAAGCACCAAACGATCCCAATCCGCCGTCCATCGACGATAATCCCGTCGATGCCGGCGGAAATGCCATTGAGGCACCTTTTGTTTTCAAAAAAAACGGCTATTATTATCTTTTTGCATCGATCGACTATTGCTGCAAAGGACCGGAAAGCACGTATAAAATCATTGTTGGCCGATCAAAAAAAGTAACCGGTCCTTACACGGATAAAGAGGGAAAAGATATGGCAACCGGCGGTGGCACTCTTCTTTTGCAAGGCGATGAAAACTGGTACGGTGTGGGACACAATGCGGCATATACCTTTGACGGGGAAGATTACATCGTTTTTCATGGCTACGATGCGCACGACAACGGGCGTTCAAAACTCATCATCAGAGAATTGGGATGGGACGATGCGGATTGGCCGATCGTGAAAAACGATATCCGCCCACAATATGAAATCGCCGCAGACAAGAGACGATAGCCCGGCAGCGGCAACCGGTACCGGTAAGAAACCGGGAAAACCACACACAAACAGTGAAGGCATAAAAACCGACAGAAAATCGATACGGAAATTACCGGCGTTTTTCGAAAAATGCTTTCATCAAAGCCGCACACTCATCCGCCAAAACACTTGGGGTTACTGCAGTCTTGGGATGAAGAACCGGAGGTGAAAACAACGAAAAACCGTATTTTTCGTCCGGAGCGCCATACACCAGTCGCGAAATTTGTGCCCACCGCAAGGCACCTGCGCACATGACACAAGGCTCTACCGTGACATAAAGCGTACAATCGATGAGATACTTGCCCCCCATCACATTGGCAGCAGCAGTAATGGCCTGCATTTCGGCATGTGCCGTAACATCATTCAACGTTTCGGTAAGATTATGGGCACGGGCAATAATGCGATCGTTGTTCACAATGACGGCACCAACCGGCACTTCGCCCTTATCGCAAGCTTTTTTGGCTTCCGCAAGAGCCTGGCGCATAAAATATTCATGGTTCAACAACAACATATCCCCTGTTTTTTAAAAGCAAAAAAATCTGTACGAATGATTTACTCATCAATTTGCAAATATACAACTAAATGCGGTGAATCGTCCTGTTTTTTGTCTACATTCACTGTGAATGTATTTCAGAAAAAGTCACACCTTCTCCGTACCAAGACTGCACCATCCTCGCTCCATGCTTGCATCAGGTTTGCGTCATCCTTGTATAAAGTCCGCTTCGGCTCCGCCTCTGTATCCCGCACTAAATGCGAAAAAGACGCAGGTTTGTTTTACACCGGTTTCATGAAATCCGATGGTGTTATCCCTGCTTAGGAGCGAAGGAAGAGCGAAGGAAGAGCGAAGAAAGAGCGAAG
>DFUT01000029.1:0-25286 GCA_002381125.1 Bacteroidales bacterium UBA4179 | reverse complement strand
AAAGAGCGAAGAAAGAGCGAACCTATAGCAAACAAAGTGCAAACAAAAGAACAATTTCACCCTGTTTGGTGTTAGTTTGATAACAATAAACTAAAAAAAAAACAGTATGGATAATTTTAATTTTTACAGTCCTACTTATTTTGCTTTCGGAAAAGATCGAGAAAATGAAGTTGGGGAATTGATGAACCGATTCGGTGGATCGAAAGTACTTATTCATTATGGAGGTGGTTCGGTTATTAAAACCGGTTTACTTGACCGGGTAAAAACATCACTTACGAAAAACAATATAGCCTTTATTGAATTAGGAGGCGTAAAGCCCAATCCCCGAAGCGGATTGGTTTACGAAGGAATAGAAATCTGCAAACGCGAAAAAGTCGACTTCCTACTCGCAGTAGGCGGTGGAAGCGTCATCGATTCGGCGAAGGCAATTGCTGCCGGAGTTTTGTACGATGGCGATTTTTGGGATTTTTATTGTGGAAAGGAAGTCGAAAAAGCTTTGCCTGTGGGTACCATACTGACCATAGCTGCAGCCGGTAGTGAAGGATCAAACGGTTCTGTTATCACTCACGAAAACGGAATGCTTAAACGCTCGGCAGCAGGAGATGCCTTGCGCCCTACTTTTTCGATTCTGAATCCCGAACTCACTTTTACTGTCCCACCCTATCAAACTGCATGTGGCATTACCGACATGATGGCGCATGTAATGGAACGCTACTTCACAAACACAAAAGGAGTTGAACTTACCGATAGAATATGCGAAGGTGTTTTGCTGGCCATTATCAACGAGGCACCTAAGGTATTGGCCAAACCGGACGACTATAATGCAAGGGCAAACATCATGTGGGCAGGAACGATTGCCCACAACGACATTTGCGGCGTTGGAAGAGAACAAGATTGGGCAACCCATAAAATGGAACACGAACTTTCGGGATTGTAT
The DNA here is from genome assembly GCA_002381125.1 of Bacteroidales bacterium UBA4179. Classification (GTDB taxonomy): domain Bacteria; phylum Bacteroidota; class Bacteroidia; order Bacteroidales; family Dysgonomonadaceae; genus Anaerorudis. The sequence goes on along the minus strand of DFUT01000029.1, from coordinate 24,349 downwards.
GATGTGGCTCATGGTGCAGGTCTGGCTGTCATGTTTCCCGCTTGGATGAAATATGTCATGCAGCACGATGTGATGCGCTTTGCTCAGTTCGCCGTGCGCATATGGGGATGCGAAATGGATTTTCAACACCCCGAAAATACGGCTAAAAAGGGAATTGAAAAATTGGAACAGTTCCTTGTTTCGATAGGAATGCCTATTCGTTTTGCGCAACTTGGAGCAAAGGCAGAAGATATCCCTACACTGGTAAAAAACATGCAGCTGGGCAATCGAACTGTTGGCAGTTTTGTCAAATTAACCGAAGAAGATGTAAGGAAAATTTATGAACTAGCTCTCTAGAACAATGATTTTTTCAAAAAAGAGGATTTTGTTTCCTTAAAATATGTATTTTTACCTATTCCAAGGAAATAAAAAGTTATTGGTATGGCTCAACACAACGAACTCGGCAAACAAGGGGAAGAGGCGGCAACGCGATTGTTGCAAGCAAAAAAATATCGAATACGAGAGCGGAATTGGTCGTTCAGGGGTTATGAAGTAGATATTATTGCCGAAAACGATACTTATATTATTTTTGTAGAAGTAAAAAGCAGAACATCGTTGCAATGGGGGAACCCGGAAGATTTTGTCGATGAAAGGCGAATGCGGCGAATGGTAAAAGCAGCCAACTGCTATCTTATTGGGAAAAAGATCGATAAACCCGCGCGATTCGATATTGTTGGGGCATTATGGAATGGACGCGAGTTTGAACTGAACCACATTGAAGATGCTTTTCTACCTTCATGGTAAGGCCTTTTACAATAACGAGTAAAAAAAACAGCATGGATCGATTAAGTGAAAAAAGATTGATTATCCGATTAGAAGAAACCGAATCAACAAATTCCTATCTGAAACAACTTCTCCGGGAAAAACATCTCGAAGAAGGCTCAATTGTTGTTGCCGATTATCAAACCGGAGGACGGGGACAAAGAGGAAATTCATGGATTTCGGCCAAGGGTAAAAATCTCCTCTTCAGTTTACTCATTTATCCTAAAAACGTTTTTGCAAAAGACCAATTCATTATCTCGCGCATTGCTTCGCTGGCAATAAAAAACACACTGGATCGGTTCACACACGATATTTGCATTAAATGGCCCAACGATATGTATTGGAAAGATAAAAAAATTGCCGGTATTCTCATCGAAAATGATTTGAAAGGCAATAAAATAGAAAACACCATCATCGGTATCGGATTGAATCTCAATCAGGAAATCTTTCCATCCGAGTTGCCCAACCCCGTTTCATTAAAACAAATTACAGGAGTAACTTACAACAAAGAGTCTATCCTCAATATGCTGCTGCATGAATTTTTTATTCTCTATCGCAAGTTGGAACAAGGCAAAATCGGTACTATCGAAATCGAAGAAGAATATATGCACAATTTATACCGACGCGACAATTACTATTGGTTCAAAGACGCAAATGGGAAGTTTTTGGCAAAAATCGTAAATACGCTCCCCTCAGGGCAACTCATATTAAAAACGCCGGACGACGATAACGTAAGAGCATATGCTTTTAAAGAAATTGTTTTTGTAAATGAATAAATAAAAATGAAATATAAACGAATATTATTGAAACTCAGCGGAGAATCGCTGATGGGAGAAAAACAATACGGTATTGACGAAACTCGTCTTGCCGAATATGCCAAACAAATCAAAGAAGTGGCCCAACAAGGAGTGGAAATGGGTATCGTTATCGGCGGAGGAAATATTTTTCGTGGACTTAGCGGTACATCAAAAGGATTCGACCGGGTAAAAGGCGACCAAATGGGAATGTTGGCAACCGTTATCAACAGTTTGGCAATCAGCTCGGCACTCACAGCCATTGGACAAAAAAATCGCGTATTTACGGCTATCCGCATGGAGCCGGTTGGCGAACTGTATACCAATCAAAAAGCCGTTGAAGCACTGAAAAACGGCGAAATTGCCATTTTTTCTTGTGGAACAGGAAACCCGTTTTTCACCACCGATACGGCAGCTGCCCTGCGTGGAATCGAGATTGAAGCCGATATTCTTTTAAAAGGAACACGGGTCAACGGTGTTTATACTGCCGATCCCGAAAAAGATTCCACTGCAAGCAAATTCGACGAAATTTCGTTCGATGAAATCTATTTTCGGGGACTAAGAGTAATGGATCTTACCGCCACCACTCTCTGCAAAGAGAACAACCTTCCGCTGATTGTTTTCAATATGGATATACCCGGGAATCTCAAAAGAGTAATTTCAGGAGAAAACATAGGCACTTATGTACATAAATAAAAAAATTTTGTTTATCTTACCCAAATAAAAATCTTTAAAAGACATGGCTGAAATTTCTAAAATTAAAAAGGAAACTGAAGAAAAAATGAAGATGGCCATCGAATTTCTCGATGAAACCTTCGCTCGTATTCGGGCCGGCAGAGCCAATACGCATATTCTCGACGGCGTGCGTGTAGAATATTACGGAAGTTTGGTCCCGCTATCAAACGTAGCTACCATAACAACTCCCGACGCAAAGACCATCTTAATACAACCTTGGGAAAAAACGATGCTGAAAGTAATCGAAAAAGCCCTCATCAATTCCAATATTGGCATCACTCCCGAAAACAACGGTGAAGTAATTCGACTAAACATTCCCCCTTTGACCGAAGAACGACGAAAAACGCTGGTAAAACAAACCAAACAAGAGGCCGAAGACGCAAAAATAAGTATTCGCAATGCACGTCGTGATGCAATTGAGGAAATAAAAAAAGAAGTAAAAAACGGACTTGCCGAAGACATCGGGAAAGATGCCGAAGAAGACATTCAAAAACTTCACGACAAATACATCAAAAAAATTGATGAAATGTTTGCCGCAAAAGAAAAAGAAATTCTCACCATTTAAATTTAAAAGCAAACTAAACCGTGCAGTATCGCCTGCGGTGCCAAAACACTGCACCGCAAGGTGTTTGAAATGAGGGGATTGGTAATTAAAAATACGGGCAACACCTACTGGGTTCGTACGGAAAACGGAGAAGAAATTGTGTGTCAAGCGAAAGGTAGTTTTCGTTTGAAAGGAATTCGCAGTACCAGCCCAATCGTAGTGGGCGACTATGTGACTATCGATAAAAATCCCGATGGAACGGCATTCATTACCGAAATAGAAGATCGAAAAAATTATATCGTCCGCCGTGCATCCAACCTTTCCAAACAAGCACACATTCTGGCAGCAAATATAGATGAAGCGCTTTTGTGCGTCACCGTTCGGTTTCCCGAAACCACAACAATATTTATCGATCGGTTTCTGGCAACAGCCGAGGCATATCGTATTCCTGTATGCTTCGTCTTCAATAAAATAGATCTGTACGATGAAGACGACAAAGAATACCTCGACGGACTAATCCATTTGTATGAAACCATTGGTTATCCTCACCTGAAAACATCCGCCGAAACGGGAGAAGGCATCGAGGATTTACGAGAAAGAATTAAAAACAAAATAACGTTGCTTGTCGGTCATTCGGGTGTTGGAAAATCGAGTTTGATCAATGCACTGCAAAAAGACAACTCACGCAAAGTCGGAAAAATTTCGGACTATCACCTCAAAGGAACGCACACAACCACATTTTCTGAAATGATTAAAATCGACACGGGTGGCTATATAATCGATACGCCGGGTATAAAAGGATTTGGCATCATCGACATGACCCCACAAGAAATATCGCACTATTTCCCCGAAATCTTCCGATTTTCAAAAAATTGCCGCTACTACAATTGCATGCATATCAACGAACCCGATTGTGCCGTACTGAAAGCCGTCGAAAATCATTATATCAGCGAAAGTCGTTATCGGTCTTATCTAAACATTTTGGGTGACGTAAACGAAAGTAAATACCGCTAATTTATTATGTATATTGGTTTGAGTAACGATACCCTGATTCTTGTTTTTCAGATCATCTATATTTTTACTGTTCTGAGTATAGTAGTAGTAGTGATCTCCGAAAACCGCAATCCCATTAAAACCGTGGCATGGATAATGGCGGTGATTTTTTTGCCGGTTATAGGAATTATCTGGTATTTGATTTTCGGACAAGATGTCACCAAAAAGCACGTCATTTCCAAACGCATATACAGCAGGTTGAAAAAAAGACCGCTAGACGAAATTGGTACTCAGGAAGAATTTATCATCCCGGAAGATTACATCAGTTTGATCACTCTTTTGAAAAACATCGATCACTCCCCCCTTTTAGGTGGAAACGACGTAAAAATCTTTACCAACGGACAAGATAAATTCGATAGTTTATTTGCCGATATAGCGAATGCCAAAAAGCACATCCACGTTGAATATTACGCTTTGCTGGACGATGAAATCGGCAAAAAAATTCAAGAAGCACTCATCGAAAAAGCACGCGAAGGTCTCGAAATACGCATTATTTACGACAGCTTCGGATCAAGAAAAGCAAAAAAAAATTATTACGAAGAATACCGAAAAGCCGGTATCGAAACCGAGCCTTTTCTCAAATTGGCATTCCCTGCCCTCACCTCAAGAATAAATTACCGAAATCACCGAAAAATCGTGGTTATCGATGGTCGCATAGGTTATGTTGGGGGAATGAATGTAGCCGACCGCTATATCCATGGTTTCGAATGGGGATGTTGGCGCGATACGCATGCCCGAATCGAAGGAAAAGGCGTACAAGGATTGCAATCGGCATTTCTTCTCGACTGGTATTTTGTATCGCAAACACTCATCACCTCTCTAAAATATTTTCCTCCCTTGGAAATTTACGGCAATATTCCCATGCAAATAGTAGAAAGCGGACCCTTAAAAGAAGAAAACGGAATTCCTTTCGGTATTCTCCAAGCTATCTACAATGCGAAAAAATCGATTTTTATTCAAACACCCTACTTCTTGCCTCCCGATGCCATGATAAAAGCATTACACGCAGCAGCCATAAGAGGAGTGGATGTGAGAATCATGCTTTCCGAACGATCCGACATGCAATTGGTACAGCTTGCTTCACGCTCATACATACAAGAGATGCTTGAAAACGGGGCTAAGATATATTTTTACAAAAAAGGATTTTTGCACTCGAAACTCATGGTATTCGACGATTCGCTTACACTGATAGGCTCAGCCAACTTCGACAGTCGCAGTCTTGAACAAAATTTCGAAATAGGAGCTTTTATCTACGATGAGGAAACGGGGAAACAAGCACGAAGAATTTTTATTGCAGATCAACACGATTGCGAACAAATTTTCCTGAAAAATTGGATAAAACGTCCCTCCCTTGAACGTTTTTTTGAATCCTGCGTGCGATTGTTTGTTCCATTATTATAGATAATTCGTTATTTTTGTGCCAAAATAAAAAAGATGGAACGTATATTTCTCATCGGTTACATGGGAGCGGGAAAAACGACAATCGGAAAAGCACTGAGTAGAACTTTACGAGTCGACTTCATCGATTTGGACAAATATATACAAGATACCCATCAAAAAAGTATCCATCAATTGTTTGAAGAAAAGGGAGAAGAAGGGTTCAGAAAAATTGAACGAAAAGCATTGCATGAAGTTTCGGCTTTTGAAGATATAGTAATTTCATGCGGTGGAGGAACACCTTGTTTTTTCGATAATATGGAGATGATGAACAAAGCAGGAACAACAGTATACATTCAAGTCGACCCCGAAGAGTTGGCCAACCGGCTGTTGGCTTCAAAAACCATCAGACCGCTTATTGCCGGAAAATCGAAAGAAGAATTAATTCCTTTTATCGATAAACAACTTCATGAAAGAGAACGTTATTACAATAAAGCGGATCTTGTTATTAAAAGCGAAAGGCTCATAACCAAAGAACATCTGCACATTACTGTAAACCGAATAGCAGAACAATTGAAAACTCGGAACAAATGATTTATGAACCATTAAAAAATACTTCTTTTTGCGTGCACGAATTACTGCAAAAAGTCGATAAAAAGAAAGCTTCGCTAACAATCGGCCTTCCCAAAGAAAATCAGTCGGTGGAAAAACGATTGGCGCTAACACCGGAAACAACGGCTTTACTGGTTGAAGAAGGGCATCGTGTGTTCATGGAAAAAGGAGCAGGACAAGGTATTAATTATCCCGATCATTCGTATGCCGACTCGGGTGCCGAAATTGTCGATACGCATAGTGAAATCATGCAAGCCGATCTGATTATCAAAATATCGCCTCCCTCATTGGAAGAGGTGGAAATGATGAAACCCCGAACCACCGTGTTCTCATTTTTGCAATTGCATCAACTGACTAAATCCACACTGGAATTAATGTCTGAAAAAAGAATAAATGCATTGGCATATGAACTTATTTACGACAACACGGAAATGTCGCCTTTTGTAATATCCATGTCCGAAATCGAAGGCGCATATTCAATAACCTTGGCAGCAGAGTTGCTCACCAACGCTCATGGAGGAAAAGGGATTCTACTGGGAAGCATTCCGGGAATATCGCCTACCGAAGTGGTAATTATAGGAGCAGGTGTAGCCGGAACAGTAGCTGCAAGGGCAGCAATGGCATTGGGTGCATTGGTGAAGGTATTTGACGACGATATCGACAAACTGCGAAATATTCGACAAACTCTTGGGCAAACACTTTTTACATCCACCTTACAGCCCAACGTTTTGAGAAATACCTTTCGCTCGGCAGATGTCGTCATTGGGGCCATGCAATACGTCAATAAAACACACTTCTACCGTATTTCAACCGATTTGGTTCGTGAAATGAAAAAAGGGTCAATCATCATCGATTTGCGCATTGCACAGGGAGGATGCTTCGAAACTACGATGGAAGCTTGTTTGCCCGATCATCCTCACGTGTTCGAAAAATACGGTGTGCTCCACTTTTGCGAACCCAATATCAGCTCACGCGTAGCACGAACGGCCTCCATAGCACTGAGCAATATTTTTTCTTCGCTTTTTACTTTTCTCGCCGATTTTGGCGGTTTAGATCAGTTTGCACGTCTCGACAGGGGCTTTGCTAGCGGTTTTTATATGTATTCCGGAAGAATGGTCAACTCATACGTTGCAAACCAATTCAATCTGCCGGTCAACGATATCGGTTTATTCCTACCGGGATGCTGATCGAATTTTTCGTTTAAAAAAGTAAAAACAGGTGGGAGAAACAATGCCTTTTAGGATGGATGACACACAGATAGCCCACCAAACACCGCTTATGCCCATTTTTCCTGCCAAAAATACAGCCAGCGGAATACGCAATGTGTTAAATCCGATGCTGATAACTGCCGGTATGGTTGTCTTCCCTATCCCGTTGAACATCCCTTGCGTAGTCAATTCCAGCATCATAAACAATTGCGATATCCCCATAACGAACAAATAATGCCCACCGGCTTCATACGCTGCTTTTTCGGGAATAAATAAGGCAAATATATTTTCCCCCTTCAGTATAAAAGCAAGTGAAACAATCATTCCCAAAATACCCATCATAAGCAAGGTATAGTGATAAGCTTTCCATGCCCGATCCATACGACGGGCAGCATAATTTTGTGCCACAAAACTACCCAATGCCGTCGAAAAACCCTGCGAAGTATTCCAAGTAATCCCTTCAATCTGACCGCCGGTCGTCTGGCTAGTTACTCCCAAATGACCTCCATATATCGATGCAATACGTGCAAGATTCATGCTGATAAAAGAAAAATACATATTCATGGCCGCAACAGGTAATCCAAGTTTCAAAATGTTGTATATATATCTTCGATGAAAACGAGCAAAAAAAGGGAATTTCCCCAATAACCCGTTTTTTCTTTTTAAATGATAAACAAACAACATGGCTACAACAAGTTGAGATATACATGTGGCTACTGCGGCACCGGCCGAGCCCAATGCCGGAAAAGGACCTACGCCGAATATAAAAACAGGATCGAGAATGATATTCAATACGAGTCCTACGCCATTGAAATAAAACGGAATATCGCTTCTGCCCAAACCGACACAAATACCCGAAAAATTAAGAATCAAAAAGGCAAAAGGCAAACCAAACGCCACAATTCGCAGATAATCCACGGCTTCTGCGGCAATATCATGCTGTAACTTGAAAAAAGACACAAAAGGATGGGGAAAAACAATAAAAAGCAAAGCAAATGACACACCGAGCAAGATAGCAAGAGTAGTGGTGTGCGATGCATAAATAACCGCTTGATCGATTCGTTTCGCACCAACCGATTGCCCGATAGAAATTTCGGCACTCACCTTTGAAGTCAAGGCAAGCGAATTCATCATCCACATGATCATCCCAATGGTACCCACTGCAGCAACCGATCGGCTGCCAAGCCTGCCAATCCACATGATATCCACCAAATTATAGGTCATCTGGATGAAGCTAATCGCCATTAACGGCATAGCCAACGCAATGAGTTGGTTAAAAATCTTACCTTGCGTAAAATCGCGGATCTGTTCTGTAGTTGTCGATTTACCCGACATATGGGATTCATTTTTGCAAAAAAGAAAAAGCGACCGATTTACTAGCCGCTTTCCTTTCTTATGAATGATTAAATGAGCGGAAGACGGGACTCAAACCCGCGACCCTCAGCTTGGAAGGCTGATGCTCTATCGACTGAGCTACTTCCGCAAAATAATAAAAATTGAAACTACGTCAATGCAGCGCAAAGATAATACATTTCCTGCATTATTTGCAATATTTCCTAAGCCTGTTTTTTCGTCAAAAGTAAATCTAGCCAAATAAATCCATCCTATTTAAAACTATACTGCATAAAAATCGAAGCCTATTTTTTGCAGAATAAAAGGAATTTATGTAAATTTGGATTTACAATTTTTACTCAATAATCGGCATATGCAACAGAAATCCCTAAAACAATTTATCTACTTGTCCCTTGCGGCTGCAGTTGCTACTATTCTGCTTAAATTTTATGCTTTTTATCTCACCGGATCAACAGGGTTCTTTTCCGATGCCTTGGAATCGTTTGTCAATCTCATCGGAGCAATAATGGCACTGATCATGCTTACCATTTCGGCAAAACCCGCAGATAAAGAACATGAATATGGGCACACCAAGGCCGAATATTTTTCGAGTGCAATCGAAGGAGCCCTCATCGTTCTTGCTGCCTTAAGCATTATTCGTTCGGCTGTCCCCCGTATCATTGAGCCGACTCCATTGGAAAACCTGAATACCGGTTTGTTATTTTCTCTGGGAGCATCGTTAATCAACCTGGTTGTTGCCCTTATCCTTATCGAAAACGGAAAAAAAAGAAATTCGATCGTGCTCGAAGCCGATGGAAAACACCTACTGACCGATGTCTGGACCTCAGCAGGAGTTATTGTCGGAATTCTTATAGTAAAACTGACAGGGATCTATATTTTGGATCCCATTATTGCCATTTTGGTAGCGATTAATATTATTTATACGGGCTATCAACTCATTAGCCGATCGGCAAGCGGCTTGATGGATGCTTCCATTTCGGAAGAGGCAATAAAAAAAATAACATCTTATCTGGACTCACTCAAAGAAAAAAATATCGATTACCATTCATTGATGACACGACAAGCCGGACAACACATGTTCATTTCGGTGCATTTACTTGTTCCCGGTTGGTGGACAGTGAAAAAAGGACATGACTATGCCGACCTTATCGAGCAATCGATCGAAGATATGTTCAATGTACCTGTAACCGTTTCTACCCATATCGAACCGATAGATGATCCCGCTTCAATGAGCGACATCGGCATCTATCGTCAAAAAAAAGAGTCGAACAACAAAAACAAACCAAGCACCTAAAAATTATACGATAGCATTTCCGATAAGGAATACGCCTGCCAATGCCACAATGGCATAAAGTTCGGGGAACACGGCCAAAATAAGCGTATTGCCGAAAACATCATGCCCCTGCCCAATGGCTGCAATACCGTTTGCACATACCTGACCTTGACGGATGGCAGAAAGCAAGCCCACCAATCCCATAGCCAATCCTGCACCTAACACGGCAGCAGCCTGAATGGAAGTAATCTCCGGAGTCAACACGCCAAAGATGTTCTGAAACATGAAATAACCGGCAAAACCATACAACCCTTGCGTCCCGGGAAGAGCGGTCAATACCAGAAAATTTCCGAATTTACTGCTGTCTTTCTTCAGTGCTCCTATGGTTGCATTACCGGCTATTGTCACGCCGTAAGCACTTCCTACACCCGAAAGAGCGATCATAATACCTATTCCCAAATAAGCAAGTAATAAATTAATGTCCATAATGTTAATTGAATTATTTTGTTACTAGTAATTTAAATTTCTGTTAATTATTTTTTAAACGGATTGTATTTTTTTCCGCCGCCGGTAAATTCGGCATTCTTATAAAATTCGACAAAAGTCAAACGCATGGGATGAACAATGGCTCCCAAAGTATTCATGAAAATGGTGATCCCATGTCCAACAACAAAAATGAGCACGGTAACTATGGCTCCTATCACGACATTGTTGTCGGGGCTTATACCAACGGCCAGGCTGTTAAATACACTCGCCAAAATACCTCCCGACAAACCCAACGCAAACAAGCGGACATACGACAACACATCTCCAAGTAATCCTGTTGCCATATTATAGGTATCCCATAAACCCAAACCGAGATTGAACAACGGATTTTTTCCCGGCGAGTTGAAAAAGAAAATCAATATACCGGCTGCCAATGCCACAATAGTATGGGCTGTGCCAAACAACGGAAAATACGTAGGTAAAAGTACGGCTATACCGATGCTCAGCAATAAAACAAACCAGCCAATGGTAGATAAAGCATATTTGAAGCCGAATTGCCTTTTGCGATTGAAAATTTTAAGCAACAATCCAAACATGATCTGCACAACACCCAGAACAAGGGAAAGAACAAACATTTGATTGTTATCCAAAAATATTTTCTCTTTCAACATGGCGACAAAAGGAATATTGACCTCATAAATGTTGAAACCGAAAAAACCTCCGGTCAACAAACCGCAAAAAAAGGCGGATGCACCCAGCACTTGAGCCAAAGTCAAAATATCTTTCAAGTTCTTTCCCAGCGATGTTTTTTTAATGATCTTAACCACCGTTGCCGCAAGAAACAAAAACAATCCGTAGCCCAAATCACCCAAAGACAAACCGAAAAAAATCATATAAAACGGTGCAAAATAAGGAGTCAAATCGAGCTCGCTATACTTGGGCAACGTGTACATTTCGGTAAGGGGTTCAAACAATCTTGCAAACTTTTTATTTTGCAACAAAATAGGCACATCATCCTCGGGCTGCGGATCTTCGATAATGTAAAATACTTCTTTCAATTCCAGGTAATTGCAGATATCCTGTTCGTTGGATTCGGGGACCCATCCTTGCAACAACATGACTTTATTGTCGGCCACATGATCGGCACTCACTTGCACACGCGTAAAACGAATTTCCGAATCGATTTCCGCTATCGCCGCTTCCAAAGAAGGAAGATCTGCGGTCAACCGCCTCAATTTTTCTTCGTTCTCTTGCAACTTCGCATTCAAATCGTCAATCATCCCGTTTAGCTGTTCAAGGGAAACTTCCGGCATTTTCACCGCTTCCAAATTTAGCTTTTTCGGAATATCCCGGTCCTTTGTGATAGTAATGAAATATGTTTTCGAACTTTTCGTCTCAATTACTATTGCATTATAAAGCTCTTCCCATTCGGGATTGTAGTCGCGATTGGCTACTACAAAGAAATGGATAAAATAACCGGCACTTTCGAGGCGGGAAATGTTTTCCGGATCGAAATTACCCCACGGAATCAGTGCATCGCGTTCCTTTTTGCTTATCTGCAATTGTTGTGTCAAAGCGGCTGCATCCGCCTGAATTTTTTCAATTTCCCGAGGCAAACGATACCCCTTTTCAATGTCCACCGGATTTGGCGGAAGAGGATTCTTTTTATCGCGATATTTCTCGAGTATTTTTTTTGCTTCCGAAAGTTGTTTCCATTGCATGTAAAGCTTTTCAAGTTGTTCGCTCTGCGTCTGATTCAACTTATTTTCCACCACGTGCACCATTCCCAGTTCACGAAGATCATGAAGAAAATGTTCATAATCTTTATGAAAGATAAGAAAAGTGAGTTTTTTCATTTTTGCTACCATCCTTCTTCCTCCTTCCTTTTTTCCAGACGAGCACGCATAATTTTCTGCGACGATTTGGAAAGATTTTCTTCATCTTCCAAATACCGCTTTATCTTACGAATGGCATCTTGATATCCCGGGATTTGCACCTTCTCGAACAAATTCACCTTTTGTGTTGTTTTTTTTCGTGCATATTCCAATCGTTCAAGCTTAATGGAATTGAAATCCCTACAAATCCCTATTTCGGCTAGGGTTTCAAGGATATGTATACCATCGAGAAACCACTTCGGCCGGTTGAAGATGCTGAAACGTTTCACTTCAAACTCCACACGGTTGAGTATAGGAAATGCCACACCGGCAATCTTCTTTTTCGACAGATCAACATCTTTTATTCTTACCAACGTAGGATCAAATTCTTTCCATAACCCGAGCATCTTTTCGTAAGACTTAATCTGTTCTTCCAGCTCTGCTTCCAGTCTTTCAACTTCTTTTTTGGCTTTTTTCACTTCCATACGCAAAGCGGTCTCTTTGTTTTTCAACGTTGGAAGCGCGCGTTCGCGTATCTGCAGCTGTTTTTCCAACTGTTGACACGAAGTTTTATTGTATTGGAATTTTATAGCCATATTAATTTTTCCAGTACTTCTCTACCAATTCTTTCTTCACATTCACCTCTTCGGGTTTGAAATAGGTCGAAAACAAACCCCATGTTCTATCCAACATTTCCGTCGTATCCAAGTTTACATCGATAGCAAGAATAGTTCGGGAATATTCTTTTGCAAAAGCCAACGCTCGTTTATCATATTCCGTGAGATCAAACCCGTTTTCCATTTTCGTTTTTGCATTTGCCGCATCGGCATACAAACGAACGGCAGCATTCATCACCTGGGGATGATCTTCACGAGTCTTTATTCCTTGAACAAGTTGTTTTAGTCGCGACAATGAACGAAACGGATCGATGATAACTTTACCTACATCGGTATCGTGACGCAAAAACAATTGCCCTTCCGTAATATAACCCGTATTGTCGGGTACGGCATGCGTAATGTCGCCACCCGAAAGGGTAGTCACCGCAATAATGGTAATGGAACCTCCGGTAGCAAACTGTGCTGCCTTTTCGTATATTTTTGCCAAATCGGAATACAACGACCCGGGCATAGAATCTTTCGAAGGGATCTGATCCATACGATTAGAAACGATGGCCAACGCATCGGCATAGGAAGTCATATCCGACAGCAACACCAACACTTTCTCGTTCTTTTCCACTGCAAAATATTCGGCAGCCGTCAATGCCATATCGGGCACCAGCAATCGCTCCACAGCCGGATCCTCGGTGGTATTCATGAAACAGATAATATGATCCAGCACCCCTGCGTCGCTAAATGTATTTTTAAAGTATAAATAATCGTCGTTTGTCATTCCCATACCGCCAAGAATGATTTTATCGGCTTGGGCTCGCAGCGCTACCGTTGCCATGACTTGATTAAAAGGCTGATCGGGATCGGCAAAGAAAGGGATTTTCTGACCGGTTACCAATGTGTTGTTCAGATCAATACCGGGAATCCCGGTTGCAATCAATTCGGATGGTTGCGCACGTCGCACCGGATTTACCGATGGGCCTCCGATTTCGCGTTCTTCCCCCTCGGGAATAGGACCGCCATCGATGGGTTCGCCATACGCATTAAAGAAACGGCCAATCAATTGCTCTCCCACTTTTAACGTAGGTGCCTTACCTGTAAAAATCACTTCGGCATTGGTTGGAATTCCCTCGGTACCGCGAAACACCTGTAAAGAAACTTCGTCTCCGACAATTTTTATCACTTGCGCCAATTTCCCATCGATGATGGCCATTTCGTCGTACCCAACATCGGCCGCTTTCACCGAACAAGTCGCTTTTGTTATCTGTGTAATTTTCGTGTATATCTTTTGAAATGCTTTTGCCATACTGAAAAACTTTTAGCAGTCAACCTCAATAATTTTTTATTCTTCTACCGTTTCAAGTGCTTTTGACTTTACAAACGCATCGAGTTGTTTGCGATAGTGCTGAAATTCTTCCGATAGAAATTCGGAATAATTCATTTGAAGACAAATATTGATCATCTTTTTGAAATAATCGGCCACTTCGTTGAAGTTGTCGAATTCGAATTCGAAGCGACAAATCTCAATTATCATATCAACAATGTATTTCTGTCGTTCTATCGGAGTCACGGCATCGATAGGATCGAAAGAATTTTGTTGAAGCAGAATAAAATCAATCAATTCCGATTTCCAAAAAACAATGTGATAATCTACCGGAACCCCATCATCGCCCAAAATATTGATTTGCTCCGCCACTTCTTTACCGCGCAGCAATCGGGTTCTCAATTCGTTGATCTTCTCTATCCAGTCCGGCGAAATATGCGTAGAAACATATTCTTCGAATTCGGGATATTCCAAGTATTTCGAATAAGATTCGATCGGACTGATGGCCGGATATCGCTTCATATCGGCGCGCTCTTGTTCCAATGCGTAAAAACAACGGGCTACCTTTTTCGTATTTTCCGTAACCGGCTCTTTGAGATTGCCTCCGGCGGGTGAAACCGTTCCAATGAAAGTAATGGAAGCTTCTTCCCCATTATTGAGTACCACATATCCTGCTCTACCGTAAAAATTGGAAATGATAGCCGACAAATCCATCGGGAAAGCTTCGGGTCCCGGAAGCTCCTCCAACCGGTTGCTCATCTCACGCAACGCTTGCGCCCAACGCGAAGTGGAATCGGCCATCAGCAACACCTTCAATCCCATAGATCGATAATATTCGGCGATGGCCATTGCCGTATAAACCGACGCTTCGCGCGCCGCTACCGGCATATTCGAAGTATTCGCCACAATAATGGTACGCTCTATAAGTTTGCGACCCGTATGCGGATCGATGAGCTTAGGAAAATCGGTGAAAATTTCAACCACCTCGTTGGCTCGTTCCCCACAAGCTGCAATCACCACGATATCGGCTTCCGCCTGACGTGAAATGGCATGCTGCAACACTGTTTTCCCTGTTCCAAAAGCACCGGGAATAAATCCGGTACCTCCTTCCACTATCGGATTCAGCGTATCGATGATACGGACACCGGTTTCAAGCAATTTATAAGGTCTCGGCTTTTCGCGATAGGCAGTCAACGGAATTTTTACAGGCCATTTCTGAACCATCGTAATTTCGGTTTCCTTTCCTTCATGATCTTCTACCACGGCTATGGTCTGATGGATGGTATATTTCCCTTTGGGAACAATACTTTTTACCGTATATTCTCCGGTCATGACAAACGGCACCATAATCTTATGTGGCTGATGATTTTCTTCCACTTTTCCCAACCACGAACCTGCGGTAACCTTATCCCCTACTTCGGCAAGGGGTTCAAAATCCCACAACACATCCTCATCGAGCGGATAGGTATATTGCCCGCGCTTCAAAAATATCCCTTCCATTTTATCGAGATCGTTTTGCAGCCCATCGAGATTACGCGACAATAATCCCGGACCCAAAACCACTTCAAGCATGTGACCGGCAAATTCCACAGGAGCCCCCACCTTCAAGTTGCGTGTATTTTCAAAAACCTGAACATACACATTCTTCCCGATTACCTTAATCACTTCTGCCATCAATTTTGTCCCATCCAGGTCAATATAGGCAATTTCGTTCTGTGAAACAGGGTTATCGACTTCAACTATTACAAGGTTCGATACAATTCCCTTAACAAATCCTTTTGTTGGCATATTTTGTTTACTTTCTATATTTCTTACTCGTTGCTTACCGATACATCACTCTTTAAATCGGCAATTAATTGGCGAAAAATACGTTCACCTTCTTCGGCATTCAAATTAACCCACCTCTCCAAAATATTCAGCTTACATAAATAAGCAAATATAAAATCGATATTGAAATAATCGAATACGGTATTCTCGTCGAGCCAATCCCAGCGAAGCCTATCGATTTTGCGTTCTCGTTCATAAATGTCCGTCTCTTCTGCTATACGTTGGAGCGTATCAAAATATTCGAGCTCGCGGCTCAAACCGAAATCCCGCACATTCGGGTTTTCACGAATGAGTCGTGCCACTTCATTATTCCCCACAATTACAGTATTGACATCCAACCCGTATTTCTTACAGTAAATGGCTGCCAAGATATTGCCGATATTCAGGTTCAACTCAAACCACCCGGAAACGAGCTTGTTTTTCGACTCCCGTCCATAATCCATATAAAATTCCGACATGAGATCTTCCCACAGTTTATTCTCGTCATGCGCGCTCTCATCGAGCCACAAACGAATATAACCCTCAAAATAGGGTGGAATTTCCGGATTTTGAATGGGAAAATCGACTTCTATCGAATCGATGGTCTCTTTAATCTCTTCCGAAGAGATTTTCCCTTTCTTGTTGAGCTCGGCATTCTTATTTTTTAAAAAGGCAAGGAGATTTTCGTTGTCGTACTTCAGGAAATACTTATCGACCAGCTTTTTATCTTCATTAGCCAGCACCTCTTCCAACATTTCCCCGAACTCGTCTACCGTAAACGGAAGTTTCGTGGAATCGAAAAAAATATCAGGCAGTCCGGCAACAAAACAGTAATATTGATTTTCAGCCATACGATTGTCTTTCTTTTGTCAGAACAAAAGTTCCCGTATCTGTGGACGCAGAAATTCTTTGAAATATTCGACAAACTCCTCTTCTCCGAATTTTACTTTATATGTACTGTCTTCGGGGGCAAGAATAAAACCGGTTTTTATCCCGCTTACCGACTCAATTTTTAGTCCTTTTTCCAATAAACCTTTTGCGTTTGCGGCAATATAGTTTTTCAATTCTTCGGCATTTTCAACACCGATAACGAGCTTTTCGTCTCTTGCCCAATTTTTCACCAACTCCAAAATAACTTTCTGCATAAACTCTTTGTCTTCAAACGCAGCTTTTACATTGGATTTGGCCAATTTATCCGTAACAAGATTGACAATTTCCGTTTTCAATGCCTCGATGGCTTGTGAAGCATAAAGTTTTAATTCGGCTTCGGTATTGCTTTTTAACTCTTTTGCTTCTTTTTCGGCCGCCGCAACAATTTCCCGCGCTTTATTTTTTGCGTCTTCAATAATCCGATTGCTTAAGGCCTTGGCTTCGTTGATGATTTTTTCGGCTTCTTCTTTTCCCTTTTCTATTCCTTCGGAATAAAGTTTAGAGGTAAGTTCCTGAATTTTATCCATATATACGAGATTTATTTTTAATGGGATAACTTATGCTATCGACAAAGGTATAAAACAATAAAACAAAATAACAATAATTCTTCTTAATTTTACCTGATTTGAAATGTAAAATGTAAAAACAATTAAAATAAAAACCCCAACCGTTATTTATTGCAAATACTTTTCGATTTTCCCGCTGATCTGCAATAGCGATATTTCGTAAAGTTTGGTGCGATATTGAGCACTTACGAGCCTTTGCCCGGCCTCTAGCAAGCTATTCTGTGCTTCGCGAAGTTCCAAGCCGGAAAGATCCCCCAATTTATACCTATCGATGGCAATCTCGTAATTGATTCGTGCATTTTCCAAACTCTCGTATTCCAATTTGGTCAGTTCTATGTTGTTTTGATAGGCCATCCACATATTTGCAAAATTGCTTTTCAACGATAATTTTTGCTTTTCGATTGCCAATTGCCGGTTTTCTATAGCTATCCGGGCATTTTTCTGCTCCCGTTTCCGATTAAAGCCGTTAAAAACATTGAATCCCAATGTCACCCCTACCACAGGACCCCAATTTCGTTGTTTGTCGATTGTACCGGTATTGTAGTCATAATGAGTAAACCCATATTCGGCATTCAGTTTCAGGTAGGGATAATTTTGACTTTGAAGCGTTTTAAGATCGAGTTCGCTCAATACTTTATCTTTCTCCACAAGCTTCAGCAAGGTATTTTCAGACAACATGCTTTCGTACAATTTATCCTTCGACAAATCTGCATTGAAATAAATGAGCGTATCCTCTGTCACAAAGGGTTGTTCAACATTCTCAACACCCATCAATTCATTCAATTTGATGCGCGAAGCATTCAATACTTCATATTGCTGAATCAGTAAAGAACTATCGGCATTGAAATCCACTTTTGCCTGCTGAAAATCGAGTCGCGAAAGCGAACCGATCTGATATCGGGCTTCCACTATGCGTAAACGTTCTTCCGACAACTGAACCGTGTATTTCAGATTATTGAGGCGGATATTCTGTTGAACGTAATTAAAATATTCAGCCGCAAGATTGGCTATAAAATTTTCCACTTCAAGGCGTGTGTTCAATTCACCAATGGTTTTAAGCTCATTTAGCCTTTTATAATTGGTTTGAACCTTGAATCCCTCAAAAAGTGGCTGATTCAAATTTATTCCGGCGTCCAGCATTTGCGTTGAGGAGCCGCGAGTTTTCAACGTTTCTCCGTTTTCCTCGGGAAACTGATCGGAATTGCTTTCCCTGAAATTATATCCCCCATTCAAACCAATTGTCGGAAGAAACCCCGCATTGCCAAGCGTGAGGTTGTTGGCAGAGATCTGTTCCTCGTTACGAATAATTCTTAAATCGTAATTGTTTCTCAAGCCGATTTGCAAACACTCCTGCAGATCCAACACGTGTTGAGCTTCCAACAACAAGGGAAAGAAAAGAAGAAACAACATGAGCGAAAAAGATCGTATCCCATTCATACTTTAAGCCTCCTTATCTTTTTGTTTTTTCGCATTTCTGTCGGTTGCCAAATACATATACATTGCGGGAACTACCAACAACGTCAATAATGTCGATACCAACATTCCTCCCACCACGGCTATTCCCATTGCGATACGTCCGTTGGCACCTTCTCCTCCGGCAAACACCAAAGGCAGCATACCGAGAATGGTAGTGAAACTTGTCATCAGAATAGGCCGCAAACGTTGAACCGACGCGCCAAGTACAGATTCAAACTTAGGTATGCCGTGGTCTTGTCGCTGATTGGCAAATTCCACGATAAGAATACCGTTCTTGGCGACTAACCCGATAAGCATAATAATTCCAATCTGACTGAAAATATTCATCGTAACATTTGCAAAATACATAAAAACCAAAGCACCCCCTACGGCCAGAGGTACCGAAAACATAATGATGAACGGATCTTTAAAACTTTCAAATTGGGCCGAAAGAACCAAAAAGATCAATACAATGGCCAATCCGAAAGCGATCATCAAACTCGACGAACTTTCGGTATACTCCTTCGACTCGCCACTCAATGCCGTGCGAAACGTTTCATCGAGTACTTCACTCGCAATCCGGTTCATCTCGTCGATGCCATCGCCAATAGTATAACCCGGAGACAAAGCCGACGAAACGGTTGCCGAACTGAAACGATTATAACGATACAACTGCGGTGGAGCCACCGATTCTTCCAACTTCACCAGATTATCCATTTGAATCATATTCCCGGCAGCATTTTTGATGTAAACCGATTTGAGATCGAGAGGAGTATTGCGCTGTTGACGATTGATCTCTCCCAAGATTTGATACTGTTTTCCGTTCATATAAAAATACCCCATTCGCTGACCACTGAGGGCATATTGGAGGGTTTGCCCGATATCGCGGGTACTTACCCCCAACAATGCCGCTTTGTCTCGGTCGATATGAAGTTGAATCTCGGGCCTGGTGAATTTCAAATTAACATCCGACATACGAAAAACACGACTTTGTTCTACTTTTTCCATAAACGGAGGGATAAACTCGCGCAGTTTATCGATATTGGTCGCCTGTAAAACATACTGTACCGGCATGCCGCCTCGGCGGCCTCCAAAAGTAGATTGCTGCTGCACAAACGACCTGCCTTCCGTTTCGTTTCGAACGGCATCCGACAGTGCATCGGCTATTTCCATCTGACTGCGTTTCCGCTCCTTTATATCGGGCAAAATAACATTTATATTTCCCGACGATCCCGACACACGTGTAATATTCGACTCGCGTTCGGGGACAACAGAATCCACAATGTATGAAATTTTAGAAGTGTAATCTCGCACATATTCAAAGGTTGCCCCTTCGGGAGCCGTTGTTCTTACGGTAACTTGCGAACGATCTTCAAGGGGTGCCAGTTCCGAAGGAATGGTTTTCCACAATATAACAATCAACAACGCCATAACGGCAATAATGGGGAAAACGGCACTTTTATGTCGAAGAAATGCTTGCAGGAGCTTTTCGTAGCCTGTATTGACCCTTTCGAAAAAAGGCTCTGTCTTTCGATATAATGTGTTATGCTTCTCTCTTTTTTTCAAAATTTTACTCGACAACATCGGCGTAAACGTCAATGCCACGAAAGAAGAAATAATTACAGCACCCGAAATCACCAAACTGAATTCCCTGAAAAGCCGACCGCTCATCCCTTGCATAAAAACAATAGGGAAAAAAACAGACACCAATGTTATGGTTGTGGAAATAATGGCAAAAAAGATTTCTTTGGATCCTTCTATTGCCGCTTGACGGGGCTCCATTCCCTGTTCTATTTTTCTGTAAATATTTTCGGTTACCACAATGGCATCATCCACTACCAATCCCACAGAAAGCACCACGGCAAGCATGGAAAGCACATTGATCGAAAATCCCGCTATAAACATCACGAAGAATGCTCCCACCAACGATATCGGGATCACAACCGTAGGAATCATTGTCACACGCCACTCGCGCAAAAAAACGAAAATGATGAACACTACCAGCAAAAAAGCAATAACAATGGTATCTTGCACTTCTTTGATGGAAGCACGCACAAATTTCGTACTGTCATACACCACATCGAGCTTCACATCGTCGGGCAAATCTTTCTGCATGGTTTTCAGTCGTTCGTATACATTGTCGGCTATTTCTACTTGATTCGATCCGGGTTGGGGAACAACAACAACATTCACCATCGGAACACCGTTACGACGAAGAATGTTTTTGCGATTCTCGGTATCGATTTCGGCAAAACCGATATCTTTGAAACGTACAATGCGTTTGTCTTCTTCTTTAAGAATCAGATTATTGAATTCTTCGGGCGTCTTCATCAGCCCCAACGTACGAATGGACAACTCGATCAGATCGCCTTCCACGCTTCCGGCAGGCAATTCTATATTTTCTTTGTCCAATGCATTTTTCACTTCGAGAGGCGTTACACCATAGGCCGCCATTTTCATGGGGTCGAGCCATAGACGCATGGCATAGCGGTTTTCTCCCCAAATATCTACCGCACTTACGTTGGAAATGGTTTGCAGCTGTTCTTTTACCGTAAGCTCGGCAATCTCGCTTATTTCGAGCAATGACCGGATAGGGCTCTGAACGGTAATCTGCATAATGGGCGAAGCATCGGCATCGGCTTTCGAAACCGTGGGGGGATCTACATCTCGGGGCAAATAACGTTGCGCACGCGACACCTTGTCGCGCACATCGTTTGCCGCTGTTTCCAAATCGACATCCAGTTCAAATTCAACAGTGATGCGGCAAGACCCCTGACTACTCTGGCTGGTGAGCGACCGAATGCCGGGTATACCGTTGATGTTTTGCTCCAACGGTTCGGTAATCTGATTTTCGATAACCTCGGCATTGGCTCCCGGATAGTTGACCCTCACGGTAATGATAGGGTTATCGACATTGGGATATTCACGTACCGGGAGACTCAAATAGCCGATTATTCCAAACAGCACGATGACCAAAACCAAAACTGTGGCAAGTACAGGACGCTTTATGGTTAATTCCGAAATATTCATTGTATCAATCTGCCGTATTGGGAACTATTTTTTCGATTTTGACAGGCATACCGTCTCTCAACTGCATCACACCGCTTACCAGCAACGTATCCCCCGCACTCAAACCTTCCACTATCTGTACCGACGAAGCCGTCCGCAATCCTTTGGCTATGGTTACGCGTTTAGCTTTTCCGTTGTCATAAATATAGGCAATATCCCTACCCATTTCTGCAATGGCGGCAATAGCAGGAATCACGATGGCGTTGTGAATTCGGCTCAATTCGATTTCGATGGTTGCCGACCGGCCGGGTTTGATTTTTCCGTCGACATTGGGATAAAGAGCCCTGGCTTTTAGCGAGAACGTTTTTTCATCCAACTGAGATTCAACGGCATATACCGAAGCCGAATACGTGTTTAAATCGTTTTCCACTTTAAATACAAGAGGTACACCCGGTTTAATTTCGTTTGCCTGACTTTCGTTCACCGAAAATTCAACTTTCAAAGGCGATATTTTTGTCAGTTTTGCCACCACTACCGACGGCGAAGCATACGCTCCTTCGCTGACAGATCTCAATCCGATAATGCCGTTGAAAGGGGCTTTCAGCTCCGTTTGTGCAATCCTTGCCTTTGTTAGCTCGATATCGGCTTTAAGCGTTTCCAATTCAGTGATCACGGTTTGATATGTTTCTTGGCTCACGGCATCTTTTTCCAAAAGTGTTCGCTGCCTGTAAACCCGTGCCTCTGCCAGCGGTAATCTAGCTTCGAGTTTTTTGAGTTCTGCCAGCAAAGGCTCGTCGTTTACTTTTGCCAGCAAGGTCCCTTTTTCAACGTAAGAACCTTCTTCGAAATAGATATCGGTAATTTTCCCCGAGGTTTCAAAAGTAAGATCCACCTCCTCGTCGGGCAACAACACACCTTTTGTACGAAACATATTCTGCAATGTCTGCGGACGCAAAACAGTAGCATTTACAACCAGCTCCTGCTGTCCCCTGCTCGGCCCTTCCTGCAACATATCGGCATCGGACGTGATAAATAAAGCCTTGATTTTTGGGAAAAAAATCATCCCCAATAGGAGCAAAACAATAAAAATGACGACAATTATTCTGATTTTTTTGTTCATCGATGCGAAAATTTCTCTAAAAATAGATATTATCTCACTATCGACAATAGCAGGCTTTTTACTTTTAGGTTTTTTTTTCTAAAATAATAGTAACATGCTCCAATTATAAAATGAAATAAAATATGTACTTTTGAAATCGAATCATCTATTTATTATCATTTATCCTTTATAATTATTATAATCATGAACCGTTTTACCGTTTTTTTTATTGTATCGATCATGATGTGTTTCACAACAGATCTTGCTGCCCAAGACTGGGCAAACCTAAATCGCTTTAAATCGGAAAATTTAAAAATCGGCTTACCCAAAGAAAATGAAGATCGTGTGGTTTTTATGGGAAATTCGATAACGGAGGGTTGGATTCGAGAAGTACCCGAATTTTTTGCCGGCCGTCCCTACATCAACAGAGGAATTAGTGGACAAACAACGCCACAAATGCTTATTCGTTTTCGTCAGGATGTCATTAAACTTCAGCCCAAAGTGGTTGTAATTCTTGCGGGGACCAACGATATTGCCGGAAATACCGGCCCTTCCACCTTAGAAATGATCGAAGATAATTTGTATTCCATGACAGAATTGGCTCAATTTCATGGTATACGAGTCGTGTTGTGTTCGGTACTCCCGGCTGCCGATTATCCGTGGCGTCCGGGATTGAATCCGGCACCAAAAATAGTGGAGCTCAACCGTCGTATAAAAGAATATGCGCAAAAACACCACGCAATTTATTGCGATTATTTTTCGGCGATGGCAGACGAAAATAACGGATTGCCCAAAAAATTTTCAGAAGATGGGGTTCATCCCAATAAGGAAGGTTATGCCATTATGGCCCCTCTCGTAGAATCTGCCATATCGGAAGCCCTGAAAACCCCCTCGATCAAAGTAGGGGACATAGGGACATAGGGATAATAGAGGCGATAAACCGGGACCGGCCCTACTTCGTCAAGGACCGAAAATTCCCTCGATAAAAGTGGGGATTGAGGGACAATAGGGACAAAGAGGCATAAGGGGGAGCCGGGCGGCATATAAAAAAAACAAAAGCCTTCGAAGGAAAAAGGGAACTTCCTCGAAGGCTTTCGTAAAACAAGACGGCGGCTACCTACTCTCCCGCATGCGATTGCAGTACCATCGGCGCTATCGGGCTTAACTTCTCTGTTCGGAATGGGAAGAGGTGGAGCCCCGACGCCTCGGCCGCCTAAATTCGTTAAAAAACATGACGGACAAAAAAGAAAAGAAACAAAAAGCATACTCGAAAAAAGCGAAAGCATTCATCCGTCCGAAACACGATACGATACACGGCACGGAAAAAAAGTCGTTCGGGTAATTAGTACTGCTCGGCTTTGACGTTACCGCCTTTACACCTGCAGCCTATCAAGGTCATCGTCTATAACCACCCTATTAATGGAGATCTCATCTTGGGGTCG
>DFUT01000026.1 GCA_002381125.1 Bacteroidales bacterium UBA4179 | reverse complement strand
CTTGTCCATACCTACCAGCGATGCAGCTTCCCTTATTGCCCAAACGGCTCCTTTAAACAGATAAAATTCGTCATTGAACAACCAGGTGATTCCTCCCGATTCGATCATCACGTTTTTACTCCTTGCCAACTTGATCTGTTCCTGCCAGTCGGGATAGGTGACCATTCCGAAATGGCCGATGGCTATTTTCAAGTCGGGACATTCGCCGATGATTTCCTTCATCTCGCCAACCTGTGATGTTCCCTCTTCCAAATCTATCGAAAGGAAAATGCCGTTCTCCTCCATCAAT
Organism: Bacteroidales bacterium UBA4179; assembly: GCA_002381125.1. Taxonomy (GTDB): domain Bacteria; phylum Bacteroidota; class Bacteroidia; order Bacteroidales; family Dysgonomonadaceae; genus Anaerorudis. The sequence continues at coordinate 73,308 of DFUT01000026.1, read as the reverse complement.
TTGAACATCTGCATCATCTTGTCCGTAGTCATGGATATTCGTCTTTCAGGTAATGAAAAACGATTCGCCGGAAGTTTGATTCCTCTGAACCCTTTTTCAATGAGTGCTCGTGCATGTTCCAAATACCCTTCCTTGCGAACATCGACCATACCACAACAGAGAAAACGGTCGGGATATTTTTGTTGGACTTCCCTTAAATATTCGTTCTGATCCCCATCAATATATTCCTGTGTAATAACGGAAGCAGATACTTGCGCATAATTCATGTTCGACAAAAAAATTTCCGCCGTGTTCCGACCATCTATCATAAAAGGGGGCAACATCTGACGAATCTCGCCCATGAACAGCGATTTTCCGTTATCCAAGGTTTGAATCTTCTGTCCGTTAACTTCCGTATCTTGTCTAAGCCACAAATGCGCGTGTGCATCTATTATCGTATAATCCATCCTGTTTTAAAATTCGATTAGTATCCTAAAAACTTTACCGGGATTTGTTGCCCAGTACTCCAAAGCTTCGCAGGCTCTCTCGGGTGGATAAACGGCACTGATGAAGGTTTCAGAAATATCGTTGCGTTTGAAGTATTGCATCACAGCCCTGAAATCTTCAGGCAAAGCATTGCGCGACCCCCTGATGTCTAATTCCTTCGATACAAAATATTTTGTTTCGAAAGCAACTTCCGATTTGGCATATCCGATGCAAATGACCCTCCCGGTAAAAGCAACTTCATCGACAGCCATCCGGTAAGTTACCGGTGATCCCACTGCTTCGACGATAACATCGGCACCCATGTTCTGCGTGATTTCAGACAACCGATCATGTACGTTTTCTGTTTTTGAGTTGATGCCATATTCCGCTCCCAATATTTTTGCGATTTTCAACTTTTCATCATCCACATCAACGGCTATCACACGCGCTCCCCGGATGACCGACCGGACAACCGCTCCCATGCCAACCATGCCGCAGCCGATAACCATCACGGTATCGGTATCGGCAATTTCTGCCCTCGATACGGCATGAAACCCCACGCTCATGGGTTCTACCAACGCCAGTGTATGCACGTCGATGCCCTCACCGGCTATTACCTTTTCCCATGGGACAACAAGGTATTCGCACATAGCGCCGTCACGCTGAACACCAAGGGTTTGATTATACCTGCAGGCATTAGGCCTTCCGTTGCGGCAAGAAGAACAATACCCGCAATGAGTATATGGATTTACTGTGCAAGCCATCCCTTTCTTTATAACATCCGGAACGCCTTCCGTTACTTCCTCCACTATGGCTCCAATTTCGTGACCGGGAATCACGGGTAATTTTACCATAGGGTTATTCCCCAGGAAAGTATTCAAATCGGATCCGCAAAAACCGACATAGCGTATTTTTAGTAATACTTCTCCTTTTTGGGGAATAGGCTTTCCTTTTTTTAAAAGGGATACTTTCCCTTTTCCGGAAATATGCACTGCTTTCATCATATTCGTTTCTTAACTATTTAACCAGGTATCCCGAAAACGGGGTTCCAGTATTTTTCTCACCTCCTCCAGCAATTCCTCATCCATGGGTTCTTCAATCCAGCGAATATTATCAAGTACAGCCGAAGACCGTGTGGTACTGAACAGGGTAGTGGTTATCCTTGGATTGGAAACAGCATATTGAATGGCCAGTTTTTCGATACTTTTCCCTTTGCTCTTACAATATTCCACCGCTTTTCTGCATACTGCCTTCAAGGGTTCGGGAGCCGGATGCCATGGGGGCGCTCCACGTTCGGTCAACAATCCCATCGCAAAAGGAGAAGCGTTGATCACACCCACCTTGTGTTTCTCAAAAAAATCGAGATAATCAACCAGGGAATCGTCCTGCAAAGTATAATGGCAGAAGGATAAAACACTTTCCACCGTACCGGCAGGTACATGATTGATGACGTAAACAAAATGACGAAGCGTCAGATTGGTAATCCCTACATGCTTAACAATGCCTTCGTCTCTTAATTCTACCAAAGCAGGGAGGGTTTCGTTGCAGACCTCATCCAAATCGGCAAACTCGATATCGTGCACGTTGATCAAATCGATATAGTCGACGTGAAGTCTTTCCATGCTCTCGTACACACTTTCCCGAGCTCTTTTAGCAGAATAATCCCAGTTGTTTTTGCCGTCTTTACCGTAACGCCCAACCTTGGTGGAAAGATAATAGCGTGAGCGATCGATATCCTTCAAGGCTCTACCCAATACTTGTTCCGCTTTATAATAGCCATAATAGGGCGAAACATCGATAAAATTTATTCCATTATCGATTGCCGTATGAACGGCATTTATACCCTCTTCTTCCTTCAATGCATGAAAAACTCCCCCCAATGAAGAGGCACCGAATCCCAATACCGAAAGTTTCATCCCTGTATTGCCCAATGACCTGTATTCCATAAAGTATTTTCTTATGCTATTTACCGTTATCTTTTTTGAATTTTTCGCCAAACTCCGTTTGTTGACGTTCAACTTCCTTTAATGCCTTTTCTTTTTCCTCCGGTGTTAGTTGTTGCTTACCATCTTCGGAAGAATGGCTTTTGTCATCCAACACAAAATTCTCATTATCCTCCAGATAACATAAAACCTGTTTAGGAGACACACTTTCAATAACAATCTCTGCCGATGCCGGCGTGTGCACACCCTCAAAGAGAGGACGTGCCTTTACGGTTATTTTTCCGGCTTTTTTGGTTGAGCGAATCAATACCGGCGCAGAACCAAACTCCACTGCTCGCGGATTAGCGCCGATATGATCATCGCCAATAATACTCCCTTCGCCTTCAACCGAAAAAAGAATATTCTCCTTGGCCAATCTTCTTACATTTCCATTATCATCAGTAACCTCAGCTATAACCACGGCAAAATCCGACCCGTCGGCAATCAACGACTGTCCTTCATGATCCAATTTCAATCGCAGTTTGGTAGAACGCCTTGATGGCATTCGTTTATGTCTTGAAACAACCTCCCCGTCAATTATGCCTTCAGCTACAAAGCTTACCTTTTGCCAATTTTTCTGAACATAGGTATATTCTCTCATTTCCCAAAAATCATATACATTCTTAAATACAACCGGAACATTCGGAATGCCTTTTTCTTCATGAACAACCTTTTGAATCAACGTATCCTTTTCGTATACAATCAAACGGACAGAATCGCAGTTAGTAAAAACAACAATATCGGGATCGGAAAAAGGTGTAATTTCGTGTGCAATATAAACCATCGGACCTACATCTGCCACGGGATGAACAGCTTTGGCATCAACCTGACTTTTAAACATATAGAAAGCGTACTTGGGTTGACGGAAACAATCATATATTCCACCCCAATACGGATCGGGATGATAGCCCCGTTGATGGTCAAAAGGATGCCAATGCGCTCCACCAATGAATTGACCGGTGGTTCTAAACATATTCCCATAAGACTGTGCCAAAGAAAGTGCTTGCACCAACTGGGGGTGCTCGCCCCAATTGCGCGATGCCCTATTATTGGCATTATGGGCATACCAATCATCTACATTCTCACCGAATTCTCTGGTAAAAATACATTGTTCGACTTTCCCCTCGTCGTCCGGCCATCCATAGACCAATCCGTAATGTTCCGCTATACCTGCCGAATGCAAATCACCGGCCGCTACCGGAGCACCGGGATAAGGATATTCTTCTTTGGTAACCTGCAAAGCAGACAAAGAAAAATCGATCGGGAAACGGGTTTCATTCAAAATGGGTTCCCATACCAACACTGAGGGATGATTACGGTCTCGACGGATCATCTGACGAGTATTCTCATTTGCAAGCCGTGCAAATTCAGGATCTTTGTTCCAATATTGCCAACCGGGTGTAGCCACGATAACAAACATACCCAATTCGTCACAAGCATCCATGAAAGCCGGATCTTGGGGATAATGAGCCGAGCGTACGATTTCGCAACCGGCATCACGCAACTTTTTGGCGTCTCTCCACTGCTGAGAATTGGGAAGCGCATTTCCAACGTAACCGAAATCTTGATGACGATTGGCTCCTACTAACTGTCCATAAGGTTTTCCATTCAGATAAAATCCCTCCTTCCCTCTGAACTCCGCTTTTCGTATCCCGATTCTCAGAGTGCCTCCATCCAACGGGGTTTCCCCATCCATTACCCGTAAATTCAGGCGATATAAATAAGGATCACAAGGAGACCACAAATGTGGATGTCGCACCCTCATTTTTTGGTAAACGGTTTTTGTTTCGCCTTTCCCTAAGGTTAATCGCGTCTTTTCTTTTTTTATCGTTTTTCCGGAATGATCGCAAAGTTCAGCTATCAGATAAACATCCCTTTTGCTCTTATCGGAATTCTTTATCTCCGTATTGATAAAAATATCAGCACTTTCTTCGCTGATATTGTCGTAGTGAACAAATACCCCTCCTCCTGCCACTTTATCGGCTTCGATGACATCTGTAATAGCTACGGGAGATTTTGCAATAAGCCATACATCCCGATAAATACCGCCATGATACGCAAAATCAAGGGCATATTGAGGCTTTCCGGGCGGATAACTGCCATCATCACTATTATCGGCAAAAACGGCAATCAGACAAGTATCGCCACTCTGCACTCCGGCATCTGTAAGTGAAACACTAAAAGGCAAATATCCTCCTAAATGGGTTTTTATCTTTTTGCCGTTTACATACACAGTGGATTTTCCCATTACCGCCTCAAAATACAAAGACACATCTCTCTCTTTCAAGGATTTATCCAAGATAAAATGCTTTCTATACCATACAGGTCCCTGATAGTTCTTTCCACCGCTGCCTTCGGCAGGGATCAAAGATACAGTGTGAGGAGTAGAAACGATTTCCCATCCGGAATCATCCAAATCGGGCGATTCACCATTTTGCACATCTCCCTTGAAATAGCGCCAACCGGGATTAAAATTAAAAACAACTCTTCCACTCCCCTCCAATTCGAAAAAGCCAGCTATCGATATTTCGGGATTATAGGCACTCATTGAGAGAGGAAAAAAGGTTAAACCTACTGTGATAAAAATAAGAAAAAGGTAATGAAACTTCATGTTTTTAGTTTTGAATAGTGTTTACAATATCTTTTGACCTGTTAGAAGGAGAAACAATTAAGTTGCGCAGTTTTCCATCTACAAGCTCTACCTCTACAGTGGTAACTTTATCTACATGCAATTTAAAGTGCACATCCCATTCCTCGGGCCAAGCCGGAAACAAATAAATCTTATCGTCAATGGTCTGTATTAACATTTCCTGTAAACCAATCATACCACTGCCACCCCAATTGTGATCGGGTGCCCAATCGAAACCCGGTCCCCAAAAAGCAGGAAACCGGAATGAACCATCTCTCATCTTTAAAAGGGTGAGCTCTTTAGCTTCTTCAGTTAAGCCCAGGCAAGCAGCAAAAATATTATCCTGCTTCCAGCCCACATGGCTCCTAAATTTCACAACGTCGGGATCATGATAATAGGTATTGACAGCCACATCCAAATCTTCCTTCCCTATACTATAAACGCGCCAGGGAAAAACCGGATACAGCTGTGGTGATTCTTCGTTGTTTATCCTTTCCCACAATTTCGCCGGGGCAATCATTTTTTTTCCATTTCTTGTTGTTAAGGATAATGGAGGGATGCGCGACAACATCTTCGTCCATCTATCCTTTTCTTCCAAATCCTCCGATAAATCAATCATCTTTTCCAGAACGACTTTCAAGGCCGAAACAGTGGATGATGCATTATACGCCATTTTATAGGTCTCGCAGGCAGAGCCCGGATATAGCACAAGATGGCCGTTCTGATCAAGCGATTTTATTCCTCGTCTTTCTGCCAGCCATCGATAATGCTCATCAAAAAAAGTGAGACAACTTTTTATTAGGGGCAGATAAGCAGCAATGTCTGCATCACAATATCTTTTCGTTTCCAGGATCATCAAACAAAATTCAAGCACCGTATCCCATTGATATTCCAACCACGCATTGTATTCGACTCCTTTGTCGAAATATTCGGGCCTTTTCCATCCGTATTCTGTGGGATTGGGAAGTCCGAAATTTTCCAATTGTTCGGTAAAACAGGCACCTTCATGTCCCCAATAGATTTTGGTCCTTGTTTCTGCATTTTTGAGAAGGCGCAAATAAAAATCGAATTGAGGCTTCATCATGTCGAAATCGCCACTTTTCAACATCGGAAAATGCACCAAACGTTGGTTTTGAGCGGTAAAAGTACCACCTCCCCACTTTCTATAATCAGGCGTAAAAAATTGAGCGGTATCGACAAAACAAGGATCGAAGGTGAATAATCCACCGTTAAATTTTGTGGGATACGAGCCATAAGCATTGCAACCCAACATATAACGAAAAAGCTGATAATTTCTCCCTATCTTCCATGGGGAAGAATCTTGATTATCCTTGTCAATCAAAACAAAACTCCTCTCCCAGAAATCACTCCACCATTGTTGAGTTTCTCTTTTTGCCGAAGGATTGTATGCCTCGACAAGTATTGAATCCAAATCTTCTTTCCATTCACTTAAAAAATTCTCCTGAGCAGTATGTAAGGCAATATACACATGATGATAAGTCGAAGATTTAACGCTCTTCAACGACCAATACTTGAAATCTGTATCTGCATATCTGCCTGTTCCCGATCGATTATATTCTAAATAATCACCCCACAATTTTCCTCCAAATATAAGTTTTTCCAGGGGATTATACAAGGTACTTTTGACGGCTTCCAACCCTTGTTGAGCAACAGTTTTGTCGAAAATATTCGGGGAATCGTTTTTATGAAAAAAACAAACAGCGTCGTTTTCAATAACGACACTATCTTTTCGGGTAACCAGTCCTTCGGGAATAACCCATTTATATGAAGTCGCATTCCCCTCTCCTTTTCTTATAGGCCGATCCTCATACCTCCAGTTTTCATAAAAAACCTCGATATCAAAGGGAGTAACACCGGCTATTTCAACATGAATCAACGGACGAAAAACATCTACCCATATCTGTATTTCTGTTCCTCCACCTTTGATTTCGACACAGCCTTTTTCGAGTTTCAGCTCTTGTGTAAAATCTCGACTACCGAAAGGATTCGGTGATAATTTTATCCGAATCCGTCCGGATTTCAGAAAACCGTTGTTTTCATCAAACGATCCGCTCCGACAAAAATAAAATAGCACATCGTTTTGTTCAACCCAAACATTCAGACCAATATCTCCTCCTCCGCAAGGCATAGACTCATGCGAACCTTTACTTTGAGATGTCCACAAGAGGTTGTAACGATCAACTCGGCTATTATTGGCAAAAACCGAATGACAAAGAATCAAAGATAAAAATGAAAATGCGAAAAGCAGTATTTTATTTGTCATTACCAATCATCTGTTCTAAAAGAAGAAACGGGTAATCCTTCCGTTCCATAAAGATCCCCTTCAACATAATTTTCAAAAGCATATCTTACAGCAACCGGATGCTTAACAGCTTCAGATCTAACATATACCTTGCTTCTGTTGATCCAAGCATCCGCCGGATAGAATTTTTTGTCCAACCCTGCCATTTTAAAGTTTTCCAGATCCCCCTTCGGTGCAGTGAGCCACATTTCGGCTCTGTCAAAACTCAATATCGCAGTATCCCCTTTAATGGTCATGTCTTTATAAACGGGCGAATCAGCAACAATACCACCAATCCGATAGGTTTTTGCAAAAGCCAATAATGCCAACCGTTCACCGGCTATCTGTTTTTTAGGAGGATGAATACCTTTTTCAAGACCGGCATCCAACAAAACGGCCATTCCGGAATTTTCAATTCTGTTTTCTGCTTTCAACTGAGCCTCTCGAAGATAAGCTGAATTGATAACCTCTTCTCCATGCGGGGTAATTAACCTATAATCGTAAGGGGCAATCTGGCAATAATAAAATGGAAAAACGCCTTGATTCCATTTCATCCGCCATCCATTGACCATCGCAACAAGCAAATCTGCATAAGAGGTATAGCGATCATAATTGGATTCTCCTTGATACCAAATCACTCCTTTTATGGCAAAACCCACCAAAGGAGCAATCATGCCATTGAAAAGCGTAGTAGGTGTTCTGTTCTTTTCTTTGATATCTTCTTCGGTTTGAGGTAATTTAATTCCGGGAAATGACTGCAACATATCCCGGTCCATCCATGACTCGATGGGAGAACCACCCCACGATGAACAGATAAGCCCGACAGGAACCTTTAAAATTTCCTGAAGCAAACGCCCAAAATAATAAGCAGTTGCGCTAAATTCACTCACCGATACCGGATTTGCAGTTTGCCATTCCCCTTCTACATCTTCCTGCGCTACCAAGGTAGAATGGCGTTTAACCGTAAAAAGTCGCAATTGGGAATTTGTGGATTTCAATATATCCATGTTAGAATCTTCAACCGACTGATTCTTGAATCCCTTCATCGGCATTTCCATATTCGACTGGCCGGAACAAAGCCATACTTCACCTACCCACACATCGTGCAAAGTAAGTGAATCGTTTCCTTCAGAAAAAACGATGAAATATGGTCCACCTGCTTGAGGCGTTTTTAATTGAATTCGCCATCGACCTTCTTTATCAGCTTTTGTCGAATAATTCATATTGTCCCACGATGCTCGTACCGTTATTGTCTTACCCGACAAAGCTTTTCCCCATAGTGAAGCACTCGTTTGCTGCTGAAGTACCATCCCCTCTGAAATAAATGCGGGCAAAGAAATTTTTGCATGCATTGCATACGGAAAAACAAAAAAAACACATACCAAGAAAAACAATTTTATTATCTTTTTCATACCCTCCTAAACATTATATTTTACTCGCTATTCGAAATATTCAATAGTTATGGGCCCCAATAACCCCGAGGGCTGAAGAGATTGACCCCCCAAGTAATAAGGAGCATTAGTCCATACATTATCGTCTACGATATGCTTCTCATAAACTCCTTTTATTTTATTTGCCCATGTATTGACAACTCGTATTTGCAGTTTATTATTCCCCTTTTTCATTGCTTTGGCTATATTTACATGGGTTGGTGAAGTCCATACAATGCCACAATTCGTATCATTCAAAAAAACTTCGGCCATTACATTTACTTCTCCCAGATGCAAATAAACTGCATCATTGGAAAAATCGTTATCCCATGTGAAATGAGTTTCATAGATCGCTTCGCCGGCATAATAGCGGATAGTATTACTCTCATTTTCGCTCCAATCGAACAATTGCGATGAGATTAAATTTTCCGAAGAATCCTCTCCAAAAGAAATACGCCACTCACAATCGGACAACACTCTCCTTTTTGGCAAAGAAAATGATTTTTTTGAAGATTTTATTGTGGTTGGTTTTCTAAAAACCACAAAAACCGATTGACTTTTATGCAAATTCAATTTAACATGGGTTCTCCTGTTATGGATACTCCATTCTTGTGCTTCGGTTATTTTCCCGGTGACGGGATCCCAAAGTTCGGGAATTCTATCCGAACAACGAAATGAGATGCACACATGACGTTCTTCTTCCTGTTGATTGGCAATAAAATAAATATCCGTATTTTCTTCCGCACGGTGTGTCCACGCAATATCCTTCTCTCCATTAAAATCAATATCCTTTTCCAATCCAAATTGACTGAAATCTTCGTGTTGGTAAGGTAACAAGTATTGGGAAGATATAGACCATATTTCTTCGGCAATTTCTTTGAGTGCTTCTGAAAATTGATTTTTCTTGTAAAAACCCGGAACAAGCTCAGGCTTATCACCCAACAAAACCACTAGTCCTTTCTGTTGAAATTCTCTAATTTTTTCAGCAACTTCTTTGCTCATATACCTACTCTCGGGAGACATGGGGTGGGGCTTTGGAAGAACCAAAATTTTGTAAGACATTCCACCAGGCAAAACCAATCTTCCATCTTTTACGTCAGCCAATCGAAGCAACGCATCGCGGTTAAACGAATCGTATATATAACCATTTAGCGCATCAATCCAGTCACTTGCATCAGTAAGATTGGCAGAATGGGTTACACCAACCGGCATCGTCCTGAGCGGTTGGCCTTCGTTGGCCAATCTTTTCTTTTCTGTCTGTACTCTTTCTTCTCCAAAAATTCCCGGAAGAGAATTGACCAATCGATCGGGAAGAATCGCCCGCCGAGGGATCTCCTCTCCGGTAAACACTGCGATATCCACAACAGGACGTCCAAACTGCAATAAAGTCTGACAACGGCCGATATAGTCCACCCATGCCTTAGCATATCTCCACCACAGCTGATCCCTTTGAAAATACAATCCTATTCCATCTAGCGTCACACCGGGAGCTTTGTTAAAATAAGGATTATGTACATAAACATGATGAAATAGCTTGTTCATCCCCAAAGCGAAATTCAGGTCGAGCAACGGTTTTAACATACGAGGATTCTCGTTCCACATGATACGCAACTGGGTGAAACCCTCGGCCTGAATAATATTTTTCCCATAAACATGAGCACCGGAAATGGCATCGAGCATATCGTTGAATTTATCATGTGTAGGGCTTTGCAACCAAAACTCCCCCATTGGTCTGTCAACCATCCGATAATGTAACATCCCATCACTTACCATCGTTGGGGCAACACACTCCGCAGAAAATTTACAACCGTACGTTCCGGAGAATTCGGCAAGTGTTTGATAAAAAACATCTACGACCAACTCGGCAATGGTTTGTCGAATATCATACAAAATAGACTCCGTTTGTTCAACACTTTCTAAAGGGATACCGGCATACACGAGTAAATAAGGAGAAAGATCGTAGCCTCTTCTTTTTTCAAATTCATCAAGAAAATTATCCGACCAGTTCTGGCAGCCACATTCCCAACTATCTACATGCAAAAATTTTAAAACGCGCCTGGCCAAAACAGGATCAGTTTTTCTGAAAGCCGCCCCAAACCAGTTCTCAAACTGAAGTTTAACTGCCTCTTTGCTAAATTTATCGCATTCCAACCCTTTTCCTGTTCCGCCGGTCTCATTTCTGTGTCCCGTCGAAGTGTGTCCCATTCTTACAATCTTCCATCTGCCTGGAGGCAAAACGACATTTAACTCATCACCGTTTAACGAGCAAGGATCTAAACGGATGATTTGGGATAATTTCACACAATCTTCATCAGGCAACTCTTCCACCGGCGTTCTTTTGCTTACCCTCCAAACTGATCCGTTTTTCCCTTCCAATTGATCAATAAGCGCCTCACTCGATAAAAAAATCTTATTGATTTTTAAAATGGGTTTCCATTTTGCTGCATCCAGATCTTCTGCACCCGGTTCAGAACCAGCTGGATCCCAGTAAAATCTGAAGTAGCGGGCAGTAGTTGCAGGAATGCTGTAGGTGAAATTTTCATCGGTATTCTGCCATCCATGTTGAGGAGGAACAAGTTGCTTTATTTTTTTGAATTCAACTCCATTATCACTTGCATAAACACACAATCGTTGTGCTTGATAATTATTCCCATCCGGAACAATTTTTATCGATCTACAAGTGAAAGGTCCTTCAAAAGTATATTGTATCCAACAAGGTGATGAACTTCTGAAAGTACCGGAAGCCGATCTATCCACCAAATATGCAGGAAACCGATCTTCGGTACTTGAGTTAACATGAGGTATGCAACAATCAGTTGTAAAAAAGTCGGCAACGGGAAACGCATACAGAGCAATTTCATGATAAAAATTCTCGAAAGTTTTCGGACGGGGGAGGCGTAGGCATTTTATCTCTCCTCCCGAAATAACAGTATCACTCCACACCACTTTCTGCATCGATTTTTCGGGTGTAATCCATGGCCCACCTGCTAAGGCAAAACCATCGCAAATGTGCATTCCCAATTTGAGTTTCAATCGATCGGCTTCTTCCATGGAAAATCGAACCAACTCCCACCATTCAGGTGTCAATTGTTCATAGGCAGGCGAATAAACGAAAGAAGTGTTGTCGGACGGGCTTCGAATAGGCATCAAATAAGCTCCACCTAAACCAATTTCATTCATGGCTTCCAAATCGGCCGTGATAGCTTTTTTCGAAACAGCACCATACATCCAATACCAAAAAGACCAAGGAGAAGCTTCTTCAGAAACAGGATTGCGAAATTGCTCCTCTAATGAAGTTTTCTGAGCCATAGCACTACCTGCGAAAACAGAAAACAACATCAATATCACTACTATTTCAATCCTATATTCTTTCATACCCTTATTTATTGGAAACAAAAAACAAGTTTTCCCCCTTTTTCACCTCTCACCCATTTAGGTTGGGAAGAAGGCCCTATCAAATCAGTTGCATTGACTTTATTTCTAACCGGCGGTATCACATCCATCACGGAAATTCCGGTTTCAGGCAAAGTGTATAAAAGCGCATCTCTCCCATCGCGAGGTTGATAAATGCCAATATAAGCATCCGGTGTTTCGTTAACTATCGATATCGTTCCCTCTTGAGTGATGATTTCCATCCAGGAACAATTGGAAAAATATCCTTTAAATTCGGGGTAATCGAACGATTCAGCCGGCACCGGATCATTATATTCGTTTTCCCAAACATCATAGGTTACACCATGAATCCTGTTCTGCCAAACCCTATAGGGACCATCACCCAACCAACGCTTTCCGATCACCTTGTCTTCAGGGTAATCGAATCGGATACCCATCAAATCAACCACCGCATCAAAACGATAAACATATGTCAATTCCAGTAAGCCATCCGAATGTACCGTCCATGTCGATCTCTGCATGTTGCCCAATTTGTAAACAATGTTCACCGTTAACCGATTTTTGTCTTCTCGAATAAATATGCTGTCCACAACGGCCAAATCGACAAAATCCTTATAGGTTCTATCCAGCTTCTTGGCATCGGGATCATCATGGTTAAAAAACTGATCCAACGACCTATCCGCTCTCCGAGCTGCAACAAATCGAGGCCCATTTCCAAAAGATATTTTCCGGTCATTTACCGTCACATGCTTCAGGAAGCCGTCTTTTTTGTCATAAACATAACTTTTATTACCTACCTTCACTTTTATGTGATCGGCATCTTCTTCATAAGTGGGTGCGTTTTTTTTCACTGCAGCTTTCTTTTCATCGTTGTTTTTCTTATAAACATTTTTTTCATCGATTTTCCAACTCCAGCGCCACAACTCATGTCCATAAACATCTTTTGCCGTCAGAAATAAACCGTTCACATCATCCGAAAAAGCAGGCATATCGATATGCAAGATGCCTTTTTTATGCGGAGCGATGTTGCTTCCTTTTACTTCTCCTTTTTTCAGTATCTTTTTCTTCCCATCCAAACTTAATGAAGAAGGAAACGAAACCTGTTCCCACGTAAAAAAACAAGTATTGAGCGAAAGAAAATCATAGCGGTTTTCAACGATAAAATTACCATCAAAATCCCGATCGATTTTATCGTTCATGATCTGCACGGGCGACCATATTTCTTTTATGGCGTAAAAACTCCCCTCTCTTTCGTGATGAGGCCCCACTATGCCATCGGCCCCATAATTGCCGCGCGTATCGATATGCCCATCCAAATCAACCCTTTTTACGCCTTCGTCAGCAAAAACCCATAAAAAACCACCGGCGCAACGAGGGTGCGTACGCATGATTTCCCAATAGTCATACAAACCGGCACCCAAACCACCGTCATATAATCCGTGAAGAAATTCGGTAGGCATAAAAATTTGCGGAAAGCGCATATATTCCTGGGTTTCTCCGTAAGAACGGTAGTGCATGGTTTCAAACCCTCCGAAATTTCCCTGTGGATGAAGAACAGGACGTTTTTGCAAATCCCACCGATAAAATTCAACGTCAAGAGCAGTATTCCATCCCTTTTCGTTTCCATTACTCCACCAGATAATCGAAGGATGATTCACATCGCGCGTAACCATTTCTTTCACCAGTTTTTTCCCTGTGGGCGTATCGTATTTCCCATGCCATCCTCCCAATTCATTCATTACATAGAGCCCCAACTCATCACAGGCTTCCAAAAAATCGGGATCGGGAGGATAATGCGACAAACGGACGGCGTTCATGTTCATCTCCTTAATCAAACGAACATCCTCATAATTTTTGTTACGATCCAAGGTCCTCCCGGTTTCCGGACGGAAACTATGTCGATTTACTCCTCTGATATTTACCCTAACACCGTTAATGTAAAGACCATCGCTTTCCTTGACTTCTACTGTCCTGAATCCGAATTTTTCGATGATTTGATGGAGCGGTTTACCATTTTCATCTCTTAAGGTAAATCGGGCAGAATACAGGTTTGGTGTCTCAGCCGTCCATAAATCGACCTGATCTACATTCAGTGAAATTATCGCCCAATCGCTTCCTTTTTTTATGGGAAGGGCACCCTCTGCCACTTTATTATCTTTTCGATCAAAAATTTCTGTCTTTACACTTAAATTTTCTGAAGCAGCATTGCCTAAATAACAAATAGTATAAAACGAACCATCGGCCTTGGCATCAATAGCAACCCTGTCGATATGAATTACCGGTTTAATTTCAAGAAACACCGGACGGAAAATTCCGCCAAAGTTCCAATAATCTGCCCGACGTTCAGCCAAATTGACACTTGCATTCTCTGATTCTTTTTTCACCGTAACTTCCAACAGATTCTTCTTCCCAAATTTCAAAAGATCCGTAACATCGTAAGAAAACCGATAAAATCCTCCCTGATGTTTTTCACCCGCTTTCAAGCCGTTCACCTTAACCTCGGTATCTGTCATGGATCCTTCAAATACCAGATGAACAGCATGATTTCTCCATACCTGAGGCACATCAAATTCATATTTATATCTTCCCTCTTCTTTGGCTATGCCTTCCGGAAAAGGCTTTCCGTAAAATTCAATACCATACTGAAATTGTCCGAATCCTTGTGTTTCCCAGCAAGACGGTACTTTAATTTTTGTCCATTTACCGGCATTCAGTCCTTCAGTACAATAAAAATCCCAATATACAGCATCTTCAGCACCTTTACCCGAAAGATAATGGGTAATGGTCGTAGGTGTTGCCTCTTGTTGTGCTTTCGCACCAAAAATAACAGCAGCCAAAAGCATGCATAAGCTTTTATATCTCATTTTTTCTTGTTTCATCATTGCTCCTTTCGTAACTTATAAAGACGCTCCACGCACAAATTTGTACCCGATCCCCCCTGCTACTACAGATCGAACTATAACATACCGGGCAACAAAGGACGGGTAACGGGTGACATTCTGAAATGCAGCGTATGCTTTTTCTTTTCTATAGAGTAGCATTTCAAAACGCCCGGACCACAACTGCTATTTCCCAATCCCAATTGTTGGACATCTATCGATAGAATCGTTTCCGAACGAGGTTCGAGATCGCAATTATGAGAGGTTGTTGCCAAATCGGTCGCCGTATAGTGCAACGCCGAAACGCAAAAAGGTTTATCGAGGGCTTCTATACGAATACCTTTCCCATTACGATCGGTAAGCGTAAGTACCTGAACCTCTTCCTTGTTTCCACTTTCTTGAGGAAAAGGATAATTTACCAACTGTTCAGAAACAGTAGAATTCCACAAGCCGATAGAAGCTGAAGTTTTTCTATCGGGATAATTCTCGTGAGGACCTCGTCCATACCACGAAAAATATTCCAACCATTTGTCCAATATTATAACAATGCCCAACCGTGGCAATTCGGGTAATTCACCTTCAGGGACAAATTCAAAATCGGCATCAATGCTGCCGTCACCAAAAACAGTATAGCAAGCATTGTTTTCGATACTCCCTTTTGCATACCTATTTCCCGTAACAACACGAATCCACACAGACGCGTCAGGATTTCTCCCCCATTCTATCCATTTTTTTGTTCTTTCAGGATGAGCCATGCCATGCTTTTCCCAATCATCAGCAAGCCAATTCCCAAATCCCCTATCGTTATCGGTTGGCGCACGAAATGCCTGCAAGAAAAATTGCGAAGGCAAACCTGCCGGAAAGGCAAATATTTCCCTATCATGATAGATTAACGATACTGCATTTCCGGTCATCAAATTCCATTTGAGAGAAAAATCCTTACCTTCTATTGATAAAATCTCATCATCGACCCATGTCGTAAGATCATTTTTTGTGTCGGATTTTATCTTTTTTTCTCGATCTAAAAGACCATTTCTCAGACAAAACTGTTCATTGGCCACTTCAAATCCGGCCTTTGCCCATTTCTCAGCTTTTTTTAAGACAAAACGCACTGTGAGCCGAATATCGCCTTTTTGAGGAAGTACTTTCTTGGGCCGAATATCCAAATACGCTGCTTCACCCGGCAAAATGGAAGGAACCGCTATTTCGCCACTTTCTGTTTTTTCACCTTCAACGACAATATCCCAAAGCATCTTGTAGCATGACAGATCAATATGATGATGGCAATTGGTGATTTTCAACCTCAAGGCAGCCTCATCTTTCATTTCGATAAAAATGGGCTGGTAGACTTTTTTTACTTCCCAATATTTAGGCGATAGTTCTCTGTTGGAAAATAAGATGCCATTGAGACAAAAATTTTTCGAATTTGGCACATCGCCAAAATCACCACCATAGGCTACTTTTGTTTTCCCGTTTGGCGCCTCGAGATAAATCCCTTGATCGGACCAATCCCAAATAAAACCGCCCAACATGCGAGGATGACTATAAATTTCATCCCAATATTCTTTTAAATTTCCAAGTGCATTCCCCATGCAATGTGCGTATTCGCTGGTTAAAACAGGACGATCGTCATTTGTTCTCATCGCAATATCAAGCAATCGCACCCATCGGGCATTTTCGGGTCTTTCTTTATCCTCTTCTTCAGAAATATTGGGATTAAGATATTCTTTTTGTACCCGAGGATAAAACCTGCTGATGATATCTACTGTTTCAGGATCCCTGATACTATCCTGTGCCCCTTCATAATGAACGGGGCGGGTAGGGTCATAATCCTTAAGCCATGCCGATATAGCTGCAAAATTAAATCCGTAACCCGACTCGTTTCCCATCGACCAGCAAATTACCGAAGGATGATTCTTATCGCGGATGGCCATACAAATTGCTCGATCCATGAATGCCGATGTCCATTCAGGATCACTGGCCAACATTCCTCGCACGCCGTGAGTTTCGATATTTGCCTCATCCATCACGTAAAGACCATATTCGTTGCAAAGTTCATACCAGCGGGCAACATTCGGGTAATGCGACGTACGAACGGCATTGATATTTGCCTGCTTCATCAAAACAATATCCTGAACCATGCGTTCCTCTGTCATGACCTTTGCTGTATAAGGATCATGCTCATGCCGGTTTACTCCCCTGAATCGCACCGGTTTTCCGTTAACCAAAAACGATCCATTTTTTATTTCGATACTTCTAAAACCGATTTTAGATGAAATCTGTTCGACTATTTTTCCCGTAGAATCATTCAGCGTCAACCGTAACGTATATAAATATGGCGTTTCTGCTGTCCATTTCTTAGGATTCCTCACCTTAGCCTCCAACCAAGCAAATTTGCGTTTCCCTCTTTGTGGATAACGATCATTCATAATAGAAGCCCGATAATTGAGATTTAGTATCGGTTCAACCTCCTGCTTGAGATTTTCAGTAAACATGGGATTTCCGTTCTCATCATATAACTGAGCCTGTACAGTATAACCTTTCCCTTCCTGCATTCCGTAAACAGCAATTTTGGGATCGATCTGCAAAACAGCATCTTCATACTTCTCGTCCAAAATCGTGCGTACGGCATAATCCCGAATGCGAATGTCCTCTGTGGCATACAAATAAATAGATCGGGGAATACCCCCGAAACGCCACATATCCTGATCCTCGAGATAACTGCCATCAGAAAATTTATACACTTTCACGGCAATTTGATTTTCTCCCTCCTTCAAATAAGGTGTTATCCTGAATTCAGATGGTTTCATACTTCCCTGACCGTATCCAACCTCTTGATTGTTTACCCATACATGAAATGCACTTTGAACCCCTTCGAAGTAAATAAAAACCTCTTTATGATCCCATGCTTTTGGAAGTACAAAAGATCGACGATAAGACCCCACGGGATTTCTCTCTTTAAACGTTGTATAGGTATACCTGGGTTCTACCGTTACTAGCGGAGGTTGTATTTTAAATGGGTATCCCGCACTAACATAGATGGGGGTTCCAAAGCCATTGACTTCCCAATTTGCCGGAACGAGAAAATCAACCCACTGCGAATCGTCGAAATCGGTTTTATAAAAATCGACAGGGCAATTTTCGGGAGTCGCAACCCAATTGAATTTCCATATCCCATCCAAAGAAAGGACTCGATCATTCTCAATATCACAAAAAGGAATGAAAGATGAACGCGCCGGTTCTTGATTAATCTGAAAAACATGCTGATTTTCCCACACGTTGTTCTGTCCCGCCATTTTAAAAAAAATAGCAGAAAAAAACACAACAAAATACCATCTTTTCATCTCCCCTAATTTAAATAAATAAGCCGTTATCCATGTTATCATCTTTCTCAAATTTAATTTTTCTGTTATTCATTGAACCGTTAAATCACCCAACCATAAACCATTCATATTCTCTGACGAAAGTTGCACCTTATAATGTCCCGCATTGATGTATCCACCGGTGTCTGTACTCAACGTTCTTCTTTTTTCGTTGGCTACAGGAAAAGTAATAGTATCCTCCTTATGTACGATACCATCTGAATCTGTAATTTTGATTTTTATGTCAATTGGATGATCATTTATATTCATAAAATCAAATCTCAGTACATATTTATTGGCAACACCTACCGAAATATCCCATTCAATGCTTCCCTGTTCGTTATCCAGAAAGACAATAAATGTTTGATCCTTAACTATTTTTTCTTTGTAACGACCATTTACTTTGGCTTGTTCTGCCCGATAGATTGTGGTAGGCCGTGTCTCTTTTCCTTCAGGCAAAACTTCCAAAGGTGTTTTGACCACCTTTTCTATATTTTTCCATGACCAGTCAATCGAAGAGGTTGGAATCTGAGGTTGAATATCGTTATTTTTGGTACCGATGGCTATAGCCGAAATCACAGCCTGCCCTGCTTTGACTTCGGGAAACGATATTTTCATCGATCCTCCTTCGACTTTGGCCAGTATAACCTGTTTGAATGCAACATTATGTCCTGCTTCAGCCCAGATATCCAGATCATCGATATAAACCGAATCGTTGATAGCAACATCAAAAATTCGATATCCTTCACAATCGACGTTTCCGCCCGTTCCATACCAGGGTTCCACAAAATAAAGCTCTACTCGATATTCTCCGTCGGGCAATGGAAATTCGTAGCTCAACTTATGCCTTCCGTAGCGGAAAGTACCAAATAAATCCCAATCTTTCGTTCCTTTTATTGGAGTGTTAGTATAACGCTGACTAGCTTGATAAGGAATGATTTCTTCATAATCGTCAGTCCATGAAATAGACCCCCAAATAAGACCTTCTTTTTTTGCTCTGTCGGCTTCCCATCTTTGTCCATAATGATCTACATACAGATCTCCACCACAATTTACCCGATAGATATACTGATACTCTTCATGAGACATCAACAAAGGTTTCAAATCCTGATAAAACCGATCGAAATTAGGGGATCTTGGTAAATGATCCAATACGATACAATCTTCCGCCACAGGTTTTCCATCCACATATCCTACAACATGAAGCACATTATATTTAATGTTTACATTATTCCACTCGAAATGAGTGCCGATCGGCCCTTTTCCCAATCTCCCCAGCGATTCCGATTGCACATCGTTAAACAATTCCACTTCATCGCAATTTGAATAAACCCTGATCCCGCTTTTCATGCCTGGAGTCTCCCAACGATCAGGCCATGTATGAGATGCAATATACACCATCGGATCTTTTTTAGATGACACGTAATTTGCCCTGTACATATAATAAGCATCTACCGGTTCCCCCCAAGAGGTTAACAGACCTTTATAATTGACAGGACCTATTTTATCAATAATGCGATACCCTTCATCAGGTTGTTTTCTTCCGGGATTGTCATGCGAATTAAAAAGCCATAAAAAATGTCCACAACAACTATCTTTTACCGATTCAGCCAAACGAATCTTTTTTTCCAGCAGCAAACACATCTTTTCTTCGCTCCATATGCCCTGTGGGGCAAAATCACCTTCTGAATGCAAATCAATGGAACGCCAAGCTCCGTATTCGCCATTCAACAACTGTTTCTTAAGCTCATCAGCATACTTGTCGGGGTCGCCACCATAGGTCCCAGACCAATTCTGAGGTACATTCCAATCTGTTCCCTCTCCACCATTACAGGTGGTTATGATTCGCTGATCACAAGCCGTAGGATCCATCTCTCGAATAATTTCAACACATTCTTCGGCAAATTCTTTGGGTAAAACACTTTCGTTCTGTAATCCCCACATGATAACGGAAGGAGAATTGCGCCTTTCTTTGACCCATTGACAAAGCAATTTTTTAAAATTATTTCTGAATTCCGGAGTATCGTACCAAATATGAGCGGAAAATTGTGGCCACCACAAAATACCGGTTTTATCCCAATAGTGCTGATAAAGCAAATTGTGAGGTTGATGCGCATCTCTGAAAGCATTGAATCCTGCATCTTTTATCTGTCTCACACGCGAGAGAATCTGTTCTTCTGAAAAAGCATGCGATTGGCCAAACAGATGTTCGTATTCGCAAATCCCGTTTAAAAACACCTTTTCCCCATTAAGTCTAAACGTTGGATCATTATCTTTTCTGTGAAGAGGCCAACTGACTGTTCGAACCCCACAAGGAGTAGTGAGCTCATCGGTTGTTTTACCGTCTCTTTTTATAAGAGTTGCCAACTGATAGAGATAAGGATTGTCACTCGACCACAAATGCGGATGTTTGATCTCCGGACTAATTTGCTTTACTATCGTAATTTCTCCCGGTTGAAGCGTGATGGTATCGGAAAGCCGAAAAACGGCAATACCATTATCATCGTTTAGCTTACTCACCAATTCGAAAGTTTCGGGTGTAGTACTGTAATTTTTAATCTCGGTTTCAATATGCAAGTAGGAAGTATCGGTATTCCAAATATGAACGCCAAAGGGTTCTATTCGAATGTTGTCTGTGATTTCCAGTGTCACGGGTCGAAATATTCCAAACGGCTGAGACCCTTCCGAAAAGCCCCATTCAGACGAGCAGCCACCACAAACCCAAGGCATGTCGGTAATAAAAGAAGGATGTTCAGCCTTGACGGTAATCACGTTTTCTGTTCCTCTTTTTATGGCATCTGTCACGTCAATGGTAAAAGTTGTTCTTCCACCAAGATGTCGGCCCAAATTCTTGCCGTTTATAAAAACGGTCGCATAAGTTCCTACGCCATCGAATCGGACAAAAAAACGCTTGTTGACATCGTAATCGGGTAAAAAGAAGGTTTTTTTGTACCACGCATTTCCATGCTTGTTGCCATGTGTCAGTTGCCGGTAGCCTGAATAATCATCCCAATTGTGGGGAATATTTACTTTTTCCCAATTATCATCAACGACAAAGGTGTCGTACTCATTGCTATTTTCACTTGAAGCAACTGTGTACCAATCGTTGTTCAGCGAAATAATTTCACGCTTGCCTTTTTGATCCGGTTCGGGAAAACGAACCTTCGATCTTCCCATAGATTTGGAAACAGCCAAGGCAATACCACGTTGGTCATGCTCATTCACTGCACAATAAAAATGATAAACTATCCCATCATGTTTTATGACAGACGATTTGTGAGCAAACAAATTATCGTAATCTTTGGAGGGAACGATAAGATCGTCGCCGTTCCAATCGGTCCAGTTAACCAAATCATAAGAACAGGCAAAAGTGTTAAACGCTTTATATCTTCTCGATGAGTGAAAAGCTCCAAAATAGAACATCACATATACATCGTCGATTTTCTGGATATGGGCATCGCCTGTGATTCCCTCTTCGTGAGAAAAAACAGGATTATGCTCATATCGCTTCCAATGCACCATATCATCCGACAAAGCGATACCTATTCTCTCAGCCTTTACTTTTGTTTCCGGATGAATCCCCGCCGCATTATAAAACATGACAAAAGGCTTACCCAATGTTTTGCTCCTATCCCAAAACACGCTGCTCTTATACTGGGTAATCTTCTCAAACCATTGCGCATCCTTATCGTCCGGCGAAAGGATCGGTTTATTCAAACTTTCCCATTCATGAGGTTGGGAAGGGTCCTTTTCAGTAAAAGCCAATCCGATTTTCAAAGGCGTAGATTCGTAGCCCGGTTTGTTACCACCAATGTATGTCATCCAATATTTATTCTTAAAGGTGTTGAGGGTATAACTGCCTCCCCAGGTATTTTCTTCCAGTGCAACAAAACCACCCCGTTGATTTTTATCCCAACCTTCTTCACGAAAAGAAAGAACTTTTCCCAAGGTTTTCCATTGCAGCAAATCATCGCTCTCGGCCAACCATGTTTCATATCCTCTTCCGTCTTTCCCCGATTTGCCGTCATAAAGCAGATAAGTCATATACCATTTATCGCCTTGACGAAATACCGATGGGCAATCCACCTTATAATTATTGGTGGTCGGAGCAACGACCAAACCATATTTGTAAGGTGTTTTGATTTCTTCGTAGATCTCTTCCATTTTGGATTGCGGAACCGTGGCTTGTGCAGACAAAAAACCACAAATCGCAGAAAACCAAATAACAAATATTACTCTTAAATGTATTTTTCCTTTATTCATGAATTATTTTTCTATAAATGCACGTTTGATTATTACACATTTCACATCCGTATTTATATCTTCTCAGATTTTCACCAATTCCGATAATGCCACTCACCGATTTTACCGGTAACATCAGACACGTTTCGCTAAGAGTTACACGCGTCGGATTATCCCCTATCAATGAAAACAATATCTTCTGATCCGATACATCCCAATTACAGTAACCCGGACTATAACGATTGCTTATTTTCAATCCTTCTTTATCCATCGATTCCGCGAGATTGTGCCAGATGATATTCATCGCCTTTTCTACTGTCAACGAACCAATTGCATCCACAAGGTATGACTCCATCCAACTACCTTCATGATTCAATTTCCGGGTTATATTAGAAAAATCGGGACCTGCCGTACAAAGAAAAAGCGCTATATATGAAGCCTCTTCCAAACATTTTGAAATTTGCTTACCGACATGTAAGGTAAAATCATCAATTTTTATTACTCCTTCTGTCGGCAATACCGGTTCATTTTTTTTTATGACATACCCTCCACAAATACCTTGCAAATTATCTAATTTCTTAAGAACGTTTTCTGTAAAAACTACCGCGGGATGTTCCTTGTCCAATCCTGTCGATTGAACATACTTGAGAACCTCATTCATCGTTGGGGCTACTTCACGGAAAGAAAACCGAAAATATTGGAATGAACCGATCATCTACTCTGCCCCATAATTTTTATCATTATATTTTTTCACAACTTCAAAAAAAGCGCGAATATTTTCAAGAGGCGTACGAGGAGGAATATCGCAACCACTTGAAATTACAAAATTGGCATAATTTCTTGTCCGTTCCAGCAAATCGGCAGTAACTTCACGCACGGTATTCGGATCGGATTGTTTGAAAACACGAACCGGGTCTATATTTCCCATCACAATTTTATCGGAAGGGCAATCTTGCAACACCTCTACTATATCTACAGTATTGCCGAAATGCAAAGCATTTGCCCCACTTGCAATCATAGCATAAGTACACTGACCCATATTGCCACAATTATGCAGAATAACAGTAAAATTATCATCCTGAACAGTATTAACAATCTTTTTCACGAAATCCGACGAATAAACCATACAATCTTCATTAGATAACAAGCCGGCAGCAGGTTCAGCCATAATGACTCCAACCGTGCCCGTTTTTTTCAACTCCATACAATATCGGATTAAAAATTCCGTACACTTCAACAGTAACAGTAGAACCGTTTCGGGTTCAGTGTACATTGAAATCATAATTTCCGACATACCGTACAATCTACCCGCAAGGGAAAAAGGACCTATACATCCCGAAAACACCGGTTTAGCCGTAATATTTTCTACAGCCAATTTATTGGCTTTTAAAAATTCCTTCAAACGCCCTTGTCCTAAATCGGGAACAGACAACTTTTCTACATCAGCTGCACTTTTCAACAATCTGCCCTTAACAGTAGGTATCTCATCTTCCGGCATACTGATTTCTGCACCAAAAGCTTCTGCTTCTACCGTTAAATCCATAATAGCTGTGCAGCCCATGGTGTCAAATTCATCCGACACTGCCTTCATCGCTTCATACTGAATTTTTCCATCCGAAACAGCATCTTGAACCGTCTTCCCGATCAATTCAATTCCGGGATGAGTGATAAAGGGTAAAGCCAAACATTTTTTCATTTTCTGTTTTCCTTTTCACATATTATGAACGATATGTTGATTCCAACCATTTTATTCCTTCCAGGGGATTTTTCCCATATGCGTCTGCACCGATCGATGCAGCGAACTCTGCAGAAAGAGGTGCACCTCCAACGATGACTTTCGTTTTCGGAGAAACCGTTTTGATAGCTTCAATAACAGGCTTGATATTGATCATGGTTGTGCTGAGCAATGCGGAAATGCCTACAGGAGAGCCGGGATACTCTTTTACCTTGTTTACAAACGTATCGATTTTTACGTCAACCCCTAGATCAATTACTTCCCAACCTGCTCCTTCGATCATCATTCCCACTAGATTTTTGCCGATATCATGCAAATCGCCAAAAACTGTTCCCAAAATAAAAACGCCCTTGCGTTTTACGGAACCATCTGCAAAATAAGGTTTTAAATGTTCCATTGATACATTCATTGCTTTTGCCGACAATAACATTTGAGGAACAAAAATCTTTTTTTCGGAAAATTTTTGCCCCACTTTATCCATCGCTGCAATAAGGGCTTCATTTAATATCTCATCAGGCGTTATTCCTGATTCAAGAGCCTGCCGGGTAATTTCATCTGCACCGGGCAATCCTTTCATTTGAGGTGGATAAGGCGATTCAAGATTGATTTTCCCGAATTCCACACATTCAAACAATTTATTCAATAATTCCGATTTCATTTAATTATTCAACTCAATTAAATAGGACATACATCCCGATCATCACAACAATTAAAACACTCCAGGAAATTTTTACCGACTTATTCACTTTTACCGGTTTGTAACTCGGTATCGAAACAGACTCATCTGATTCCTTGCTAATTAAAGAAAACAGCCACACAAAAACCGACAACAAAACAAAGATAAGGAAAGAGACATATAAAAAATGGACACCATTAAAAATAAGATTAGTGTAGTACAGAATACCGATACCCAAGCTAAAAACCGTCCCCAATGAAAGTACTAGATTTATGGCTTTGCGCGACGTCTTTCTCCACAATACGGCAAACAAGAAAGCTACCGACATAGGCGGCGCTATAAATCCTAAAACCGATTGAAAAATATTGAAAAAACTCAACCCTTGAATAAAAGATATTCCAATGGCCAGAAAAATAGAGAAAAAAGTGCCTGCCAAAACCACCAACCGTCCTGTTTTTTTAATTTCCTTTCTGTCAGCCTCAGGTTTATAACGTTTAACGTAAATATCCATCGTAAAAACCGTACTCAACGAATTAAGAGCCGAGCTAATGGTACTGATCAGAGCCGCCATCATCACAATAACTACCAAACCCAATAGTCCGGAAGGAAAAACTGTTTTTACCAATTTTAGATAAGCATCGGTCGAATTTGTCAAACCGGGAAGAAGAAGATATGCCAATATGCCAGGAAAAATGAAAAGAGGAATATCGATCAGTTTTAACCATGCCGTAAAATTTGCCCCTTTCTGTCCTTCTTCCAAACTCTTTGCGCCCAATACCGACTGTACCATTGATTGATCGGTACACCAAAACCAAATACCCATAACAGGATATCCCAAAAGAATAGCCAACCAAGGAAAATCCTTATCGCTCAAGGGTTGAAACAATTTCCAATAAGAAGAAGGTGTTGCCTCAAGCACTTTCCCTATCCCT
Organism: Bacteroidales bacterium UBA4179; assembly: GCA_002381125.1. Taxonomy (GTDB): domain Bacteria; phylum Bacteroidota; class Bacteroidia; order Bacteroidales; family Dysgonomonadaceae; genus Anaerorudis. The sequence goes on along the minus strand of DFUT01000026.1, from coordinate 47,281 downwards.
CCTACCCTATGGACCGACATCACCACCAGTAAAATCGATACGCCGATCAATAAAAGCATTTGAAAGACATTGGTATAGGCTATCGTCTTTAAACCTCCAATCAAGACAAAAAATGCCGAAATCGTAACCAGAATAACGATGCAGCCCCACAAAGGAAAATCCAAAAGCTGAGCCATGAAAATTCCACCGGAAAACAAGGTTAATCCCAACCACGATATCAAAATCGTCAGAATAGAATACCAGGCAATGTATCGTTGCGTGGTTTCACCAAAACGCTTTCCCATATATTCAGGAAGTGTGGTTACTTTTGCACCCAAATACCGAGGCGCAAAAACAAAAGCCAGCATCAAAATAAAAGGGAAAGCATACCAAGAAAAATTTCCTGCCACAATACCACTTTCATAGCCGCTGCTGGCATTAGCAATCAGCATGGAAGGACCGACGTTAGTCCCCCACATCGTAAGTCCAATTGCAAACCACCCAAGCGATTTATTGGCAAGGAAAAGATCATCACTCTTGTTTTTTTTGGCGAAACCAGCCCAACAGGCAATGCCTATCAGAATACTCACATAAACAAAAATAACGACAACATCCGCAATAGATAAGTGAATCAAGTCTTCCATCCGGCTTTATTTTGTTTCATCCAACTATTTTTTCGTGTATAAAATCATCGGTACCGCTCCACAATTTTTAATGCTTTTTCTATGTCTTTTTCCGATTTAAAATCGACGTTAATATGTAATCCCTGATTCCCAATATTATCGATCAGAGGCGCTATCTCGTCCAATGTTACCCAGTTGATCATTACAGATTTCCCACTCGCAAGAATCCGCTTATACAAATCATACCATTGAGGGTTTCCTCCCTGAGGCTGACCATAACCCGGAGTCCATTGAACGGCCTTGAGGTTTTCGATTTCCAAAACAGCACCCAAATGACGAATAGCATCCACCCCATCCAAATGATAGAGAGTATAGTCTATGTTGTTGCATTGTTCACGTAAAAACGGCTGACAAAAAGTACGGTAGTCTTCTTCAGAAATCATAATAGACAAATCTGCCTGTAATTTTGTCACTTTTCCCGGTGCCCACAAAGAAAAATAACAGAATCCCATTTCCCCATCCACGTTGATGATATCGTAAATCTCATCGAAAACCCTAAAATAAACCGTATTGATATCCTGCAATTGGCGCAGGGTTTCTTCGGGATTCATCACCAAATCCATAAGGACATTGTCCGATCCTTTAAGACTGGCCAGCACATCCAATCCTTCCACTAAATCGGGACAGCCAACCAAATATTTGCCCTGCGATTTCGCTTTACATGCATTCAACAGATCTTTGTGTAGTTTCCACCATTTGTTGTTTTCGTCGAAAACAATCCGACCGTCAAAATCGGGTTTTTCCCTTATCCAGATAGTATCCTCACGTGCCTCCAATTCAGCTCCGAGAATGGAGGCAAGAGAACCCGGTCCCAATTGTGTGTTGGCAATGGGAAGGATATCGGCAAGATAGGAATTTCTCGACATGGTATAATGCAGGTAATCCGATCTCCATTCGGGATCAAACCAAAACTGATTCCAATCTTTGCAGGGGGGTGGCGGTGGAACATTTTCATAAGGATCGCCATCCTTCGGAATGTGTTCCCACATTGACAAAACAATCCCTTTGTGGTCCCACCAGTCCAGATAATGTTGCTTCGTCTCTTCAAAATTCAATTTCCAAGTTTGCATACTTCTCATTATTTAATCAAAAATAACTTCGACAACTTTCTCCATATCCATTTCATCCGTACAACTCACGTCCTCGAGATACATCGGAATGGTAGCTCCATATTTTACATATACAGGCATCTCTTCCAAAGGAACGGTCACATCCTTCAGCCAACGCGGCCCTTCCAAAATTTCTCGGGTGAAAAAGTGAACCCATTTCCCTTCGGGCAAATAGATATCGCGTCTACCTGACGAATTCATCACCGGTGCCACCATCATATGGTCGCCGAAATAATATTGATCATCGATGTGACGACACGTTCTGTCATCGGGATGATGTAAAACCAACGCCCTTAGCACAGGAAATCCAGTACGGGTTGTCTTCTCGCTTTGCTGAACGATATAGGGGATTAACCGATACCGCAATTTCCACCATTCCCGGATAATCTCCGAAATATAGGGATATTCCCACGGTTCGCGCTTATGTGTACCGTGATAGCGCATGTGCGAAGTAAAAACGCCAAACTGTGTCCATCGAACATAAAGATCGTCCGGTATGACGGAGTTCATAAAATTGGGCACACCATGGAATCCAGGGATATCGTGACTCCAAAAACCGAAACCCGACAAGCCCAAATGTAATCCCCCTTTCAGTGAACCGGCCATACCGTGCCACGAACAAGCAGCATCGCCTCCCCAGTGAACCGGATATCGCTGACAACCCGCCCACCCTGCTCGAGCCCAGATAATCCCTTCACCTGTAACTTCTTTCGTTACTTCATATACGGCTTTCTGATACAAAAGGGGATAGATGTTCTGCAATTTTTCGGCCGGCATACCCTGATATTCCGCATCCAAATGAATATCTTCACCAAAATCGGCTTTAATGCAACTCGCACCCATTTTTAGCAAGTTTCGCAACAGGTCTTTATACCATTCAACGGCTTTATCGTATGTAAAATCAATCGTTCCCGCAAAATCCTGCACACTGAAATTCGACGCACCCGAAAGCTTGCGAACCCCTTTGCCAATGTAATGGTGTTCCTCCGCTTCACAGTACTGAGCGGCATCGTAGGAAATATACGGTAATTGCCATAGACTAACGCGAAACCCTTTTCCCCTCAGATGTCGAATAAATTTTTCGGGTTCAGGGAAACGCTTCTCGTTGAATTTCCATTCGCAAAGCCAATCGGTTTCAAACCAACCCGTATCCAAATGAATAACATCACACGGATAATCTTCCTTGCGCAACCTCTCGCAAATTTCGTTTACCTCTTCTGCCGAAAAATAGGTCATGCGGCTCATCCATATTCCGAAACTCCAAAGTGGAGGCATGGGCGGAAATCCCGTCAACTGACGATAGCCGAACAAAACCTCTTCCAACGTGTCGCCACCGATTAAAAAGAAATCGATAAAGGGCTCTTCTGCCATTATCTGAACTGAACGTGTGGAATGATCGGCAAGCGAAAATTTGGCAAACGAACACGTATGAAGAAACAAACCGTAAATCTCGGAAGAAAGATAAAACGGTACGTTTTTGTAGGCTCTCCGGTTATTTACACCCTGCGCATCCTGATTACGCATCTGGAAAGTCTTCCCTGCAAGGTCCATCTTGGCAAAACGCTCTCCTGTACCAAAAAAACATTCGTCGGGTTTGGCTTCCAATGAAAAAGTAACCCGGTCTGCACGGCCGTTCTTTTCAACAAAAGCCAGAGCAAAGGCATCGTGACGCGCAGGCGAAAACATGTCATAAGCCGAAAGAGAAATCGCTTTCTTCCCATGGGGGAAAAAACTCAAGAAAACAGTCTCATCCGGCGCCGGCTGCAAATCACTCCACCACTCGATCTGTGGTTTGGGAAAAAGCACTTTTGCTCTTGTACTCCCTTTTTTATCCTGGATCGTCCACGTTTCTTCGTCTTCCCGATAGGACAAAGGCTTTTTCTTTAGATCAGAGCTCAAAAGTAGCATCTCGGAATCTTCCATGTAAGGACGATCAATTCCTAAGGATATACGTAAAATCGTTGATCCCAATGCCCGTATTCTAAGGGTATAATTTTTTCTCGGCTCAGAAAAATCAGGCTTTATTTCGTTTGAATTGCACTGCTTTTGAAAAGGAATGGTAAGAAAAATATCCCCATCTACCTCCCTAATATCCGTAGGCAAACATGCTTTCCAAAGGCGTTCTCCTCCATCTAAGTTAACATCAAAATCCAAAAAATCGAAAAGTTGATAATTGGTCTGCTTCATACCTCCTGCCTTATATTATTTCCTCTGTTATTTTTTCAAAGGTGATCCATGTGCTATCGTTAGGAGCATCTGCTAACCCTTCCTGATAGTTACTCATAATCGCATTCCACTCCTTCACACGTGGATTATGCTCAACCGTTTTCGGATTTAATTCTTCCAAACTTTTTCCTTTGGGAATACTGATGACGAGCATAAGTTGTCTTCCATTGCGAAAAACAAGAACCTGCTGAAAATCGGCATTGCAAAACCCTTTCGAAACTTCAGGCCATTTTTCGAATTGTGTTCGGTGGTATTCCATATATGCTTGCTGCATCGCTTCATCTTCTACCAAATTTGCCGTCATAATCACATGTTCACAGCTTCGCATCCGTTTATCGTTGCAATGCTCATCTCTGCTGAAACGATAAAAGGGCTTTTCGTAAAGATTTATGTTGCTATTGGGATACCGTTCTTTAATTTTTCCTTTTAGGTTACTGATCTCACTTGCGTCGACATAAATAACCCAATGATTTTTCCACCAGTAAACCGAATGAGGATCTATTTGATATTCACTGCAAAATGTAATGATTTCTTCCTTTGGGATAAAAGATCGTTTGTCAACAACCTCCAAAATTGAAGGCGTACGTTCAGACGTCGACTTACAGGATAGGAAAAGAAGAAAACATCCCAATAGAACTAATTTACCGAAGTCCAACACTTTCCTCATAGTTTATGATAAAAATAAAAATAACCTCCTTAATTAATAAAACAACCAATCGACGGATGCTGTAAAATCATCATCCATCAATCCCACATTACGGAATTCGATGTCGGATTGCGTGAAACCCAATATCAAACATATTCCTTTGCCGAGTGAGACCGTATGCCTTCCGGCAGGAAAAGAATAGGCATGAATATTTACTGCCGGTTGGTTTTCGATCGCCAACGCGTTCATCAACACAGGTTCGGCTTGACCATATTGATTAGCCGAAGCATTCGTTTCCAATACAGGCGCCATTGCATACCCCTTTTGATCCGTACGGAAATAGCCTACCAACAGTTTTACCGAATCGCGCGTGTCAAATTCGATCACTGTTCCTTTCTTTTTTTGAAATTCGGCTTCGAGCTTCAACACCTTCATGTTTTTCAGCTCCGGAGCAATTCCTTTTAATTGTGAGTCTATTCCAGGAATCACATGTCGACCTTTCACCAAAGGCATCCATTCTGCTTTGGGTGTCATCAAGATTACTTCGGCAGGAACGAATGGGGAAATTGTTTCAACTCTCTTTTCGCTTCCGCCTGTTTTTAGCATCCGGAGATTTTTTTTAAAATTTCTGAATTCCTGCTCGTAAAGTGGAAGAAGTTCCTCCCAGGTTTTATATTTGCCGTCATCACCGCCAATCGGGATTCGCCTTTGAGCCGTTTGCATGCTGTTGGCATACAGATAGGTATCTTTGGTTAACGAAACCAATTTCCTGTAATGTTTCAAACTCTCTTCCATAAAGGGAATAGCTGCTTCCAGATCATCAATGTTATTGCTGTATTGATAATCAAGCACACGTTCCGCTGCCTTTACTTTCGCACCAAAAAAATAGGCAAATTCCCGATAACAGTATATATCGTTTTTCAATCGCAAAAATTCATCTTTGTTTTTCTTTACCTTTTTGGCCGCTTTCTCAATAGCAGCAACGGCTTTATTGGCATGATCCTTCGCCTGAACAACAACATCCAAGGGTAATTCACCAATATGCTTTTCGTTTTTCCATTTCTTCTCCACATATTCGATCAGTTTTTCCCCTTCAGGACCACACGACTCATAAAAGCCGGGATAGATTTTATATTTATACGGATTAACCAACTGGCTCATGAACATTCCCAAGAGAAATGTCTGGCGGTTTCCCTCGGTAATAGCGAAACGACGGGTCAATTTAGGAGAGATCTCACCGGCCTGTTCATAGGCTTCAAGGATATCTCTGCCCGCTTTCCCGCAACCGTAAAAATTACCCAACTGATCTGACCAATACACCTCTTCTTCGTGTCGCGGACGATCGGCTTTCCATGCATAACGCCCCCAGCTCTTGTACCATATCCAATCCCTGTTGATCTGCAAAAGCCGTTCTCCTTCAGGCAGCTTATCGGCCGTGTAGGGCCAGTCCCAATACGATGCCTGAGGATATAAATGTAGGCCATTTGCGCCATGCACGCGATGCATGGCCTGAACGCTTTTCTGGATGAAATCGGGAGAACCATAACGAAATGGTTCAAGATTAGCAAGAATATGAACATTATCGATATGCACCGAACCCAACGAACTCAATTCCCGATGGATCTGCGACCATGGTCCCCGCGGTTCGTACGTCGTCAACGATTCACCATTATATTTGTGCATGGTGTACAAATTCTTATATAGGGGGAGCGCTTTCTCCATCACCATCTTGCAGTCGGTATCGTGGGCTCGGAGAATGATGGGCGGCTCATCCGTCCGTCCCAGAGCCTTTAATCCGTCTTTAACACCGGGAATAATGGTTTCCGTAAACCACTTGACGTCATCTTCATAAGTCGCCATCGCCTCTCCAAGGCAAACAAGCAATCCTACATTTGGATATTTCCGAATAAAGGCGCTTATTGATTTGCACGTATAATCCGATAATAAAGGCGTAATTGGCCGATTCCTATCCTGCGTTTTTATACCGTAATGTTCCGCAAAAGGTTTCGAGACAATGATATTGTAAAACATCTGGATCACCCATATCCCTCTTTTACCGGCTTCTTTCGTAAGAAAAGCAAACATCTCTTCGTTTTTCTTAAAGGTCTCTTCATCGACTTCCACCGCAAAAGGATAATCCTCCAACTTTACCAGGGAGGCAAAAGGATGGCCGTTCCACAAATACAACGTATTCATGCGATATTCCACCAACATATTCAAATACCTGATCCAAAGATCTTTATCATAAAACCACGGGAAATTTTCAGGAGTATAAGGATATTCATATACACCTCTTCCCGGCAGTAAATAAGGTTTTTGCAGACCAACGCAAGCACCTCTCAAAACCATTTCGGGCGCATCCACGATTTCTTTCGGAAAAGCTTCACCCTCTTTCAACTCATCGGCCAAACGGTAACATCCATATAGCGCACCAGAGGGATCCTCTCCATACACAAGTGTAACATCTTTTTGGGTAGCAATATAAAAACCTTCTTTCTCGATCTCTTGAGGAACATTTAAGCCATATTCCTCTGCAAGACTTGTCAATACAAGAGAGTCCCTCCCCTCCAAAACAATCAGCTTCCTCCCCCCTTTCGGCAGATATGGGGTATTGATTGTTCCTTCCAAAAGTTTATAATCCTTTAATGATTCTCTGAGGTGTTCAACACCAAACTGCAATCGTTGAGATGAAGAAGGTAAGGTTAAAATAACAAGCGATTCCTTTTCACAGGATACAAAAACTAAAAGTAATAAGAAGAGAAAAAAAGCGTTTCGTGTTTTGTTCATAAAATTTTACCTTAATATTTTCGTTATCAATACCCCAATAACGAATAATGAATAAAGAGATATGATATTTTAAAACTTAGCGCACATAACAACAGGCCCGATTAAGTAAGAGACGACAATAGCATCAATATGTACTCAAAGCAATACTTCTACTTATTATTCAATTAATAAATCATACCCGTAATTTCGAAAGCACATGCCGGCGAATGAAATATCGATCCCGACATGATGGCGGGAATCATGAAGCCTACGGCCGGAGAGCATTTGACATCGGTAGCAGGGCATTCTGCCGGCCCTATATATTTATCCCGAGCAACAGTCATAGCCGGAGTATCCGGGAGTCGTTTAAATACCGTATCGGGATGCTGACGAAATTTTTTCTCCTCTCTCCCGATTGGCTATTCTGATGGTACTCGGGCGAGCATTTATCGGATTCGCGGCAATGGTGACGGTATTGTTCGGAAATAGCGTAAACTTGCACTTACCGGCTGACGCTTTTTGAGGGCTTTGCATCCCCAACCCCTTGGCAAATCCCTGTGTTGCATTTCTAAGTTGAACTTACGGTTCTTTATTTTGACCGAAAACAAGGACATTTTCAAGGTTGATCAGTTGATTTGCTTGGTTTTTGTTCTCAGAAACCTTGAAATAAATTGAAAAATTTATGTCGGATTTTTAAAAAAGAAGAAACTGAATGAATGCCCGGTATTGAACTTTCCGACAGCAAAAAAAATGTTCTGCTGCCATTAAAAATTTAAAAATCAAAAAAATGAAAGATATGCCTTTGGTAGAAATTCAAATGATAAAAACAATTTTCAATTCCTTTAAATAAGAAGCTATGATTTATATTTTGCGTTCAGCGCAATCATCTTTAGGGCCGTTATGGCCGCCTCATCGCCTTTATTGCCATGCCTTCCGCCGGCACGGGCTTTTGCCTGTTCCGGCGTATTTGTGGTCAACACACCAAAAATTATGGGAATGTCGTATTTGAGATTGAGTTCGGTAGTTCCATGAGTAACACTTTGGCAAACATAGGTAAAATGAGGCGTTTCGCCCTGAATAACACAACCCAATAGAATTACGGCATGAACATCGGTCTCCTCGATCAGCAGTTTTGCACCGTAAGTAAGTTCGATACTCCCCGGAACATACTCAACGACAATATCATCGGCCTTTACGCCAAATTTAAGCAACGTTTCGCATGCTCCTTCCAACAATTTATTGGTAATATGCGAGTTCCATTCCGAAACTACAATCCCTATCCGCATCCCCGTTCCATCAGGAATACCGTTCGCATCGTAAGACGATAAATTATGAAATTCGGTTGCCATGTTTGTCTAAAAATTTATTCTTGGCCTCGACTTTGCAATTTTGCCTGTTCGATATACTTATCGGCCTCTTGAGCCTCAAGTGAATTAAGGTAAGTGTCTTTTATCTTCGTGAAAGTTTCGATGGCTTTATCGTAATCTTTTTGATGCAGATATACCTGCCCTATTTTTTTATAATAAATAGGAGCCAGCATTTCGTCATTTGCCTTATCTGCAGCTTTTTTATAATAAGCCACCGCTTCTTTCGGATTATTCATATTCATATAGACATCGCCAATAGCACCCATGACGGCCGGAGCAATCAAAAGATCACCCCCTTTAAACTTAGTGAGATGGCGAAGCGCTTTCTCGTTGTCGCCCAACCTGCTGTAGCAAATACCGGCATAGGCATGAGCCAAATTGGCGGTCTTGGTTCCCTTGTACCGGTCAATAATGGCTTCAAATCCGATGTAGTCGTTGTTGTTTCCAAAAAGCGCAAGCGAATCTTCTTCGTTCTGAAAATAACGCTCACCTTTAAATATAGCAGCCCGGGCTTTTTCGTTTTTCGGAACCACATACAAAAAACGATAAGCCAAAAATATACCTACAACCACCACCACCGCAGCCAAACCATAAAGAACGGCTTTCTGATTCTTTTCCAAAAACTGTTCCGATGCGGTTAATTTTTCATCGATAGCTCCAAGCTTCTTTTCTGCTTTATCTTCTTTATATTTTTTCTTCGACATGTTATTGGGAATTATAAATTTCAAGGGGCAAAAATAAGGATTTTCAAACGATAAATAAAACTTAATCGCAATATTTTTATGAAAAGAAATTTGCCGCAGGTTAATCTTTTGCGTACGTTTGTAATCAAACTTACACCAACAAAGAGATCGTAACCAAAAAATTCGACATTGGAATGAAAAAATATATCGCAACGGCAATGCTTATTTTGATTACCGGATTCCAACTGAAAGCTCAAAAAGGAACGGAACAGGTTTTCACCTCGATACCGGTAGTAAATGGAAAGGTTGTGTTTCGACAATTCATCTATACGGGAACAGAACTTTCTCCCGAACAAAAGTACGACCTTTTATGCCAATGGGCAAAAAACAGGTATACGAAGGATCCATATTTGATAAGTTTGCGTTACAACAATGAAAACCTGAGCATTACGGTAAGTTCGAAAGTAGAACTCATGGTGCCGGGAAACAAAGGAAGTAAAAACGGAAAAATGCTGATGAGTTACCGTTTCGATGCTTCCATAACCGGCGCAGGATGTATGTTTGTTGTGCGCGATATATACTACGAGCAAGCAGACGCAAAAGACAGCTCGTCGCCCATTGTTGCGTATCCGGCCGAAGAAATGATCACCAACTCGGCAATTTCTTCATCGACAGGCGAACAAAAAGAATTGAGAACGGCCCTCCAAAAACAGACGCTGACTTTTTTGAACGAATTGTACAACAACCTCAACAAGGTATTCAACACACAAGAGTAGCGCAAAATAATTGTAGGGTTGCTTGTTCTCGGAAAATTTATTCCGAAAAAGTTGGCAAATAAAAATTATATCGCTAATTTTGTGCCCTGATTTGCGTAACGACAAGTCGATAACGATTTAAGAAACAGTAGAAAATGGCCAGAATTTGTCAGATAACAGGAAAAAAAGCAATGGTGGGAAATCGCATTTCCCACTCCAATAAAAAGACCAAACGCAGATTTAATGTAAATTTGTTCCGAAAAAAATTTTATTGGGTAGAAGAAGATTGCTGGATCAGCTTGAATGTTTCAGCCGCAGGTTTGCGTCTTATCAACAAAATAGGACTGGATGCCGCTCTTAAACAAGCAGCCGAGAAAGGATACCTGAATAGATAACAAATTAAAGGAAGAAACAATGGGAAAGAAAGCAAAAGGAAACAGAGTGCAGGTGATTTTGGAATGCACCGAGCATAAAGAGAGCGGTCTGCCGGGAACGTCAAGGTATATCACTACCAAAAATAAAAAAAATACACCCGGAAGACTCGAATTGAAAAAATACAATCCGATTTTAAGGAGAATGACCATTCATAGAGAAATCAAATAAAAACAGCATAAATCATGGCAAAGAAAAGTGTTGCGGGATTTCGCGATAAAACCAAGAGAACGGGACAAAGTTATACAAAGGTAATTAAAATGGTAAAATCGCCTGAAAATGGAGCTTATTCATTTGTCGAGAAAATGATCCCAAACGAATTGGTGAAAGATTACCTTTCGAAATAAATCCGTTAAAAATATATAAAAACTTCCCTACATAGATATGCAGGGAAGTTTTTTATTGACTATTTTGTAGCTTTGTAGCTAATTCAATTAATGATAAAATGGGCTTATTCGATATATTTTCAAAAGGAAAAAAAGAAACTCTCGACAAAGGACTCGAAAAAACCAAAGAAAGTTTTTTCTCGAAACTCAATCGTGCAATCGTTGGAAAATCGAAAGTCGACGACGAGGTACTCGATAATTTGGAAGAGATACTGATAACCTCCGACGTTGGCGTAGATACGACGCTCAAAATTATTGACCGTATCGAAAATCGCGTTGCACGCGATAAATATGTGAACACGGATGAACTTACACGCATTCTTCACGAAGAAATTGCCGACCTGCTCACCGAAAACAATACAAACGATATAGAAGAATTTGCAATTCCCGAAGACAAAAAACCCTATGTGATTATGGTGGTGGGCGTAAACGGAGTGGGTAAAACAACCACCATCGGCAAACTGGCTCACCGATTCAAACAAAACGGCCTATCGGTTTACTTGGGTGCAGCCGATACATTCAGGGCGGCTGCGGTTGAACAGCTCAGCATTTGGGGAGAACGCGTGGGTGTGCCCGTGATAAAACAAAAAATGGGGTCGGACCCCGCCTCGGTGGCATTCGATACCATCAGCTCGGCAAAAGCAAATAATGCCGATGTGGTTATTATCGATACCGCAGGGCGACTTCATACCAAAACCAATTTGATGAACGAGCTCACCAAAATAAAAAATGTGATGGGAAAAATTGTACCCGACGCGCCGCACGAAGTGTTGCTCGTGCTCGATGGTTCTACCGGACAAAACGCTTTTGAACAAGCCAAACGCTTCACAAATGCTACCGAAGTAACGGCACTGGCCATTACCAAACTCGACGGCACGGCCAAAGGAGGTGTGGTAATTGGGATATCGGACCAATTTAAAATTCCGGTAAAATACATCGGGTTGGGAGAAGGTGTCGAAGATTTGCAGGTTTTCAACCGAAAAGAATTTGTAGATTCGCTGTTCGGAGAGTAACGCAGGGTATGGTAAAAAACAAAATCGATATCGTTACACTGGGCTGCTCTAAAAATCTGGTGGATTCCGAATTGCTGATGCGCCAATTAATGGCCAACGGATATAGCGTTGAACATGATCCGCAAAATCCGAAAGGCGAAATTGTCATAATCAATACATGCGGATTTATCGGCGATGCAAAAGAAGAGTCCATAAATACCATTCTCTCTTTTGTCGAAGCAAAGAAACGGAAAAAACTGAAAAAAATTTTCGTGATGGGATGTCTTTCGGAACGTTATCGACAAGAATTGATGGAAGAGATTCCGGAAGTGGATCGTTTTTACGGAAAATTCGATTGGAAAAAATTAATCGCCGATCTCGGCAAATCGTACCGACACGATTTGCGGTTGGAGCGAACACTTGCCACCCCACCCCATTATGCTTACCTGAAAATATCGGAAGGATGCGATCGCACCTGTTCCTATTGTTCCATTCCGTTGATCACGGGGAAACACAAATCGCGCCCAATGGAAGAGGTCGAAGATGAAGTGCGCCTGCTGGTGGACAAAGGCGTAAAGGAATTTCAGTTGATTGCACAGGATCTTACCTCTTACGGCATCGATCGATATAAAAAAACGATGCTGCCGGAGCTGGTCGAAAAAATTGCCGGTATCGAGGGCGTGGAATGGATACGATTGCATTACGCCTACCCTGCCCATTTCCCGATGGATTTGCTGCGGGTGATGCGCGAATGCGACAAGGTGTGCAAGTATCTGGACATCGCCCTGCAACATATTGGCGATCGGATGCTGAAAATGATGCGCAGAAACATTACCAAACAAGAAACCATTGAGCTTATTCAGCGTATTCGGGAAGAGGTGCCGGGAATCCACCTGCGAACAACCATGATGGTGGGCCATCCGGGAGAAACGGAAGAAGATTTCGACGAGTTGCTGGAATTTGTTGAACAAACCCGTTTCGAAAGGCTCGGGGCTTTCCCTTATTCGCATGAAGAAGGAACGTATGCAGATAAACATTATGCCGACACGATTCCTCCCGAAATAAAACAAAAACGCATGGATAAGCTGATGAGTTTGCAGGAAGGAATCGCACTGTCGATCAACGAAGCGAAAATTGGGGAAACCCTGAAAGTGATTATCGACCGCGAAGAAACCGATTATTTTATCGGTCGTACGGAATTCGATTCTCCGGAGGTGGACCAAGAAGTGCTTATCGAAAAATCAAAACCGCTGGAAATAGGAGCGTTTTACGATGTAATCATCACTTCTGCACTTCCGTTCGATTTAATGGCAAAAACAAAATAAAAATGACCAACGAAGATTTTGTTGCCGCATTGTCGCAACAACTCAACCTGGAGACGAAAAAAACTTTGGAGATATTGGCAACGGCAATAACCATCATAAGCGAAAAATTGGCCGAAGGTGCTCGCATTTCTGTCGAAAATTTCGGTATCTTGGATACCGAAAAAAAACCAGAACATATTTTTGTGGAACAGGAAAGTCGACAACAATTTCTGATGCCTCCGGAAATTGAGGTGGTCTTTAAACCCGATTCGGCGTTTATCGAAAAATTCAAAGAAAAAACAGCATGAGAGAAGAAGTGAATTTGCAGCAGTTGACCCTTTTGCTGGCCGAACGTGCCCATATTCCCCATCAGGAGGCCGAAGCGTTTCTGAAAAAGTTCTTTGCGGCTATTCCCGAAACAGTATCGAAAGAAGACCGCTTGGAGATAACGGATTTCGGCACATTCACGCTTACGCGGTTGGCTGCCGAAGACATTGCACCGGCAGTAAAAGAACGCAACAACGCACTGTATTGCAAACTTCGTTTTTCACCGGCAGAAGCGTTGAAAAATGCGGTGAACAAGCCTTTTTCGTATTTTGAAAAGGTGTTGCTCAACGAGGGCGTTTCATTTGAGGGGGTAACAGTTGTTGAAGAAAAAGAGAAGAAAACAGCGGAAGAGATTTTGATAAAAATCGACCGCGACAAAGCATTCGCCCTCGACTCAAAAGTTAAACAAAAGACAAAGAAAAAACCGATTGCACGCTGGATACCCGTTTTAGGGACGGCCGCAGTTGTTGCTGCGTTGATTTTTTTTTTCATGTCGGAGCAAAAAAAAGCGCCGGAACTAAAAAATAATCCAAAAAAAGTAACGGCAAAAGCTACAACGATCGGAAAGCCGGAAACAGATTCGACTACGACGAACAAATCGTCTCAAACGCCAAGCCAATTGCCAAAAGAACCCGAAAAAATACAATTGCCCGCAGACAAAACATTGCGATTGATCGCACTCGAAAAATTCGGCAACCGCGAATTTTGGGTGTATATTTATTACAAAAACAAGAAAAAAATAAAAAATCCGAATATCGTTCCCGTAGGAATTGAACTGATCATACCCGACAAATCGGAATACGGTATCGATGCATCCAACCCCCAATCGGTTGCCAAAGCTAAAGCTTTAGGCGATATGGAATTAAAAAAATTTCAATGAACCGAATACAAATTAAAAATTTTTTCAAATGAGCTATTTTACCGACTTACTTATCAAAAGAAGAAGCGTGCGCAAATTTACCGACGAGCCGTTGACGCCGGAAGAAACACAGCTAATACTTCAAGCCGCATTATTATCGCCGACTTCGAAAAATAGGCATTCATGGGAATTTGTTGTGGTGGAAGATAAAACGATGTTGGAAAAGCTTTCCCATTGCAAACCGACTTCAGCCGCATTTGTTGCTCAAGCATCCATTGCCGTGGTGATTGTTGGAAATCCGTTGGTAAGCGATGTGTGGATAGAAGACGGTGCCATTGCGGGTATTGTCATGCAGTTGCAGGCAGAAGACCTGAACATAGGAAGCTGCTGGGTACAGGTAAGAGGCAGAAACTATTCGGAAACCATCACATCGGGCGAATACATCAACGAATTGCTGAATATCCCTTTTCCTCTGGAACCTTTATGCATTATAGCTTTCGGAAAAAAAGAAAAAGAAAAACCACCCCACGATGTGGATAAGTTGATGTGGGAAAAAGTACATATCGAAGTTTTCAAACCGAAAGAATAACCCTATTATGATTTCTACCATCGTTTTTATCGGAGCAGGAAATGTAGCTACCAACATGGCGAAAGCTTTTCGGAAAACGGACTACAAAGTGCTTCAAGTGTATAGCAGAACTATTGGGCACGCGCAAATGCTTGCCAATGAAATTCATGCGGAATTTACGAATAATCCTGCAAAAATACGGACCGATGCCGATGTGTATATTTTTTCGGTAAAAGATGATGCTTTGCCCGAAATTCTGCATCGAATGCCTAAAACAAACGGTACATGGATACATACCGCAGGAAGTGTGCCCATGCGTATTTTTGCCCCCTATATCGCCAATTACGGCGTAATTTATCCATTGCAGACTTTCAGTAAAAAACGCACCGTGAATTTTGCCGATATTCCCCTCTTCATTGAAGCAAACAACAACGAAACGCGTGAAACGATACAGTCATTGGCAACGGCGCTCTCCCCAAAAGTGTATTATATGGAGGGTGAGAAACGCCAATACCTTCATCTCTCGGCTGTGTTTGCATGCAATTTTGCCAACCATATGTATACGCTTGCAGCAGATATTCTTGAAAATGAAGGCATCCCATATGATGTACTGAAACCGCTCATTGAAGAAACAGCTGAAAAAGTAAAGGAAATGTCGCCACGAAATGCACAAACCGGTCCTGCCGTACGTTTCGATAAACAGGTGATGAAAAAACATCTCGATTTACTCAAAGACGAAGAAAAAAAACATATCTACCGTCTTTTGAGTGAAAGTATTCACAAACATGCCGAACAAAGATGATAAACTACGATCTCAATAAAATAAAAACATTGATTTTTGATGTTGATGGGGTGCTTTCACGACAAACCATCACTCTTTCGCCGGAGGGTGATCCTCAACGAACCACCAACGTGCGCGATGGATATGCCATAAATATGGCAATAAAAAACGGGCTCGAGATTGCCATTATTACAGGCGGAAACTCCCCATCGGTAAAAGTGAGGTACCAAGCCCTTGGTGTAAAACATATTTACTTGAAGTCGAAAATAAAAATGATCGATTTCCGGGATTATATCGAAAAAACAGGGTACCTGCCCGAAGAAATTGTGTATATCGGTGACGATATCCCCGATTATGAAGTCATGCAGCTGGTGGGATTGCCCGTTGCACCCGCAGATGCTGCCCCCGAAATAAAACAGATTGCAAAATACATATCGAAAGAAAAAGGCGGGGAAGGCGTGGTGCGCGATGTTATCGAGCAAGTGCTGAAAGTTCAGGGGAAATGGCTGAACGGAGAAGCATTCGGATGGTAACCCTTCCTGAAAATTGATGCCAAAAGAAATATCTCAACAAACAAATCGCTATATTTGCAGACGAATAAAAAAAATTCAGGATCAATGGCAAAAATAAAAGGTTATGTAGAGGTTGACATCGAACGATGCAAGGGCTGCGATCTTTGTGTTGTAGCATGTCCGGAAGGTGTGTTGGAATTGCAACCTCGCGAGGTGAACAAGAAGGGATACCATTATGTCTATTTGAAAAATCCCGATGATTGCACAGGTTGCGCCAATTGCGGATATGTTTGTCCCGACGCTTGTCTGACAATATATCGCAAAAAATTTGTTCAGTGAAAGCGAACCAATGCAAGTTTCTTGTTTCATTTATTGGAAATAAAAAAATCATATCGTTGAACGATAAAAGCTAAAATCATATTTATGTCAGAAGAGATAGTATTGATGAAAGGGAATGAGGCCATCGCTCATGCTGCAATCCGCTATGGGGTGGATGGTTATTTTGGTTATCCGATCACTCCCCAATCCGAAATCATAGAAACCTTGATGGAAGCCGCTCCCTGGGAAACTACGGGAATGGTAGTATTGCAAGCCGAAAGCGAATTGGCCGCTATAAATATGGTATATGGAGGAGCAGCAAGCGGAAAAGCAGTAATGACCACATCGTCAAGTCCCGGCATCAGTCTTAAACAAGAGGGGATTTCGTACCTTGCGGGTACCGAATTGCCGGCGTTGATTGTAAACGTACAGCGTGGAGGACCGGGATTGGGGACCATTCAACCATCGCAATCCGATTATTTTCAAACCGTAAAAGGTGGCGGACATGGCGATTATCGATTGATAACATTGGCTCCCAATTCGGTACAGGAAATGGCCGATTTTGTGGGTCTCGGTTTCAAACTCGCATTCAAATACCGCAATCCGGCAATGATTCTAACCGATGGAGCCATTGGCCAGATGATGGAAAAGGTGAAATTGCCGGAATTTAGACGGCGACGCACGGAGCAAGAAATTCGCGAACAGTGTCCTTGGGCAGCACTCGGAAAAACACCCGACAGAAAACCCAATATTCATACATCGTTGGAGCTGGATCCGATGATCATGGAAAAAAACAATGAACGTTTTCAAGCAAAATACAGGGAAATAGAAAAAAACGAAGTGAGGTATGAAGAAATTCAATGCGAAGATGCCGAATATCTGTTTGTGGCTTTCGGATCGGCTGCGCGTATTTGCTTGAAAAGCATGGAAATGGCTCGTGAAGAAGGAATTAAGGTGGGGCTGCTTCGCCCTATTACCTTATGGCCTTTCCCAAGCGAAATCATCCGAGAATATGCCGAGAAAGTAAAAGGAATGCTCGTCGTTGAACTAAATGCGGGTCAAATGGTTGAAGATGTCCGTTTGGCCGTAAACGGAAAAGTAAAAGTGGAACACTACGGTCGGCTGGGAGGAATTGTTCCTACACCCGACGCTATATTGGAAGCATTCAAAGAAAAAATAATCGAATAAAACATGTAAATCGTGGATCCAAAAATACGCAATATAATCTTGATTGCATTTATAATAGCGGTTGTGGCAACCATCATCATTTATTTCGCAACGGATAAAAACATAAAATATACATGGTATGCCGGCGGAACCGCAATAGCCCTTTATCTTGTCTATCGATTTTCAAAACAATAACGAACATGAATAAAAACGAAATAGTGAGCCCCGAAAACATAGTGTACAAGAAACCTAAATTGATGAACGATAACGAGATGCATTATTGTCCGGGTTGTTCGCACGGGGTAGTACACAAAATAATTGCCGAAGTAATCGAAGAACTGGGTTTGGAAGATAAAACAATCGGCATTGCACCGGTAGGGTGTGCCGTTTTTGCTTATAATTATATCGATATCGACTGGGTAGAAGCAGCCCACGGACGAGCACCGGCAGTTGCTACGGCCATAAAAAGGCTGAATCCCGACAAAATGGTTTTTACCTATCAAGGCGATGGCGATTTGGCCGCCATTGGAACGGCCGAGACCATTCACGCTTGCAATAGGGGGGAAAATATTGCCATTGTCTTTATTAATAATGCCATCTATGGTATGACGGGCGGCCAAATGGCTCCCACAACACTTCCCGACATGATAACCTCTACCACTCCGCGGGGTCGCGACGTGCGCATGACAGGTAATCCGATAAAAATACTCGACATGTTGGTTCAATTGGATGGCGTGTGTTTTGCCACACGGCATAGCGTGCACACAGCGTCAGCCGTAAAAAAAGCAAAAAAGGCGATTAAACACGCTTTTGAAAATGCAATGGCAGGAAAAGGCACATCGATAGTGGAAATTGTTTCGACCTGCAATGCCGGGTGGAAAATGACTCCAGTCGAAGCCAATAATTGGATGGTTGAAAATATGTTTCCTGCGTATCCACCGGGCGACTTGAAAAATGTTTAACAAATAATCAAAAAAAATGACATACGAAATAGTAATTTCAGGATTTGGAGGACAAGGGGTTTTATCGATGGGGAAAATTCTTGCTTATTCGGGAATAATGGAAGGCAAGGAGGTATCGTGGTTTCCTTCCTATGGCCCCGAACAACGAGGCGGCACAGCCAATGTAACCGTTATTTTGAGCGATAAACCCATCAGCTCGCCTATCGTAGACAAATACGATATTGCCGTTGTATTGAATCAACCTTCCCTGGAAAAGTTCGAAGAGAAAGTGAAACCGGGGGGCATTATTATTTATGACGGATACGGCATTTATAATCCACCCAAACGCAAAGATGTCGACATTTATAAAATCGACGCAATGGACGAAGCCATAAACATGAATAATAATAAGGTATTCAACATGATTGTGTTGGGGGGATTACTGAAAGCCGTTCCAATAGTACAACTCGAAAACGTAATGGAAGGATTGAAAAAATCGTTGCCGGAAAGGTATCACAATTTGTTGCCAATGAATAAAGAAGCCATCTTGAGAGGTATGGAAATTATCCGGCAGGAAAATTAGAATGACCGACTCGATCCTGCAACCCTCGTCCAACTACCTCAATTCCGCCGGCAAACTCGAGAACTTCTACCCGACCCGATCCTGCAACTCTCGTCCATCCCGTAGAAAATCAGAAATAAACGAAAATTAGGGATAAAAACAAGCTTGTTTTTAACGGCCGGTTTGATCTTTTTCGGACCGGCTTTTCGATTTGCGACGGGGAGTCCTTTTTTTGATGGTAGAAACATTTTTTGAAACGGAAGTTCGTTTTCGATGAGAAACGTTGTTTGAGCGTTTTTTCTGTTGCGATCGAGATGACTTTTTCGACTTTCGCTCTTTTTGTGGGCGATATTCGGGTGCAGAGCCAAGTTCGGCCGGAACCGGAATTTTATCGATGTCTTTGTGAAGAAATTTCTCGATTCGCAAAAATCGATGCTGTTCCTGTGGCGAAACCAAAGTGATGGCCGTACCCGAATCACCCGCTCGTGCCGTACGCCCGATGCGATGTACGTAATCTTCTACGTCGCGAGGCACTTCAAAATTAACAATCAACGAAATATCGTCAATGTCGATGCCACGCGCAACAATATCGGTTGCAACCAAAATGTCTATCCGCTCACTACGAAATTCATGCATTGTCTGATCGCGTTGCGACTGATCGAGATCCGAATGCATTTCCCCCACCGACAATCCTATTTTTCTCAGTGTTTTTGCAATTTCCTTTACTTTCGCTTTGGTTCCGGCAAACAGAATGGCCTTAGCGGGTTTTTTATTTTTGAAAATATATTTAAGGAGTTCTACTTTCTGTGATTCATAACAGATATAAGCCGATTGGGCAATGGTTTCGGGAGGTCGCGAAATGGCAATGGAAATTTCAACAGGATTATGGAGAATGGTTTTGGCCAATTGGCGAATTTTTTTAGGCATGGTTGCCGAAAACATCACCGTCTGACGGTTTTTGGGCAACAACCCCTCTATTTTCATAATATCGTCATAAAAACCCATATCGAGCATACGATCGGCCTCGTCGAGGACAAAGTATTTTACACCCGAAAAATCGATATCGTACAAATTGATATGTGAAAGCAATCTGCCGGGAGTAGCAATAACAACATCGGCACCGGTCAACAAACCTTTTTTTTGAACATCCCATGCATCACCATCGCTGCCTCCATATACTGCAATGGACGAAAACGGAGTAAAATAGGCAAATCCTTCGAGTTGCTGGTCAATTTGCTGCGCAAGTTCACGCGTAGGCGCCATAATAATGGCGTTTATTTTATTCTCATGATGGGGTTCTGTTTGTAGATTGCTAAGCAGCGGAAGAAGGTAAGCGGCAGTCTTGCCGGTTCCCGTTTGCGCACAAACAATGGCATCGCGTTTTTCCAATATAACGGGAATTGCTTGCTCCTGAACAGGAGTGGTTTCGGTAAAATTCATTGATTCCAGACCCTTTAACAAAGAGTCGCAAAATGGAAAATCTGTAAATTGCATAATATTCTATTTATGCAAAGGTACGAATTAATTTTGCGTTTTCATGCATTCGATCCGAATACGACACTCATTGTCAATTTCCTCAGCATAGAAAATCGCCCGTTTTTTGGCAGCAATCTTATAGATGCTTCTTCCCGGAAACTGTAAAGCGACCTTGCTATGCCGCCTGTTTTTTGATTGGGATTTCACCGATGCTTCTCTCTTTATACTTGATCGTAAGGGAAATTTATTTTATTTCAAAAATAATTGTACCTTTGCATTCGTTTTAATGGAGAGATGGCAGAGCGGTCGATTGCGGCGGTCTTGAAAACCGTTGAACCGAGAGGTTCCGGGGGTTCGAATCCCTCTCTCTCCGCAATAAACCTTAATTATCAATTAGTTACAAAAAATACGCACGGTTTTACGCACAGAAAACATGTTTTCAGGGCACTTTTAATTGATTAACAAGATCAGGTTATAACACTATAAGTTATAGTTTTGTTTTAATCATTTATTCGATAGAAACAGTTTGAGGCTATTTGTGGGTGTAACCTATCAAAAAATGACTATGGTTATAAGGTTATTGGTTATATGCCATCAAATCCTTTGCTGTATTAACATCACCATTTTCACTGCATTTTTGCTTTATGATAACAACACTGGCTCTGTGTAATAAAAAAATGCTTGAAAATTAACTTCGTGTCAAAGGCTGACTGCAATTTACATAACTAAATTCTGATACCAGTAGATAATTATCGGAATGTGAAGATTTTGTTTTAGCTCGAGATTGGCCAATGGGGAACAGAGGACAAGGAATAGGAAGGAATGGCTACCACGTTTAGCGAAATCGACGGATGATTGTTTAAAGGATTGTGATTTGTTTGTCGGATGATTTATAATTTTCATATAGTTTGGTGAGCTCTCCGAGCGGATCGAGCCAACCAAAAACTATTTTTTGGGCATTTTCAATAATGTATTTATTTCGTTTGAAAGCAGATTGCGTTGAGTGTCGAAGGGTGGATGGTGCAACGGAAACTATCAATAGTCGTTTTCGGAGGAGAGCTGTTTGATAAATTTCGGGCAGGTTTTTGTACATAGCTCTACCCAATACCATGACGAGCGGCTGACTGCCTTTGATAAGTATCTGAAAGACATCTTTTTCGAGCGGGGAATGGAAACCACCAATGACACAAACTCCTTGACGACGCTGCTCGGAAGCCCAATCGTAACATTTGAGAACGGCACTTGCGGAAATATGCCGGCTGCATAAAAAAGCTGTCTTAGGAAGTTGCAATAAATCGGCATTTCCGAGGTATTGCAGGTGAATGGGTTGGGATTCAGGGATATTCAAAGGAAAATATTTTATATGTTTATCGATAGGTTTTTTTTATGGCGCAAAGAAATAAATGAACCAACAGTTTACTTTGTTTTCTTTGACACAAGATAGTGGCCTTCATTGTATTTGCAACGCAACAAAAAATTTGCATGAAATTAAAATGATAGATAATTACTATAAAGCTTAAGCATTTTTCAATTCGAAAGCGAAGAAATAACTAATGGGGTCAGAAGATGCTTCTTTATTTTGAATCCAGGCAGTTTCCATGTGGCTCAGTTTGATTATTTCTTGTGTTCCGGTTTTTTGGAATCTGTCATCAATGGATTGAAGGATGGCTAATTCGTCAGGCGAAAAGAGGGTGAAATCGAATTCTTTGTTTGGAAGGTATTTCTCACCTACTACATCGTCGGAAAAACTTTTATACTCCACTTTCAGAATATTTTTCTTGACGAGATAGTCGAAAATAGCATTGAAATTGTCCGGAACAGGGCCCAATGAAATGGCGCAATAAGTTGCTCCGCTTATAGAAACTCCATGTAATTTGAAAAAAGCAAAATCGGCATAAAAAAGCAGTTTGTTGAGTTTGGTTTTCCAAGGGTGCTGGCTGTTGCAGAAGAAAACGATCATTTCGGTGAATTTATCGAAAGAGGGTTTTTGAAAACCGGTAAAACGATTTCGGATGTTGGGTTGAAAGAAATAAGACACGATAGACGAATTGGAATTATCTTTCTCCCTGATCAATTTTTCGGCATTCTCACATGCAGTTTTCATAATATTTTTCGGGAGATCTGCCAGCTTCAGCAATTGGAGAAAATCATCGGGGTTAGCTGCCAATTGGATCAATCGGGCATTGGCTTCTGTGGGTATTTCGCCTGCCTCGTACTGACGATAGGTATTGTCGCCAAAGCCCAACGCCTGCGACATGCGCGTAGCGGATAAATCGTATTGCTCGCGTATGGCTTTGATTTCGTCGGGGAAAGGGATATTATGCTTTTCGCGATACTGGTTGATTACCTGATCGTAATTGAGCTGAGCAAAGGTATCGTCTTCGAATTCCCGACCGGACTCTTCGCAATACCACGTATGGAAACAGACCTCGAAAGTTTCTTTGCGATAAGTCATTTGTCGCTTTTCGCGGTGAATGGTCATCGGCTTTCCGGTTATAGGACTTAACATGGACATAATTGTTTTAATTTTTAAGTTTGAAAGGGATAGGTAATGGAGAATTCTGCTTTGTGAAACGAAATGCAGATAACATTTTGAGTTGTTTTGGTAATTTTGATATATACTTCCACTTTTTTTACCAACTTTCCGAATGAGTACATTGAATACTCACCGATATATTTTTCTTCTTCTTTGTAAAAGTCTTCGGCCTTGAGACTGAGTATGATTTCTTTTCGTTTGTCGGGCGTGATATCCAAATCGAGCAATGCCTGTGCATTTTTTTCTCTGTCTTCAACCATGAGCAAATACACTCCTGAATTTACTCCGACTTTTATTTGTTCGAGAAATTTTTCAATTTCTTTTTTGGTTGCCATTATTATAACGCAAAATTAGTAAAAAAGTTTGGACAATATCCACTAAAAAGTTGGATTTTATTTGAAAATGAATTGAAAATACAACTAATAAATGGAAAATAAAATTTCAGACAACAACAATCCGGTTAAAGGATTCCTCGTTTGGTTTGATTTGCGGGCGCAGATAAATAATCAGGCCTGCAAAGGCAGCAGAGACACCATCTTTGATACAAAAGGCATGCATGGCAGAGGCATTATTCCGTTTCATCTTCTTCGTTAT
Source organism: Bacteroidales bacterium UBA4179 (assembly GCA_002381125.1). Taxonomy (GTDB): domain Bacteria; phylum Bacteroidota; class Bacteroidia; order Bacteroidales; family Dysgonomonadaceae; genus Anaerorudis. Next base: position 23,312 of record DFUT01000026.1, on the reverse strand, counting down.
CGTTGTCGGAGAGTTCGCTGCCCATCCGGTATTTGATATCGTAGTTGATAATGAAATCGAGCTCTTCCTCGGTGAAGCCGTAATGCTGTGCCAATACTTTGTCAATTTCATCAATGATAGGTTTAGAAAATCTTGGATAAAATTCTTGATATATTATCTCACCTTTTGTCTTATAGATTGTTTTCTTTAAAATACTGTTTTGATTAATCGAATTCATTAATTCTGAAGTTAAAGGGCTTAATTTATTAATTAAGATATTATCAATTTTAATAAAGAATCTTGAAAAATCTTTTTTCGTTAGGTGATAGCAATCGGAAAAACAAAAATAATACCAAGCAAAAAGGTTACTGTTTAATATTGCAATTAATGAATCTCTGTATTTATAATCTTCAGTAAATATTGATTTTAAAGTTGATGATTTATAATTAATTCCATTTATTGTAAATGATTGAGAAAAATTAATTGCTATTAAATAATAAGCAATCCCTGCATTTCTGTATAGTAGTTCTTTACCTGTAGTTTTGAAATAATCAATTAATGGCACATTATCTTGTTCAACTTTACACCAAATATTTGCATCAAATGTTTTTCCAAATTTTGGAAAAACATCGTATTTTGATATAAAAGAATTTTGAATGTATGAGAACTTTGATATCATTAAATTATTTCTCTCTGAGTTGAACCATCTTATGTAATTACTTGTATATACTTTGGTTTCTTTTCCAATATTGTTGCCTGTATAAATCGTAAATTGACTTCTTACACCTTCGAACAATTTACCAGGATGCCAATCTCCAGCAAGATTAATAAAGTAATTGTTTTTAAAATTGTTTAATAATAAATTTCTTAAATAACTCATTCTTTGAGTAGTTATTGATGCCATTAAAATAATAAATGAAAAATATCCATTTCTTTTTAAAATTGAAACAACTCTTTCCATTATAAATGCAAATAAATTCCCAGATTTTTCAGTTTTAAAATTATTAATTTTATATATATTCGATACTTTTGCATATTCCACATAAGGAGGATTACCGATAATGACGTCGAAGCCGCCTTTATGTTGAATAATTTCGTAAAATTCAGCCAGCCAGTGGAAGGGTTGATAGGAAGCGAGCCAATCGTCGTAAGCGAGTATTGACCCGGCGGCAGTAGCGGCATATAGACGGTGGTTAAGCTCGTCGTTGAGCAAGGCGAGACGGGAATTTAGATCGGTTTTGGCCCGCTTGAAAGAGAGCATATCATCGCCATTGGTGAGCTGAATGGATTTGAAGCGGCTAAAAGCATTAGACACCTTTTCCATTTCTTCTTCGATACGGGAACGGAATTCCTGATTGGCAAACATATCGCCTTCGACCAGGTCCTTATCGAGTTGCTGATGGGTGGCATATCCGATGAGTGTATTGCCACAACGAATATTGAAATCGATATCGGGGAGAGGGTCTAGCCCGAGATTTTCGTCGCGTCGATCGACATCGACTACTGCCACCATTTTGAGAAAAAGACGCAAGCGGGCAATTTCGGTAGCTTCGTGCATGATATCAACGCCATAAAGATTGCGCAGGATAATGCTTTTGTAAATAAAATATTGAATATTGCTTCGGTATTTGTTGTCGATTTCGGCGAGCTCTTCTTTAAACCAAAAGGGATTTTGCGCATTGAATTCCTGCATGCGCGAGATGCAGATTTCGTAAAGCGGCTCGAGAATATTGAGCGCGGCAAAGAGAAAAGCCCCTGAGCCACAAGTGGGATCAAGTATGGAGACATTTTGCAGCGCTGCATAGAAATGCTTTATGAAGAGGTGGTCGGGGATAGTGTTCAGCACATCTTCGACAAAACTGCGAATATCGAGGTTATAGGTAATGAAATCGTTGATTTGTACGATTTCGCCGTTGCGTATTTTTCGGAGCAAGTCGGCATACCGGAGACGACGTTCAATGGTTTCGCGCCATATTTCGGTAGGCAAGGCATAGGGTTCGGGGGTCGGTTTGTTCCATTGGCTGCGTCGCCGGAGCAAATCCGGCTGAGTAGTATCCAGGCCGATGGCAATTTCGGGAGGAATATTGGGGATATTCATTCCTTTTTTGACCGCATCGTAGATATACTTATCGCCGGATTGACTGAGAAACTGCCAAACATATCCGCCGGGAGTAAAATGTTTTTTTGAATCGGTTTTTGCTGTTTCGTCCATGAGGAAAGGGAGGATACAGTTTTTGCCGATATATTCGGTGATATCTTCTTTGGTGTAGTAGGCACCCATCTGTGCACGGTCGTTGATATACTGTTCGAAAATATAGCCGAGCACATCGGGGTTGATATCTTTACCAGAGGCCGTGATGCGGGTATCGAGATGCCACTGCCATTTATCGAAAAAATCGAAAAGATCTTCGAAAACTTTATCGGGAATGTCGATATCGTATTTGTTTTCCAATTGGTGGCGGTCGAAAAGGCCTCCATTGAGGTAGGGAATACGACCAAACACGTTTTGAAAATCTGCATCGTGATGAGGCGCATTGAGACCGCCAAAAAACAGGTGGGTGAGAAAAGCTTTGTAGAACGTTCCATAAAATTGGTCAACGCCCTGTTGCTGCTTAGTCCATTGGAGTTTATGACGTAGATAGTCGGGATCGAAATTGAGGAAGCCTTTTTTTTGAATAAAATAGCAAAACATCAGCCGATTGAGCATAACGGAAGAGAACCATTTACGGTCGGCATCGTCCGGAATTCCCTGAACGAAATTGACAAACGAATTGTGCTGTTTGCGGAAACCAGTATAAAAGTCTTTAGTAATTTTTTCGGAATTGACTTCGAAAGCTTTGTGAACGCGTGCCGTAACATCGATAATATTGGTATCTTCTTCGAGAGAGAAAGAGAAGTCGCGCAGTTTGCTAAAAAGGAAATCCGCTTTATCGGCGGAAGCATATTCGAGAGTTATGAGGTCGCGTTTTTCTATTGTTTTAACAGGAATCATCCAGAATTGATGCTCGGAATGCTGCTTGACAAAAATGAGGATATAATAATGAAAGTACTTACGAAGCTGCAAGTCGAGTTTTTTTCGGACACTTTGTTGAGGGAATTCGTCGGTGAAACAAACAAGAGCTTTGAACCCCTGTTTGTCGGCAACGGGGATAATATCAAAATTGAATTGGTCAATAATGATCGGATTGATTTTATCGGATTTGGCGACGTGATTCCAGCCGAGTTCGTTGAAAAAATTGACAAAATCATTTTGTCGGATATAATTGTTGAAATTGGTACGATTCATAGACAAGAAACAGATTTAAATATTACGCAACCCTAACGAGCAGATAATTTGCGGATCCTTATTTTGTTGAGTGTTCTCATCGTTGTTTTTAATAGAAAGTTCGTCCTCATTACGCAATTCGACCACTAATTCGGCCAATTCCAGATCAGGAACACCTTTTTTGATCTGTCGATTCAACAAAATACGAGCGTTATCCTGCAAAGGATAGTTGTAGATATCGTCCATTGCCAATTTGAGGCTATCTGTAACAAACAATTCGTTATCGGGATTTTTGCAGAATTTTTCAAGCTTGGTATAAACCTGATATTTTGTGCTGAAACGACGTCCCAATGTGCCCCCTGTTCTGATTTCCTGCATATTGATTTGTTCGATAGATTGAGCCACAAGATCGTGGTGATTGTCGAGGCGAGGTAAAGCCGGTTCGTCGAGAGTGCAAGCCATTGTTTTGAGAATGACACTTTGAGAATAGGTAATTACCTCCCCTTTTGTGTCCATCCAAATCAACATATCATTGTCATTCGGAGTTTTGGCATAGGTAATGACACCTTCGTTGATAGGCGCATCGTTGTTTTGTTTTGTCGAATAAATCACATTACTTAAAGCAGGGATAATGGTTTTGAGTTGAGGATTTGCATCGGTAGCATTTTTCCAAATCTGAAAAGCTCTGGAGCTCAAGTCAACTTCGGCATCATCATCATCATCGAGAATGCCATTTTTTTCATTATAAATATCAATAAGGTTCCGTTCGTTGCCTTCGAAGAAAATTTCATCACTTCCAACGATATCTGCATTTTGATTTATACGATCGGAAAGACGACGGCGCAGGCGAATGATATTTTCAACCCCTTCGGCAGGGAAGAAAGAATAGCAAATCACGCTGTCGGCTTTTTGTCCGATACGATCGACACGACCGGCACGCTGGATGAGGCGAATAATAGCCCACGGTAAATCGTAATTCACAACAATATGAGCATCCTGAAGATTTTGTCCTTCGCTTAACACATCGGTAGCAATAATAACACGTAATTGTTCTTCAATAGGGGGAATGTTTTTTACATTGTTGCTAACCGGAGAAAAAAGTTCAACAATTTGTGTAGGATTGGGAGTATCGCCGGTAACACATTGTATTTGTCGTAAGCCTCGTAATTTGAGTTGGTCAAAAATATATTGAGCTGTATCGGAGTATTGAGTAAAAACAATTATTTTTTCGTTAGGGTGAACAACGGCCAATAAGCGGAATAAAGTATTTAACTTTTCATCTTTATCCGCATCCCATACCTTGCAAGAATCAATGATTTGAAGCAGCAACTTGTTGTCTGCAATAAGAAATTGTTTCAGATTGGGCTTGAAAAAACGGCTATCAAGCCATTTGGCATTATGCGAAGAAGTGGAGAGAGAACGATAATATTTTTCAGCCATTAACTGATAATCGTCTGAAGAGGAAGAAAAGAAAAAATGCGATTTATCCTTTTTTTTAATGAGTTGGCTTTGATTTTCATCACACATTTGATTTTCGATATCCTCATCATCAAGCAATTCGTCAGAGAAATCGCTTTCTACGCCGATAGGCAAAGGGAGCTGATTGTCAATGGCATAGATAAAAACAGTATTACGGAGAATATGACGATAAAGCGAAATTAAAAAAGAAAGTCCACTACTATCCATACGTTTGAAGAAATTGGTACGGCAAAATCCCATCATTCGTTGTCCGGCACGAGAAAGATTTGCAATGATTTCCTTATCGGAAGCGGAAATCGAGGTTAAATCATCTTTTAGGAATCTACTTAAGCCATATCGAGGCAGCCTTAATTGAGCCATTTTGTCCATAACAGGTTCGGAGTAGAGTTGTTCGAACTGATCGCCCTGTTTAGTAGGGAAGGAAATAGACTTTGGTATTCTTTCAGGAAAATAAGACCTTGTACCATCCCTAAATTCGAGATATTTTCTATTTAATTCATCTTCCTTCGCATAATTTTCCTTGATAAAGGTGCGCGTTCTTCTTATCAGAAAAAGTCGCATCAACTCACGCCAATCGTCAGGTTCTGTACTTTTTTCGAAAGCATTAATGCTTCGAATATAGTCTTCGTGTCGTTTTGCGAATTCTATTTCGCCACCAATGTTGCGAATATAATGTTCTGGCTGAATGCCCAAATCGGTATCTTCTTTCAAGAAAAGTTTAAGTTGATTAGCCAAGTCGCTAAAATCCATATTGTAGGGAGTAGCGGTGAGCATTAAGACTTTACAGTTTTGAGAAGCTATAAGGCGTTTAATGCCTTGATAACGAATGCCCGTGCTATTTCTTAAATTATGGCTTTCGTCAATAATAACGAGGTCGTAGTGGCGAATATGTTTTTTATCTATAGGCTTAGCAATCGAGAGGATATCGGCTTTTAGATCGTATTTGAAAACATATTTTTTCCACATTTCCTGCAAATTAGCAGGGCAAAGAATGAGAGTGGAACAGGAATAATTCAATTCATAAACTTTGGCAATTGCGCAAGCCGTAATGGTTTTACCCAAACCAACGACATCGCCAATCATTGCCCCATTTCTTTTTTCCAAATGACGCGCTGCCAATTTAACGGCCGTTTCCTGAAAAGGGAGCAATTCTTTTTTGAACATAGAAGGCAGAGAAAATTCGCTTATACTATTACGAACTTCGCGACTGAGGTGATAGGCCGTTTTAAGATAGATGTAGTAAGGAGGAATGACTTTGTCGGCAGCCCAACTGTTGTCGATAATGTCAGCTAATTCTTCGGAAATGTCGAGGCTAAATCGATCATCCCAACGGTCATCGAACCACCGAGCCAATTTTTCGGCATGATCACTATCGCTAAATCCGGCATTTAATTCACCCTGACCATTAAGTCCACCATAGGTAAGATTGCTGCTACCCATGATAGCCTGAATTTGATTGAATTTGTCATCGGGCCGATAAGCGAGATAAAGTTTGGCATGAAGTGGTTCTCTTAAATAAAGCTTAATGCAGACTTTTTTATTTTTCAATTGCGAAGAGAGACGTCGAAGATTCTCTTCATCTTTATTGGTTTGTTTACCAATAATAAGTTGTTGGCGGAAATCGTCGGCAATTTGCCTTTTGGAAAGTTTAACTTCTTCACTGTCTGGCAAATTATCGGATTGATAATTCATATACTTTTTGATCAACTCCAATCCGGGTCGCTGCATTCCAATAAGCAAACGACAAGTACGGAAAACATTGTTATCGTTTTCGAAAACAAAAGAGCCCTGAAGGGAATCTACTTCATTGACAACTATTTCCCATCCACGCAAATTGAAATAACCAACGCAAAAATCGACCCGCTTTACTTGAGAATTAGAAATGATGCCCTTTAAGCCTTCAGTAAATTTTGTTTGAATGTTATCGTAAATTTGAGCCATAAAGTGTTTAACTTTTTTACAAAACTACACAATTTTTTTTGGAAAAAGAAAATCAGGAGGATGCTTCTTCCAGATCGAAAGATACGATAAGGGATTGGACGGCAGGATTAATTTCGATCATTTTTTGGAGCGTTGGGCTATACTTGGGGGGTAATTGAAACATCCGGAGACGACGCGATTGGAATCGATAGAATGGATAAGGAAATCGGCAATGTCGTAGCCTTCCTTAATTTGGGCGGGAGTGGCAGTGGTTTCGACCAAGTTGGAAATGGTGATGGAAAGTTGGATGGAAGTTTTGTTTTCCTGCATCTTGTTTTTCCACAGAGCATAGCAACCGGCATCGGGGTAGAGCACGACGGTGCGACCTCGGAGTGCTCGAGATTTTTCGATATTGAGGCCGTTAAGGCCTCCGGGTGCTAACCAGTTGTAATCGGGGAAAAGGATGCTTGCAATGACGGCTGTTTTTTCGCTTTCAACGATTGCAATGGGTTTGTGCGGATATAAACGCAACAGATGTTCTCCAAAATAGCATTGGCAAAGGTTAAAATCGGCGAACTGAGTGTCGGTTTTTTTGAGCAGGGCATGTACCCAATTGATGGCATCGTTTTGGTTTTTTACTCTTTTCCCTGTATCGGGATTGTATTGCATGATTTTTCCGGTACGGAATTTTCCGTGAATGTCCATTTGCCAAAAAATGACTTCTTTTTGTTTAGGGGCTCCGATGGCGTAATCTTCGACTGCCTGCATGATTTGTCGTTTTGAGAAAAATCGACAAAGAAACAGCACGAAATTGGAATGGTAAGACGCGGAGGCTTTGACATATTTGAACGGAATAAATGAGGGTTGAGTCCGGGTGATTGTGTTTGAGTTATGCATTGTGAAAGTTTTTTGAAGTGTAGTGTTATGATCCATGATATGCGGATGATCAAGAAAATATTGTTTTGGGGTGTAGTAATAACCACACTTGACAACTCGATTGCATTTGCCTACTGTGGAATGAATGGGCTGTCCTGTTTCGCCGTCAATGTAACGGGTGAAACTATGAGGCGTTTTACACTGAGGGCAAGTGAAACGAGAGGATGGGCTGTCGTATTTTTGCAGATAGGGTAATCGGTAACTCATTGTATAAACATTTTTAGGGAATATCAATAAAAAATGAAATTGGTAACAATTGGAAACAATAGTAACAGGTGTTACCCGTGTTACTATTTGTTACCATGACGAAGTGAAATTAGCTGTTTTGAAGCCGTTTGAAAATTCGATTGACCTTGACTTTGAAACTGTTGAACTTGGCATCATCGGTACAAAGTCGCTTTGCGATAGCATAGCTTGAGGCATCGGGTTTGTCGACCATGAGTGCGGCTATTTGGTCTTCGAGTTGTTTTTTGTCGTTATCAGAAGGAATTCGCAAGTGATTATTCTCGTAATCGAAGTTGAGAAATTCGAATTTGAGAAAATTTTCGGGTTTGCAAATCCGGCACACCAATACATTGTCGGCATCGTAGAGAAGTTCTGATGATCGAGCTTTTATCATTTTTAGATATCGTAACGACTTGTCGGTGGAGCTTTCGCCGATGGCAAAAGAGCTGTCGCAAAAATTGATGAGCATTTTGCTTCCCTGCAGATCGTTTCGTGTGAGAGGTTTTGACATATCCCTTTTGGGAGTGTGAGCCAAAATAAGCAGAGAAAGGTTGTATTTATTTTTGAGCATTTTGAGCTCTTTCATCAGAGGAAGCGCGTCGCGTGCCTTTTCGTTCTCCTGTCGGAGGTAGGTTATATTGTCGATGATGAGAATGTGTCCCGGTTTGGACGATTGTCTGCTCAATCGATTGATTGAGATATGTTTCGAAAGATATTCCATCGGGGATATCTGGATCGGGATTGATTTCGATTCGGATCAAGTTATCAGCAAAGTAGTAATGATTTGCGAAGTTGACAGAATATCTGTTTTCGAATTGCTTATCAGTTAATTCGAAATCGAAATAGATAACCTTTTCGAATCCAGTCATCCCGAAGGCCGAAAATGAGGCTATTACAGTGATATATAGCTTTTTTTGTTTTATATATTGCATAACATATCGGTTTTTTACCGTTTTTTACCATTTCTTTTGCATATTTGTTTGTCAAACGGAGTAATAATTATATAGAAAATTCAGTATTATATTTGAATAAAAGAAGACGTAAGCATAACGGAGAATATCCAATCATCAAATTGATTTAGAGGTCGAGTAATTGCTTGCGACAATGCTTGAAAAATGCAAAAGATACGGAAATTCATACTATATTTGATGCATATAACAAGGAAGTTACCGCAATAGAATCAGGACGGGTTAACATGTTCGAGGGTATATTGTCCAAGCAGGATTTACTAACATTAAAACTAAACAAATATGGACAACAAACAGAAAGCGATTGACAAGATGAATCTTCTATTAAAAGTGATGCCCAAAGTGGCAGGGAGCGTTCCAGACAGTGAAAGTCAGGAGGAGAAGGACAACCAGAAAGACAAGGAGAGTGCAGGTTTCGATCTGGAAATATTTTTCATCGGTACGCAGATGGCCATGTACCACATCGGATCGGTAGCCCATAGGTTTATCGACTTCGCACGAATGATGGTTGCCGATTTGGGCGATGCAATATGGCCGTACCTGAAAACCTCATACGAGGGAGCACGTGCCATGCCTGGCATGGAGGAGCTGGTAAAAAAGATGGATCCATACGAATATGTTTCCAAATTCGATGTTAACCAAAACTTCGAGGAAGAGACAGAAAAACATGTTATAAATACCAAGGAAGAAGTCAAAGAAGAAGCCGATGAGTTGATCGAAAAAACAGGCGAAAAAGTATCTGATATTCAAGAAAAATCGAGAAAACCGAAAACGTTGAACCTTCTAACAAAGAACAATATGAACACGGAGAACAACAACAAGACAGCAGAAGAGGTGATAGCTGAATTGAACCTTACCGAAGAGTACTTCCCGCATCTAAGCAAGTGGGAGGACAAGGAACATCTGCTACGGACACTACAGGGGATAGCCAAAGCAAGCGGGGGAACATTAATGTCAGCGGCAGTCAACCTGGAGTTAGACCTGAGTATGATGTAAACAAGGGCTTTCTGAATTAGTCAAGACTTAATCTGGCAAATACAAATAAAAAGAATAATTTTTGTAACAGAAAACGGATTGAGTTATGGCCACATCAGAAAAAGTCATCAAGAACAAATTGGAATTGTTGGAACTATCCCAACAGTTAGGAAATGTGTCACGAGCATGTAAGATCATGAGCTATAGTCGTGACAGCTTTTACTGTTTCAAAGATTTGTACGAACGAGGCGTAGAAATTGCATTGAAGGAAATATCCCGTCGTAAACCTGTCATAAAGAACCGGGTTGAAGAGCATATAGAGCAGGCTGTTATACAAATGGCTGTTGACAAGCCGGCCTTAGAGCAGGTTCGTGTATCTGATGAATTACGAAAGAAAGGTATCCTAATCTCTACCGGCAAACCATCATCGATACCTATTCCATGATCGAATTCGCAAAGTTGTATGATCGCAAGAACGCACTTGTTGCCGCTGATATGCTTAATGACAGGGTTATTCCTTTTTTCGAACAACACGATCTGAAACTTATGCGTATGCTCACGGACAGAGGAACTGAATATTGCGGAAACAGGAAAACTCACGAGTACGAACTTTATCCGGCCGTAGAAGACATAGATCATACCAAAATCAAGGCTAAAAGTCCTCAGACAAACGGTATTTGTGAGCGATTCATAGAACCGTCCAAAACGAATTCTATGCTGTTGCGTTCCGAAAGAAAATCTACACTTCGATCGAACAGTTGCAGACGGACCCGGATATATGGATGAACTCCTACAACCCGCAAAGAACACACTCCGGAAAGTTCTGTTTTGGCAAGACACCGATGCAGATTTTCATTGATGGAGTAGCTGTAGCAAGAAAATATGAGATACAGAATACAGGCGATCTGCAATCGGATGAGCATAACAGTATCTCTTCCGATTGTAAGGATGAGAAAAATTACGTAACTTCGCAAAAGTCATCGGACAGTTTTTGTTCCCTAATGTAAGATATTTGTCAGAGAAAGTCTTGACTATTACAATTTTTACGCTACACTGTTTTATCAAATTATCTTACCGATTATAAAATTTATCGAATGTTTTGGCGATGAAGTAAATCCCCTACCAGCTCAATGTCTGCCTATTTTGTGCCTCGCTCTATTTATCCATGCCTGTTTTTACTCGTTCATGACCTGTTATCGTGGCTTGATTTTCCACGTTTTTGTAGCAATATTAAATATAAACACATGGGCATCGGAATAATAAATTTCATTCCACTTCGTTTTTGTAACGAATTTCAAATTAAATATTTTGATTAGTTTCTCTTTCATTTCAGTGTTACTCCATTAAGTTTTGCATAATAAAAAAACGTATTAATGTTTATCCCTGCGCCGGCCTTAACCCTATCGAATTGCTTATCGCAATCTTTCGGGTCGTATTTTGCACTATCTATCCGACTAACCGCATGAAACAGTTCCCGACCGTTGGGAACGTTTGCTAATGCCCCCGCAACCTCAAACCAGCTTTGATAGTCGGGGACAATGTTAGTTTGTGTTTCGACTATTTTCCGCACCAATTCATTCACATCGTTTCCATTCGAATAAAAGTGATTTTGTATCGGTTTCGGTTTGAATATTCTTGTGTAAACTTTGGCACGCTCATTAATATAAGGGTGTTCGTTATAGCTGTATATCCTTAACCGTGAAACATCTTTACAAGCATGGTCAATGATTATACCATACCTTATAAAGTCCTCTTCAATCGCCCTGAAATGCTCCTCGTGCTGTTTTGGGTCGCGTATTTGAATTAAACAATAAGCACCCCTACCGCTCACAGATAATCCAGCAAAATAAACCTCTTTCAAATGCCCCAATTCCGCAACAAAGCCCTGCCAATCGGTTATGGTTGGATTATCTTGGCCGTCAATATCCACGCATATAAAACCGCTGTGTTTGATTAACCCGCCTTCGTTGCGCTCACTAAACAATCCCGACGGTGTGCAGCACGGCAAATCCTTCTTTAAAGCGTTACGGATTTCCTTATTTGGTGCATTCTTTACTTTATCCGATAGGGGTTTCCATTTGTCGGTGGTAAGGAATGAAAATAAATTCCCTTTCGCTCCAACCGTGTCGGTTATATTCTTATATATACTCACCATATTTTCCATTTTTTTAATTGGTTGTAGGTTGTAGGTTGTACCCTCGTTAAATCGTTTACAGTATTGCGTTTCGTGGTTTTTAGCCTACAACCATGTTCTTTTTAGTCTATTGTTCAATATTTTTCAGGTTGTACCCTATTTTCGCTGTAACCTGCGCCAGTAAACGGTTGTGTAAAACTACAACTACAACCATACAACCTGACACTTTTTGCCAACTTACTCACATATTGTTGCGACACTCCAAAAAATCTCGCAACCTCCGATTGATTTGCTTGTGGATTTTCGTTGAAAATTTCCTTTATCAAATCGCTTGTTTTAATTTTCGGCTCGGAAATTGTTGATTTAAATTTTCTAAGCGAGAAAATGAAATATTCCATCATCGAAATTGCGCACTCCACGTCCTCAACCTCAACAAAATTGCTCTTTTTTTCGGCTAACCGTGCCAGCTTTATTGTTAATGCAAGCCGTAACACTTGGATTTCGGCCTTGCTGTACACGCTTGCCCAAAAATCATCGGAACACATTCGGTTTTTCTCGCATTGTGAAAAATATTCTTTATACCTTTCCTCTGCATCAGGGCTCAATGTTGTTTCAAAGGTTGTATCCTCGTTTAAATCTAAAATACTGTTTATCAGGTTATTATACATTTGAAGAATATTCGTGTCAACCGATTGGGGATTGTACTTCCTCTCCGGAAATTCAGGAAATAAGAAAAGAAACCTTTGCATAAAACCAGAAGTATCGCCATTATTTCTTTGAAATATCCCCTCTAAAACGGACGGCTGCACCGTCCCGACAATATTCAAAAAAGGATCTTTGATTAATAGTGGGGTATCGTTTTTTCGATTGACTGAAAAAGTCTCGTTTGAAAAAATGCTCAAGTAGTGCCCTATTTCCCCGCTGCGGTTATACCGTCCAATATCGTCGAAAAACCCGCTTAGCTCATCCCTGTACAATGTTAGCCCTATATCGGAATATTGCAACGCCGAGTAAAGCGCTTCAGGCGTCGTGTCATTTATTAGTACCTGTTTCCATCGTGGTTGTGCCCCTTCCTTGCCGCACGCTTCCCATTCCTTAAATTCGGCTCGATAGTTTACATAGGCCTCCTCATCGACTTTTTTTAAGGGTGCAAACGCCAATCGAAGCGGGTCGGACTTTCCCGTCCCCGATTGTCCGACAATCATGATCCATAACTGCGGGTAGTTAATGTAATTCCGATTTTTTAGGGAAACTTTTTTCCCCGTTGCGGCCGATATGCCTGCCAAAAAAGCCGTCGCCCATAATTCGGATGGCGTGCCATAACTGATACTACATTCGTCAACGACCTCCTGTAACCAAAAGGGCAGCAAATCGATGGGGAAAGATTTTTCGCTGTTAAGTTCGGCGTTCTGTGGAATTTCAATATTCTGTTTCAACTCTGCCATTTTTGATAGGATTTAAGGGTTATTTCTTTGCCTTCTTGAATAGTTCCATCGCCTTATCTACGTCGGTAACTATTATCCTGCCTTGTTGACTCACAGCATCTTTGATAATCGTGTTTTTATAGCGGATAGCCGTAACGTGCGAAACGCCGAATAACTGTCTTATACCGGCAATTCCATAAACATAGTGCTTCGGTTTTTCATCGTCGCTTATTCTTACTTCATCAGTCATTTTCAACGCTTCACGCAACTGTTTAACCGTTAGCATCACGACTGGGGTGTTTTCTGAAATTGTTTCCATAACAATTAAAATTTTTGTTTCCCTGGTTGGGGATAGGTGTAAGACTTCCCCGCCCTTAGTTCACTAAATCTTGCGGAGGCTTACACTCCTTCCGTTCGATTTAGTAATGTAAAATTAGGTAAACCTCAGAAAAGCATTGAAAAAGGGAACTTTGAAAATGAAATAAGCCGCTTAATATCAGCGGCTTATACAAAATTTAGGAAATTCTTGATGAGATTTTTCGGAAATTATTTGGAAATGTCCGGAAACTCTGGGTGCAAATAATAAAATATTGGTTCAATCAGTGAAGTGTCCAGAACATTAGGTCTGTATGTCTTTTTCTCGATACCCAGGCAATTACAGAATATTTCATACCATTTTGAAAATGAACTAGGTTTTTTTTGCTTATTAAATTCACGTGAATGGAACATCAACTTGGCAATAGTAGCATATTCTTTAGCCGTTCTATCCTTTTTTAGGTCAGGAATGAGACAATCATCAAAGTAATTTACATTGTTGTTTCCCATCCCTTTAAAAGAGGAGATAAAGTAATGTTTCAGAATCTCTTTGCCTTCCTCCGTTATATTGACTTTTTGCTTTGTTTGCTGGGGTGCTGCGGTTATTTCTTTTTGTATTTCTGTTATCGGCCCTGTTTGTCCTGAATTATTAAGGTTAGGCGACTTAATTTTTTCTTTAATACTTTTAATATAGTCGTCTATCCATTCATTGAAGATAGTTTTAAGCTCCCCCTTATATCTCGTTTTTTTGCTATTTCTCTTCCACTTTTCCAGACAATCCAATTTTTCATTTAGATCGTCTATTGATTCAACCTCTTTCTCAATCTCATCGAAATCGAACTTAATTGCATAGTCAATCCTCTTATGGACAGGGACACAAGGGTAAAGAACCATTGATGCTTCCCTATTTTCTTCGCTTGCCAACAGGAAATACAGATATCCGAAACTGTATTTGTCGTCTGAAATAACCTCCAAAAGCGCTTTCCTAAAAGCTCGTGCGTTTTCCGGTGCAATCGCACCTTGCGGTAGCTTGAAGTCGGGAAACTTCCTGTTAGAATGCACGTGCAGATCCCAGTCCTGCTTGCTTAAACGCCACGCTTCATATGCCAAATCGTTTTCAAGATGCTTATCGTAATAGGCCTCCGTCCTGCTTCTGTTACTCCTCAAAGGGATTAAATCGTCGATCACCTTTTTTAATTCAAGCTTGAAATTCTTTGCCTTCTCAATGTTTTCGTATACTTTCATGTCGTTATATTTTAATTGTTAATAATGCTCAGAACAAAATTTTTTGCTTCCTGTTTTTCCCTGTTTACAATACCCTCTATATTAAAGTTTTAAATATCTATTTTCCAGGTTTTGAATTAAACATTTTCATTGCTTCGGCTTTTGCCTTATCCGCAATATCGATATAAGGCTTCATGGCCTTGTAATCGCTATGTCCCGTCCATTTCATCACCACCTGCGGGGGAATACCCATCATTAAAGCGTTTGAAATAAACGTCCTGCGTGCTGTGTGAGTGCCAATCAAGGCGTATTTCGGATAAACCACATCATACCTTTTATTTCCCTTGTAATAGGTTATAGTAACGGGGGTGTCAATCCCGCACAATTGCCCTAATTCTTTTAAATATTCGTTCATTCGCTGGTTACTGATAACGGGTAAAGCTCTATCAAAAGGGAATTCCTCGTCCTTGTATTTTTCGAGTATAGCACGGCTGTAATCGTTTAAATCAATGTTTAAAGTGTCGGCGGTCTTTATGGTGGTTATTCTGATGAAATCTTTCTCGATATCGGAACGTTTTAAGTTTGCCACATCGGAATAACGCAAAGAGGTAAAGCAACAAAAACAAAATACGTCCCTTACCCGCTCCAAATACTTTTTATTTTCAGGAATAGGATAGCTATAAACAGTCATTAATTCGTCCCAGTCTAAAAAAATGACCCTGTTCTCGGAGGTAGTAAGTTTAGGTTTGAATGTAAGGAAACACGTCTCGGTGTTATATCCCTTATTCGTTGCCCATCGAAGAAACCATTTTAAAAAACCAAGCTGTTTTTTTATCGTAGTGTTTCGCATTCCCGTTTCACTTCCCAGCTGTACGGTATGCAAGTAATCCACAAAGTCATTTAGTCCGTCTTTATTAAGATACTCGAATGTTATATCGGGATTGAAGTTTAGTAAATGATTTTTCAGTGCACCGAATTTATCGTAAACCGCCTTTGTCCAGTTGTTCTCTTTTCCCATTTCAGTAGTAAATTCATCCCAATAATCAAAGAATGATTTTTCTTTGTTGAGATTCTGTTTCTTACCAAAGTTTTCGGCATAAACGGAACGTACATCAACCTTCTGAATATCGTTAAGCAGCAATTTCGTTTCAATCTTTGAAAATAGGGTATCAATGTCTTTGAGGCGGGTGTTTATCGTGGTAAATGTTTCACCTTTTGCATTAGAATATTTCGATTTAACCCGCTGCTTTTTTATGTCCCACTTATCGGGAGCGATACTAAATCCAGTTGAGGTTACAAATCGATCACCGTTTATTGATATGGAAACACGGATAGGGTTGTCGCCGTTTTTGTCCGCTCTCTTATCCAAATAAAATCTTACCGCCATAATCGTGCACATTTATATTTACGCACGAAATTACGCACACTTTTTGGTATATCAAAATTTATTCTGTTTTATTTTAGTTTATTTATTGACTTGTGTATAAGTTGATTAATTGTTATTTTAAAATCTCTCTGAATAGTAATTTACCTATTGGTTAGAGCCTCTCTCTCCGCTGAAATACAAACTTATAGACAATCAAAAAAAATCCTGTAAACTTCTCAGTTTACAGGATTTTTAATTGTATCCGATTATATTCGTAAGAACTATCCGCATTTAGAAGCACCGCAGTTTCGGCATTTCAAACAACCTTCCTGATAAACCAACGTTTCCTGACCGCAAACGGGACATTCTTCCCCTTTTACATCCGAATCGCTCGGAAGATACCTTTTCAGTGCACGCACTACACCACTTTTCCAAGTATTGATTGTCTGACTGTCGAGTTCCAATCCCGATACCAATTTTATTACCTGATCGATAGGCATGCCATAACGCAGAACACCCGAAATAAGTTTGGCATAATTCCAGAATTCAGGATTAAATTTGCTGTCCAGTCCCTCTATGGTCACTTTGTATCCTCTCCGATTTTTAAATTGAAAATCGTAATGTTTTGTTCCATCATTATCATATGCTTTTATGATTTTACCTTTTGTAACCCGCTTAGGCAATAAAATACCATCGTCTTCATCATTGAGACCGGTAAAAATTTCATAAGGCCTTCCATTAAGCAAACCAATAAAAGCAATCCACTTTTCCTTGTTATTCTGGAACCTGATTACATCGGCTTCGAGCTCTATAGGACGAGTGGTAACGATTTGAGGCATCTCAAAACACCCTTCCTTACCTGTATCATCGTCATTCGAGACCAAAACTCCCGAGCGCGAACCTTCACGATAAACGGTACATCCTTTGCATCCACTTTTCCAGGCTTCCATATACAACTCACCTACAAGATCTTCTGTAATATCAGCCGGTAAATTAATGGTGACACTGATGGAATGATCTACCCATTTTTGTACCCGTCCTTGCATGCGTACCTTTTGCAACCAATCCACATCTTTAGAGGTAGCTTTATAATAGGGCGATTTGGACACCAAGTCGTCGATCTCTTCGTTACTGTAAATTTTTGTGGTGGAATAGCCGTTTGCTTCCATCCAAGTAACAAATTTGTGGTGAAACACAACGTATTCTTCCCATGAATCGCCATTTTCATCCACAAAATCCACTTGAGCACCCCCATCATTGGGATTGACTTTGCGACGGCGCTTATAAACAGGCATGAACACCGGTTCGATACCCGAGGTGGTCTGCGACATCAAACTGGTTGTACCGGTAGGTGCAATGGTGAGACAAGCAATATTGCGCCTTCCGTATTTCACCATTTCTTCATACAAACGGGGATCGGCATTTTTTAAACGGTTGATAAAAGGATTGTTCTTTTCTCTTTCGGCATCATATATCTCAAAAGCCCCCCTTTCTTTTGCCATTTCAACCGAAGAAGTATAAGCATTCAAAGCCAAAACTTTATGCACTTTCTCAGAAAAATCGGTAGCCTCTTCCGTACCGTAACGCAAACCAAGTGCCGCAAGCATATCGCCTTCGGCAGTAATACCCACGCCGGTTCGACGTCCTTGTAAGGTCTTTTTGCGAATTTTTTCCCATAAACGACGCTCCGTATTTTTTATTTCTTCCGACTCGGGGTCATTATCGATCTTTTCCAAAATCTTGTCAATCTTTTCGGCTTCCAAATCAATGATATCATCCATGATCCGCTGAGCCAATTTTGCATGTTTGGAAAAAAGATCAAAATCGAAATAAGCATCTTCTTTAAAAGGATTCACAACGTAAGAATAAAGATTGATTGCCAACAAACGACAACTGTCGTAAGGGCACAATGGGATTTCTCCGCAAGGATTTGTCGATGCGGTTCTAAATCCTAAATCGGCATAACAATCGGCTACGGACTCGCGCAGAATGGTATCCCAAAAAAGAACGCCCGGCTCGGCCGATTTCCATGCGTTATGGATTATTTTATTCCATAAATCGCGAGCGTCGATTTTTTTCGAAAACTTCGGATGATCCGAATCAATGGGATATTTTTGCTCGTACATTTCGCCGTTTGCAACGGCACGCATAAATTCATCATCGATCTTTACCGATATATTCGCTCCCGTAACCTTGCCCTGTTCCATTTTTGCATCGATAAAATCTTCTGCATCGGGATGTTTTACGGAAACGCTGAGCATCAAAGCCCCACGACGCCCATCCTGGGCAACTTCGCGAGTTGAATTCGAATAACGCTCCATAAAAGGAACGAGCCCCGTGGAAGTTAAAGCCGAATTTTTCACGGGCGAACCCTTCGGACGAATATGCGAAAGGTCGTGTCCCACCCCTCCACGGCGTTTCATCAGCTGCACTTGTTCTTCATCGATACGGATAATGGCACCGTAAGAATCGGCATTGCCTTCAATTCCAACTACAAAACAATTTGACAGAGAGGCAATTTGATAATCGTTCCCAATTCCGGTCATGGGGCTTCCTTGAGGAATGATATATCTGAAATGATCAAAAAGATTAAATAGCTCATCCTCGGTTAAAGGATTAGGATACTTCTTTTCGATCCGAGCTACCTCTCTTGCCAATCGCCTATGCATGTCTTCGGGCGATTTTTCGTAAATTTTCCCCTCACTATCTTTCAGGGCATATTTGTTTACCCAAACTTTGGCAGCTAATTCGTCGCCTTTGAAATAATCCAAAGCCGTATTGTACGCTTCATCAAAAGTGTATACATTTTTTTTCATTGTAGAGTTATGTTTATATGTTGTTCATATGCTGTTTATATATTGTTTATATATTGTTTATATATTGTTAACGTCCGGTAGTGCGTTTGGTGATTCCTGTTTATATATTGAATAAGTTTGTTGATAAATAAATTCGTTTCCTCGGGTAAATATTGCCTATTTTTCCATCTATAATGTTACAAAGTTATGAATAATATGGGAACAATCATATCTTTTTTTTAAAAATATTTTTTCAAAAAATTCCGGTTGGTATTTATAATTGACTTATATTCAAGGTGTTATTTTTTAAGCCAAAATAAAAAGTTTTCCGTCAAGAATTATTTGGAACAATTTGAAATTTAATAAATTACTCAAAGAAACAATTTGCCTATACCCCAAGATAAAAAATTAATATCACTTTTATTTGCAACTACTCATTGAAAGTTTAACCTATTTTTCCATGATTTTCAGCCAATAAGACAAAATTATTATGTAATTTTGCATCCAATTTGCCGAATTATTTATATTTATCCATAAAGTGTTCTGCTATAATGAGAAAATGGAGAATAGAAGACTCTGAAGAATTATATAACATCAACGGTTGGGGTAACGATTATTTTTCGATCAATGAAAAAGGACACGTACAAGTAACACCCAGAAAAAAAAACGGTAATAGTATAGATCTAAACGATTTAATGCGGGATCTCTATTTACGTGACGTATCACTACCGGTACTGGTGCGTTTCCCTGAAATTTTGGACGACCGAATCGAAAAAATATCCAACAGCTTTGAAATCGCATCGAAAGAATACGAATATGAGGGACAAAATTATCTTATTTATCCCATCAAAGTAAATCAAATGCGTCAAGTAGTTGAAGAAATTGTCACGTGCGGCAAACGCTTCAACATTGGACTGGAAGCAGGATCTAAACCTGAGTTGCATGCCGTGTTGGCTATTAATGTCAATAACGACTCGCTCATTATTTGCAATGGATATAAAGACGAGAACTATATCGAATTGGCTTTGCTGGCTCAAAAAATGGGAAAAAAAGTGTTCATCGTGGTTGAAAAACTGAATGAACTCGATCTCATTATTGAGATTTCCAAACGCCTGAAAGTAAAACCAAACATCGGAATCCGGATAAAACTGGCTAGTTCGGGAAGCGGAAAATGGGAAGAATCGGGAGGAGATGGAAGCAAATTCGGATTGAATTCCAGCGAAGTGCTTGAAGCCATCGAGATACTCAAGAAACACAAAATGACCGATTGCCTACGTTTAATCCATTTTCATATCGGCAGCCAGATAACCAAGATAAGACGCATTAAAACAGCGCTTCGCGAAGCAGCTCAATTTTACGTACAGTTGTATAATATGGGGCTCAATGTGGAATTTGTGGATGTTGGGGGCGGTTTGGGTGTAGATTACGATGGTACACGTTCGTCGTACACCGAAAACAGCATAAATTACTCCATTCAGGAATATGTAAACGATGCCGTTTTTTATTTCGTGGACGTAGCCAACAAAAACAACATCCCTCATCCGAATATCATTACCGAATCGGGGCGCGCTTTGACGGCTCACCATTCGGTACTCATTTTTGAAGTGCTCGAAACAGCTACACTCCCGGAATGGGACGAAGAAAAGGAGATTCAAGAAGACGATCACGAACTGGTGAAAGATCTTTACTCCATCTGGGACACACTTACTCCGCCCCGTATGCTGGAAGCATGGCACGATGCTCAACATATTCGCGAAGAATCTCTCGACTTGTTTAGTTTGGGATTGCTCGATTTAAAAACACGAGCACAAGTAGAGGAATTGTATTTTTCCATTGCACGTGAAATAAACCTTTCCATTAATCGAAGTAAACATGCACCCGAAGAACTCCGGCAATTGTCGAGCTTATTGCCTGACAAGTATTTCTGTAACTTTTCGTTATTCCAATCCTTACCCGATTCCTGGGCAATAGACCAAATTTTTCCGATCATCCCTATTCATCGATTGAACGAAAAGCCGGATAGAATAGCCACATTACAAGATATTACGTGCGATTCGGACGGGAAAATTGCAAATTTTACCACTACCGACGGTTTTCATTCAACTTATTTACCTGTCCACTCATTAAAAAAAGACGAACCCTATTATCTTGGCGTATTTCTGGTCGGAGCTTATCAGGAAATTCTCGGCGATCTGCACAACTTATTTGGCGATACCAACGTAGTACATGTTCTTGCCGATGAAAAAGGATATAAAATTGATCAAGTAATTGACGGGGAAACCGTAGCAGAGGTACTGGATTATGTTCAATATAATCCCAAAAAACTTGTTAGAGCGGTTGAAACGTGGGTAATGAGTTCGGTAAAACAAGGAAAAATATCGGTAGAAGAAGGAAAAGAATTCCTATCTACTTATCGTTCGGGATTATACGGTTACACTTATCTTGAATAAAAATCGATTTTGATTATCAATTTTGTTTAATGCAAAAAGGTGGGATCATTTAGATCGCCACCTTTTCTATTTTTCTTACATATTTCAATCCATTACATTTCCCTAATCAATTCATATCTGGGAACTAATGCTTTCATAATAATCCAACCGATAAGATAAGCGAAAGCACAAATGCAAAAGATGATAAAGTAACCTGCTTCAATCCCTTCAAATCCCATAAATCTTAAATTGGTTTCAATAGAATAATCGAATAAAACACCTGATCCTTTATTTATAAGAAATGAACCTATTCCACCGGCCATACCTCCGATACCGGTAATTGTTGCTACTGCATATTTTGGGAACATGTCGCCAACCGTAGAAAAGATATTTGCAGACCAAGCCTGATGAGCTGCTCCTGCAAGACCAATAATAACCACAGGCAACCAAACCGAAATATGCCCTAATGGCTGAGCAAGGAGAACCAATAGCGGAACAAAGGCAAAAATAAGCATGGCTTTCATTCGCCCGGCATAGGGATCCATTTTCCTTTTATCCACAAAATAGGTCGGCAGCCATCCCCCTGCAATCGAAAGCATGGTAATCAAATACACAACAAAGATATGAGGCGCGGCCGCAGTAGAATCCAACCCATAAACCGAACTTAAATAAGCAGGTATCCAGAATAATAGAAACCACCATACGCCATCGGTCATGAATTTACCAACCGCAAATGCCCATGTTTGTTTGTGTCGAAAGGCTTGTTTATAGGTAACTTTAGCTCCTGTGTCTTTTTGCATCTCTGCACCTTCTTCGCTATCGTCCTGTTGAATATAAGCAAGCTCTGCTTCGTTTACTCTTTTGCTTTTCTCCGGCTTGTCATAAACAAAAACCCACACTCCCATCCAAAGAAAGCCAAGCGCGCCGATAACGATAAAAGCCATTTCCCATCCCCAAGCTTTGGCAATAAACGGAATGGTCAGAGGTGCCAGCAAAGCGCCGATAGTTGCACCCGAATTAAAAATACTGGTTGAAAAAGCCCGATCTTTTTTCGGAAAATATTCTGCTGTAGCCTTTATGGCAGCAGGAAAGTTGCCTGCCTCTCCTATAGCCAAAATTATTCGAGCAAATACAAACAAAGTAACGCTGACGTTGACTATCTTTGATACATCGTCGACAACTGCAATGGCCTGACGTGCACCTTCGAAACTGAGCGTCCATTCACCTGCAACAATACCTGCAGTGACAATGCCGCAAAAAGCGTGAAGCACTGCACCCACCGACCATATACCGATTGACCACAAGTATCCTTTTTTTGTATCCATCCAATCCACGAATTTACCTGCAAACAACATAGCAACGGCGTAAAAAATGGAAAACAATCCGGTTATTGTGCCATAATCATTGTTTGTCCAGTGAAACTCAGGCGCAATAAAATCTTTCCATGTTAGCGAAAGTACCTGACGATCTAGATAATTGATCGTAGTGGCAAAAAACAACATGGCGGTTATTACCCAACGGTAATTGGTCATTTTAACCTTTCCTTCTTGTAAATTATTCATGATTTTTATGATATTGATGATTATTTATTAGGGCTTTTTATTGTTTTCAATGATAGTAAGACAGTTTTCGCACAAATTGGCAATAAATTTCCAATCCCGATTCTTTATTACTTCTTTTGGAAATAATTTCGAACCCATTCCCACACAAGCAACACCGGCTTTGAACCATGCCGAAAGATTTTCTTCCGTTGGTTCAACGCCACCCGTAACCATGATTTTCAACCAAGGCATCGGACCTTTGATGTTTTTCACAAAAGAAGGTCCACCAACATTACCGGCGGGAAACACTTTGATAATTTCTGCTCCCAATTCTTGT
>DFUT01000006.1 GCA_002381125.1 Bacteroidales bacterium UBA4179 | reverse complement strand
CGTTCGATTTTCACTTCGGGTTCCGACCAGCTCTCTTTTTTAGGACATCGAAATGAGACATACTTGATGTTTAAACCTCGGGAAAGCCATTGTTGTTCATAAAAAGTTTGAATATGTAGCATCTTGTCGTCAATTCCCGAATGATACAAATCATTGGTGTCGAAAAGAACTTCAAGCTTATTTTTTTCGATCATGGCTTGCGTATATAAATAAAGAAAATCGCTGTCGGTTTTCAAATGAATCACACCTTCGGGTTTAAGAATACGGCTATATTCTTTCATAAAACGTGTAGAGGTCAACCGTTTGTTTGGTTTTTTCATTTGCGGATCGGGAAAAGTAATCCATAGTTCTGAAACTTCGTTTTCTGCAAAAAAATGACCGATAAGTTCGATTCGCGTCCTCAAAAAAGCAGTATTGGTGAGATTTTCTTGGAGAGCTTCGGTAGCACCTTTCCACATGCGTGCGCCTTTTATATCAATCCCGATAAAATTCTTTTCGGGAAACTGTCGGGCCAATCCGACGGTATATTCGCCTTTCCCGCAACCGAGTTCCAACACCAACGGATTATCGTTTCCGAAATAAGTAACCCATTTTCCTTTTAATGGAAAACCTTCTTTTTGCAGCATTTCAAATGTATACTGAAAAACATGAGGGTAAGTTGCCATGTCGGCAAATTTGGATAATTTGTTCTTTCCCATTCCGAATCATTTCTTTTTTGCAAAATTACGAATTTAACGCCAAATACAAATCATTTGTTTTTTATATTGTCATTTTATCGACAAAAAATACTATAATTTAAATTTTATCTATACCTTTGCCAAGCAAAATAATCAAAAAAAAAATTTTATAAAATGAAAGTAAAGGAAATAATGACACGACTCGAAGCCAAATATTCCAATGAAAAAGAATATTTGCAAGCAGTAAGAGGGGTACTTTCTACAATTGAAGAGATTTATAACGAACATCCCGAATTTGAAAAGGCATGTATCCTTGAGCGACTGGTAGAACCCGATCGCATTTTTATATTTAAAGTACCTTGGGTAGATGATCGTGGTGAAATTCATGTGAATACCGGTTATCGTGTGCAATTCAACAATGCAATAGGTCCTTACAAAGGAGGAATACGTTTTCATTCTTCTGTTTCACTTTCAACATTAAAATTCCTCGGTTTCGAACAAATCTTTAAAAATGCTTTGACTTCGCTTCCGTTGGGCGGCGGCAAGGGAGGATCGGATTTCAGTATTCGCGGACGTTCTAATGCCGAAATTATGCGTTTTTGCCAGTCATTTGTATTGGAATTGTGGCATCATATTGGTCCCGACACCGATATTCCTGCCGGCGATATTGGCGTAGGTACGCGCGAGATAGGCTACATGTACGGCATGTATAAAAAACTGGCACGTGAAAACACCGGCACGTTCACAGGTAAAGGATTATCTTACGGCGGTTCGCTTATTCGTCCCGAAGCAACCGGTTATGGTGCATTGTATTTTGTAACGCAAATGTTACAGCAGCGTGGCATCGATATCAAAGGAAAAACCGTTGCTATCTCGGGTTTCGGAAACGTAGCGTGGGGTGTTGCGTCAAAGGCAACACAGTTGGGAGCAAAAGTAGTGACAATTTCGGGTCCTGATGGCTATGTTTACGATCCTCAAGGCATTAGTGGAAAGAAGATTGATTATATGTTGGAACTTCGGGCTTCGGGTGAAGATATTGTCGAACCCTATGTGGAAAAATTTCCCGAAGCTGTATTTTATCCCGGAAAACGGCCGTGGGAACAGAAGGTAGATATTGCAATGCCATGTGCCATTCAGAATGAGTTGGATGAGAACGACGCCCGCAATTTAATCGAAAATAACGTTCTGTGCGTTGCCGAAGTATCGAATATGGGTTGCACGGAAGAAGCTGTCGATTTGTTTCTCAAACATCGCATGTTGTTCGCATCAGGAAAGGCGGTGAATGCCGGCGGAGTAGCTACATCGGGTTTGGAAATGGCCCAGAATGCCATGCATCTGAACTGGTCGGCATCCGAAGTGGATGAAAAATTGCGGTACATCATGTCCAACATTCATAATCAATGTTTGAAATACGGAAAAGAAGAAGATGGATATATCAATTATGTGAAAGGTGCCAACATAGCCGGTTTCATGAAAGTAGCCGATGCCATGATGGCGCAGGGAGTCATATAACAACTATTAATCGATAGTCAATGATGCCGTTTCTTTATCGGCTGGCCAAAATTTTTTATGAACAATACGAAAATACCTTGCACGAGCATACCTTTGTTTTTCCGGGGCGTCGTGCAGGTATTTTCTTTCAAAAATATTTGACCGACATTTCCTCAAAACCCCTTTTTTCTCCTACCATCCTTACCATTCAAGAGTTATTCGAAGAGCTTTCGCCATATCAAACCGGTGATAAAATCGGTATGCTGATCATATTGTACAACGAATATGTAAAAATCAGCCGATCGAACGAGTCGTTCGACGATTTTCTCTACTGGGGTGAAATGTTATTGAACGATTTTAATGACGTCGATAAATACCTGGTCGATGCGAAGCAGCTTTTTCGCAACGTGCAAGATTTGAAATCGCTGGATGCCGATATATCGTATCTTTCGGAACCGCAAATAAATGCCATTCGTCATTTTTGGGAGCATTTTATGCCTATCGAAGGCAACGATACCAAAAAAAAGTTTCAAGAAACATGGCAGATTTTGTTCGAGCTTTATACGAATTTTCGCAATGCCCTTCACGAGAGGGGATATGCGTACGAAGGAATGCTATTTCGTGAAGTTGCAGAACGTGCAAAAGCAAATGAAGATTTGCATCTCCGTTTCAAAGATATCGTATTTGTGGGATTAAACGCTTTGACACCGGCGGAAACCATTTTGCTGGAATATCTTAAAAATTGTGGGATTGCCGATTTTTATTGGGATTACGATTCGCCTTTCGTCCGCGATAAACAAAACAAAGCATCTTTTTGGGTAACAAGCAATCTTCAGCGTTTCCCTTCCCGGTTAAAAATAGAAGAATCCTCCAAAACGGAAACAGATAATACAGAAAAACAAAAAATTAAACTTATAGGCGTTCCTTCAGCTGTTGGTCAGGCAAAACAAGTCGGCACTATTCTTTCTCAACTTATTGCACAAGGAGCTATCGACCCGAAGGAAGCCATCGATACGGCAATCGTTTTACCTGACGAGAGCTTATTGTTGCCCCTACTTTACTCCATTCCTCAAGAAATTACAAAAATAAACGTAACTATGGGTTACGGTTTGTCGCATTCGGCAATCGCGAGTCTTGTCGAACATATTGCCGATTTGCAGCACAATCTTCGGGAATTGGGTAGCGAAATTGCCTTTTATTACAGGTTTGTGCTTGCTATTCTTCACCATCCCCTGATAATACTATCAGCAAAAGAAGAAACGGAAACCCTAAAAACACATATCTCGGAAAACAATCGAATTCTCGTCTTCGAATCGGAAATTCCTTCTCATCCCCTATTAAAGCTAGTTTTTAAACCCATTACTCAATGGGAGCAAATTGCCGAATATCTACAATCTATTTTGGTTTTTATTTATAATCGTTTAACCGAGGAAAAATATTCAAAAGAGGAAACAAAAAATAAAACGCATTCCGTAGATTTGGAGCGCGAATTCATTGTACAGTACCATAAATCGATTACCCGATTGCAGGAAACCCTTGGCGAAGTAAAAACGTTATCGGTAGACACCTATTTTCGTCTATTGAAACAATTGACACAAAACCTTAGCGTGCCGTTCAGCGGCGAACCCTTATCGGGCTTGCAGGTCATGGGGGTTTTGGAAACACGGGTCCTCGATTTTGAAAATCTAATTATTCTCTCAATGAATGAAGGCGTTTTCCCTCAGAAAAAGTCGTTAAGCTCTTTTATTCCTTTTTCCCTGCGAAAAGGATTCGGATTGCCCACTTACGAACATCGGGAAAGTACCTATGCCTATCATTTTTTTCGGTTAATCAACTGTGCCAAACGGGTATTTATGCTATACGATACCCGCACGGAAGAATTGCAAACAGGTGAAGTAAGTCGTTACTTTTATCAATTGAAATATCTGTATAACAATTATTTCGATATCGAAGAGCATGTGCAGACTTATGATGTAAGTGCTCCCGATAGTTCACCGATTGTGGTAGCTAAAACGCCACACGTACTGCAAAAACTGGATGCTTTTAAAGCAGGAGGAGACAAATATTTGTCTGCTTCCTTGCTAAATTATTACATCAACTGCCCATTGCAATTCTATTTTTCTGCCGTCGAAGAATTATCCACAAAAGAAGAAGTACAAGAATCGGTCGAGGCCGAAATTTTCGGAACCATCTATCACAGCTTGATGGAAAACATATATCGTCGTTTCATTGGGAAAACCGTAACACCCGATGCTTTGACAGCTTTAGCCGAAAACGATACTTATTTGACGGAACTGATTGAAAATGCTTTTTCCGAACATTATTTCAAAAATAAAGATCATACTCAACCGCTGCAAGGGCAATATTTTTTGATAGGGGAAATATTGCGAAGTTATGTAAAACAAACGTTGGAAGCAGATAAACAATTCACCCCTTTTCAATACATTGGAGCTGAATATAAATTCAAAAGCATCTATCGCGTAACAGATAATTTATCGGTTAACTTCAAAGGGAGTATCGACCGGATAGACCAAATAGAAGATGTGTACCGAATCATCGACTATAAAACCGGGAACGGGTCAACCGATTTCAAAAACATTGCTCAATTATTCGATGCATCGAAAAACAACCGTCCCGCACATATTCTGCAGGTTTTTATATATGCGTTATTTTATGCAAAAGAAAATCCCGAGAAAAAACTCACACCGGCAATCTATTATTTGCGATCGATTTTTAGCAACTTCAATCCTTCTGTGACTTTTAAAAAACAACAAATAGAGGATATTTCCTCCTTTTCCGATGAATTTATTCCCCTATTCAATGCTTGTCTGGAAGAAATTTTTGATGAAAAGGTTCCATTTACCCAAACGCAACAGGAAAAAAATTGTCAATGGTGTATCTTCAAAGAAGTTTGTGGGCGGTAAAAAGTCGATTTGTAAAACATTATACGGTCATTACGCTGCCCAAGATTTCTGTCTCGCAAATTAAAAAAGTCGATTTGTAAAAAATTATGCCCCTAATTTGATCACGATTATGTATATTTGTCGTGATATTTAAACAAATTTCTTTTTTATGGACACCTACAAAAGACACCTTTTGATCACCGGGGGGGCCGGATTTATCGGTTCCCATATGGTACGACACATGGTAAATCATTATCCCGATTACCGGATCGTAAATCTCGATAAGTTGACCTATGCCGGGAACCTGGAAAACCTGAAAGATGTAGAAGATAAGCCCAACTACGTTTTCGTAAAAGCCGACATATGCGACTTTGAGGACATGCGAAGGATTTTTTCAAAATACCACATCGATGGGGTTATTCATTTGGCAGCCGAAAGTCATGTCGACCGTTCCATAACCGATCCGTTTTCATTTGCCAAAACCAATGTAATGGGTACGCTCAATCTGTTGCAAGCAGCAAAAGAAGCATGGGAACCCGATTATACGGGAAAACTTTTTTACCATGTCTCCACCGATGAAGTTTACGGTGCTTTACAATTCGACAATCCACCTTTTACCGAAGAAACCAACTATGATCCCCATTCACCCTATTCCGCATCCAAAGCCTCATCCGATCATTTTGTACGCGCCTATCGCGATACATATGGTTTGCCGACCATTATTTCCAACTGTTCCAACAATTACGGTCCATATCAGTTTCCCGAAAAATTGATCCCATTAATTATCAACAATATTTTTCATAACAAGCCGTTACCTGTTTACGGAAAAGGTGAAAATGTTCGCGATTGGCTTTATGTGGAAGATCATGTTCGTGCCATTGATCTGATTTTTCATAAAGGGAAACCGGGAGATACTTACAATATCGGGGGATCCAACGAATGGAAAAATATCGATTTGATTAACCTTGTTATCGACATTACCGATCGATTGCTGGGACGTAAGAAAGGCACATCCAAAAAGCTCATTACGTTTGTTGCCGATCGTGCAGGACACGATTTGCGTTATGCCATCGATTCATCAAAACTAACAAAAGAACTTGGTTGGAAACCTTCCTTAACATTTGAAGAAGGAATTGAAAAAACCGTTCGTTGGTATCTCGAAAATCAAGATTGGCTCGAAAATGTCACCGACGGCAATTATATGCGATATTATGAAGAAATGTATGCAAATAGATAAAAACTGTTGTATTTAAATGGAACTTACTACTCTGCCACCGTTTTCGGTTTCGGTAATGGAAATTTTAACGGCATCGGGAGGAAGAAGAGGTTCGACCAATTCCGGCCATTCAATAAAACACACATTTCCGCTATAAAAATAATCTTCGCAACCAAAATCGAAAACCTCTTCCAGTTTATCGATACGGTAAAAATCGAAATGATACACTACCTCACCTTTATCGGTATGGTACTCGTTGATAATGGCAAAGGTGGGACTGGTAACTATTTCGCACACGCCCATTTCTTCACAAACAGCTTTAATGAAGGTAGTTTTCCCCGCTCCCATTTCACCGTAAAAAGCAAAGATTTTATTATTGCCCATTTCGGATAAAAACCGGCGTGCTGCCTGATGAATTTCCGAAATATCGTTTATTTCGATATACATATCTTTTCAGTATATTTCATTTATCCTGCAAATATACCTATTATCGCATCTTATCGCATCACTCTTGCAAAATATCATACAAAAATCAACCTACATAAAAATTTTAGAACATCATTTGAATTTTTCACCTGATTATTGAATAAGTTGAATTTTTTTTCTTTTCTTTGTTGGAAACAGGAAGAAAAAAATTCAACTTATTAGCATAACTTATTAATATTATGAGCCTTTCATCTGAATTGAAAACATTTTTACTGCGAGGAAACGTAGTTGACATGGCAGTAGGTATTGTGGTTGGCGCAGCCTTTGGCAAAGTCGTAACTTCGTTTGTAAACGATATCCTCATGCCGCCGATTTCATTGCTTTTGGGTAACACCAATTTTTCGGACTTAAAAATTGTTTTAAGGAAAGCAGCAACCGAAGGTACGGAGATTGCTACACCGGCTATTACCTGGAATTATGGCAATTTTATTCAAACCGTCATTGATTTTCTCATTATTGGGACAGCCATTTTTTTTGTAATTAAAGCAATGAATTCGCTTAGTCGCAAGAAAGAAGAAAAACCGGCACCTGCTCCTCAACCAACCAACGAAGAAAAACTACTGGCGGAAATTCGAGATCTGTTGAAAAAAAGCAATTAAAATGTATCGTCCTATCTCCGCACCATCCTCGCACCAAGGCCGTACCATCCTCGCTCCATGCTTGCATCAGGCTTGCACCCTCTTCACATAAAGTCTGCACCGGCTTCGCCTCTGCATCCCGCTCTCCATGCAGAAAAGATATAGGTTTGCTTTACATCGGTTTCGCGGAATCCGATGTTGTCGTCCCTGCCTTGAAGCGAAGGAAGAGCGAACAAGGAGCGAAGGAGAAGCGATAAAAGGTCGGCAAAACCCATCTATCGAACAAAAACTTATTGGGTCAAATATCCCATTTTTTTACTGTCCTTTACGGTAATTATCTCGAAAATTTTATATAAATTTGCATGCGCAATTACAGGTGATGCCTTTTTAGCTCAGTTGGTAGAGCAATTCATTCGTAATGAATAGGTCTGGGGTTCGAGTCCCCAAAAAGGCTCAATTTTTTCTCACAATCTTCAACTAATTATCTTTTCCAATTGTTTGAAAATTCAATTCAAAGGCTCTTTTTCAAACTTTCAAACAATTGGATTTTTTATTTTATTATTTTATGTATACGTCTCATTCGCTTTCCACAAACAAAAACAACAAATCGTCATTTTATCCAATTAACATGAAAAGGGTTGTAAAACATTTTTTTATAGCTGTTCTTTTATCATTCTCTATGACTTTATCGGCTGAAAACGATGAGCAAATAGATTCATTGAAAGTAATTCACCTAGAAGAGGTGAAAATTTATTCTCATAAGGAAACAATGTCACAACAAATGCCGGTTTCTTCAACAGTTATTACTCCCAATGTGATAAACGGAGCTCAAATGAATTCCATAAGAGACTTAAGTGTATTTGTCCCCAATTTTTTCATACCCGATTACGGTTCGGCAATGTCGACTG
Source organism: Bacteroidales bacterium UBA4179 (assembly GCA_002381125.1). GTDB lineage: Bacteria > Bacteroidota > Bacteroidia > Bacteroidales > Dysgonomonadaceae > Anaerorudis. The sequence goes on along the minus strand of DFUT01000006.1, from coordinate 49,454 downwards.
CACCCTACATCCGCGGTATAGGCTCCCGCAGCACGGGACAGTCTATGGCTTTGTATGTCGACAATATTCCGTATTTTGATAAATCGACTTTCGATTTCGATTTTTACGATATCCGGCAAATCGAAATTCTACGTGGTCCACAGGGAACACTCTATGGACGCAATGCTTTGGGTGGAATAGTAAACATTTATACTCTCTCTCCTTTCGATTATGAAGGAACAATGTTTTCTGCAACAGGAGGAAATTACGGACTTGCAAAAGTACAAGCAGCCTACTATGACAAAATCAACCAAAACATCGGTTGGTCGGCAAGCGGCTACTACAACCATGTCGATGGATTCTTTACGAATCTTTACAACCACAAGAAAGCCGATGATAAGACATCGGCAGGAGGAAGGGCAAAAATAGAATGGCTTGTCAGTCCAACTTTCCGAACGCAATACATTTTCAATTACGACTACGTTGATCAAACGGCTTATCCTTATGGCTTGTACGATCCTTCAACGGGTAATGTTGCTCGACCCAATTATAACGACGACAACAGCTATTCGCGCTCAATGGTGAACAACAGCCTGTTGCTCGAATATACGACCGATAAAATACAGTTAACTTCTTCCACATCACATCAATATTTTTCGGACGACATGAAAATGGATCAGGACTTTTTGCCGAAATCTTATTTTTCGTTCAATCAACGTCAAAAACAACAAGCTTTTAACGAAGAAATTGCAATACGATCAAAAACAACGAACAATTATCAATGGAGTTTCGGCTTGACATCATTTCTTCAATATTTGGATACGGATGGACCGGTGGCATTTAAAAAAGACGGTATAATCGATATTCTTCAACCGGTTTTTGATCGAGCTGCTGCAATGGGTGCGCCTACCATGATCATTACCGATACCCTTATGGATATTCCGGGTACTTATGATACAAAGACATGGGGAGGTGCGTTATTTCATCAATCGACATACAATCACCTTTTCATTGACGGACTCTCAATTACTGCGGGATTGCGTGCCGATTTCGAAAAAACGAATTTGGACTATTTCACCCATTCAAAACTGAATCTGAATATGAAGATGGGGCCCATGAACAGGCCTCTTTCCATTGCAGACACACTACAAGGTAAAGAATCACTGAAATTTACGGAGATTTTGCCCAAAGTTGCGCTGAAATATGCATGGAACGATAACCAATTTGCCTATGTCACCGTATCGAAAGGATACAAAGCGGGAGGATTCAACATTCAGATGTTTGCCGATTTGATGCAAACACAATTGATGAATTCGGGAAATCGTACGGCCCCGAAAGTAAATGTTTCTCAGGCCATCACATATCAACCGGAGCATAGCATGAATTACGAAATCGGTTATCAGTCGGCTTTCTTTAACAATCAATTAAAAGCCCATCTTTCTCTTTTTTACATGGATATCTCCGACATGCAGCTGACCAAATTTGTTCCGAGCGGCCAAGGGCGAATGATTACCAATGCCGGTGAAGTGACAAGCAAAGGGGTAGAGTTTTCGCTCCAAACCAATTTGGGAAAAGGATTTGGTTTGGATATAAATTACGGATATGCTCATGCCACGTTCAAAAATTACACCGATTCGGTAAAAATGGAAAACAATGCTGTCGAAGAAGAAAATTACAAAGGAAATTTTGTTCCCTATGCCCCACAAAACACATTGAGCCTGAACGGAACGTATACCCATCTTTTCAATAATGCATTTATCGACCATATTACGGCAAACGTGCAATATATGGGAACCGGGAAAATATATTGGGACGAAGCCAATTCCCTCTATCAGCAATTTTACCATACCGTGAATGCCAAAGTCGGCATCGTCAAAAACAATTTTGAGGTCGAAATATGGAGTAAAAATCTATTAAATACCGATTATAATACATTTTATTTTGAATCGTTCGAAAATCGATTTTTCCAAAAAGGCAAACCGTTACAATGTGGTATGACGTTAAAAATGGAATTATAAAAAACAAAAATAACGACAGGAAAAAAGCGGAAACACGAGCATAAAATTTCCAAGAAAACAATAAACAAAAAAAGCCGGACACTCCATTGAAGGGATTTGTCCGGCTTTTATAAAGAGGAAAATATTAAAACTTATATCCTAACGTCAACAACCCTTTTATGTTACTGTTTTTAAGTGTAAAGGGAGAAGCATCTATAAATTTGTTGCCTTCATCATCAAACACATTCGGATAAGGATAAAGATCATCTTTTTGCGTTTTGTATACAACAGCGAAATCGAGATAGAAATTGCGACTGAAACGGTATCCCACTCCGCCCGTAAAATAGGAAGCATCGCCTTCTATGCGATAAATAGTGGTAGAACCTGCAATAGCTGTTTCTTTATTGCCTTTTCTGTACTCCGTTTCATACGGATTTTGCATCCATGCGTATCCCAATCTTCCATAAAATTGGGGTGTAAACCGGTATTCGAATCCCACCCTCACGGTTGAAGTAGGTTCATAATCTTCGGAAATATAATGATTATCGCTGTCGTACATGCTCTCGGCATCGATTGCATCCGTGTCCCCTTTAAATTTCATTTTATGATAGTTGGTTATTTCATAATCGAGACTGGCAATGAACCTGTTGTCAACAACGCCGGCAATGCTCATTATCCACCTGTCGGGGGTTCTGAAACGATAATCATAACCATATACGCCGGAAGAAGTTACACCGGGTTCATAATCAGGATAATTATCGATAACATATTCGGTTACATTTTCTTCCATTTCGGCAGAATAGGTATCGGTCAGGGAACACCAAACCGGCGTATGATAAGCCACGCCGATTCTCAGTTCATTGATGGGACGGAAAATGACGCCAATTTTTGCTCCTACCCCGGCACCTTCGGTGGTGAGATAATTTCTCAAATCGAAACCGGCATCCTCTCCCTTTTCAAATTCTTCCGAATAACGTGAAGAAAGTTTGTAATAAATATCCGTTACCGACAAGGTAAGCCCCACGTTTACCTTTTTACCCAACGCTGTTCCGAGGGTAAAATCGTAATTGTTCACCGAACCTTTTTCCACCAACGCCAACGAATTGGTGATGGGGTCATCATGCAAGGGAGTGTAATAATATCCAAGTTGATCCTCATGGGGATCAATTAAATACGAATTAAAACCAAATATCGATAGCCACGGCACTTCGGACTTAAACGGATTTTTTACAATATCAAAATCGAGTTTTGCAGGATCGATGTTCTCGCGCGTGGAAATCTCGGCCATGTAATCCATCAAAGAAGTTTTAGGGCTATCGTTATATGCAGCAATCGATTTATTGAAAGATTTGACTTTATTGTACGAAAACCCGAAATTGATAAAAGGGATGGCATTGCTCCTCAGCGGGAAATAACCTACGAATCCCAAATTATCGAATTTGAAAGTAGTTTTATCCCGATTTACATTTCCCACTTTTGAACTTTCCTGAGAAAGATCGGCTGTTCCCACAACTTCCGAACTTCGATACACGGCAATTCCCGCCGGATTGATGGCAACACCGGTAAGATCACCTCCCAATGCCCCAAACGCTCCGCCCATTGCCATACCGCGAGCCGTTCCATAAAGATCGTTGCGCGACATTCTTCCGGCTTCCACTTCACCTTGTGCATGCGAATAAGAGACAAAAATCAAAACAAACGAAAGGATAGCAATAATTTTTTTCATCGTTGTACTAATTTAATATAATGACTACCTTGTCACGGTAGTCATTACGTATTTATCGTTTTTATGTCTATCTGCGACCGCCGCTACTGCTTCTTCCGGAGGAACTGCTACGGGATGAACCGGAGCTTCTTGAACCTGAAGATGAGCTGCTTCCGCTATAAGAAGAACCCGAAGAACTTCTGGTAGGTGCAGAGTAAGTGGAACTTCTTGTCGTGGAACTGCTACGGGATGGCGTGGTATTTATGCTTGATCCACTACTGTTGCTGTTCCCGCTTCGGCTATAATCCGATGACGATGAACGCCGGTAAGTGTTGTTGCTGCTGCTGCGGGTAGTCGATCGCGTACTTCCACTCGATCGATCGATAGCCTCCGTGCGACGGATCTGTTCTCCGGTACGTGCATCATAAACCTTACCGGAATTATCGACAATACGGGTTGAGGAACCATTACCGGCCGAGCTTCTTCCCGCACTTGCAGCACCCGAACTTCTGCCGGATGTCCTCCCGACTGTTCCGTTACCGGCCGACGAACGCGTAGCCGAGCTTCGGGATCCACTTATACCTGCTGCCGAACTTCTTCCTGCAGCACTCGTTCTATAAGAAGTTGTACTTCTTCCTGCAGAGTTGTAGGTTGCACCAACATATATGCCGCCATAGTAGCCGGGATAATAACCACCGTATCCCCCTCCCCCATAGAACCAGGGATCGTACCAACCGTAATACCAAGGTCTATACCATGGAGAATACCAACCACCATAATACCATGGGCTATGCCAGCCAAAGTAAAAATTCCATCGCCACCCGCCGTAGTGCCATGGATTGTAGTACCATGGGCTATGCCAACCATAAAACCACGGGTCGTACCAGGGATCGTACCACGGACAGCAACATCCGCAATATCCACACCGATCGCAATAACGGCTCCGGTAATAATCCGAATATAGCTCATCATCCGTATAAATAGTTATCTTGTCGGCCCCGGTAATTTTGATCACGGCTTCCGGGTCATGATATTTCACTATTCTGTCGGTAAATTCATAATCTATATATTCCTCTTCGATTTCATTTTTAGATATGATGACTTCTTCCGTTTCTTTTCCCCGTCGGTTGTATTCATCGATATCCCTGCTACTTTTAACTTCCAGTTTTGACACATCTCCTTCTACCACCACAATTTTCTTTTTAGGAGATTGTGGCGCTTCTTTTATTTGTTGTTTTTGCGAAGTTTGAGAAGGATCGGCGTAAATATCATCCCATTCCACCCACTCTTGAGAGAATCCTAAAATGGGAATCATCGCCAACAAACCCGCAATTATTAATTTTTTTGTTTTCATAGTGTTCTTTCTGTTTTAATATTTTCCCCTTACATATTTGACCTCTTTTCTTGTCAAAAGTTTAATATATTCCTTCTTTCATATCAGGTCATGTGCCTTGCAAATATATTACTCTTTTTCTAAACTTCCGGCAATTTCTCTTCTTGTTTACATTTAAAAGACGATAAATAAGAAAAAAAGCTGCACCAAATAAGTTAAAAATCAAAAAAATGGTGGTTATTCAGACTGTTATTTCCAAACCATCATAAGCAAAAAGCATATTGGGAGGCAATTGTTTTTCTATCACGCTGTGCAATCCAATCTGATGACTCATATGGGTAAAATAAGTAATTCTTGGATTAATTTTTCGGGATAATGCTATGGCTTCATCCAGGTTCTCATGTGAAAGATGCTCCTTTTTTCTTAACGCACTTAAAACCAATGTATCTACACCTTTCAATTTCAGTATTTCTTCTTCCGGAACATATTTTACATCGGTCAGGTATGCAAAATTCCCAATCCGATAGCCCAAAATGGGCATTTTATAATGGATTATCCGAATAGGAACAACTTCGACCTCATCAATAAAAAAGGGAGATAAATTGACGATTTCGCGCAACGTAATATCCGGCACTCCCCTATATTTATTGCCAACGAAACAATAAGGCATACGCATTTCCAATGCTCGTGCCACATCGGGCTCAACGTAAAGATTTACTGTTCCGAACCTGCCAAATGGTCTGAGATCGTCGATTCCACCCGTATGATCGTAATGTTCGTGAGTAATAAGCATGCCGTCTATTTTTCTAAACGGAAGATTCAATATTTGCTGACGAAAATCGGGGGTACAATCGATAATAATGTTTTTACCATCAACGTCGATCTGTACCGATGCCCTGAGACGATGATCTCTTTTGTCGCTCGAAGTACACACTTCGCATCGGCATCCTATTTCCGGCACGCCGGTTGAAGTACCTGTTCCTAAAAATCTAACAACCATATGCTACCTTTTTGTATTTTACAAAAAAAGCTACCCCGATTGTTTAACGAGATAGCTTTCCTTCACTAAATGATTCTGTTCATTAATACTGCCGTTCCAAAATCCAGAGATCATTGAAAGGTATACCGTATGTTTTTCTCAAATATTCGGTATCGCCCAAAGCCGAATATTTACGGAAAATTTCGTCGCGTTTGGCAATTGCCGATTCTTTGTCGTCATAACTTGCTACGATTACCCGATACATACCATGTTCGTTCTGTGCCAGAATAACCGGATAACCTTCTGCTTCCATTCTCGATTTTAACGACTCTGCATTGAGTTTTACACTTAATGAGGCTATAACAACACTGTATTTTTTAAGATTGGAAGCATCCGTAGAATAAACCGGCTCTACTTTTTCTTTTCTCACCGATACTTCGACAGGCGGAAGCGATGCAGCATCCTTAACAACAGTGGTGGGCTGTGATGCGGCTTCCTCCATCTCTTTTTCTTTTGCAGCCTCGTACACTTGTTGATAGGCACTTTGTTTGGGCTTACAGGAAGTTGTTAAAGCCAAAATGGCTATAAACGTCAATCCCAGGGGGAATAATTTTTTCATTTGCTATGTTGTTTTTAGTTGTTCAACCAAATTCTTGTTCTTAATATTCGCAAAGATAAAAAGAAGAATAGAAAAACGATGATTATGCGTGTGAAAATAAATTAAAAAGAGAACTTCGCCTTAAATAAATCGCTACAACAACTCGAGCTTCATTGAAACCTCCACCGTAATCGAGTCGCACGCCGGCTTTTGCCGTTGCATCGTATTCTATTTGCCGTTTTTCTTGTCTATCTTGTCGATATCGAATATTTCAGAAAAATAAAGGATAATTCGATTTTTGATTTCATCCATTTTTGGAGCGTTCGAATTCAATTCTTTTTGAATGGACGTAACCCCTTTTTCTATGAAGCCACACGGATTGATCAGTGAAAAATAAGATAAATCGGTATTGACGTTCAATGCCAAACCATGCATGGTCACAAAGTGGCTGCTTCGCACTCCTATTGCGCAAATTTTGCGTGCATTTTTATCGGAATCCGTTTCCAGCCATACACCCGTAGCTCCCGGCATGCGTTCTGCTTTAATACCATAATCGTTCAATAACCGTATAACGACCTCTTCCAACTTAAAAATATACGATTTAAGGCCAATTTCAAAAGCATCTAAATCGAAAATAGGATAAACAACCAACTGTCCGGGTCCATGATAGGTAATATCTCCTCCCCGATCGGTATAAAAAAATTCAACGCCTCTTTTACGAAGATTCTCCGTAGGTAAAAGCAAATTGTTGGAATTTCCGTGTTTCCCCAGCGTTATTACGTGAGGATGTTCGCAAAGAATCAGTGTTTGAGTTGTTGATTCCTTTATTTTTTTTTGAGCGATCGTTTTATCGAAAAGTTTTTGTTGGAATTTCCATGCATCTGCATAGGCAATCGTACCCAAATCAATAATCTCATCTATCTTTTGCATGACGCAAAAATAAACATTTTTCCCGTAAAATGTATCACCATATACACATCGACAATAACAAAAAGTAAAATAATAATGTTAAATGTCAAATATTGCAGTATTTAAATCATTTTTTGATGTACAATATTAATTCTGCGGTTTATATTTGCATATATATAAATATATTGGAGATTTTTCTTTCGTGAAAAACTATTTAAACATGACACATTACACAACCTGCGAAAAACAAGTTAAATATCCATTAAAAGTCAAATTATAAGTTTTTTCTTGAACTTATTAATAAAATCACAAAATGAAACGCACAACCTTTTTAATTGCAATGTTGGCAACCCTATTATTGATTGGATGTCAGGGTAAACGTCCCACAGCGGTTGCTCTGAAAGTTGAAATGCAGGAAAATCCTCAGGGAATTGCCACGCAAACCCCCCGTTTTTCGTGGCAAATTACTTCTGTTATTCCTGATGTGGTGCAACAATCGTATCGCATTCAGGTTGCCGAAACCGAAGAAGATCTTGAAAAAGAACAAAACCTCCTCTGGGATTCAGGTAACGTAGATAGCGATCAATCGATTCTTATCCCATACGAAGGATCGGATCTTGCCTCACGAGGCATTTATTACTGGCGTGTAAAGGTGAATACCAATCAAGGTGCCGGCAAATGGAGCAAACCTCAATTCTGGACAATGGCATTGTTGAACGATGCGGAATGGCAAGCACAATGGATTGGCGAAGATTCGCTTTCCAATCCCAACGAAACAGCCGAAGGACATACGCGTCTGGCTGCACGGTATCTACGCAAACCGTTCAATACCAAAGATTCGAAAATAAAACGGGCTACACTTTACATCTCAGGGCTGGGTATGTACGAAGCTTTTTTGAACGGGAAACGTATTTCGGAAGACGTTTTTGCTCCCACGGTTTCCTGGTATCCCGAACGGGTGTATTATAACGTTTACGAAGTAACCCCACTCATACAACAAGGCAATAACCTGCTAGGAGTAAAATTGGGGAACGGAAGATTTTTCGGCATGCGTGGAGGCGAAACCATGGTGTTCGGATTGCCTCGCTTGTTGGCTCAACTCGAAATCGAATATGCAGATGGATCAACCGACGTGATCGTGAGTGACGAATCGTGGAAAGTCACCTCCAAAGGACCGATTATTGCCAACAACGAATTCGATGGAGAAGAATACGATGCCCGTTTGGAACTTACAGGGTGGAATACTCCGAATTACGACGACAGCAGTTGGAACTCGGTCGATATCATGGAAGATCCCAAAGGAAAACTGACAGCACAACCCAACCCGAATCACAGAATACAGGAAGAAATCCAACCGATAAAAATCATGAAACTTCCCAATGAAAAATTTATTCTCGACATGGGACAAAACATGGTAGGATGGGTAAGAATCAACAACCTGAATGGAAAAAAAGATCAACCCATCACTTTACGGTTTGCCGAACTGCTCAATCCCGACAGCACGCTTTATATGGACAATCTTCGTTCGGCAAAAGTCACCGATATCTACATCCCGGCAAAAGATGGCACATTCAGTTGGGAACCGTCGTTTGTTTATCACGGATTTCGCTATGTAGAAGTATCGGGACTGGATTATCAACCCAATCTGTCCAATTTTACCGGAAGAGTGTTGTACGACAAAATGGCAACAACCGGGCAATTTGAAACGTCAAACGATATGATCAACCGCATTTATCAAAATGCATACTGGGGAATTCGCGGCAATTATAGAGGGATGCCCACCGATTGCCCGCAGCGCGACGAACGTCAAGGTTGGCTTGGTGATCGGGCAACCGGATGTTTTGGAGAAGCTTTCATCTTCGATAATGCATTGCTGTATGGTAAGTGGGTGCAAGATATCGAAGATTCGCAAAGTCCCGAAGGCAGTATTTCTGTGGTTTCCCCACGCTATTGGACAATTTACAACGACGATGTAACATGGCCTGCTGCTTATTTTTACGCCATAAACATGCTTTATCGTCAATATGGAGATTCAGAACCCATCAAAAAGCATTACCCGTCTATGAAGCGTTATCTGGAACGCATTCAACAGGTATCGATGGAAGATTATATCATCATAAAAGACACCTATGGCGACTGGTGCATGCCTCCCGAATCGCCGGAATTGATCCACTCGAAAGATCCTTCCCGCAAAACGGCAGGTCCTGTGTTAAGTACAACGGTTTATTACAGCCTATTGAACTTGATGACCGATTTTGCCCGTCTTACAGGTAACGAACAAGATATTGCCGGATATCAAGACCTTGCAGCAAAAATAAAAGAAGCCTACAACAACCGCTATTTTGATGCCGACTCGGCAAAATACGACAACAATACGGTAACGGCCAATATCCTATCCCTTCGTCTGGGATTGGTTCCCGAAGGATACGAGCAGCGGGTTTTCGACAATATTGTCCGAAAAACCGAGGTGGATTTCGATGGCCATGTCAGCACCGGAGTACTGGGAATACAGCATCTGATGTGTGGCCTTACCCAATACGGAAATGTGGATCTGGCCTATAAAATCGCTACCAACGATACGTATCCCAGCTGGGGTTATATGGTCAGAAAAGGGGCAACCACCATATGGGAGCTCTGGAACGGCGATACTGCCGATCCTGCAATGAATTCGGGTAATCACGTGATGTTGTTGGGTGATCTGATCATTTGGTACTATGAAGACCTCGCGGGGATCAAAAATGCACCCGAAAGTATCGCTTACAAAAAATTACTGATGGAACCCAAATTCCCAAAAGGATTAACGCATGTGAAAGCTTCCTACAATTCGGTTTATGGAGAAATTAAAAGCGAATGGACAAAGGAGAACGATTCTTTTTCATGGAACATTACTCTTCCTGCAAATACTTCGGCGCTGGTAAGATTACCCAAAGAACTGAATATTTCGGTACCCACTCAAAAAGGAATACGAAAGGTAACGGAAACCGATTCGCACATCGAAATCGAACTTGGATCGGGAACCTATCATTTAAGTTCTAACATATAATCTATCAAGCAATATAAAATAGAAAATAGGAAACATTAGAAAAACTAAAAAATCGTCTTATTAAGAAATAACAACCTATCAAACAACAGGATAATGAGAAACAAAAAACCACTTCAAGGAATAATAATTACCTTTTTAATTGCACTAATAACGTTTTCATGTAACACCGATAATAGTAAGATTGACCGTAAGGCTCTTGTCAAGCGCAACAATCCAATCATTGATTCAGTGGATTCACTATCCTCATTATCTGTTGGCAATGGTGGATTTGCCTATACGGTCGATATCACCGGACTCCAAACTTTTCCCGAAAAATACAAAAAAGGGGTTTCGCTTGGAACGCAAAGCCATTGGGGGTGGCATAGTTTTGCAAACGATAAAAACTTTCGCTTTGAAGAAACATTGAAAGAATACGATTTCGGCAGAGGAAGGGGAGAACTTTATTCGGTACAATTCGACGAACCGGGTCGTCAACAGGAAGCCGCCAACTGGTTTCGCATCAATCCGCACCGCCTTCATTTGGGAATTGTAGGGCTTGAACTTCCGGAAACAAAACCGGAAGAGGTGAAAGACGCAAGACAAGTTCTGGATATGTGGGAAGGAATCATCAAAAGCAATTTCAACATAAACAATGTTGCCTACGAAGTGAAAACCGTTTGTCATCCAAATATAGATATGATTGCCATACAGATGAAGGCAAGAGGCATGAAACCTGCTGTCAAATTTCGTTTTCCCTACCCTACGGGAGAACATTCGGACGACGCCTGCAACTGGAATGCCAACGATAAACATTCAACCACAGTGGTGCACACAACCGAAAATTCTGCTGTTCTCAAACGTGAATTGGATAGCACCGTTTATTTCGTAAAAATCCAATGGGAAAATAAGGCAGAATTAAAAGAAAAAACAAAGAACTATTTCGTATTGCACCCCGAAACAAACCAACTAAACTTTACATGTTACTTCTCACCTTCCTATCCCGAGGACAAAAATCCGACAACCGAACAATCCATTGCCACTGCAGCTGAATACTGGAATAATTTCTGGAAAAGCGGAGCTGCTGTTGATTTTTCGCAATGCACCGATCCACGGGCCAAGGAGTTGGAGCGGCGTGTTGTGCTCAGTCAGTACCTCACGGCCATTCAGTGCTCGGCTTCCACACCCCCTCAGGAGACGGGACTGACCTATAATTCATGGTACGGAAAATTTCATTTGGAAATGATTTGGTGGCATCAAGCGCATTTTGCCTTATGGAACAGACCTCAAATGCTGGAAAAGACACTTCCGTGGTATCACAAAGTCAAACCTGTGGCAAGAGAAATTGCCCAACGACAAGGCTTCGATGGTGTACGATGGATGAAGATGACCGACCCCACCGGAAGAGAGGCCCCTTCAAGCGTAGGCAGTTTCCTGGTGTGGCAACAACCGCACATTATTTACTTCGCTGAACTTCTCTACCGAGCAAATTCACAAACCGATGACAAAAAAAATATCCTGAACACTTATTATCCTTTGATAGAAGAAACGGCCAAATTTATGTATTCCTTTGCTTCTTACGATAAGGAGAAAGATCGATATGTATTGAAAGGATTGATACCGGCACAGGAAACATTAAAAGCATCGGAAACGGTAAATCCTCCTTTTGAACTCTCCTATTGGCATTTTGCAATGGAAACAGCTCAAAAATGGCGGGAACGAAAAGGCGAAAAAAGAGTACCCGAATGGGATACACTTATTCAAAAACTCTCACCATTGGCTTATAATGAAGAAGGACTTTATTTGGCTGCCGAATCGGCACCAAAAACATATGAAGATATCCGTTTTACGTCTGATCATATGGCTGTCCTTGGTGCACTGGGGATTCTTCCCGGAAACCGCCTCATCAACGAAACCTACATGCGGAATACCCTGTATTGGGTTTGGGACAATTGGAACTGGGATAAAACATGGGGATGGGATTATCCGATGACGGCGATGAATGCAGCACGGCTGGGGGAACCGGAAAAAGCGATAGGGGCTTTATTGATGGACAAACGAACCAACACGTATCTGACAAACGGGCATAATTATCAGGACGACCGACTGCGAATCTATCTTCCGGGTAATGGTGGCTTACTCACGGCCATAGCCATGATGTGTGCCGGATGGGACGGCTGCACAACGACAAATCCCGGATTCCCAAAAGACGATGGATGGAACGTGAAATGGGAAAACCTTCAAAAATTACCCTAAAAATTTATAAGCCTAAAAAATCAATGAAACTGAAAATCCGAAAAAAAACGACTAAATTTAGCCGACTCTTTTTACTGTTTGTAGCCCTAAACTATGCAGTAGGTATGGCTCAGCCTCTTCTTTCCTTATATGAAGGGAAACACCTGTCAAAAAGAAGTTTACGCTACACCCCCGACGGGGAAGATTTCGTCATCGTGAATGGAAAAAATAAATTCAATAGGGCGCTGTATGGTTCCCATTCGGGATTCCGTCTCGAAACGGGGGATGTTCCCGAATTCGCACTTTATTTACCTCGAATGGGCGGTAATTTGTCCTTTGCCCTTTCTAACGGAAAAGATACCATCCCGTTAAATAATACTTACTATATCGAAAGCAGATACCGGCCAGGAACAAGATTATACACCATCAAAGATCCGTTGCTGAAAGAGGGGAAAATTTATATTGTTGCCCTTGCTTTATACGATACCGACGGAGCGATATGGAAAATCTCGGCAGAAGGTATTCCAGCCAATACCCGTCTGTTATGCCGATATGGAGGTGCTTCATACACACGCTTTTCACGTGAAGGAGATATGGGTGTTGACCCTCCCGATTGTTTCGACCTAAAACCTGAATATTGCAGGGGAAATCGATACGTCATCGACAAAAATAAATTTACCCTTTATTTCGGACCAGATGATGAACAACAACTTTTTGGATGTTTCCCGTCCGATGTTGTCCTCAAGACCGATGAATTACCTGTTCTTCTGGGATCAATGCCTTTAACAAATACATGTTATATTTATCTCGGGAAATCAGATACTTTTTTAAGGAAAAATTTGGTAGATGTTTTCACCCGAACAGAAGAAATGCGTCAAGCATTGGCTTCACGCATCATCATTTCTACGCCTGACCCATTTTTCAATACGTTGGGAGGAACATTAGCCATAGCCGCAGATGCCATATGGGATGGACAAGTGTGGCTGCATGGTGCCATCGGTTGGCGCATGCCGCTAACAGGATGGAGGGGTGCATACACCGGCGATTTTTTGGGCTGGCATGACCGAGCAAGATTGCACTTCGATGCGTATGCAGCAAGTCAGGTAACTCAAGTTCCTCAAACCATACCACACCCAACACAAGACAAAGAGATGAATCTTGCTCGAGCCGAAAAAAAATGGGGTACGCCAATGTACAGCAACGGCTATATTTGCCGAAATCCTTATCGGAACGATCAAATGCATCATTACAACATGAATCTATGTTACATTGATGAATTATTATGGCATTTCAATTGGACAGGCGATTGGGATTATGTGAAAAAAATGTGGCCGGTTATCACGCGCCATCTCGATTGGGAAAAACGAAATTGGGATCCCGACGATGATGGACTTTACGATGCGTACGCTTGCATTTGGGCAAGCGATGCGCTTTATTACACAGCCGGATCGGTAACCCATTCCACTGCCTATAATTACCGTGCCAACAAAATGGCTGCCGAAATAGCCGAAAAAATAGGAAAAGATCCAACACCTTATCAAAAAGAAGCCGAAAAAATTTACCGGGCACTCAATGAAACTCTTTGGATGCCTGCCAAAGGATACTGGGCGGAATATAAAGACCGGATGGGACTGAGACGTTTGCACGAAAGTGCAGCATTATGGACTATTTATCATGCCATAGACAGCGAAATAGGCAATCCTTTTCAATGGTATCAGGCAACACAATATATCGACAATTATATCCCCCATATTCCGGTACGCGCAGAAGGGTTGACCGATGAAGGCTACTATACACTTTCAACTACCAATTGGCATCCTTATTCATGGAGCATCAACAATGTTGCTTTTGCCGAAGTCATGAGCACGGCTCTTGCTTATTTTCAGGCAGGGAGAAATGAGGAAGGATTTAAACTGCTGAAAAGCTCCGTTTTGGACGGAATGTACCTGGGTGGAAGCCCTGGAAATTTTGGGCAAATCAGCTTTTATGATGCCGCTCGAGGAGAATGTTATCGCGATTTTGCGGATCCCATTGGTGTCGGCTCTCGGGTTTTCGTACAAGGACTGTTCGGCATCAATCCCAATGCCTTGCAAAACAAGCTTCTTATTCGACCGGGTTTTCCACAAGCATGGGACAGCGCACGAATAAAAACTCCCGACATTCATTTCTCTTATAAAAGAACTTCATCCAAAAGAGCAGCTTCTCTTGCGATTGTTGAAGAATATTTTCTCATTCATCATCTTACAACCGTCGATACTATCGAATGGCAACTCCCTGCCCGTACTGCTCAAATCAAACAAATTACGGTAAACGGAAAACCTGTGGAATGGAAAATACATACACTCGCTATTGGTAAACCTGAGATAACAATTCATTTTCCTTTGACGAAAAATATAGCGGCAAACGTGAAAATCGAATGGATAGGTGAAGAAATAATATTCCCGACCATACAAACAAACAAAGTATACAACGATACCTTGTCTGTTTATTCTCCTTATACAATTATGGAAATTTACGATCCACAACAGATCCTGAAAAATATAACGATAAACGGTTCTCAACAGGTAAATGGAACGATAATTTCACAAGAAGGAAAGCATACTTTTTTTATTCGGGTGAAAGAAAAAGAGATACAATGGTGGATACCCATTAACGTTAATGTTTCCACCAAATCAAATCAGAAAGTTCCAAAATCAACAAAGGCCTTTTCGCACGTCATTACCGATAAATGCATACCGGTAAATCTGGACAATTTCTTCAATTCTTCAGTAACGGATATTTTCCGAAACCAATACTTAACACCACGTCCTCCCTACACTTCATTACAAATACCCGTCCAAGGTATCGGAGAATGGTGCCATCCAAAAATGACGGCTGAAATCGACGATACAGGCATGCGGAATAAAATAAAGAACGAAATTTTGTCTACCTCGTTGGGCGTTCCGTTTCGTTTACCCGAAAAAGGGAAGAATATCGTTTTCACTTCCCTTTGGGACAATTATCCCGACAGTGTTCGAATTCCACTTTCGGGCAAGGCTTCACATGCTTATCTGCTGATGGCCGGGAGTACCAATCACATGCAATGTCATATCCCCAATGGCATTGTTTCGATTTATTATACAGACGGATCTTTTGAGGAATTGGAGCTGGTTAATCCTGAAAATTGGTGCCCAATAGAGCAAGATTATTTTGTGGATAATCTGGCTTTCCGTATAAAAGAACCCCGTCCCTATCGCCTGCATTTTGCGAGCGGTCTTGTTTCCGACAATTTGGAAAAAGATTTACATATCGAAGGAGTTTACGGACGTTCTATCGAAGGAGGAGCAGGTATATTATTGGATTTGCAACTCAATTCATCGAAAAAATTAAGCCACCTTATCCTCAAAACCCTCTCTAACGATGTTGTGATAGGCTTGATGTCGATTACTTTACAACAATAATATTTAAAAACATTATTAAAATCTGAAAACGATGATAAATTTCAAAACATTGAGATACATTACCTTATTTGCGATTACGATTGGTATTCCCTTTCATATTTGCGCGCTAAGCGAGTATATCCCCGATTTTCCGTGGATGAAAAATGTAGGAGCAAAAACATTTCCGATTCAACCCGCCATTTACAATGCATGCGATTTCGGGGCCAAAGGCGATGCGGTAGAAATGAATACTGCAGCTATTCAGGCAGCCTTAGATGAAGCCGAAAAGGCAGGAGGCGGCATGGTCACTTTTAATCCGGGAATCTATTTGACCGGCTCAATATTTGTTGGTAATAATGTCCATTTGAATATACCCAAAGGAACTATGTTGGTAGGTTCGCAAAACATAGCCGACTATCAACGTATCGAAACACGTGTAGCCGGTGTAGAAATTGAATGGCCTGCAGCATTGGTAAACATCATCGGTAAAAAAAATGCAGCCATATCGGGCGACGGTGTAATTCACGGACGAGGCAAAGTGTTTTGGGATAAATATTGGGAAATGCGAAAAGAATACGATTCAAAAGGATTGCGATGGATTGTCGATTACGATTGCGAACGTCCACGCGGCATACTGGTTTCCGAGTGCGAAAACATCACGATCAAAGATATTGTCGTTTATCAACCGGGGTTCTGGAGTTTACATATTCTCTACAGCAAATACGTTACCGTAGATGGGGTTATCATAAGCAACAATATCGAAGGACGAGGTCCAAGCACAGATGGAATCGATATCGATTCGTCGGAATTTATTTTGGTACAAAATTCCAATATTAATTGCAATGACGATAATTTTTGTTTGAAAGCCGGACGCGACAGCGATGGACTTCGGGTTAACAGGCCTTGCCAATACATCGTTATCAGAAACTGCATTGCCGGACATGGTGACGGACTTTTTACCTGTGGCAGCGAGACATCCGGAGGAATACGACACGTTGTAGCTTACAACATGAAAGGGATAGGAACAAAATATGGGCTTCGTTTCAAAAGTACGAGTCAACGTGGGGGTACAATCGAAGATATTTTCTTGTGCAATATAAAAATGATTGGCGTTCGTGACCCTTTTGTCGTCGATCTGAATTGGCATCCGGCGTATAGTACGGCAAAATTACCCGACGGTTATGATGAAAAACAACTTCCACCACATTGGAAAAAAATGCTCGATCCTGTAGATCCGACACGTGGCATTCCAAAATTCCGAAACATCCATTTTATGAATGTACACGCACGCGATGCCGAAACCTGTATCAAAGTAGCAGGTTTAAAAGAAAGCACGCTGGATAATTTTTCTTTCTGCAATGTATCTTTTAAAGGCAAAAATGCAGGAAAGATTTCCTGGGCAAAAAACTGGAAATTCGAAAATTTTTCCATCGAAGCGAATAATGAAATAATCATCGAAAACAGTGTGGGTGTAACCTTCTAAAACTGTAATGATCGCTTCGTAATTAAATTTATAAAACAAAAAACACTTGCATAATAAAAATTGCAAGTGTTTTTTGTTTTGTCGGGGTGGCGGGATTCGAACTCGCGGCCCCCTGCTCCCAAAGCAGGTGCGCTAACCGGACTGCGCTACACCCCGAATTTTTTAAGCTGTGCAAAGATAAAACTATTCCTTATAATTGCAAAAACTTTCCGGGAAATTCGCACTTCTAAGTTGAACTTACGTTATAAAAGAACGCTTACTCCTCATCTACTTTTTTACTCGACATTTTTGTTATCTTTGCCCCAACAAATTCAACCATTAAACAACATTCATAGGTGATAGATCTTACGAAAATTCCTTCTCCATGTTACGTAATCGAAGAAGAATTGCTTCGCAACAACCTGCAACTCATCCGCTCGGTAAAAGACCATGCAGGAGTAGATATCATACTGGCTTTTAAAGCATTCGCCGTATGGAAATCGTTTCCTGTTTTTCGCGAATACGGTATCGATTCTTCTACCGCAAGCTCGGTAAATGAAGCACGTCTCGCCTTTGAGGAAATGGGCAGTCCGGCTCATGCCTATTCTCCATCCTATACCGATGAAGATTTTCCTCTTTACTTGCAATACAGCAGTCACATTACCTTTAATTCCCTTTCGCAATTTCGCCAATTCTATCCGCAAGTAGTGGCTTCGGGTAAAGAAATAAAATGCGGACTGCGTATCAATCCCGAATTTTCGGTAGTCACAACCGCGTTGTACGATCCAAGTTCGCCGGGATCACGTTTGGGCATTACTGCCGACCAATTGGGAGACAAACTTCCTAAAGGCATTTCCGGCCTGCATTTGCACAACCTTTGCGAAAACAATTCGTATGCACTGGAAGAAACCCTTCAAGTGACGGAGCAAAAATTCGGACATTTTTTTTCGCAAATCGAATGGCTGAATCTAGGAGGAGGACATCTGATGACGCATGAAGATTACGATGTAGAACATTTAATTGATCTGCTGCTCAACTTTAAACGCCGGTATCCCCATTTGAAAATTATCATGGAACCGGGTGGTGCTTTTGTTTGGGAAACAGGAGTATTGGTTTCGACCGTTACCGACATCGTCGAAAATCACGGTATAAAAACGGCCATGCTCAACGTATCGTTTTCCTGCCACATGCCCGATTGTCTTGAAATGCCCTACAAACCGGTCATTCGGGGAGCATATCAACAAGCCGTACCCGATAAACCGACATACCGCATGGGCGGAAACAGCTGTTTGGCAGGTGATTTCATGGGTGACTGGTCGTTTGATGAGCCATTGAAAGTGGGCGATCGCATTGTTTTCGAAGATATGATTCACTATACCATCGTAAAAACCACCATGTTCAATGGCGTAGCACATCCTTCCATCGGTTTATGGACGAAGGACAATCAATTTGTCCTTTATCGTGAATTTGGTTACGCGGATTATAAAAACCGCATGAGCTGAACGCCGATCTTTTTTAACTGTTCCGATAGGTGTTTTTCAACCCAATTACGGGGTATGAACCGAACGTCGGTCTTTTTAAACATCGAAGACGCCGGTCCACGCAAGCGGGACTGCATAGTATGAACCCAACGTCGGCCTTTTTGAACCAATTAATCGAACGCTTCATAAAAAACACATAGGTTTTTAAACAATATACGTTTTCAATGTGTTAATATATAAAAATATCCCCTTTTAAAAGATCGGGAATTATCTATTAAAAAATCATTGCTCATGAGCTGGATAGGATTCATCATCATCGGAGGCGTAGCCGGTTGGCTTGCAGGTAATCTAATGAGAGGCGGGGGCTTCGGCCTCATGGTCAACATCATTGTAGGCATTATCGGTGCCGTTATCGGCGGTTGGGTTTTTAGTCTTTTAGGCATCTCGACAGGCAATGGACTTATCGGAAATTTTATTACTGCACTGGTTGGTGCCGTTTTGTTGCTCTGGATAATTTCGTTGTTTAAAAAGAAACCATGAACGAATCGTTCAAAAAAATCAGGTAACAACAAGAATAAAATCGGTGTACTCGAAAAAGGTATGTCGATTTTTTTTTATTGCTTTTCTCTCATGAATCCGTGCACCCAACAATATACCAAATTGATAAGCAAAATGGAATTTAGGTTTCTCTGCTCGCAAATTAAAAAATATCATGTAAATTTGTCAAAAACACGACGATGAAAAAAAATCAGATCGGCATATTGGCGGGTTCGTTCAATCCCATACACATGGGGCATTTGATGATAGCCAATTATATGAAAGAATTTACTTACCTTGACGAGGTGTGGTTTGTGGTATCGCCCCGCAATCCGCTGAAGGATGCCGAAAATCTGCTGAACGACGAGTTGCGGCTCAAAATGACAAAGATGGCCGTTGAAGATTACACAGGAATGAAAGTCTCCGATATCGAATTTCATATGCCTCTCCCCTCCTACACCATCGATACCATGACCAAATTGACCCTTGAAAATCCCGATGCGGAATTTACGCTGATTATGGGTGGCGACAATTGGAACGATTTGCCTCGCTGGAAGGCATACGAACGGCTGCAACACGAATTCAAGATGTTAATCTATCCGCGCTTGGGATATGAGGTTCGCATTCCGGAAAAGCTGCGCGAAAATGTTCGTCTTGTTGAAGCACCTATTGTGGAAATTTCGTCCACCTTCATTCGCAACAGCCTGAAAGAAGGAAAAAACGTACGCGCCTTTGTTCCTTCCCGTGTCTATGATTTCATCGAAACAAACGCTTTATATCGTTTTTAACACACCTTTTATTTATTCAAGTCAAGTTTCAACTATTTTACATCACCCACTTTGCGAAGATCGAAATATCGTTTTCTCGGCCGCAAACGTCTATTCATTCAATCTGTAGCCGGTGATATCTCCGATCCAATTAATAAACCCCTGCGGATCGTTATCGGCCCAATGAGCACCATCCCAAAACAAGAAGGTATTGACATTTTTATTCCGATTTTCAAGCAATGTTTTTTATCCGAAAGCAACTTCCAATACCATCATCACGGCAAATCCCAAAAGAGCGCCGATGGTCGAGAAATCCGTTTCGTTTCCCGTCTGAGATTCGGGTATCAATTCCTCCACAACCACAAAAATCATGGCTCCTGCCGCAAAAGAAAGGGCATAGGGCAACAAAGGAGTGATGGTAGACACCAAGAATGCACCTATGACGGCACTTATGGGTTCTACGACGCCGGAAAGTTGTCCGTATGTAAAGGCCTTGAGTCGTGAAAATCCTTCACGACGAAGCGGTATCGACACGGCCGCTCCCTCGGGAAAATTTTGCAAACCTATCCCCAGAGCAAGCGTGATGGCGCCTGCAAGGGTTCCCAAATCGGGATGAATACCCAATGCACCAAATGCCACGCCTACTGCCAGTCCTTCGGGTATGTTGTGAAGCGTAATGGCAAGGACAAGCAAAACACTCCGCTCCCACGAAGTCTTCACGCCTTCCGCTTTATCGATCGACAACCCCATGTGCAAGTGAGGTAAAATCTTATCGACCAAAAACAAAAAAGCCCCTCCCCCTAAAAAACCAATAAGGGCCGGCATCCAGGGGTGCGACATCGTGGTTTCGCTCATTTCGATTGCCGGTTCCAACAACGACCAAAAGCTGGCGGCAATCATCACTCCGGCGGCAAAACCCAACATCGAGTTCAAAATTTTCTCGTTTATCGATTTAAAAAAGAAAACCATAGCTGCACCCAGTGCCGTAACAAACCAGGTAAACAGAGTGGCAATCAATGCCAGCAATACCGGATTATACGCTAAAAGTCCTTCCATTTTTCTCTCTTGTATCGATTCCTTTTTGGTGTTTTTCTTCCATGTCGTATTTGATCTTATCCAGCAAAAGGGGAAGAATCTCTGTATTTACCCCCGCTTCTTGCAGTTCGTTTTCATCTTCTTTGAGCATGGTCCTGAAAGTGGAAAAATTTCCTGCCATTTTCAGCGATTCCTCGTAAAGCTGCACTGCTTTCTCCATATTACCGATACAAAGCTCCACATGACCGGCATTGAGATAATCGTGGGCATTGGGCTTGTCGGATAATATTTGAGCATAATACTTTTGTGCAATGTCGAACTTCTTCAACAAAAAAGCACACCAGGCAATCGATCGCCATGCGCGGGTGTTGCCACTATCCAGCAATTCCACTTTAAAATAATAATTAAGAGCGGTATCATAATCCTTCAATTCGAGGTAGCAATGCCCAATGTTGAGCTGAATATTCAGATCATCGGGTTTCAGCTGTTCCAACCGTCGATAATATGGCAAAGCGTCGGCCGGTTTTTTGAGCAACCGATAACATTGTGCAATGCGGCGCAACACCCACGTATTGTTTTCATCAATGAGCTCGGCATGCAAATAGGCATTCAGTGCTTCCCGAATATTGCCGAGCATCTGATGGCAATACCCCATCTTTTGCCAAACCTCGCCATTTGGCTTACCTATTTTTGAAAGAATAGTATACGAATCCAATGCTTCTTCGAAATGATTATTTTCAAAATAGTACAAAGCAATACGATCCAAGTGTTCGGGTACCAGTGTGATGGGATGAAAAGGTTTGATGCGATGATAATTGAGTGGCAATGCGAAAATATCGATAAAATCGCCCCGTCGGGGGAAAACTTTGAAAAAGCGATACAAATCCTGAATATACTGCCGGCAAATGGTCTCTTCCTTCTGATAAGGTTTCAGCAAAAATTCCTCTTCCTGCATTTTTTTGATTTCTTCGCCCTCGGCAGCAAGCTGCGAAATCATCATTTTTCGATATCGCTCGGGCATAATCATAATGCTGAAGCAGAAGGAATATTTGTCGGAATTGCAGATATGCGGCGATTCGGTAATGGCTTCGAACAACGATTTCCCCTCTTCTTTGTCGCTAAAAAGTCGTTGAAGCTGCGAATGCCGAGGATCAAACGGCAAAAACCAATTACTCATTTCATAGAAAAAAGGATACGATTTCAAAGAAGAGAACGTGAAATGAAACACATCGGCACCCTCCAGCTGCATATCCGAAAATTCTTGAAGTTTATCGGTCAATCCCACATCGTCCAAAATCTTTTGCCACTCCGGATTTTTATCTTCCATGCCACTCTCGCCCATCCACTCGTCGAGATTGATCTTTTTACCGATGATCGGTGTCAACTTCATCATCTGAGGTAAAATTTCCTCGGTCAACTTCTTGGTTATTTTTTCGGTTTCCTGTGCTTGAATAAATCGAAGAATGGCATAAATCATCCGACGGGTAAAAGTCGGGTCGTCCGATAAAAGTTTCAACCGATCGGTACATTCGGGATAGAGTTCCCAGCGCGATTCGTAGATTTGAAAAATGGGAATTATCCCCACGATGGCACGAATGACTATTTCGAGTGTTTCGTACTTGCAAAGATCGAGCAAGAATTCGATTTTCTTTACATCAAAGCGTTGTAATATATTGAGAGTAAGAGCAGAAACAACCATGCATTTATCGTTTACCGGGATAATTTCGTCTTCCATGAAACGGTGGTAAGAGGCAATCATATCGTCATTGGCACGCGGGGAAGCAAAAACAGAATAAAACAAATCTTCCACCGTTTGTTCGTGTGCCTGGATATTCAGCTTGAGACGCACCTCTTTTTCATCGTTGTCTTCCAGCAAATCGATAAAAGCAAAGGTATCCATCTGCTTGCCAATAATTTCGCGATATTCATCCATTGAAACGATTCCCCGCAAAAGAATGAGCCGTGTTTTTTCGAAAAACAACGTGGTACTGCTTTGCAGACAAAGATTTTCGGCAGCATCCTGAGCCAACGTATAGGTTCGACGCAACAATTGATTGTAGATATTACGTTGTTGTGGATCTTTGTTTCCTTTTATAAAGTAATGAATCATATACCGATAGTTGTTTTCCAACTCGGTAAGTTCTTCCGAAAGAGCCCAGTTTTTCTGATCTTTTAAAAATATTCTTATTTTGTCGAATGCATCTTTCAATTGCTTTTTTTCGATATCCGAATTGATCGCTGCCAACGTTTTCTGTATTTCTTTGTGTGTCATACTCATTTTCCTTCATTTGTTGCGGGTTTAACAATAAGTGCAGAGGGAAGCGAATGTGCCCATGAAACCGCAGATGACTGCAGTTTTTCCCATCCTTCTATTCCCATCAAAACAAGATCTTGTTCGGCAATGTAATCGATGCCGATTTTTTTCTCGTTGTTCCACAATTCCAATTTCCCTTCGGCTTTTTTGTAAAAATACTGATACAGCTTCTTCATTTTAGGTTCCGATTCGATGATACCGATAGCATCCCAAATCATTACGGAAACCTTTTCTTGAACAATCAACCTATTAATAAACAAAAAAACATACACATCGGTTTTGTCCAAAATGGGAACAAAAATACGGTTGAGCCGTTGAAAACCATTATTAACAAAAATTGCCGTTGTTGGGATGTTGGCTACCGAATTTTTCAACCTCGGATAATTTTCTTCCCAAAAACCGGGAAAAGTCTCGTGTTCAACGCCGATAAGCAGCAAATTGCATGGATATTTTTCTCCCATTTCAAGAATGTCATCCACATAATCGGCCGAAATCTTCACAAAAATACGAATCAATAGCTGTTTCGCTTCGTATAATTCGACAATGTCGTCATAAAAAGTATTTTTATAATATTCCAAATCTCCGATTTCGGTTGCCATATTTTCGTCGATAAAATGCAACACCGTCAACGTAGATTGAAAAGTCTCCGACCGAATAAGATTTGCCACAAGTTTACACAATAGTTTACCTGTATCGGGGTTAAAAAAGCTAATCAAGGCATTAACCGGGATTTTGAAATCAAGATCTTTATTTATTTTCTTCAAAAAGGTATCTATCGGCTCCATATCGAAATCATTTTTAGCCGTTGATTAATAAAAAATCCTAAAGTTAAAGATTACTAAACTATAGTACCGGCAACGAGACTTGAAAATAAATATCTTCAATATCTTCTTTACCGATTTTCTCGAAATCTTCTTCTCTTACGGTAATGATGAGTCCGGCCATATCAATTGCACCCGGGCTAATCAGCAATTGTTCTTTTCCTTCCAGATAGTATTGCCGAGGGCGATGTGCCTTGCGGGGGAAAATATGCAATACATAGTTGTTGTCTTCAACATATGCAATCAAATTCATCATAGGCTCTTCTTCCTGTGGTTGAAGGCGTTGGAGATACCGATATACGTCTTCAAACCGATCTTCGACATCCTTGCGAGAATCGCTTTCGACAACAAGACACGAGCGAAGTTCGTTTTCTCCCGACAGCAAAATGGGCATTTTTAAACCTGCTTGCAAATGAAAATGATCGGGTGCCGAAGCACCGCACTTGGGTCCGTTGTAAAAAACGACATAATTGGGAAGCGACTCGGCCAGTATGAGCATATCGCCAATTTTTTTACGAATGCGCTGCGCAACATGCGAACGAAACGAAATGGTGAGATGATTGCGAAGTATGGGATAAGGATTGGCAAGAATCAGGTATTTATCGAGGAAAGGAATTTCTTTTTGTTCTTTTGGACGATTATTGGGGCATAAAAAACAGGGACGTTTCTCAATGGTTTCCTTATCGATTTTTGCCGAAGTGGAAACCATACGAGCCGGATTAAATTGAACTTCTACACGAGCACCCCCACTCCACTCAAAATCTTTAACTTTTACATTATCAAGCTGTTTTATAGCCGTATCTAATAATTTCCATTCGTTGCGCTGCGATAAAAACAGGTCATCTATTGTCTGTTGAAGATTCATTGCATTGCGTTTATTGTTTAAACAAAGATAAGGATAATTTTCAAATTCGCTTCCACATCGTTTTTTTATCGACACAAAGTCGAAAAACTTTGGCTTCTCCTTATCGTATCGATATTATTTAAAGACTACTATTGTTGTGCTTAAATAATGTTATTGGGATTGGAGGAAAATAAAAGTATGCCATTGAAATTGACTTTAAGATTGGAGTAAAAATTTTGTCCCTTTTTATTATCTTTGAAACTTCAAATTCGATACAATGAAATTGCAATTGAACAATCACAACAAAAAAGAATATCCGCCCATGCATACGGCCGAACATATATTGAATCAGACAATGGTTCGGATGTTTGGCTGTGCACGCTCGAAAAATACCCATATCGAACGCAAGAAAAGCAAATGCGATTATTTTCTTTCTCGACAACCCGACGAGGAAACGGTAAAAGCCATAGAAGAGGCAGTGAACGCAGTGATTGCGCGCGATCTTAAGGTGACGGAAGAATAT
The DNA here is from genome assembly GCA_002381125.1 of Bacteroidales bacterium UBA4179. Classification (GTDB taxonomy): domain Bacteria; phylum Bacteroidota; class Bacteroidia; order Bacteroidales; family Dysgonomonadaceae; genus Anaerorudis. The sequence goes on along the minus strand of DFUT01000006.1, from coordinate 23,497 downwards.
ATGCCTATGGGCGAAGCGGAAAAAATTGTGGATTTATCCAAATTACCCAATGATGTGTCTGAAACGCTGCGAATTGTCCGCATCGGCGATTATGACGTGTGTACCTGTATTGGGGAGCATGTAGAGCATACTTCCGAAATAGGACGTTTTGAAATCATCAGTCACGATTATGAAAACGGTCGTTGGCGAGTACGGTTCAAATTGAGGGAAAGCGAATGAGAAGTATTTTGGGTGTAATCAAAAAAATCGTTCTCTGGTTTTTGGTTCTGTCCATAGGATCGGTGATTGTGTTGCGGTTTGTTCCCGTATTTTTCACTCCATTGATGGGTATTCGCATGGTTGAGCAAATAAAAGCCGGCGAACCGGTGAAATGTCATCATAAATGGGTGCCATACGATGAGATATCGGATCACTTGAAACGGGCAGTAATTGCTTCGGAAGACCAACGTTTTTTTCAACACAAGGGTTTCGATCGGATAGAAATTGAAAAGGCGATGAAAGAAAACAAAAAGCGCCGGCGTCCACGTGGAGCCAGCACCATCAGTCAGCAAACGGCGAAAAACGTTTTTCTTTGGCCGCAGTCTTCGTGGGTCCGCAAAGGACTTGAAGCCTACTTCACGGTGCTTATCGAATTCTTTTGGACAAAAGAACGCATTTTGGAAGTATATCTCAACTGCATGGAAACGGGCGACGGCATCTATGGCGCCGAAGCAGTTGCCAATCGCCATTTTAATACCACCGCCTCGAAACTCACCCCGGCTCAATCGGCACTTATTGCTGCCACATTGCCCAACCCACGGCGGTTCAGCTCGAAAAATCCATCACCTTACGTACTCAAAAGACAACAGGAAATTTTGCGACAAATGCAAAATATCCGGTTGCCAAAGAAAAAATGAATTATTCGCTATCGAGCACCTCCCAAAAACTGGCAGGAAGCCACACGTTTTCCAAATTCACGGCCTCTGCAAACAAAGGGGCTATTTCCTTATCCTTAAAGCCGGCAATTCCACAGCCTATACGGGTTACCAAAAATTTTAATTCGGGATGAGCCTTGGCAAAAGCTATAAATTCGTCAACATAAGGTTTAATGTCTTTTATGCCGCCTTGCATAGTGGGAATGCCGTAGGATTTTCCTTGCAACCCAACTCCTTGCCCCATAATAGCCCCGAATTTTTTTAAAGCGGTGAGAGCTGCGCCTCCCGCATGATCTCCTTGAATATTGCTCCCGAAAACAAATACTTCGTTGTCGTTGAGATGGGTTATATAATCGGGAGTAACGCGATGTTTGTGCTCCGGTTTCATAGCGATGTTTACTTTATTAAACTTATTTATATGGAAATCCAAAAATAAAAAAAATGATCCAACAAAACAAATAAAAAAAATTTTAAAAAGGAAAAACATCAAAAAACATACACGAGTTCCAGCGTAAGTTTATCCGCATCCATTTCTTCGGTTTGGTGCATAAAATCGAGTTGATTTTTAATAAAATACCATTCGTAATTGATGCGAAGCAACGAGCCGTTTGCATTGGGGGTGAGTCCAAAACCGAGTCCTAGTGTCAGCCGGTGTACGTCGGGAGCAGAATCGTCTTTGTTTTGATTAATCGCATCCCAACGAGCTGCGGGGATAATATTTTTAAACATGCTGCCTTTGATAGGCGCCCAATAAGCACCTTGAACATAGGCGGAAAACAAATCCTTGTTGGCCACCTTGTCGTCTCTTTTCATGATTTCGGTCTCCACTTTCCAGTTGTCGCCCTCATAACGAAAATCGGCACCGTAAAGAAAATAATGCACTTCCTCGCTGCGGGGATAGTCATACAACTTAAAAGTCGTACGAAATCCTTTCATACTACCAAAACTCAAGCGGGTAGCATAGGAAAACCTATCGGTCCAAACCGGATTATTGATGGTATTGCCGTTATATATACCAAATTCTATTCCTGCAGGAACTGTTGCCAAACGAAAACCATACTTTACAAGTAAGCCGATATCGCGCGTACCAACATAATATTTCCCCAGAAAAGTGCGATTGGCAAACATCATGGTTCCGGGATTGATAACATAGGGATTGAAAATCGGGATACTCGTTTGTCCGAATGTAAACGAAAGTCCTTCGCATGGAGTAAGTGTTCCGGAGAGATCGAGTACCTCAAATTTGCCTTCTTTATTCAATTCCACCTGTGCCCTGTAACTTGCCATTGGCGTAATTTTTCCCGACAAACCCAGTCGGGAGTTTCGTACCGAAAATCGAGAATTTCCCGGTTCGGGAGCATATTCGAATTTGGTTTTCAAATTCCCGTCGAATTTAAAAGTCGGATAGTGAGCAAGATCGCTTTGCTGCGATAAAAGCAAAGATGAAGAAACTGTAAATAAGACAGAAAAGATGAAGAAACGGACAGAAAAAAATTGTTCCATTGTTTGTGATTTCATTGTTTGTAAATGATATAACATACGTCCTGCGTTACCTATAACTTTACTTACAATCGGGGGAAGCGTTTTTCTTCAATTCTTCAACATCGAGCATCTTCTGTTTGAAACCGACTCCCCAGCGATAGCCACCAAGATGACCGTTGGAACGGATTACCCGATGGCAGGGAATAAGATAAGCTACGGGGTTATTTCCAACGGCAGAAGCAACGGCACGCCAAGCTGTTGGTTTACCGATTGTGGTGGCAATTTGGCGGTATGTGCGAAGTTCTCCTGAAGGTATACGAAGCAACGATTTCCAGACCACCATTTGAAAATCGGTACCCCCGATATGCAATGGAAGTGGCTTAACCGAAGGCTCCTCACCGTTTACCAACGCTTTTGCGGACAATTGAAATGCGTCGGACCGATTTTTGAAAACAGCTCCGGGATATCGCTTTTTCAATTCCGGAATTGTCTTCTCCTCTTCTCCAAAAGCCAAAAAACAAATTCCCTTGGAGGTGGAAGCAATGAGTGCAGGGCCGAAAAATGTTTGATAAAACGAATATCGGACAATCTCTTTTCCTTGTTCCCAATGGGATGTTATTGTTATTTTCACCCTACTCGTATTTAATTGCCTTACACCACTTTATTATAGTCTTATTTGTATTGCAGCCCCACTTCTTTTACTTTGCGAAAAAATGTTCAAAACCGTTGGAGTAAGTGGTTGCCATTGTGCCATCGGGTTGAGCATAAATAAAATAGTAAAACAATCCCGGAACTTTTTTGGCAATTTCGTTGGATTTTTCCATTCCCAAGACCATGAAGGCCGTGGCGTAGGCATCGGCAGTCATGCAATCGTCGGCAATGACGGTAGCACTAAGGATGTCTTGTTCGGAAGGATAACCGGTATGCGGATCAATGGTATGAGCATATTTTTTGCCGTCTTTAACATAATAGTTGCGGTAATTGCCCGAAGTAGCCACGCATTTGTCGCAAATAGAGAGAATGGTTTGCAGTTCACGATGCAGGCCCGTACTGTCGTCCATTGGTCTATCGATCCCTATGCGCCAACATTCTCCTTTATCGTTTTTGCCGCGCATGGCAATTTCGCCACCTATTTCGATCATATAATCTTCCACGCCGTAACTCTTGAGCAAATTGGCCACCACATCACAGGCATAGCCTTTGGCAATTGCCGAAGCATCGAGCTGAACACGTGGATCGGATTTCACGATTTTCCCGTTTTCCAACCTTATCTTTTCATAGCCGACGAACTGCTTCAAACTATCGATAAGTTTCGGGGTTATGTTATCGCTGTTTTTGAACCCGAATCCCCAAGCGTTTACGAAAGGCGCAATGGTGATGTCGAATTTGCCATCGGTGATACGCGATACCTCCATTGCTTTATTGAACACGGCAATGAAAAACGAATCGGGTTGTACCGGCTCATTCCGGTTAATTTTCGAAATAATGGAACAATCGTTGAAAGGATTCAACGAATCATCGAATTTTTCCAATTCAGCCATAATTTCGTCGTATAACGAGCGATCATAAGCATACTTGACATGGAAACTCGTATGGAAAATTTCGCCATATTCCTGTAAATAGGTATAGTTGGTTTTATTTCGTTTTTTCTTTCCTGCCTGATTGCACCCCGAAAGCACAATGACCAGGCAACAGAAAATGATTATCGTTATCCTGCTTTTTGTATTTATATTATCTTTCGACATAGGCTTTCATATGTTACTCTTCGCCGTTTCCGCCATTAAACTTCATTTACCATTCATCCTACTACCAATCTCTCTTCTTTACCGTTTTTTATTCGCCAACAAACCGACTCACACCCATTCCATAATTTCTTCAAGCGATTTACGCTTGCCGGTACGCAGATCGGCTTCATAATCGTCGGCAGGATAACCCAACGGCAAAAGAACAATGGGTTCGAACTCCTCGCTCAAACGCAATGCTTCTTTCACTTTCAACGGATCGAAGTTGCATACCCAACAAGTACCCAATCCAAGATCGGTGACTTTCAGCACGATATGTTCCACGGCAATAGCAATATCGATGTCGCAATGATCTTTTCCGTCGGAAGGGCGTTTCCAAGAACGGCTATGATCGCCACACGCCACTATGTATGTCTGCGCACCGGCAAACCATTCGCGTGGATAGCTTTCGCGAATTGCCTTTTTCGACTCTTCGGAAGCACATACGTAAAACTTCCACGGTTGAAAATTTACGGCCGAAGGAGCCAAGCGGGCACATTCGAGCAATTGCAAAATCACTTCTTTGTCGACAGGCTTTTCACTGAATTTTCTAATCGATTTTCGCTTGCGTATTACTTCATCAAAATTCATTATTCTTTTGTTTTTAAATGGTTATTAAAAATAATTGCTTGTTAGAATTCTTCTTCTATCCGATAATGATTCCTTTCGGGAGAATTTCGCGAGATGAGTTCGCCCAAGAATCCACCCAAAAAAAGCATTGTACCAAGAATCATCATGGACAAGGAAATATAAAAGTAGGGCGACTCGGTTACCAACCGGTATGGATTGCCGTGGTGCATATCGTATAATTTTGTAGCACCAACTGCGATCACGGCAACGAAACCGATGAAAAACATAAGAGTACCCAGAACGCCAAAAAAATGCATGGGCTTTTTTCCGAAACGATTCAGGAACCACAAAGTCATCAAATCGAGATAACCGTTAAAAAAACGACTTGCCCCGAACTTGCTTTTGCCGTATTTTCGCGGTTGATGCTGTACCGGTTTTTCCCCGATCTTGGTAAAACCGGCACTTTTGACCAAAATAGGAATGTATCGGTGCATCTCGTTATACAGTTCGATATTTTTCACGACATCTTTCCGGTATGCTTTGAGTCCACAATTGAAATCGTGCAATTTAATACCCGACACGCATCTCGCCGTTGCATTGAAAAGTCTGGATGGCAAGTTTTTGGTCAATTTGGCATCGTAACGTTTTTTTTTCCATCCCGACACCAAATCATATCCTTCTTCCTTAATCATCCGGTACAATTCGGGAATCTCTTCGGGACTGTCCTGCAAATCGGCATCCATCGTAATCACCACATCGCCTTCGGCTTTTTGAAATGCGCATTGCAAAGCCGGCGATTTCCCGTAATTGCGACGAAACTTTATCGCATGTATCCGATCCGATTCCGTCTTTAATTCGGTAATGATATTCCATGACCCATCGGTGCTGCCGTCGTCCACAAAAATAATTTCGTACGAATAGCCGTTCTCGTCCATCACACGCTTAATCCATTGGTATAACTCGCGCAACGACTCTTCCTCGTTGTAAAGAGGTATAATAACCGAAATATCCATAACTACTCCTCTAACTGACGATTATCGTTTTTAAACGTAAAACGATTGGCAAGGGGAACAAGAAACAGCGAAAGGAAAAAACCGATCAGCAGATTTCCCATGATCATTCCCAACGTGTAGGAAAAAGGCGTGGGAATAGGCTGTTGCTTCAGCTTACTGATCATATTTTGATCGGCCGACATACTTTCTACCAATGCAAGGGTTTGTTCAAAAGTTCTTGAAAGATATGCCGGATCGAGCCATACAATATGTACAATTACGATAATTGCTTCCAAAAGCGAAGCAAAGAAAAAAAGCATCACCGAAAACTGTATCCCGTGCCAAAAACCAATTTTCTCTTCGCCTATTACAAAATTTTTGTATCGAACCAAAAAAAAGAACAATAACAAGGGGGTCCCGATACTCAACAACGTATTGATGTATCCCAAAAAAGGATAACCGGTTGCCGCTATCACGAAAAAATATTTGATTACCCAAAAACCACCGACTACCAACCCACTATTCATCGCAAAATTAATCAACTGACTCTTATTTTCAGACATGCGTTTTATATTTTTATGATGCAAAAGTAATCAAAATATTTCTCTATGTCTATTTGGCAGTCGTAGGTGTTATCGATTTGGTTTTTTCCTTTACTTTATCGAGATTGAACAGCAGCACAATAAGTCCTCCTATCCATACAAACACTCTAACTTCATGGGGATGTGGATAAAGGAGACACAAAACCATACATAGGGCAATAATTCCTGTTGGTCCCCATATGCCATATTCTTTTCGAATGAAACCCAACACGACGATTGCTGTAATAGCAAGAGCAATAAAAAATTCATAGGGAATAAAGAAAATATACATTCCCATGAGCACCGAAGCGGCCTGCCCCCCTTTAAAACGGTAATAAATGGGAAGACCGTGACCCAAAATAGCTCCTATTGCCAAACACGCCAAAGCAATGTCGGGAAGCCGGAAATAATGCGAGGCAATCAACATAGGCCCCAATGCTTTCATTGCATCCAGTAGCCCGGATACCACTCCCCAGAATTTACTCACATTTCTGAAAACGTTGTAAGCACCGGGGTTACCATTACCCAATTCGCGAATATTGACGTTTTTTACGTATCGTGTAATTAAATCGGCAAATAAAATCGACCCGATCAAATAGCCAACAATAAGACAAAATAAGTATAAAAGAATCGAATTCATCACGTTCTGTTTTTATAAAAGAATAGATACACCATATGCTCCCGGACCACAATAAACCGCATCCACAAGTCCGGGTTTCCCCATAACGAAATCGTCGCAAGGGAGAGCTTTAACTTTTTCCATCAACTCTTGAGCAACATCTTTGTTTTTCTCGCCGTATCCACTCAACGATATGGCTCGTTTGATTTTCGAGACCGATTTTTCTTTCATTTTTGCATTAATCAACTCAATAACCTGACGATTCACTTGCTTAAAAGTTCTCCCCTTTCCCAAAGAAGAAACAATGCCTTCCGGATCGTCGCCCATCATGCCGATTATCGGAATTATATGCAGTAAGCTGCCCATCAACGACTGAGCCCTCCCTATCCTGCCTCCTTTATATAGATAGTCTAAATCAGGGAAAATATAATAACTATACGTATTTTCAACTACTTGCTGACATAGCTTCTCAATTTCTTCAATACTCAAATCATCGTTGTTTTTAATGATATCGATGATACCCAAGAGAACATTACCTACACCATTCACGGCTTGTCTGCTGTCCACATTGATTATGGGTATGACATCTTCGTATTGTTTGCGTACGTTCTCGGCTACTTTCCATGAAGCGCTCGATAAGCCGCTGCTCATCACAACATGAATGATGAGGTCGTAATTTCGATAATTCCTTTCAACCGCATCGGCAATATCTTTTTGTGGCAAAGTGGATGATTTTGCAACAACGTTTTCTTTTTCGAATTTGGATATTAGCCAATTGGCACTGTATTGATCACTCTCGCGATACTCTTTTTCTTCTACCAGCACCGGAAATTTGATAATCTCAAGATCTTCGTAATCGATCTGATCCCTTGAAAGACCTAAATTATCACCTACAATAATAAAAATTTTCTTTTTCATATGCTTTCGTTTTTTATTCAAAGGTTATATAATAATTGTAATTGTACTGGCCGCCATAATATTCCTCAAAATCGATATCGGGAAACTGCTCTTTAAGACGATCGACCAAACCGTTATTCTTACGTGAAGGCAACCCCTTGTACAAAGTAACCAGACCGTAGCCATTAACCAATTGATTAACGGCTTCGATGGCCAGCTCTTCTATATTTGGGTTCGAAAGAATGATTTTCTTTTTGTACACTGCAAAATAATCGTTCTTCTTTACAGGCTTCCCGCTATCGGCAAGTACTTGACGGTTAGCACGTGCAATGCCGCAGAAGGGTATGGTATGAATGCTTTTCATTGCTTCTTCGAACATGGTCATGATGTCATAATCTTTAGAAATACCCATCATCATACCGATGAGATCAATGGGGTTATCCGATTCAACGATAAAAACATTCGATTTGCAAAGCGAAACGGCATATTTCAATGCCATGAGGATATCGCTATCGTCGGCAGCCGCAATAATGTTTTTGGCTTTTAAATTATCGAGCCCTTTAACCAATTGATCTACGGACGGTTTGTTCTTTCCATAACACAATATATCGTCGGCACCCAATTTTTGAAGTATTTCGGCAAAACCTTTTCCCGATACAATGCAATATATGCTTTTATCACGCCGGTAGTCGATAACATCGTCGCTGATAAAGTTCCGATGCTGCTTTTTCATATCGTCAACCTTTGTAAAAACCAATTCGCCGTACTGTTTGACTTTATCAAAAATATCATCCGGTTTGTTGGTATGAATATGTACTTTGAATTTATTGCCTGCCTGAAGAACAATGAGGCTGTCTCCAAAAGGAGCAAGCATTTCTCGTAGTTGTTCTCTGGAAATAACTTTATCGGATTCCAAAACAAATTCCGTACAGTATTTTTGCTTAATGTCCGGATTCCAAAGATTGTTTATTTCTTCGAGTTCATCAATTAATTTTTCCTGAAGCTTCTTTTTGTTGTTAACATGGTTATTGACAGATAAATTTGTGGTTGCTTTTCTCACATTTTGCAAAATCTCGCGCAACCGATTGTTCTGGATTCTCGAAAAATCGATACTGGAAACAAGATGAGCAAAAGGCGTATTTCTAAATTTGGATAATCCCTTTGCGATATATTTTCGGGTTGTTTCCCCTATTTTCAGTAAAATAGGAACCGGCAAACCGTTAGCCCCAAAACCATTATGCTGAAATTCACGACATACGCCTTGAATAAAAACAACAAAACCGGCACCACCGGAATCGATAACGCCGGCTTGTTTGAGCACGGGAAGCATTTCTGGAGTTTTGTCCAATACTTCCTTCAAATATGGAATCGTTTTGCCGATAATGACAATAGGATCATCCTCTTGTTCCATCAACTCGCCATATTTCTCTTTTAAAGCCCGCATCAAGGTGAGCATGGTACCCTCACGTGGATTTTCCGTTCCTTCATAAGCATTGCGACAACCGTTTTCAAGGGCTTTATAAACGTTTTCTTTTGAAAAATCGTCGTTCGCAACCGTTTCCGCAAAACCCTGCATAAACAAAGACAAAATGACACCCGAACACCCTCTGCTATGCAAAAGCATTTGTTCTGCAAAATTTTTCAGGTATTCACCGGGCGACATGGACTGATTTTCAAAGTTTTTCATGCTGGCCATTGCACCTTGAATGGTTAGCACCATGTTTAAACCGGTATCACCGTCGGGAACGGGAAAAACATTTAGACCGTTTAAATATTCCTTGTGTTTGTTCAAAATACCTGTGAATATTTTCTATCCGTTCATTAATCTCATTTACGTTTATTTCGGTAGCCATGATTAGAATAAGTGAATTAAATATGGGTTAATATGCACTCAAAAACAGTGCCATGCATTGTTCCGGGTAATTTTAAATAATTGAGTCAACGAAATCTTCTATATGTTCCTTCACAAATTGAACTATACGTGACGTTTCTTCTTCTTCGATCAAGAAATACTTCTCTTCCAAATCATCAAATTCTTCAAAATCAACATACATCGCCATAAATTCTTCCTCGGTGGTTTCGCGTTCCAACTCCTCTCGACGGGCCCGATAAATTTCTGCTGCTTTATAAATAATCTTAGCGGTTTCAGAGGCTCCAAACAACTTTAAAGCTTTTGCAGTGGGATTATTGAAGATATATCCGCCATAACCGTTTTGAATCAATTGTACAAAACCTCCCTGATTCACTTCCTCACGGAAATAACGATAGGCCAGTAAAGCATGCTGATAACCGGTGAGTTTATCCATATTTTCTGCACTGAGATCATTATCGACAAAATCGAGATAAGTATCGGTTAGTAATTTCAGAAATTCTTCAATTCCCTGTGTATAAGCAGTAACTAATTTATCTTTGGAAAGTTGTACCATATTGAATGAATTTTCATCATTTTTTTACAAATGTAGCAACTTTTTTTCAAAACCTACTTACTCTATCTTTATATAAAACAAAAATAGTAACTTTGCGCCAAAATATAATCGTGAAGCAAACTTATAAAAATGAAAGTAAAACCTTTTAAAGGATTACGCCCTCCAAAATCATTGGTAGATAAAGTGGCGTCCAAACCCTACGATGTACTTAACTCCGAAGAAGCCCGTCGGGAAGCGGAAGGAAACGAAAAATCGCTATATCGCATCACTAAACCCGAAATTGACTTTCCGCAAGGAACAGACGAACATGATCCACGGGTATATGAAAAAGCCGCCGAAAATTTTCGCAAATTTCAGGAGAATGGATGGTTGGTACAAGACCCGGAAGAAATGTATTATGTGTACGCTCAAACAATGAACGGGAAAACCCAGTATGGACTGGTAGTAGCTGCTTCCGTAGAAGATTATTTTACAGGAAAAATAAAAAAACACGAACTGACACGCCGCGACAAAGAAGAAGACCGGATGAAACATGTGAGAATAACCAACGCCAATATGGAACCGGTATTTTTTGCCTATCCGGACAATCCGGAATTGGAAACTATCATAAAACGCATTTCCTTGGAAGAGCCTGAATATGATTTTGTTTCGGAAGACGGAATCAGACACCATTTTTGGTTGATTCGCGACAAGAAAGATATCGAAACCATCACCCGCATTTTTGCATCCATACCATACATGTACATTGCCGACGGTCATCATCGCTCTGCCGCAGCCGCTTTGGTAGGAGCCGAAAAAGCGAAAAACAACCCGTATCATAGAGGCGATGAAGAATACAACTATTTTATGGCAGTGTGTTTTCCGGCCGGTCAACTCAACATTATCGATTACAATCGCCTTGTAAAAGACCTAAATGGTTTGACGCCGGAAGAGTTTCTAAAACAACTGGAAGCGAATTTCGATATTGAACCCACCGGCTCCGAAATTGAAAAACCAAAACATTTACACAATTTTTCTATTTATTTGGACGGAAAGTCGTATAGCCTTACGGCAAAGCCGCACATCTTGCATGACGAAGATCCGGTGGATCAATTGGATGTATCGATCACCTCGAAATACATACTCGATGAAATATTGGGAATTAAAGACTTGCGCTCCGATAAACGCATCGAATTTGTCGGCGGCATTCGCGGTCTGAACGAACTAAAAAAACGCGTAGACAATGGTGAAATGGCATTGGCGATCGCGCTGTATCCGGTTTCCATGAAACAATTGATGGAAATTGCCGATAGCGGGAAAATTATGCCTCCAAAAACCACATGGTTTGAGCCCAAACTGCGTTCGGGGTTGGTGATTCATAAATTGGATTGAAAGACTCCCTATCTCAACAATACCGTTAAATTATCGAAATCACTTTCTTTAATTAACGGCTTATTGTATCTTTACATATCGCAAAATTATATCTGAAATAAAAAAATGGGAGTTATTCTGAGATTTTTTCTTACCTTTTTTGTTTTTTATTTTCTGATTAAATTCGTAATTAATCTTTTGATAGGAAAAAGATGGGCTTCGGAAAACAAAACGTATCGTCAACAACAACAACAGCAAAAACGAAATAAAATTCAATCGCAAGAAGACCGAATCATTTCGTACCAGAAAAAAAAGTTTGAATCAAGCACTATCGAAGACGTAGAATTTGAAGAAATTAAAGAAGAATAAAACCTCACTTGCAAAAATAAATACAAAATACATGCAGTGAGGTTTTATTTATTTTATTTGAACTCCACTTCCACTACAAAATCCACATCATTGGGAACCTTATCGAAAGACAGCAAAACCCCATCGGATACAGTGGTAAATTTCACCGGTTTTTTATCGATGAATACTTTCGCCGATTTTACCTTTCTTCCGTTTAACGGCAAATATAAAGCATTGTCTTCAAGATTCAATATATGCACGTATAGAGTGTTGCCTTTTTGAGTAGTAACACCCCAGTGACGAGGAGTCACTATTCCGCCACGCGTACCATAAATGGTTTCGCCATATTGTTCTAGCCATTTTCCCATAGCTTTGTAGCGTTCAACGGCAATCTCCGGGAATTCGCCATTCGGTCGTGGACCTACGTTTAATAGTAAATTTGCATTGTATCCGGCCGTTTTAACCAAATAATGAATCAATTCTTTTTCCGACTTGTAATTTAAATCGGTAATGTTATACCCCCAGGAATTGTTCATGGTCTCGCAGGTTTCGAGGGGGAGAGCTCCAACAGTTTGTTCGTCGGCAAAACCGGTAGTATTGTGACCGGGCAGGTCTTTTTCGAAAGTTTGAGCATCTTCTCCTTCAATGGGCGCTAGATGATGATTATTGATAATCAGACAACCGGGTTGAAGTTTGTGAATATGGGCATAAATTTCAGACAACCGCCAGTCAAAATCCGGATTCTGGTCATGATCCCATAGTCCGTCAAACCAAATTGCACCTATCTCTCCGTAGTTGGTCAGCAATTCCGTTAACTGGTTGATCATGAATTGATGATAGGTATCCCAATGCCCGTGCTCGGTACGTCCTACCCCGCGTCCGGTTCGTCCCAAAGGATAATAATCGGTACGCGACCAATCGAGCAACGAATAATAAAAATGCAGTTTGATGCCTTGTTTATGGCATTCATCGGCAAGCTCTTTAAGAATATCCCGTTTAAAAGGTGTGGCATCCACAATATTAAATGGTGATTGCTTGGTTGCAAACATCGAAAATCCATCATGATGGCGAGAAGTAATGCAGATATATTTGGCTCCCGCAGCTTTCACATCCGACACCCATTTGCCGGCATCGAATTTCGAAGGATAAAAACCTTCGGCAAGTTTGGCGTATTCTTTATAGTTGATATTCCTGTTATTCATAATCCACTCGCCATTGGCCATCATACTATAAATACCCCAGTGAATGAATACGCCGAATTTCATATCCTGAAATTCTTCCCGATATTGCAGATTCTCTTTTGTTGGAACATATCCGGGTTGCGCCAACATGCTTGGTGCGATAAGCAATAAAATAAAAACAGAACGAATAAAGTGTTTCATCGAAAATATTATTTAAAAATTAGATCATTAATGCGTTTCCATATAGTTCACCAAATCGGCTATACTTTTCGGATCTTCAAATTCTACTTTATGATTTTTCACGTACTCTTCATACAGTTTTTTCTTTTTCTTATAAAACGATTTTAATTGTCCTAGCGAGAGGAAACTTTTAAATTTCCCCTCCTTTTCTATCCAATACACCATATAAGGTTTTACCTTGAAATCATCGGGAAGTTTGAGATCATAAACTCTTCCATCGGAAATCAGTGAAGAATAACTATCGATAGCCGATATTTCCGAAGTTCCACCATAAGCTGCCGGTTTTCCGGGAGGGATAACTCTACATTTATGTTGTACAAAAAATTTATAGGAAGAATCATGGAGGACTTCTAAAAATTTACTGTCCTTATAAAGATATTTTTTATCCCCTATAAAAACAGTATCTATTTGAGGAATAACGTTTTTTCCTATGGCCAATATATTACCGTGGTCATCAAAAATCACTTCCTCCGTAAGTGCATTGTAATTCAATCGCGTTTTCACTTCGGTTCCATCCTTCATCAATACCTTACCTTCTTGAAATTCAGGAAAAAGGTAATGAGACAAAACAACAGCGTCGGGCTGACCATACACTGCAAAAATGATCGCAAACAGAAAAAAAATTATTGAAAGGCGTTTCATGGGAAAAATATTAAAAAAATCCTCTACTGAGTGTGTAAAGATATGCGAAATTCTTCTGAAGACAAAATAACTTTTATTCATTTCGGTATTTTATTTCTCAAAAAACCCTCATTTGAATTAAATTTTTCTTACTTTTGCGCAGCATTGGAAAATCAAAATCCCATTTTTTTAATAATCCAACCCATTTGTAACCGGATTTTTATTGCAAGTCGTGCGTTAATGTGCAATAAAAACCCATTGAATGGATATCATACTTAATTATCATATCATTGTTATGGAAAAAAGAAAAGATGTAAGACAACTAATCATTGAAGCCGCAGAAAAATTCGGCAATGCTCCGGCATTTATAGAAGGAGATAAAATCTACGATTTTTCGACATTGAAAGAAGAGGTCTTCAGATTAGCCAATAGCCTTATAGATATGGGCTTTAAAAAAGGAGACAAGATTGCCATTTATTTACCCAATTGCATCGAATATGTATATGCTTATTTGGGTATTTATTCCTTGGGATGCATGGCAGTTCCTATCGATTTTTTCCTAACGGGAAATGAATTGATTTCGATTGGCAACCATTGCAAATTAAAAGGCATTATCACTACTACAAATATAAAATTCAACCTACTGAAACTAAAAGAAAATATCCCGACACTGCGGGAAGTCATTACGATTGAAGACAACCCCAAATATATTTCGTTTTGGAAACTGACCCAAAATTCGAGAAACCATTTGGAAGACCAAGGTATTAAAACCAATATGCCTTCGAGCATTTTTTATACTTCCGGCAGCTCAGGCATGCCGAAAGGCGCTGTTTGGAACTACGAACATATTCATTTAGGAGCAGAACAATTAAAGTATTTTTGCTCGTATAAGGGGTTGCAAAATATTTTAAAAATTGACGAAACGGAACGAACCATTTCAGCGATTCCACTCTCCCATTCCGGCGGAATATTATTTGTAATGGGAGCCATTAAGTATGGGATGAGCACTGTAATCATGCCCCGCTTTTCACCTCTTAATCTTATCCGATTGATCGACAAATGGGGCGTGACAGGCATTTGGATGGTTCCCCCCATGTTTTATGCCGTCTTATATTTGAAAGATGTGAGCAAGTATAAGTTGGAATCGCTGCGATGGGCCGATGTTTTCGGAGCCCCTTCTTCACCGGATTTGTTGATGCGCTTTGCAAAGCTGTTCCCTAATGCCGTTGTGATAAACGGATGGGGGATGACGGAAGTGGTTCCTCCAATTTCAGCAAGTTCTCCCGGGAATATTCAATCAGTAGGTAAACCTGTGCCACACAACGTGGAATTAAAAATTTTCGATGCCCATGACGATGAAGTTGCCACAGGCAAAGTAGGCGAAATTGTTGCAAAAGGCAAATCCGTATTTTGCGGTTATTATGATGAACCCGATTTAAACAATGAAGTATTCAAAAATGGATGGTTTTATACGGGAGATCTTGGCCGCTTCGACGAACAAGGCAATTTGTACATTATCGGAAAATCGAAAGATACCATCAAGGTTGGAGGCGAACTGGTATGGGCAGCGGAAATAGAAGAAGTTTTATTGAAACATCCCTGTGTCAAAGAAGCTGCAGCTATAGGAATTCCCGACAAACTTCGCGGCGAAGTGGTCAAATGCTTCATCGTTTTAAAAGAAGGGATTGTGTTGCCGACTCGTTACATCATGGAATATCTTAGAGACAACTTTGGCGAAATTTAAACTGCCAAGACAAATCGAATATTTGGACGAACTTCCTAAAACGGGAACAGGCAAAATCAATAAAGCGGCTTTAACAGAAAAAAATTAACATATAAGTATTCCCAACAATTCGTGAAGAATTTCTTGGCAAAATTCTACATTTTTTGGCTGGGATAAGGACCCCTCTCTAATTATATTTATCGACACATTAAAAGTTTAGTATGTTTCTCAACCTCATAGCCCGATTTTTTTTCGTCTTAATAGGTATAACGCCTTTCCCTTTGCTTGGAATATGGGAATACAGTGCTTATTTCTTGACGCGTTATATTCTTAAATATAGGAAAAAAGTGGTCAGAAAAAACCTGGAACTTGCTTTTCCAAAACAGTCCGATGCTTATTATAAAAAATTGGAAAAACAATTTTATCACTACTTTGTCAGAAATTTTTTAGAGATGGCCAAAACCGCCCACATAAGTGGTTCAACTTTGGCTTCTCTTAATCGATTCTCCAATGTAGATGAAATAAACAAATATTTACGTGAAGGTAAAAGCGTCATTTTGGCTTTTGGTCATCATAACAATTGGGTTTGGCCAATGATTTTATCGGAAATGGTAAACGCGCCGGTTTATATGGTTTACCGACAATTGGCCAATAAACATATCGATGGTTGGTTGAGAAATAATCGGTGTGCGCCAAATGTTATTTACGTTGAAAAAAAATCAACCGCACGCTATTTTTTAAAAGCTGCAAAAGAACAACAACCATCGGTATTTATGATGGTTGCCGATCAATCTCCTTCTTCCGACAAAGGAATCCATTGGGTGGATTTTATGAATATAAAAACTCCTTTTTATCGAGGGATCGAGTTTTTTGCCACTAAATTCAATATGCCGGTCTTTTTTACAGAAACAATATGTACGAAAAAATATAATTATGAGCACACTTTTCGTCTCATTTACGATGGAACCGAAAAAGTAAAGGAAGGAATTATAACCCAACGTTTCGCCTCCGCCCTCGAAGAAGCTGTTAAAAAACAACCGGGAAATTATCTCTGGTCACACAAACGTTGGAAAAAAATAATCGAATACGAATAATTATCGTCAATATTTTGTATCTTGAAATAATTTCACAAACCAACTAAAGATGTGCATATCGTTGCATCATCCTTGTTAAAGAAAGTATGAAAATAAAAATAATCGTAGCATCTAAAAAATACTAGAAAGAAAATTTAAAATGAAAGGGGTTTTCACCATATTAAAGCGATTTTTACCTCCATATAAAAAATATGGGGCTCTTATATTTATATTTAATGCACTAACCGCCATCTTTAGTATTTTTTCATTTGTCACCATTATTCCTATTTTGCAAATTCTTTTTAGAATCAGCAGCAAAAGCTACTATTTTATTCCTTGGAACAGCCCGGATATGTCTTTCACAAAAATTATTCAAAACAACGGCTATTGGTATATTACCCATTTAGTCGAAAATTATGGGGCAAGCACTACTTTATTGGGACTGGCAATCTGGCTCATGATCATAACGATTTTTAAAACCGGTACTGCTTATTTTGGGTCCTACTTCCTTGTTCCTATCCGAACAGGTATTGTAAGGGATATTCGCAATCAAATAAACGATAAAATATTGGCATTGCCTATCGGTTTTTTTTCGGAAGAAAGAAAAGGTGATATTTTGGCGCGTATGTCGGGCGATGTCGATGAAGTAGAACGATCGGTTTTAAGCTCACTGGTGCTTATATTAAAAAATCCCATTTTAATCGTTACCTACCTTACGACGATGCTGATAATAAGTTGGGAACTGACCCTCTTTGTGTTTATTCTGCTTCCGGTGACGAGTTATGCTATGGGGACTGTAGGAAGAAAATTAAAGCAAAAATCCCTCGATGCACAAAATAAATGGGGGGAATTAATGTCTCAAGTAGAAGAGACCCTAAGCGGATTGAAAATAATAAAAGCTTTTAATGCGGAAGGCAAAATTTCACAACGATTTCGCGATGGAAATAAAAAACTTCGCAAAATAACAGCTCGTATTATTCGAAGGCAGGAGTTGGCTTCTCCATTAGGTGAATTTCTCGGAACATTGACAATTGTGATTGTTTTATGTTTTGGAGGAACATTGATTTTACAAGGAAGAGGAGTCATCGATGCGCCTACTTTCATGTTTTATATCACCATATTTTTCAACATTATAAGTCCGGCAAAAGAATTTTCAAAATCGGCTTATACAATTCAACGGGGATTGGCATCGATGGAAAGGATCGATGAAATTTTGACGGCAGAAAATACGATTGTAGAAAAAGAAAATCCCGAAAAACTAACATTTGAAAAACAAATTGAATATAATAACGTATGGTTTAAATATAACGGCGATTGGGTAATAAAAGGAATTAATCTAAGAATACAAAAAGGAAAAACAATAGCCTTGGTAGGAGAATCCGGTTCAGGAAAATCCACGTTGGTCGATCTCTTACTGCGTTTTTACGATGTTCAAAAAGGAGAAATATTAATCGACGGTACAAATATCAAAGATGTATCGCTGAACGATTTACGCTCATTGATAGGAATTGTAACTCAAGAAGCCATTCTGTTTAATGATACTTTTTTCAACAATATAGCATTCGGTGTTGAACATGCCACACGAGAAGAAGTTGTAAAAGCGGCAAAAATTGCAAATGCCCACAATTTTATTATGGCTACACCAAATGGGTATGATACGGTGGTAGGAGAAAGAGGCGAAAAATTATCCGGTGGTCAACGCCAACGCGTCTGCATTGCACGCGCCGTTTTAAAAAATCCTCAAATTTTTATTTTCGATGAGGCTACATCCGCTTTAGATTCCGTTTCGGAAAAACTTGTTCAAAATGCCCTTGAAAATATAATGAAAGATAGAACAACAATCATGATTGCTCATCGATTGTCGACCATTAGAAATGCAGATGAAATTTATGTTATACATCAAGGCACAATCGTAGAAAAAGGAAACCACGACGAATTATATAACCGAAATGGTTACTATTGGAAATTATGCAACATGCAAATTAATTTCCAATAGTAAAAAATACTTATCAAAGTAAATATATTCCTCTACCCCTTTACTTGTTTACTTGCGATTTTAACGTAATACAGATTGGGGATCGAGATTATCTTGTTCAATATCGAGAAAATAGTTATACGTCCCTACTTTCAATTCGGAACATGCAGCTTCATCACAAACAATAATGCCATTGGGATGCAGTTGTAAAGCACTGATTGTCCACATCTGCGTAACAGCTTCTTCTACAGCATGACGCAAAGCTCGTGCCTTATGATATCCATTAACAAGAATCAATACTTCTTTTGCATCCATGATAGTGCCTACGCCAACGGTAAGAGCAAGTTTAGGAACTTTATTCACATCGTTATCGAAAAAGCGTGAGTTGGCAATAATGGTTTCGGTTGTCAATCGTATTGCACGAGTACGGGAATTGAGTGAAGATCCCGGTTCATTGAAAGCAATATGACCATCAGTACCGATTCCACCTAAAAACAAATCGATACCTCCTACACGTTTGATTGTATCCTCGTATGCTTGACATTCGACTTCCAAATCATCGGCATTTCCATTGAGAATATGAACGTTTTCAGGTTTTACATCGATATGATTAAAAAAGTTGTTCCACATAAAAGAATGGTAACTTTCCGGATGATCTTTCGGCAAACCCACATATTCATCCATATTGAAGGTGATAACGTTTTCAAACGAAATTACCCCGTTTTGGTACAATTTGATCAATGCATTGTATGTTCCCAATGGTGATGATCCGGTAGGCAAACCCAATTTAAACGGCTTTTCGGGAGTTGGATTTGCTTTAATGATTTTGGATGCAATATAATTGGCTGCCCACTGAGCCAATTGTTCGGAATCAGGTTGAATAATGAGTCTCATAATTTTATTTTGTTTAGATAAATTGTTAATTTTATAAGTCTCTCTCCTAGGAGGTAACCTTTTATTTTCGGCAATTCAATTTTTCGGCCATGATTTGTCCCAATTTCCTTGCATTTTCTGCCACATCGGCGGTTAATGAATGTTTCATGGAAACGGGGTCACAAACTATATCAAAACGCATCTCCTCGGCAAATTCCTTAAGATGCCTCAACGAGGCATCGGCCCAACTGAATCCGCCAAAATAGCCGAACAACCGATCTTTGATGTTGCGATTCCGCAATGCGGAAATCAAACTTTCTATGCCGGGATAAAGTTGATTATTGTACGTTGGCGATCCGATAATCAATCCCTTATACTTAAACACATCGCGAAGTATATCCGATTGATGACTTTTAGAAACATGGTGCATGACAATGTTTTTTATACCGTTTTCGGCTGCCGAAGCAGCAATAATTTCGGCAAGCTGTTCTGTATTGCCATACATACTGCCATAGGCAATTACCAACCCCTTATCGGCTTCATATTTACTGAGTTTGTCATATAAAGCGATGACTTTATCGATATTCTCTTTTTCCGTCCATACAGGGCCGTGTGTAGAACAAACAACATCGATATTGATTTCCGATAGCTTTGCCAATGCTGCCTGTACAGGTGAACCGTATTTGCCCACAATATTGGAATAATAACGAATCATTTCGTCGAAATACCCATCCGGATTGAGTTGCGAATCCACAACGCCACCATCAAGTGAACCGTATGTTCCAAAAGCATCACCCGAAAAAAGTGTTTTTGACTCCGGCACATAGGTCATCATGGTTTCAGGCCAATGAATCATCGGTGTAAGATAAAACCTCAGGGTATTTTTTCCCAAGTTAAGCTCATCTTTGTCTTTTATCGCCAGAACATTCTCCGTAATTCCGTAATATCCCTTCAACATGTCCATTGTACGGCTATTGCCGATAATGGTGATCTCCGGATATTGCCTGATCAACCACCTAATGGATCCGGAGTGATCGGGCTCCATATGGTTTACCACCAAATAATCGATGGGCTTATCTCCCAACACCGATTTGATTTTACGAAAATATACTTCCGAATAACAAATCTCTACTGTATCGATAAGAGCTACTTTATCGTCATCGATAAGATACGAATTATAGGAAATTCCTTTGGGAAGAGGCCATAAATTTTCGAAAAGATGTTTGGTGCGATCATTCACGCCCACATAATATATCTGATCCTTGATTTCAACGATTTTATACTCCATAATGTTTCACTCTTGATATTTATTCAAAAAATCTTTGGAAAGACAAAAAAACGATATAACGAAAATACTAGTTTTTCTTTTTAGTATGCTTCGTTTTACTTTTGTTTTTCTTTTGATTTATAGCCGATGCTTTGGGTGTATTTGCCGGTTCGGACTTATTTTTAAGAGCAGACACAATCAACCATATTCCCCAAACAATAAAAGGAATGCTAAGCCATTGGCCAAGAATCAAACCGGTATGATCGCGTAACATAATTTCAAAATCAACCTGAACATTTTTGATGTATTCGATAAGAAATCTGGCAACAAAAATTATTGTAAGTCCAACACCGGTAATCAAACCTTTTCTGTCTTTGGCATCGGTTTTCCAATACATATACATGCATATCCCAAATACAATAAGGTAAATTAATGCTTCATAAATTTGGGTAGGATGCGAAGGTTTGGAATAAACCGGCTCTGCTCCATTCATCCAGGCATAGGTATTGGTAATGAACCGAAACCCCCATGGAAGATCGGTGGGACCGCCATAAATTTCGTGATTCATGAGATTGCCCAACCGAATCATGGCCGCCGTGAAACCGGTGGGGACCATTAATCGATCAAATGTCCACAGCATACTCAACTTGGTCACCCGTTTTGAGTATAGCCACACGGCAATAATAATCCCAATAACCCCTCCGTGACTGGCCAATCCGCCTTTCCAGATTTTCAAAATTTCAACAGGATGCGACAAATAATATTGCGGTTCGTAAAATAAACAATGCCCCAACCTGGCTCCCACAATTATGCCTATAATTGTGTAAATGAACAATGAATCGAACCATTGCTCGGGAAGGTCTTCATGTTTGAAAATTTGCTGCACGATATATACCGCAACAATCAATCCAATGACCCAAAACAAGCCATACCATCGAATCTCACGACCAACAACAGTAAAAAGAGTGGGATCCACATTCCATGTTACGTATAACAGTGTGTTCATTGAGGTTTAATTTGTGGCAAAGATAACCAAATTTATTTGATATTTACTTTTAATGCAAGTCGCTCCTGCAATTTTAAACACTTCTCAAATTACCAGCGCACTATACCGGCAATACCTTGTAATTCGTTATACAGTTTTTCTTTCATTGCTCCATCGACAAATTCTATTCGAGTAGCATATTGGGCAACCAACTGAAACACTTCTTTTTTTAACTCGACTTCTTCATAGGATGAATCATGCTCCTGCGCTTCTTCAGGATTGGCGAAAATCATCTCGTCTTTACATTTATATACCTTAGCATGTAAATCCCAAGGCAAAATCAACACCTGAAGACGACCCATCTGAATATCTTCCAGCACATTTTGCAAACCACAAACACCTTTTGGACTTTGTGCATCGGCGATCAATTGCATTTCTTCGCGTTCTTCGGCTTTCCTTAATATAGGCGTTACTCGTTCTAAAATTTCTTTTGTCGAAGGATTTTCAATATTTGAAAGACGAGGTGCATACCCAATAATTAACTCACGAATATGTCGATTCAAATAGTTTTCAAATAATTTGACTTGCCAATCATTCCCCATTAATATGAGCCTATCGATCTCCAAGTCGTGTATGGATTTTTCCAACATCTGAGCCAATCTAATATACAATTTATGGGATAATGTTTGGAGTTTGGCTTTTTGTTTATCCTTAAATTTTAATTTATCCCTGAAAGTTCTTTCGTCCAACACACCCGACTCAATAATTTGTGCATATTCATTGAATTCGTTCCATTCATCCGGCGTTATTTCCGCAAAAGTCTCAGTGGCCTCTTTTATCTCATTTAAAAATACTTCATAAAACCTCCATTTGCTGCCATAAACATGTACCACCCCCACTCTGTAAAATTCATCAAAAGCATAAAGAATTGGCAATACATACGGTTTTCCGAAATGCGTTTCAACTCTCCCTCTTACCAAATCTACAACGGGCAATTCTACCTGTAATTCAAAATGTTCGACTTCCAATTCATTTTTATCGTTAACCCATGCAAAAAGTGCCAACGTACGAGCCCCTACAATAAGCTGATCGATGAAAACGATCAATTCGTCATAAAATGTTTTGCCTTTTTTCAATTTTACCTTAAGCTCGTCCATCGACTTTAATGTATTTTTCAGTCGTCCATACCATGCTCTTCCAAAATTATCCGGATCAGCAGGATTAACATTGCAGTATACAGACAATACCGGTTTATCTACACTGCTAATGATTTTTTTGAATCGTTGGATATCCTTTTTGCTTATCATAACATTAAATTTTTATAATTATACTTTTTCTATTAATTCGATACAAAAACTATGCAATTGCAATTATACGAAAAAAATCCTTGTGTCGACTATCTGAATGTTATTCTTTTTGTTTTAGACTTTTATAATACTATTTGTACAAAAATATCAGGAGCAACTTTTTTATATTTCAAAAAATACCGTGAAATAAGTGACAATATGGCATAATTATCATCATCTTTACCGTTATTAATCGACACTGGGGTTTGCGGACCTTGTTTTCTTAAAACAATACCTTATCAGAGATGATATA
>DFUT01000007.1 GCA_002381125.1 Bacteroidales bacterium UBA4179 | reverse complement strand
AGACTTATTCAAGTGGACTCATATTTTAGAGTTTCAAAATTCGGATTAAAAATAATAAAGAAAAAATTGTAATACAAATAGGATAGAAACAGGGTTGTCGATTTCTTAAAAAAACCCGAAATTTTCCCGAAAACAAAACAATAAATAACGATGAAACGTTGTAATGAACAGATTTGGGAAAAAATCACCTTTGTTATTTTGACAACAAACAAAAAGTAAACATAAATGATGCGAAAAATTGTATTTGCTACCAACAATCAACATAAGCTGGACGAGATTCGAAAAATTACCGAAGGAAAAATAGAAATCCTCAGTCTGAACGACATTGGCAGCAACGACGAGATTGAAGAAACGGGCAACACATTAGAAGAAAATGCACTCATCAAAGCACGATTCATAAAAAATAAATACGGATACGATTGTTTTGCCGAAGATACGGGTTTGGAAGTGGAAGCCTTGGAAAATGCTCCCGGCGTTTATTCGGCTCGTTATGCCGGCGATGCTTGTCGTGACGAAGACAATATAAAAAAACTGCTCGATAATCTAAAAGGTATCGCGAACCGGAAGGCACGTTTCCGAACAGTGATCGCTTTGTTGATGAACAACGAAGAATACTTTTTCGAAGGCGAGATAAAAGGACATATAATCGACGAGAAAAGAGGATCTGCCGGTTTCGGATACGATCCGATATTTGTTCCGGAGGGTTACGACCAAACTTTTGCCGAATTGGGAGAAGAAATTAAAAATCGCATTAGCCACCGTTCCATTGCAACACAAAAACTGGTGGATTTCCTTTTAACCTGAGATAAAAACAAGTCAAATCAAGGTCAATCCGGAAAAATTATTTTAAATAAACACAAAATTCTATGTCAACAATTATCCATACAGGCATCATTGGTTTCGGACTTTCAGGCAGAGTATTTCACGCACCGTTCATAGACGTGCTGGAAGGTTTCGAACTTAGCAAAATCAGTACGACAAATCCCAAAAACATCCGCATCATTGAAGAACGCTACCCTGTTACGGCTGTTGTTCCCGACGGAAAAGGCATTATCGACGACCCGGAAATCGATCTGGTGATTGTTACTTCTCCCAACGATGTACACTTTTATTGGGCGCGCGAAGCATTGCTTGCAGGGAAACATGTCGTGGTTGAAAAACCATTTACGGTCAACGTGGCCGAAGCCGACGAACTCATCGAAATTGCCAAACGGCAAAACAAAATTCTGACGGTTTATCACAACCGTCGTCTCACAAGCGACACCAAAACAGTGAAAAAATTACTTGCAAGCGGTTTGCTCGGTGAGGTGAAGGACTATGAGACGCATTTCGACCGTTACCGCCCCGATCCTCGCCCCAATGGCTACTGGCGTGAGGATCCCCGTCCCGGATCGGGCATTTTCTATGATCTCGGTTCGCACCTCATCGATCAGGCGCTCTACTTTTTCGGCATGCCACAGGCAGTAACGGCCGAAATTTGTTCGCAACGCCCCTGGGCAAAAGCCGATGACCGATTCGATGTGCGCCTCCATTACCCCACATTTACGGCAACGCTCAAAGCCGGTATGTTGTGTCGCATCCCGGGGCCCACCTACCTGATTCACGGCACCAAAGGTTCGTATGTCAAATATGGCCTAGACGTGCAAGAAGAAAACCTCGACAAGGGAGCGATTCCCAATACCAACGACTGGGGACGGGAACCCGAAAGCATATGGGGTACCATCCATACGGAATTTGAAGGAGTGAAAATTCAGGGAAAAGTCGAAAGCGAAAACGGCGATTATCGCGAATATTTCATCAATCTGCGCGATGCCATCCTAGGGAAAGCCGAACTTGCAGTGAAACCCGAAGAAGCGCGCAACGTTATCTGCATCATCGAATTGGCTTTTCAAAGCAGTAAAGAAAAAAGAACGCTGGAAGTGAGCTAACGAATTGCTTCCATCAGTTTTCTTACTGCCCCATCAATGGAATTTTCTGTTCCCAACAGCGACACAAACTTGCTGCCGATGATGGCACCCGAAGCCTCCTCGCATGCAGCATCAAAGGTAACTTTGTTGGATATGCCGAAACCGATCAAACGGGGATGGTGCAACTGCATGGCATTTATTCGTCGAAAATACGCCAGATTGGCATCGCTGAAAGCATTTTTCGCACCGGTTACCGATGCCGACGACACCATATAGATAAACCCACCCGTATTTTCATCGATCAGTCGTATGCGTTCTTCCGATGTTTCGGGAGTGATGAGCATAACCACATGCAATCCGTACCGCTCGGCTATTTCTTTATACGATTCCATGTATTCGTCAAAAGGCAAATCGGGAATAATTAGTCCGTCGATGCCACATTCGGCTGCGGTCTTAAAGTACCTTTCCGCTCCAAATTGTATGATGGGATTCAGATAGCCCATTAAAATGAGGGGAACGCTTACTCTCTGACGAATATCGGCAAGTTGACCAAAAAGCAATTTCACGCTCATGCCGTTCTTCAAAGACTGTGTGCTTGCCGACTGAATCACCGGGCCGTCGGCCAAGGGGTCGCTAAAAGGAACGCCAATCTCGATGAGATCCACACCGTTTTCGGCCAACGATTCAATAATGGAAACAGTATCATCCTTCCGGGGATATCCGGCCGTAAAGAATATTGAAAGAATGTTATTTTTCTTTTTGTCAAACAATTGATCTATTCGGTTCATTTTCTGATTTCTTCTATAAACGATTGCAATAATGCCGTATCTTTGTATCCGGGAGATATTTCAAAGCAACTGTTCAGATCGATACCCATAAACATGGGATGCGAAAAAGCTTTGATGGCTTCCACATCGTCGGGCGATATGCCTCCGCTCAGCAAAAAAGGCACATCTCCTCGATAATCCGAAAGCATATCCCAATCGAATTTCCTTCCCGATCCGCCATAACCTGAAGTGCGGGTATCGAAAAGAAAATAATCGCAGCACTTCTCGTAAAGCCGTACTTTTTTTACAGGAAACCGTCTCTCAGAATCGATACTGAACGCCTTCATCACCTCAAATCCATCCAACTGCAAAACCCTACAATAGGAAGGTAGTTCGCTTCCATGCAACTGAATCACTTGAATGAGGTTTTTCAAAGAAGTTTTCCTGACAATATCCTTTTGTTCGTTGACAAAAACACCCACCCGTTTCACGTCGAAAGGAAAATTCTTGAATCCCAACGGTTGAGCCATATAGCGTGGCGATTCGGGATAAAACACAAATCCCATCCAGTCTACATCCAGCTGCTCCACCGCATGAATATTTTCCTCATCACGCATTCCGCATACTTTGATAACCAAGTTTTTATTGAAAGCCATAAAAATTAAAAATCCTCTTTTAATTCGCTGAGAAATACGCCCAAACTTGCGCCGGGATCGGCAGTCTTCATGAAATTTTCTCCGATAAGAAAACCCCGGTAACCTGCTTCTCGCAATGTACTCACCATCGTTGGCGACGAAATTCCGCTCTCCGAAATCCATAAAGCCTCCTTGGGAAGAACACGCGCCATTTGAAACGATTTCTCCACATGAGTTGCAAAGGTACCTAAATTTCTATTATTGATTCCGATGAGAGAGTGCGAAGTGATGTACTCCGTTTCTTTTTCGTCGTGAAGTTCCAGCAGCACTTCGAGCTGAAGCTCTTCCGCAATTTTTGTAAATCGTCTGCATTCTTCTTTGCTGATGGCTGCAGCAATAAGCAAAATGGCATTTGCCCCGAGCAACTTGGTTTCGTAAACCTGATATTCGTCTACAATAAATTCCTTTCGCAATACAGGAATATGTGTCGCCGACAACGCCGTTTCCACATCATGAGCCGTTCCGCCGAAAAAATGCTCATCGCTAAGCACCGACAAAGCCGCAGCGCCATTCGCTTCGTAGTGTTGGGCCACCTGTTTTACATCGGCAAATTCGTTGATCCAACCTTTGCTTGGAGAACGACGTTTAAACTCGGCGATAATACCGCTATCGGAATTTTCCAACGCCGATTTCAACGAACGCGCTTCAAGCGTTTTCTTCTCCAACAATCGACAGATTTCGTCTATAGCGCAACGTTTTTTCTGCTCTTCGACTTCCATTCGCTTGTAAGCGACAATTTCTTCCAATATATCTTTCACGCTGTCATCCTTTATTCAGTTCCACAAATTTTTCCAGCGTTTTCAGCGCCTTCTTTCCGTACAGCGATTCGCCGGCAATTTCGAGACATTCCTCAATCGGTTTGTCCTGTTCTACCGTTTGAATGGCAAAAGCCGCATTGGCCACGACTACATTGCGCTGCGCCTCAGAACCTTCGCCGCGAAGCACGTCCCTGAAAATCCCGGCTGCCTCCTCCACTGTATTTCCTCCATCCAATTCATGTTGCTCCACTTGCTTAAAACCAAGATCATCAGGCGTGAAAAGCTGTTCGCCTTTGTTGGATACCACCTTGAAACAATCGGTAAGCGAAATCTCGTCGTATCCGTCCAGCGTATGCACAATGCAAAAGTGCTTTTTGCCTTCCTGATAAATATAACTGTAAAGCCTCATCATGGATAAATCGTATACACCCAGCATCTGATAGTTGGGTTGGACCGGATTTACCAGCGGACCCAATACGTTAAAAAAGTTACGAACGCCCAGACTTTTTCTGACACCGGCCACCGCTTTCAGTGCAGGACTGAACAAGGGGGCATGCAAATAGGCAATATGACATTTTTCCATACTCCTACGCAACGTATCGATGTTGGTGGTAAATTTCACTCCCTGCTGCTCAATGACATTGCTTGCTCCACTGATGGAAGTAGCTCCATAATTGCCGTGTTTTACCACGTTGTAACCCGCACCGGCAACCACAAAACACGCTGCCGTGGAAATATTGAACGTGTTTTTGCCATCGCCGCCCGTTCCCACGATATCCAACGGTTCGAAATCCGTCAAATCGGCCGGCACACGCATCTCCAACAAGGCATCGCGAAATCCGAGAATTTCGTCCACCGAAATGCTGCGCATCAGAAACGAAGTGATGAGTGCGGCAACTTGCGATTCCGGCACATTCCCGCCAACAATGTCGAAAAGGACTTTTTTGGCTTCCTGACGCGAAAGGTACCGGTAATCGAATATTTTATATAGCATTTCTTTCATTATTGTTTATGTTTAAAAAGTTTTTAATAGCCATCCTTTGCAGGTTCGTATTCTTTTTCTATTACACATTAACCAGAGAGGATGCCTTGTCGATGGCTTTCTTCAAAGCATGTAATTTGCTGTTGACTTCCTGCAACTCGTATTCGTCGTTGCTTTGTGCCACAATCCCCGCTCCGGCCTGATACCAAAGTTCGTTGTTGCGGCTCACGAAAGTGCGAATGGTAATGGCCTGATTGAGATCGCCGTTTAATCCAATGAACCCGATGCAGCCTCCGTAGGCCCCCCGATTATGCTTCTCAATCTCGGTAATAAGTTGCATGGCAGGCACTTTGGGTGCTCCAGACACCGTTCCGGCAGGAAAAGTATCGAAAAAGGCCTTGATGGGATCGGTGCCTTCGTCAAGCATACCACTCACGCGCGAAACCAAATGAATGACGTGAGAGTAAAATTGCGGCTCTTTGTAGAAATCAACCTTTACATCATGTGCGTTTCTGCTCAGATCGTCTCCGGCAAGTTCAACCAGCATAACGTGCTCGGCATTCTCTTTAGGATCGTTCATGAGAAACTCCATCGCCTTTATATCTTCCTTATAATTTCCCGTACGGCGGGTTGTCCCGGCAATGGGATCGATACTGATTCGCGAACCTTTTATTTTACAATGCGTTTCGGGAGAAGAGCCAAAAATGCGGTAACCGCCAAAATCGAAATAAAACAAATAGGGCGAAGGATTGATGGAACGCAATGCCCTGTACACTTTGAAATCGTCGCCCGAAAATCGTTGAACAAAACGGCGCGAAAGCACAATCTGAAAGACATCGCCTTTCAAACAATGCTGAACACCGCGACGCACATCGGCCTTAAATTCTTCATCGGTTATGGTGCTGTATTCTTTGTCTTCGAGGAAAAAGTTATACAACGCAAAATTTCGAACATTCATCAGCATTTCTACACGCGATAGCCGACTTTCTTCTCCATCGCCAAGAAGCTCAACAATGGTAATTTCGTTCTTAAAGTGATCGAAAATCAGCATGTAACGATAAAGAATATACAGCATATCGGGAGCATCGCTGCGTTCGTCCCTGCTCTCGCGAACAGGTATATTTTCGGTATATTTCACGCAATTGAAAGTGGTATACCCAAACAACCCACAAGCATCGCTTTGTTCGCCTTTCACATTTATTTTTCGAAGGAAACTGCTCAATGCATCGGAAATCGTGAAAGAAGCCGACAGGGGACGGATTTCTTTATTCCCGTCGGGCAATTTCATCGTACAAAGCCCCCTATTCACATCGACAGAGGCTATGGGTTCGAGCCCAATATAAGAGGTAACGTTTTCATTGGCATGGAAGTCGGAACTTTCCAGCAAGGCCGATTGCGGAAAAGCATCGCGCACTTTCAGATAAGTGCTCACCGGCGTGTGAAGATCGCTAAGAATTTTTTTAGTGTTGGTATGAAAATTATAATTCATGACGCAATGATTTATTTGCTAAATTGATCCATGTATTTAAGATAGGTATCCATATCCTTATCGCCTCGTCCCGATAGTGTAAGCACCACGATATCCGAAGGCGAAAATTCCACTTTATCCAATGCTGCCAAAGCATGAGCCGACTCCAACGCAGGAATGATTCCCTCGTTGCGGGTCAAATCGAAAGCAGCTTTCAATGCCTCATCATCGGTAATGGCCAATACCCGAGCGCGCTGTTGCTTAGCCAGATGGGCATGAATGGGGCCAACACCCGGATAATCCAACCCGGCAGAAACGGAATAAGGTTCAACAATCTGTCCGTCCTCGGTTTGCATGATGAGGGTTTTACATCCGTGCAATACCCCAATTTTCCCCAATTGAATAGTAGCAGCGGAGTAACCACTGTCCACACCTTTTCCTCCCGCTTCTGCAAGTACGATTTTGACATTGTCGTTATCCAGGTACTCATAAATCGTTCCGGCAGCATTGCTCCCTCCGCCAACACACGCAACAAGACAATCGGGAAAATCGCGCCCTTCTTTCTCCAAAAGTTGCCTTTTAATCTCTTTGCCGATAACCGACTGAAGTCGGGCTACCATATCGGGATAAGGATGAGGGCCAATGGTCGATCCAATCACATAATGCGTGTCTTCGGGATGACTGCACCAGTCGCGAATGGCCTCGTTTGTGGCGTCTTTCAGTGTCATATTCCCCGAAGTGACAGGAACTACCGTGGCCCCCAGCATTTCCATTTTTTTCACGTTCGGAAGCTGCCTTTCCACATCGGTTTTCCCCATATAAACCGTACAAGGCATTTGCATGAGGGCACATACCGTAGCCGTGGCTACTCCATGCTGTCCGGCACCGGTTTCGGCAATGATGCGGGTTTTGCCCATTCGTTGGGCAATGAGTACCTGCCCTATGGCATTGTTGATTTTGTGGGCACCGGTATGGTTGAGGTCTTCGCGTTTAAGATAAATCTTACAACCGTGTCGTTCAGAAAGTTGTTTGGATAAATACAACGGTGAAGGACGACCGACATAATCGCGCAACAACGCTTGAAATTCCTGTTGAAAGCTATCGCTTTCCATAATATCAAGGTAGACTTGCTGTAAATCTGCCACGCACTTGTGAAGAATTTCGGGTACATAAGCTCCGCCAAATTCGCCATAATACCCTTTTTTGTTTACTGTAAATTGCTTCATAATGAAAAACGTTTATTTGAAAATATCGTAAAAACGAAAAAAGCCCGTCGCAAGGTGCGACAGGCTTTCTGTTCTTTAATCTATTTACTTACTTCAAAAAAGACATGGCTGTTTCCCTTACGACTTTGTGAGTTGTAAGTGACGCCACCAATATCTGTTTGAAAGTAGATAATTCATTTCCCTTCAATTTTCCCTCAAAAGTATAAGAGAGAAAAACAATATGCAACATATTTACAAACTTTAACCTCGGATTTATAAAAGTTCGGCTTCAAATCCGGTTCGTTTGATCGTCTTGATAATGTCCTCCGCTGAAAGTTCTTCGGTTTCCACCGTCAAGATTTTGTCGGGATGATCAATATCGACTTTCCACGAAAAAACACCTTTCTTTTTATCCAAAAAAGGTTTAACTTTTGCTACACAATTGGAACAATGGATATTGGTTTTGAATTGCAATGTTTTCATATTTTTTTTGATTTTAACCGTAAACTGTTGCTTACCACACTCACCGAACTCAACGCCATTGCGGCACCGGCAATCATGGGGTTGAGCATAAAACCGGTGAACGGATATAACACTCCTGCAGCAATGGGAATGCCGATGATGTTGTAAATAAATGCCCAGAAAAGATTTTGTTTGATGACTTCGACGGTTTGTTTCGACAAATGGATTGCTTTGGGTATTTTGGTAAGATCGGACGAAATGATGGTCATTTTTGCCACGTCCATCGCAATATCGCTTCCCCTACCCATAGCTATACTGACGTCGGCCTGCGCCAATGCTGCACTGTCGTTGATGCCGTCGCCCACCATCGCCACCACCTTGCCTTGCTGTTGCAATTGTTTGACAAGCTCCGCTTTTTCCTCGGGCTGCACATTACCTTTATAGGAAGATATATTCAACTGCCGTGCCACTTCGGCTACCGCTTTTTCGTTATCGCCGGTGTATATAATCACTTCTATACCCATTCGGTGCAATTGTTCGACAGCTTCTTTGGAAGTGGGTTTCAATCGATCCGTAATGGTAATGAGACACAACACCTTCTCTTCATCTGCAAAAAGCGAAACGGTGCGGGCCGCATCCATCTCATCGGCAATGAGGCTGCGCAAATGTGTGGGAACAGGTACGTTTTTCGATAAAATAAAGGTTTCGTTGCCTACGTAATACTTCTTCCCGCAATAAAGCCCTTCGACCCCTTGTCCGCTTACATGCGTTATTTCCACCTCTTCGAGAAACGTGCAGTCATTCTGCAATTCGGCCACAATGGCTTCTGCCAGCGGATGCCCCGATTTGTATTCGATGCTGTACAGTACATTGCGCCACAAGGGCTCGACATCGGCAATCCATTTCATGGAAGCAACCACCGGTCTGCCTTCGGTAAGGGTTCCCGTTTTATCGAGCACCACAACATCGATATCTTTCGCCAATTCCAAACTCTCCGCATCCTTGATGAGGATACCCTCTTCGGCTCCTTTCCCGATAGCCACCATGACAGCGGTAGGCGTGGCAAGTCCAAGAGCACACGGACAGGCAATCACCAGTACCGTAACCATTGCCAAAATGCCGTGAACACTACCGTTTTCGCCACCAAAAACGAACCAAACAATAAAACTCGTCAGGGCAATACCGATCACCACAGGAACGAAAATTGCCGCAATCTTGTCCACCAGGGCCTCTACCCGGGCTTTACTCCCCCGCGCTTCGTCCACCATTTTTATGATATGTGCCAACAAGGTATCTTTACCTACCTTTTGCGCCCGAAAATAAAAACTCCCCTTTCGATTCAGTGTGCCTGCAAATACCTTATCGCCGGGTTTCTTTTCTACGGGAATGGGTTCGCCGCTGATCATGCTTTCGTCAACAAACGAGGTACCCTTCGTTACTTCACCATCCACCGCTATCCGCTCGCCGGGCTTCACCAACACACTATCGCCCACGACAATATCCGAAACAGAAATTTCAACCGGCATATTATCCCTTATAACCGTTACCGTCGAAGGCTGCAAACCCATCAGTTTTTTAATGGCATCGGAAGTATTTTCTTTTGCTCTTTCTTCCAGCAATTTCCCCAGTGAGATAAAGGCGATGATTACGGCCGACGCCTCAAAATAGACATGGGCTTCAAGTCCCCTGTTTTCCCAGAACTGTGGAAAAAGCGTGTTGAAAACGCTAAAAAAATACGAAATACCGGTACTCAGCGCCACCAATGTATCCATGTTTGCCGAGCGATGTTTTGCCTGTTTCCATGCTCCAATGAAAAAACGCCGCCCAAAAACAAACAGCACCGGCGTAGCCAATACCCACATGATATAATTGGCATATGGCCAATGCATGAAAAACATGCCGATGATAACTATCGGTATCGATAAAACAAGTGCACCAACGGTTTCCTTTTTGAGTTTGCGGTAATTTTCCCTACGTATGCGTTCTACATTCTCGGCCGACAATTCATCCTCTTCAATCATCATATCGTAGCCGACTTCTTGTAAAGCCTGTCGCATTTTTTGAGGAGAAGTAATATCGGGGAGGTACTCAACCGTCCCTTTCTCATTCCCGTAATTGACCGTGGCATTTAAAACGCCGGGTACAAAAGAGAGGATATTCCGAGTGGAAGAAGCGCAGGCGGCACATGTCATGTTCAGTACGGGATAAGAACGTTTTTCAGTATAAACCTCCCCGCCGCTTTTACGGACAGCTGCCACGATAGCACGAATAATATCGGCTTCGTCATCCGAAAATTCAGGGTCGATTCCAAAAACCAACATTGCCGATTTTTTATCTATACTTATCGGAATAATTCCTTTAACAGCACGTAAAGTCGATTCGAATTGTTCCTCATCAACAGGATATTTTGACAACCTAATATTCATGAAACTTCCATTTTCGTCTATTGTAA
Organism: Bacteroidales bacterium UBA4179; assembly: GCA_002381125.1. Classification (GTDB taxonomy): domain Bacteria; phylum Bacteroidota; class Bacteroidia; order Bacteroidales; family Dysgonomonadaceae; genus Anaerorudis. The sequence continues at coordinate 88,711 of DFUT01000007.1, read as the reverse complement.
GAAAACAATTTGCAAGGAATTAAGTTCAACACGCAATGATTTGTAAAAAAGAATTTTATTGTTTTATGCCCCTATTCCTTTTCAATATTTAATTTTCCCATGAAAGTTCCTGTCGTTATTCAGCAAATTGACGTACATTTGCATGAATTTAAAACTTATAAGAACATGATAACATTCATCATCTGTCTGGCAATTTTAATTTTGGGTTATGTTTTTTATTCAAAATTCATTGAACGAACATTTGGTGCAGACCCCGATAAACCCACTCCGGCCTACAAACTCAACGACAAGGTAGACTATATTCCCATGCCGTGGTGGCGTGTATTTCTCATTCAGTTTTTGAATATTGCAGGATTAGGTCCTATTTTCGGAGCAATCGCCGGTGCAATGTGGGGGCCGGTTGCATTTGTTTGGATTGTTTTTGGAACCATCTTTGGTGGTGCCGTGCACGATTATCTCTCCGGGATGTTGTCGCTCAGACATAATGGGTTGAGTATAACCGAAATCATCGGTATCTATTTGGGACTTACGGCCAAACAAGTGATGCGGTTGTTTACGATTGTCTTGATGATACTGGTAGGAGCCGTTTTTATTACAGGACCTGCAAACATTTTGGCCGGCTTGACTCCCGATTATGCAACCATGAATTTTTGGGTTGCGATCATTTTCATTTATTATATTCTGGCAACACTTCTTCCAATCGATAAAATAATCGGACGAATTTATCCGTTATTCGGCTTTGCATTGTTGTTCATGGCCGTAGGTTTAATATCGGCCCTTTTTATAAAAGGATACCAAATACCCGAACTGACAGCCGAAAACTGGCACAATTTCCACTACAACAGTGAACAATTCCCTATTTTCCCGATGCTTTTTATTTCGATTGCTTGCGGGGCCATTTCCGGTTTTCATGCCACGCAATCGCCTTTAATGGCACGATGCATACAAAATGAAAAAGAAGGACGAAAGGTCTTTTATGGTGCAATGGTTGTTGAAGGGGTTGTTGCCCTGATATGGGCAGCTATCGGGATGAGTTTTTTCGGAGGAGTCGAAAAATTAAATGAAGTAATGGTTGCCCACGAGGGAAATGCAGCGTGGGCCGTCAATGAAATATCCAATTCGTTACTTGGTAAATTCGGAGGAATACTGGCTATTCTGGGTGTAGTTGCCGCTCCCATAACCTCGGGAGATACCGCATTTCGCAGTGCACGTCTGATTGTTGCCGATGTTTTTAAAATAAAACAAGGTCCCATTGTAAACAGATTGGTAATAACCCTACCTATGTTTGCTGTTGGTTTTCTTTTAACCCAAATCAATTTCGATATTATTTGGAGGTATTTCGCATGGGCCAATCAAACACTTGCCACAGTGGTACTTTGGACAATAACAATATATTTGATTCTCAATAAAAAAAGATATTGGATTACCCTCCTTCCCGCCTTGTTTATGACCTATGTCGTTTCTTCCTATATTCTGCTTGCTCCGGAAGGATTTTCACTTCCTCAATCAATATCATACATTGGAGGAGCAGTTATTACGGTATGCTGCTTTATAGCTTTTCTGATTTATAGGCAAAAACTTTTTACAACCCATAAGTATATGAAGTGACAACAGGCACCCGTTTTTGTTACATTTTTGTTAAGTTATTAATTCTTATCATCAAAAAATATCGAGGTAAAAAACTATTTTATTACTTTTGTACTGTCAACTTTTTAAGTCAAGTAGTAACTTAACTTAAATTACTGCTTATAAGCACCTAGGAACAAGATGGATCTTATTTATCCGATTATTTTATTGGTTTTATTGGTTTTAGCAGTCCTCGATTTAACAGTAGGCGTAGCCAACGATGCTGTAAATTTCCTCAACTCAAGCGTAGGTTCAAAAGTCGCACCTTTATGGGTAATCCTTACCGTAGCATCTATCGGAGTAATCTTGGGAACGTTGTTTTCAAGCGGCATGATGGAGATAGCACGAAGCGGCGTTTTTCATCCCAATATGTTTTCTTTTCCAAAAATCATGATGCTTTTCTTGGCAGTCATGATTACCGATGTCATTTTGCTCGATATATTCAATACACTGGGACTGCCAACCTCTACCACAGTGTCGTTGGTTTTTGAACTATTGGGAGCGGCCGTTGCCGTTTCGCTGTATATCATCTGGAAAAACAATGCCGGCAATTTGGCAGAATACATCAACTCAGGTAAAGCATTGGCCATCATCTCAGGTATATTGATATCGGTAGTCGTAGCCTTTGTTGCGGGTAGCATAATCATGTATTTCACGCGCTTGATTTTTTCCTTCAACTACCGAAAACCTTTTAAATACTTTGGTGCTTTATGGGGTGGATTTGCACTCACGGCAATCACTTATTTCATTGTTTTCAAAGGATTAAAAGGCAGCGCCATCGTATCGGAAGATTTCCTTCACTATGTCACGAACAACATGGGTAAAGCGTTGTTTTACGCTTTTGTCGGGTGGACACTTTTAATGGCTCTCCTTCAGCACCTTTTCAAGGTCGATATTCTTAAAGTGATTGTCCTGATGGGCACAATGGCATTGGCACTTGCTTTTGCAAGTAACGACTTGGTAAATTTCATTGGCGTGTTTATGGCCGGATTGAGTTCGTACCAAATCGCATCACAAGTAGCCCTCGCGGGAGGCAATATTGAAACGTTGTATATGGACAAATTGAAAGAGCCTGTGGTGGCGGACTGGAGATACCTATTGGGTGCAGGCATCATCATGGTACTCGCCTTATGGTTCTCCAAAAAAGCAAGAACGGTAACGGAAACCGAAGTAAATCTAGCGCGCCAATACGATGGGGGACCGGAAAAGTTTTCGTCTTCACCTCTTTCTCGTTCTATCGTCCGTGCTGCAGTCGATACCAATCGCGTGCTCAGAAACTACACCCCAATCAAAATAAGAAAAGCCATCAACAATCGCATGATGCCTTCGAAAGAAGAGACGAATTCCGCATCGTTCGATTTAATAAGGGCATCGGTAAACCTAACCATTGCCGCATTGCTCATCTCATTGGGGACTTCCTTAAAGCTGCCCCTTTCAACAACTTATGTTTCTTTTATGGTAGCAATGGGAACTTCGTTGGCCGACAGGGCTTGGGGGAGAGAAAGTGCCGTTTACCGCATCAATGGCGTTTTAACAGTGATTACAGGGTGGTTTTTTACGGCGCTTGTTGCTTTTACAATTGCCTTTATTATCGGTCTATTATTGATGTGGGGCGGGAAAATAGCCATTTTTGCATTGCTGGCGCTTATCGTGTTTATTTTTATCAAATCATCAGAGGCACACCGCAAAAGAAAAGAAAAAGAAAAAATCAACTCTTCCCTTCTTGAAGATGAAAAAGGCATCATTAAAGCATGTACCTCGGAAGTGAGAAAAACAGTAAAAAAAATGTTGAATATCTATCAACAAAATATATACGGACTAACAAACGAAGATCGCCGTTTGCTGCGCAAAATCTCTCGGGAAGCCGATGATTTGTACATGAGGTATAAAAATAAACGGACTTACGAAGTGGTTCCTACAATAAAAGCCATTGGTGTAAATGAATTGGATATCGAACAAGAATATGTTCAAGTGGTGGACTATACTTATGAAATTGCCAAAGCACTAAAAACGATCACTTCGGAAAGTTATCGTTACATCGACAACAACCATAAGGGATTTAGCGACGATCAGGAAAAAGAACTGCACGAAATAAGCAAAATCGTAATCGAAATGTATGAGAAATTTATCGATATGATGAACCGCCATGATTATTCGTCATTTCACACGCTCATAAACTATCGGGAAAATATTCTTGAACAATGTGCCAAACTCACTAAAAAACAAATTAAACGCGTTAAGGCAAATGAATCCGGAACAAGGAGCAGCATTCTTTTCCTGAATATCTTGAATGAAACCAAAACCATTGTTTTGCAATCCACGAACCTAATGAAATCACAAAAAAACATGATTTTGACCAGCAAGAAAACAGCAAACGTATTGCAAAACGTATAATATGTTACGCCGACGCATTCCCCTTGAAGAGGTCATAAAAAGAAATCGCAAAAAACCAAACAACCGAATTAAAACCCGCGCTGCCGCATTGCTTCAAAGGTAAGAATGGCAGTGGAGACAGACACATTGAGTGAATCGATTTTCCCTCTCATTGGGATTTTGATTCGCTTTTCTACATTTTGAAGCCAAAAATCCGAAAGTCCTTCGGCTTCGGTACCCATAACAATAGCCGATGGGTGTGTAAAATCCATATCTTGATAAAATTCGGCCGCCTGCAATTCGGCCGCATAAGAAGCAATCTCATTCTGCAGCAACCATTCCATCGCCTCCGACGACGCACAAACGGCAGTCTGCACGGTAAACAACGTACCTACGCTTGAACGAATGACATTGGGATTATACAAGTCGGTTTGTGGATCGCATACAATAACGGCATCTACTGCAGCAGCATCGGCTGTACGCAGAATTGCACCCAAATTACCCGGTTTTTCAACCGATTCCAGCACAATAACAAAGGGGTTATCGGATAACTTTATATCGCTCAATGCATGCGATTTTGGCTTTGCCACCGCAACAATTCCATCGGAATTCTCGCGATAAGCAATTTTCTCGAATACGGCAGGAGAAACGGTAAATATTTTATTGGATTCGATCGACTCCATTACATCAGGATATTTGCTCTTGGCAAATAGTTGTGCGCACACATAAACCGAATCCAAAACATATCCTCCGGTCAAGGCCAACGATAATTCACGGGCTCCTTCTATAACAAAAAGCCGTTGCTCTCTTCGTTCTTTACTTTTTGCCAGTTTGACAATATTCTTTATTGCCGCATTCTGAAGACTTGTAATTTTCATGGACAAAAACTCATCAATAACCTTCGTGTTTCATTACGTAATGCTTCCGGGGCGCATTACTCCGAATTCTTTTGCACTCATACTTTTGATCTCTACTTTCCATATTTTTACATTGTTCACTGCCGGCACAGAAAAAGTAAATGTTTTATTGGAATAATGACGCATAATGATATGTAATATCTTTTCTTTTTCGACAAAATCCTCTTCAAAAACCACTTCCCCTTCACATAAAGCGCTCCCCGCCCTCATTCTATAGCTACATGCAACATCAGGATGTTGCCAGATAAGCTCGGGGTCGGTACAAAATGCAATACATACCTTGGGATTCTTACAGAGTATGCGGATAGCTTTCCCTTCTTGTGCAGAATGGAGGTAAACGACCCCCTCATTGTATCCAAAAGTCATCGGTAATACATAAGGTGAACCCTTATCATCAACCATACCAACATAACAAAGTTTGGAGGAGTTAATGATTTTTTCTATATTTTCCTTTTCTTCTACTGAAAAGGTCTTCATATCTTGACGATTTCCAAGTGAAAAACAAATTTACACTATAATTCTTAATTTACATGCAAACACAAATAAAATTTTGTTCCATGAAATAAAAAAGAAATTTATCAAAAGGTTTGAATTTAGTGTACAAAAAAAAGGAAAAATCCACAATAGATTCTTCCTTGATTACGTTTACAAAAAAAATATTTATTTTACTTTATCGACAATTGCTTTAAACGCATCAGGATTATTCATTGCCAAATCGGCAAGAACTTTCCGATTGATTTCAACATTGTTTTGGTGTAGAGCACCCATCAAACGGGAATAAGACATTCCATTGGCACGGGCAGCGGCATTAATACGCTGTATCCACAAAGAACGAAAATTGCGTTTCTTGTTTTTACGGTCGCGATATGCATAAGTAAGACCTTTTTCCCATGTATTTTTTGCTACGGTCCATACATTTTTACGGGCGCCATAATAACCCTTGGTCAATTTCAATATTTTCTTTCTGCGATTGCGCGAAGCAACATGATTTACTGATCTTGGCATAATATTTACGTGTTTTGAATGTAAGCGTTTCCTGCTGTTACGGAACTCTTTTGAGCATACATTCGATTAATAAAAAACTAAATAACAAACAACAAGGGTTTATTTTAACCCTAATAAAAATTTTATATTGTTTCTGTCAGCTTTATCGACAAGCGTAGTATGCGTCAATCTTCTTTTTTGTTTTTTGCTTTTTTTTGTCAGAATGTGACTTTTATACGCATGCTTTCTTTTAATCTTTCCTGTTCCGGTAAGGGCGAACCTTTTTTTGGCACCGGAGTTAGTTTTAAGTTTCGGCATTTCTTGTTATTCTTAATTATATAGTGATTAATAATTTTTTCGGCTTGCAAAGATAATAAATTTTTTCGAGACCGTTGTTTTTTGATCCCTTTTATTCTTAAATCCACTTACGATTTTTTATTTTGATGCAGAAGATCCTTTTTTGGGAGCTAAAATAATGGACATACGTTTTCCTTCCAATACCGGCAACTGCTCTACCTTCGCATAATCTTCAAGATCGTTGGCAAATCGCAATAACAACAATTCCCCTTGTTCCTTAAAAAGAATGGAGCGACCTTTGAAAAATACAAAAGCTTTCACTTTGGCACCTTCTTCGAGAAAGTTTTTAGCATGTTTAAGTTTAAAATTATAGTCGTGATCATCGGTTTGAGGTCCAAAACGTATTTCTTTTACAACAATCTTTGTCGACTTGGCTCTCTGCTCTTTTTGTCTCTTTTTCTGCTGATACAAAAATTTCTGATAATCAATAATACGACATACTGGCGGCTTGGCCGAAGGTGCAATTTCCACTAAATCCAAACCTCTATCCTCAGCCATATGCAAAGCCTCTTGTATAGGATATATTCCTTGTTCAACATTATCGCCCACTACACGAACTTCGGGCACACGAATTTGCTCGTTGACCCTGTATTGATTTTTTGAATCTCTGGGACTATTCTTCATTCAACTGATGTTAAAATTTTTCTTCTTTATTTTTATAGTTAATTCCTTATATTAGTTAAAAATTCAGTGCTATTCTATCTTCGTCATTTCTTCTACTTCACGTTCAACCTCCTCGGCAAAGGTAGTTAAATTTTTTGAACCTTTATCGCCCTCGCCTCGTTTTCTCACCGAAACCGCTTCATTTTGTGCTTCTTTCTCTCCCACAATCAATAAATATGGAATGCGTTTGAGTTCGTTATCCCGAATTTTTCTTCCGATTTTTTCATTACGATCGTCCACTTCGGTACGAATATCATATTTTTTCAGTGTTTTTGCAACTTTATATGCATAACCGTTAAATTTTTCACTGATGGGCAATACCACGACTTGGGTAGGAGACAACCACAAAGGGAATCTTCCTGCAGTGTGTTCGATAAGTACGGCAACAAAGCGTTCCATAGACCCGAACGGCGCTCGATGAATCATAACCGGTCGATGTCTGCGGTTGTCGGCTCCAATATATTCCAAATCAAAACGTTCAGGCAAGTTATAATCCACTTGAATGGTACCCAATTGCCAACGTCGACCCAGTGCATCTTTTACCATGAAATCGAGTTTCGGTCCATAAAAAGCCGCTTCTCCAAGTTCTATTTTTGCTTTCAGCCCTTTTTCTTCGCAAGCTTCTATAATGGCACGTTCGGCTTTTTCCCAATTTTCGTCGCTACCGATATATTTCTCTTTGTCTACCGGATCACGAAGTGAAATCTGCGCTTCAAAATCATTGAAATCCAATGCATTGAAAATAATGAAAATAATATCCATTACCTTCAAAAATTCATCCTTCACCTGATCGGGTGTACAAAAAATATGCGCATCATCTTGTGTAAAACCACGTACACGCGTCAACCCATGCAATTCGCCACTTTGTTCGTAACGATAAACCGTACCGAATTCGGCCAGACGTAAAGGCAGGTCTTTATAAGAGCGAAGCGATGTTTTGTAAATTTCGCAATGATGGGGACAATTCATGGGTTTCAACATAAACTCCTCGCCTTCCTGTGGAGTTTTCATGGGCTGAAACGAATCTTTCCCATATTTTTCGTAATGACCCGAAAGCACATACAATTGTTTTGAAGCAATATGTGGCGTTATCACTTGTTCATAATCGAACCGACGCTGTATTTTCTTTAGGAAATCTTCCAGGCACAATCGCAATTGCGTACCTTTGGGCAACCACAAGGGGAGTCCGGCACCTACATTTTGCGAAAAAGCAAAAAGCTCCAACTCTTTCCCTATTTTCCGGTGATCACGTTTTTTTGCCTCTTCCACCATTGCCAGATATTCGTCCAGCATTTTCTTTTTGGGAAAAGATATCCCGTATAAACGCGTCAACTGGCGACGATGCTCATCGCCACGCCAGTAGGCACCGGCAACATTGAGCACTTTCACCGCTTTGATATACGAAGTATTTGGCAAATGTGGACCGCGACACAAATCGGTAAAACTACCCTGCGTATAAATCGTTATCGTGCCATCTTGAAGTTCGTTAATGAGTTCAACTTTGTATTCTTCGTTTCTTTTGGAAAACATTTCCAATGCATCCTCTTTCGAAATGATCCGGCGTTTTATATCTTCTTTTTTTGCAGCCAGTTCCATCATTTTCTTTTCGATGACGGGAAAATCCGATTCTTTAATTACCACACCTTCTCCGGGATCCACATCATAATAAAAACCGTTCTCGATGGCAGGTCCGATACCGAATTTAATTCCCGGATACAACTCCTGCAATGCTTCGGCCATGAGGTGAGCCGACGAATGCCAATACGCATGTTTGCCTTCTTCGTCTTCCCATTTCAACAACTTCAATGTTGCATCCTCCGTAATGGGGCGCGTCAAATCCCATGTTTCATCATTTACACTTGCGGCAAGCACTTCTTCAGCCAAGCGGCGACTAATGCTTTTCGCTATCTCCAATGGCGTTATTCCTTCTTCGTACTCCCGAACCGAACCGTCGGGAAAAGTAATCTTTATCATATATATTTTTCTTTTCTTTCTTTGGTGATTACAAATCGAGACCATTCCAATTTGAAAATCCCATTTGAATCAATTCACCTGTTTCGTTGTCCAACCCTTTTTCTTTTTTGAAGTGCAAATGTAATGATTTTGTGAATTATAGAATAGTGTTTTCCGAAACAAAAAATTTAAAAAAAGATATTTAAGACGTACACTTTTAAAAATATGGCGATTTTTTGAAGATTCGGCACCCTGATTCTTCGAGACAAAATTTCGCTTACCGGAACTTTTTTGATTTTATTCAACAAACTCCTATAATAATGATAAGCTAACGACACCGCCAATTTCGCTTTCCCGGGTAATTTTTTTATCCCTTTTTTCGCATGCTCAAAATCCTTTTCGATTGAATCGATAATAGTCTGCTTGTTTTTTTCGTCAAAAGTCGAGCTATGAATTTCGGGAAAATATATTCTTCCCAATTTATTCATATCGGCATTAATATCCCTCAGGAAATTAACCTTTTGAAATGCAGAGCCCAAACTTTTGGCATAGGGCACCAATTCGGAAAACAAATTCTCATCTTCTTTACAAAAAACCTTAAGACACATCAACCCTACTACCTCGGCCGAACCGTAAATATATTGCTCCAATTCGTGTTGTGTCTTATAATTTGTTTTGTACAAATCATACTCCATACTCCTTATAAAAGCATCTATGAACTTTTTTTCTATCCGATACTTTTTTACGGTATCCACGAAAGCAAGAATAACCGGATTGGTGCTTATTCCGTTCAATAAGGCATAGTCTAAATCGCTTTTTAATTTTTCCAATAAAAATTCTTTATCGAAACCATCAAAACTATCCACTATCTCATCGGCAAGCCTAACAAAACCATAAATAGCATAAATAGCTTTTCTTTCCTCCTTTTCCAAAAGAGACACGGCCAAGGAAAAAGAGGTGCTGTATTTTTTTGTAATAAGCTCCGAAATTCGGTAACAGGTTTGTTTAAAAAAATCGATATTCGTCATTTAATGGATCTTTTAAAGCTACGGTCAATTTGCATTTCAACTGTTTCTCTCGCTCATTGTAGCATCATGTTTACAAATATAACGATAAATTTCACATCAGTAAGTCGTTATATTTCTCGGAAGTTTTAATGATCCGCAATCCTTCCTGAAATATTTCGTTCTCGTCATTGATAATTTTAAAGTAAGCCGATGAATCGTAGATATCGCGTGCTATCAATGCTTTCAACTGGGTAAAAAGTAGTTTTTCGGAACGTTCGAACTCTTCTTCATCCCACTCCACCTTCTCTTCTTCGGCCATTTGTTTCATTTTTGTCACCATATCTGCGGGAATAGAATAATCCTTTTTAAATGCATCCACATCGGGATAAGCTTTCAGTAGCGAGTTGCGACGATTATCCACCTCCATGATGGCTATACGGTTAACGATTCCTTTCGCAATCAGATCTCTATGCAGGTCGGTAAGCGATGTGGTATCGATTGGCACGAAATAATCGGGCATAATGCCACCACCACCGTATACTGTTCGATTATTCACCAGCGTTTTATATTTCAACGAGTCGGGAAAATGAATGCTATCGGCATGCAGCAGTTCCCCCTTGCGATAACGATTGAAGAAATCCATATTGTATGCCTCGATATCTCCACTCTTATAAGGTCTCTGAATACACCGCCCACTTGGTGTATAGTAACGAGCTACCGTAAGGCGGATCATTGTTCCGTCGGGAAGAGGCAACTGGCGTTGTACGAGTCCTTTGCCAAAAGTACGACGGCCTACTATGACGCCCCTGTCCCAATCTTGTATGGCGCCTGCCACAATCTCACTGGCCGAGGCAGAACTCTCATCTACCAGTACAACAAGATCGCCTTGTTCGAACTGCCCTTTCGAAGTAGCAGTAAAATTGGAACGGGGTTGAGCTCTACCTTCGGTATAGACAATGAGTTTGCCATTATCTAAAAATTCATCCGCAATATCGGTAGCAGTCTGAAGGATGCCTCCCCCATTACCCGTAAGGTCCAGAATCAGTTTTTTCATTCCCTTTGCTTTCAATTTTTCCTCAGCCTTTCGGAATTCATTCGCCGATGTTGCTGCAAAGCGGCTCAACCGAATATATCCTATTTCGTCATCCGCCATATACGAAGCATCGATACTATAAATGGGTATCTTGTCGCGCACAATGCGAAACTCCAACAACCGGGGCACCCCTCGGCGTAACACCTTTACCGTTACGGTAGTACCTTTTGGACCTCGCAGCTTTTTTACTACTTCCTCGCTGCTCATCTTCACTCCTGCAATCAACGTATCGTTTACATAAATAATCTTATCTCCGGGCATAATACCCACTTTTTGTGCAGGGCCTCCAGAAATAACCTCAATAACGTACAACGTATCGGTAACCATATTGAAGGAAATCCCTATCCCTTCGAAATCGCCTTGCAGCGGTTCGTTCATTGCTCGCACCTCATCCTTGTTCAAATAAGACGAATGCGGATCCAACTCGCGCAACATGGCACGAATTGCGGCTTCGGTTAATTTTTCCGAATCGACTTCGTCAACATATAAATTGTTTACCAACTGAAGTGTCCGAACGAGTTTAATCCCCAAAGGATCGGGCATAAACTGGGCAAAGGCACCTGTAAAAAAGAAAAAAACACTGATTGCAAGAAAAATCGATCTCTTATACATAATAATATAAATACTGGTTGATTACAAAAGAATTTACCACTTCATTCCTGCGGGTACAAACTCGCTTATATCACGCCCATAGCGCAATAGCTCACGAACCAGCGTAGAACTGACATGGGTAAGTTGCGGTTCGGTAAACAATACAAAAGTTTCTATCCCCGAAATGGTGCGATTTAAGTCGGCAACGGCTTTTTCGTATTCGAAATCGTTCACCGACCGAATACCTCTCAAAATATATTTAGCTCCTACTTGCAGTGCAAAGTCTACTGTCAATCCTTCGTAGCTCTCTACCCGTATACGCGACTCGTCTTTATAATAATTGCGAATTGTCGTTAATCTTTTTTCGAGCGAAAAAAAAGTCTGTTTTGCTTCGTTTATGCCGATAGCGATTACAATCTCATCCATCAGCATGAGCGCCCGTTTCACTAACGATTCATGTCCTATGGTAAACGGATCAAACGTGCCCGGGAAAAGTGCTATGCGCTTTTGAGGAACGGATAAATCCGAAAGAGAAGAATGTTGTCTCATTATTTTTCGTTGTTGAAAATTCCATTTTATTCGGGGGAGCCAATAATCGCCCATTAAAAACTTCACCTTGCATCAGGCTTCAACCTCGACTATAAATACCGCTCTGCGAGCGATTCGGCAAACGGTTTTGACCTTCTATCAGGCTTCAACCTCGACCGATAGATTATCGATAATGAAATTCTGACGTTCGGGAGTATTTTTCCCCATATAAAATTCGAGAAGCTCTTTTAAAAGATCTTCTTTACGCATGGTCACCCTTTCAAGCCGTATGTCTTTCCCGATAAAATGACGAAATTCATCGGGAGATATTTCTCCCAAACCTTTGAATCGGGTAATTTCGGGATTCGGACCCAACTCTTTTATGGCAGCCAAACGTTCCTCTTCGGTATAACAATATATTGTTTTCTTCTTATTCCGCACTCTAAAAAGTGGCGTTTGTAAAATATACACATGATTTTTCTTGACCAGATCGGGATAGAATTGCAAAAAGAAAGTCAACAGCAACAGGCGGATATGCATGCCGTCGGTATCGGCATCGGTCGCAATGATTACCTTATTATACCGGAGTCCCTCCATACCATCTTCAATATTCAGGGCAGCTTGCAACAAATTGAATTCCTCATTTTCGTATACGATCTTTTTGGTCAATCCGAAACAATTCAATGGTTTACCGCGAAGGCTGAAGACTGCCTGCAGATTGGGATCTCGACTTTTTGTGATGGAACCGCTGGCCGAATCACCTTCGGTAATGAAAATACAGGTTTCGTCGCGATCATCGCCTTTGGCATCGTTGTAATGAATACGACAATCGCGCAATTTTTTATTGTGCAGGCTTGCTTTTTTTGCCCGTTCACGCGCCAATTTGGTTACGCCGGCAATTGCTTTGCGTTCTTTTTCGGATTCAAGAATTTTCTTCTGAAGGATATCGGCAGTTTCCAGATTTTTGTGGAGATAGTTATCGAGTTCTTTCTTTAAAAAATCGCCAATGTATTTATTGATAGAAACGCCGTTGGGCGACATATCTTTCGACCCGAGTTTGGTTTTTGTTTGCGACTCAAAAACCGGCTCTTCCACCTTGATGCTAATGGCAGCCACCATGCCGTTGCGAATATCGGCATACTCGAAATTGCGATTAAAATATTCTTTTATCGTTCGAGCCGAGGTTTCGCGAAAAGCCGAAAGATGCGTTCCCCCCTGTGTGGTATGTTGACCGTTTACAAACGAATAATGCTCCTCGCCATATTGATTGGTATGGGTAATGGCCACTTCAATATCGTCTCCCTGCAAATGGATAATAGGATAAAGTATTTCGGAAGTAAGATTTTCGTTGAGCAGATCTTCAAGACCGTTTTTGGAATAGAATTTGCGTCCGTTGAAATTGATTGTCAGCCCTGTATTCAGAAAAACATAGTTTTTCAGCAAAGGCTCGATATGCTCTTCGCGATAGTGATAATCTCCGAAAATCTCTTTGTCCGGAGTAAATTCCACCCATGTGCCATTTGCTTCCGAAGAGGATACGATATCGCTCTCATCCATTACGATTCCCCTTTGGTAGAGCACATTTTTGGCTTTTTTGTCGCGATAACTCTCAATAAAAAACCGGGAAGAAAGTGCATTCACGGCCTTAATTCCCACTCCATTTAATCCAACGGATTTCTTAAAAGCTTTGGAATCGTATTTCGCTCCCGTATTCATACGGGATGAAACATCTTTTACTTTCCCAAGCGGGATGCCCCGACCATAATCGCGAACACTTACGTTTGTCCCTTCAACTTTTACCTCGATAGTTTTCCCAAACCCCATCATATATTCGTCGATGGAGTTATCGAGCACCTCTTTCAACAAAACATAAATACCATCGTCGGGCGACGATCCGTCACCCAATTTTCCTATATACATTCCCGGCCGACGACGAATATGCTCTCGCCATTCCAATGTAATAATATGTTCTTCCTTATAATTCTCTGTCGTCGGTTGTAAAATATTATCTGATTCTGTCATATTTTCAACTCACAACTATCGGCAAACAACCGATAGTTTTTTTCTACTTATTTTTCAATCCATTTTCAGTTGTCGACCTTTGCCGGTCAACAAACGTCCAATGACTTACAATGTTTTAATATATGCTCTGCGGGTTTTATGATGTTTGGCATTTAAATCGGACCATAACGATCGAACCCTCATATTTTCTTCCAATTCGGGATTGCTCTCGGCAACTTCCATTCCCATTTGCCTGGCAGCGGGTATAAATTCACTGAAAAGCAACGAATTCACTCCCTTGCCTTGATATTCGGGATCAACAGCAACCAACAGCAAGTCCAGCACTTTGTTGTTTTTCCCTTTTAGTGCTTTGTATAAATGATACCAACCGGTAGGCAAAAATTTTCCTTTCGCCTTTTGCAGTGCTTTGGCCATGCTGGGCAATCCGATACCTACTCCCACCAGCTTATGGTCTTCCTGACGAATTACCAAGGTGAGAAACTCCAGTCGTATCATAGAAATGTACATTTCTACATAATAATCGATTTGCCTATCGGTGAGAGGCACAAAACCATAAAGATCCTTATAAGCCCTGTTGACCAACAAAAATATATCGCGGGCATAAGGAAGCACATCCTTTTTGTTCCTCAAATGTTTCACCATCAAACCGAAACGTTTTTTCACCACGTCGGCCATACGGGCATACCTTTCGGGAACTTCCTCGGGAATAGGAATCAAATATTCAAACCAATCTTGATCTTTCACATAACCCATCCGTTCCATATGATCTTTATAGTACGGATAGTTGTATATGGTTTCCATTGTACCTATCTGATCAAATCCATCGATCAACATCCCTTCATGGTCGAGATCGGTAAATCCCAACGGACCATGTATTTTTTCCATTCCTCTCGAACGTGCCCATTCCTCAGCTGCACCAAAGAGCGTATCGACCACTTCTTCATCATCGATGAAATCCACAAAACCGAAACGAGCATTTCGTTCATTCCATATCTCATTTGATTTATAGTTGATCATCACGGCAATGCGACCAACAATCACACCGTCACGATAAGCCAAAAAATAAGCCGCATCACAATGATCGAAAGCCGGATTTTTTTCGCGGTTCAATGTGGCCATTTCGTCATAAATCAAGGGGGGAACAAAATATTCATTCCCTTCATATAAATCGATGCCGAACTGAACAAATTTTCTAAGGGTTTCTTTATCGGTTACTTTTCTTATTTCTACTGACATGTCCGTAAGGATATTGAGCGTTATTTTCTCGGATTATTTTTGTTCTCCTCTCCCTTCAACATTTCTATAATAGAAGATGGATGCACAAAGATAATGATTTTTTCTTTTCTTACATATTCAAATAATATTATAACTTTGCACATCCGAGTTTTATAAAATCACATCGATGAAAGGAATTGTATTGGCAGGAGGGACGGGAACCCGACTTTATCCCATAACACGGGGAGTATCCAAGCAACTGATCCCTATTTACGACAAGCCCATGATATATTATCCGCTATCGGCATTGATGCTGGCCGGAATCAGGGATATTCTCATTATTTCCACACCGGTAGATTTACCTGCTTTTAAACGCCTTTTAGGTGACGGATCTGATTACGGCATACACTTAACTTATGCCGAACAACCTCGACCCGAGGGATTGGCTCAGGCTTTTATTATTGGCGAAAAGTTCATCGAAGACGATGAGGTCTGCCTGATACTTGGTGACAATATCTTTTATGGTCACGGTTTTCCGGAGATGATGAAAGAAGCTGTAGCCAATGCAGATAAAAACCAATTGGCCACCGTTTTCGGTTATTATGTGAATGATCCTGAGCGATATGGTGTAGTAGAATTTGATGAAAACGGAAAAGTATTAAGCATAGAAGAAAAACCGGAAGATCCTAAATCGCATTATGCCGTGGTAGGATTATATTTTTATCCCAACAGTGTGGTTGAAGTAGCAAAACAGATCAAACCCTCAGCACGAGGAGAACTTGAAATTACTACGGTAAATCAGGAATTCTTAAAAACTAACCAACTTCGTGTTCAACTCTTCGGACGTGGATTTGCATGGCTCGATACAGGTACACACGATTCGCTTTCCGAGGCTTCTACTTTCATCGAAGTCATTGAAAAGCGACAAGGGCTGAAAATTGCCTGTCTTGAAGAAATTGCGTGGCGAAATGGATGGATTGACAACAACAAACTTAAAAGACAAGGCGCAAGCATGAAAAATAATCCATATGGGCAATACCTGCTTGAGTTATTAAAATAGATTCGAAACTACAAGGGTATAGTAAATGATAATTATAAAGGAAAAGGACAAACGATTAATTTATTGATAAAAGGATGAAGATTATCGATACGGAAATCAACGAGGTAAAAATTATTGAACCCCGCATCTTTTATGATGAAAGGGGGTATTTTTTCGAATCTTTCGTTGAACAATGGTTTACGAAAAACGTTTGTGATACCCGTTTTGTTCAAGACAACGAATCCAAATCGACCTACGGCGTTTTACGTGGCTTACATTTTCAGAAACCGCCATATGCGCAAGCCAAACTGGTAAGAGTAGTAATAGGTGCAGTACTTGACATTGCCGTAGATATTAGAAAAGGGTCAACTACCTTCGGAAAGTATGTGGCCGTTGAACTCAATGAGAAGGACAAACGACAGCTTTTCATTCCACGTGGATTTGCTCATGGCTACATTACATTGAGTGAGAAAGTCATCTTTCAGTACAAATGCGACAACTACTATTCCCCACAATCCGAGGGAGGCATTTTATGGAATGATCCAACATTAGGTATCGATTGGCGTCTCCCCGAAAAAGACATCATTCTTTCGGAAAAGGATAAAAAACATCCATTCTTGCACGAAATTTAAACCCTGAATACTCAAATAGAAACGAACAAAACCTTACGATTTCCTTCGTCCATGAAAAATGATACCCATTCACTACCAACATAAAACAGTGGATGCAAATTACTCCTTTTCCCTTTATTCGATCATAATAAAGTCAACATCCTGACCTTTATTTCCACTCCCGATAAATACATTATTTATCTAATTACACTAAAAATGATTTCCCTGAGACTGATAATTCCGGCAATGATGCTTATAGGGTAAAGAAAAATTATTCACCATTTAGCTAAATAAAATGTTAAATATCAAATAGTGTAGTTTAAATATCATTTTTTGAAGTCCTAAATAAATATTTATGCTTTTCTTTGTATTTAATTTTATAAAATACAAATTGTATATAAAGAGAAAATACTGATATTCAAATGAATATAATAATCAGCTGAACAAATATTTAATTTTAAAAATGAATTAATCAATAAAACATTGTTAAAATTAAACACCCAAATGATCCCAGTAAAAACGCTAAACATATTTAGCATCTATCATAAAAATCAAAGAAAGGAGGCATAAAAAGTGACATAATAGAGAGAATAGAAAAGAACACTTTATCGTGGAGAAATTGATGAATCTGTCAGCAATTGATAAAAACATGGATTACAAAATTCTAATAAAGAAAACAAAATCAGCGATCTAATCAATTAGTACCCCTTAATCACTAAAAATTGCTTACAGAAATAAATCGCAAGTTGACACATAAAACAATGTGTATCTATGAAAATTCATTTATCTTTTTTGGTATGATGATTTTTAGTTTAATCTCATTCTGTTATAAAAAACAGAAATTTCAAAAACGCAAAGAGAAAACGTATTAAAACATTAAAAAATGAAAAACAGTAAAGAAAAGTTAGGACATCAAAGCATAAGGAGGGCTTTTTTGTCGAAAATTTTGCTCTTTTCCCTTTTGGTAATGATTCCACTATTTGTTTTTTCACAGACAAAAACAATTACCGGAAATATTGTTGATGCAAAGGGAGAACCAATTATTGGGGCAACCATTATGGTAATCGGAACAACAATTGGAACAGTTTCCGACATGGACGGAAATTTCAGATTGAGCAATGTTCCCGAGAATGGCATTCTGCAAATTTCCTTTATTGGTTACGCAACACAGGAAATCCCCGTAGCAGACAAAACTCACATTAATGTAGTTCTACAAGAAGAAGTTACAACATTGGAAGAACTCATTGTTGTGGGTTATGGTGTTCAAAAAAAGAGTGACTTAACAGGATCGTTGTCCAGAATAACAGAGAAAGACATCAAAGAACGACCTATCCAAAATCCGCTTCAGGCTCTTCAAGGAAAAGCTCCGGGAATTGATGTAACAACAGCTTATCGTCCGGGACAATTAGGACAAATCCGCATCAGGGGTAACCGCTCCATTACCGCCTCCAATGACCCACTGTATGTGGTAGATGGCATCCCGTTGGTTTCAGGATCCATGGCCGATATAAATCCTAACGATATTGCTTCCATAGAAGTACTCAAAGATGCATCTGCCACAGCAATTTATGGATCCAGAGCTGCCAATGGGGTTGTCCTTATCCAAACAAAAAAAGGAGTTACGGGTAAAGTTTCCATCAATTATGATGGAACAGTAACTTTTAATCAAATTCATTCACTCACCGACTGGATGGGTGCAGGTGAGACTCTTGATTGGCAACGTTCTGGTTATCTTAATGGTGGAACTTACGGCGGTAACTTTGGAACAGCCCCTGATATGGAGAGAGATCTGATTCTTTTTATGGGAAATCAATCTTATATGCGCAGGATTTTAGCCACCGCTTACCAATTGGATGAGCAAGGCAATCAAGTACTGAGGCCGGCAACGGCTGAAGAAAAAGCGATGGGTTATGCTGACCGGGTTCCTGTTTATAATTCTGCCAATCTTTTCGATCAACATTGGCCGGATTTAGTTACCAGGACTGGATTAACCAATAATCATCAGCTGTCGTTATCATCGGGATCGGAAAAATCCAAACTTTACATGTCGTTGGCCTTTTTGAACCAAGAATCACCCATGATTGACCAGGACTATCAACGATACACGGCAAATATAAACGGAGAGGTAAATCCCTTGAAATGGTTAAAAATGGGAACTTCATTACTTGCCAATTATTCTATTCAAAATTATGGAATGATAGATAATAGTGGAAACACGACAGCTAAAGATTCTTATGGACAAGCATTAAACATGATGCCTTATGCTCCGGCTTATGATGAAAATGGGAATCTATTGAAACCTGGATCCGGATTTGGCCCTTCGGGTGACAATGTTTTGGTTAATATAGAAAATGCAAAAAACGAAAGACGGGCATATTCCATTTTAAGCAACACTTTTGGAGAAATCGATTTAACCTCATGGTTGAAATATCGTATAAACCTAGGAGCTCAATTCCGTCATAACAGGAATGGAAGCTTCTACGATAAGGATTATACCAATCCCATTGGATCCAAACCCCCCGCATCCGAGCCCATGACAGGATATGATAGAAATGAAACAAGTTTTTCGTGGGTTTTGGAAAATCTATTGTATATAAATAAAGAATGGAGCAACATCCATACGTTGAATATAACCCTTTTGCAATCGGCCCAAAAAGCAAGAAACGAAAATTTATGGGTTAGATCCCAAGGCTTGTTGTATTCTTCTGCACAGTGGTATTCTCTTGCAGCTAATAGTGTAGGCAAACCTCATGGATATAATTCGGGGTTTTCAGAAACTGCTTTGGCATCCTACATGGGGCGTATCAATTATTCGTTGATGAACAAATACCTGTTCACCGCAACAGGCCGATGGGATGGTGCATCTCAATTGGCAGAAGGCAACAAATGGGATTTTTTCCCGTCATTGGCAGTAGCATGGAAAATGGAAGAGGAATCTTTTCTTCGCAACATAGCGTGGATTAACCAAATGAAAATCAGATTCGGATGGGGTGTTACCGGTAATTCAGCTGTAAGTCCATATAGTACAAAAGGTTCGCTCTTGTCTGCAAATCAAGTTTTCAATAATAAAGAAGTTCCCGGGGCAAAAGCAGCGGTGATGCCTAATTATTCATTGGGTTGGGAAAAAACATCTCAAATTAATGTCGGTCTCGATTTTGGATTCTTAAATAATAGAATTTCAGGGTCTTTTGAGTACTACAACTCCAATACTTCAGATTTACTATTGAATCGATCCATTCCAGCCATCCTGGGCTATGTCAATATTTTGGCAAATGTCGGGAAGACGCAAAATACAGGTGTTGAGATTACCCTATCAGGAGTACCTGTTCAAACTCGAGATTTCAGCTGGCAAGTAGATCTTAACTGGGGAACAAACAAAGAAAAAATTGTCGAGCTTGCACAAGGAAAGCAAGATGACAAAGCCAATGGATGGTTTATAGGACAACCTATTCAAGTCTTTCGCGACTATAAGTATGACAGGTTGTGGCAAAATACCGACGCAGACAAGCGGTTAATGGACATTTATAAAGCTGTAGGGCAGTTGACTTACATCCCGGGGCAAACAAAGGTAGTGGATCAACAACCAATGATAGAAGTCGCAGAAGGAACGGAAGGATCAAAAACTTATACCCTATCGACAGGAGAAAGAGTAACTTTGATGGACAATGGATTCGGAAAAATTAACGATGATGATGCTGTTATTTTGGGATCCAACAGACCAAAATGGGTTGGAGGTATTACCAATACATTAACCTATAAAAACTGGCAATTCAATTTCTTTATCCATGCACGCATTGGAAATTTATATTACGGCTTACTCCAAACATATGGCCGCCGGGTAGAGAAAGATGTATGGAGCCCTACAAATCCGGATGGAAAATATCCTCAACCCACTACTCAATCATTTAGTAATCATCAAGAGGTAATAAATTATGCCAAAGGAAACATGATAACGGTAAGGAATATTGCCTTGTCCTATACCTTTTCTAATGAGATGCTAAAAAGATTCAATTTATCGAATCTACAAATCTATGGACAGATATTGAATCCGTTTATTTTTGGTGGAGAGTTGGTCAACGTAGGTATTAATCCCGACGATGTGACCGGATGGCAAACCAAAAGCGAGGCCCAAATGGGAGGGCAAACAAATAATACGGCGCTGATGCGCAGCTATGCAATTGGATTAAGAATTGGTTTTTAAAAAAATAAAAATTATGAAAAAATACTTTATACTATTGATTACAATCATTGGAATGTTTTCGTGTACAGACGATTTTCTGAAAGAAGAAATGGTTTCGGTGATTACACAAGACTATTTCGATACAGAAGATGGTTTGGATCAATTAATTAACGGTACCTACGAAGCATTACGATGGAAATACGGTTGGGAAGAAGGATGCTACCTCTTCCATGTCGGTACTGATGCCGAAATCCGAGGAGATAATTCTTGGGATATCTATTCGCCTACGGTATGGACACCGTCAGGTGCTGCAGGAAACACCTATGCCAACTATTTGATGGGATATTACGGAAAACAGTTATTAGGTGGCTACCCCATCATTAATAATTGCAACCGGGCAATCGAAACCATAAAAGAAGAAAGAGCCTTAGGGCGTTTCGCCACAGATAAGGAGTATGCAGCTCAACGTTTATCGGAAGCGTTGTTCAACAGGGCGTGGATATACTATATGCTCAACACCCAATTTGGAGACGTGCATATGACATTAAAAAGCAACAATTCTTTGCCCTCAGCTTATTATTTCCCCAAATCAACTTCTGAACAAATATATAAACAGCTGATCTCTGATTTGCGTTTTTGCTATGAGAATCTCCCTGCTACCGTCATTGACAATACTTCTACCGAAGGCAGAGAAAGAATTTCCAAAGGAGCTGCAGCTCATTTCCTCGCAAAATTGTATTTACAGCGGGCACAAGGAGCCGAATTCGCACAATATCGGAAAGCTGATGGCACAATAGATCCTACTAATCCAAATGCTCATTTGGGAATGCTTTATAAAGGAAACGTTTCTACCGATCTTGACTCCTGCATCTATTTTGCTACTCAAGTGATCAGCAATACGGCAAATTACCGATTAGCCGACGACTATTGGGATATCTTTAAAACAGCAAAAGGATCGTATCCTTGTGAAAATAATCCGGAAATCATTTTGGCTGCTTCATTTGGCCCAAAATTAGCGAATGGACGCTATGGAATGCGATTCCAATGTTACATGACCTGTAATTACGTACAAGCCATGTGGGGATTGCCAGACAGAACATGGTCTTATGGGCATATGAATGTACGAATGCGAACCAACGACTGGGGATATGATGTCTTTACGGATAAAATGTCGGATTCACGCTTCGAAAAATCTTTTTTGATAGAATACAAGGCTTTATTGGCTCAAGGAAATGAAGATGTGGAATATTATGCTTATGACGATGCAAAAAATACAAGTAAAACGTGGACAACTGAAGATGCAGCTTATTTTAATGACCATATCTTACCAACATACACCCGCGCTTCATGGAACGGACGCACGGCCGTACCTGGAGAACATAAAATAGGAAGAGGAGACTTAGGATTGGTTTTCTTGGAAAATACCAAGGAAACTGCTATTTCTCTTGAGGAAGCAAAAGCCCAACCCTACGTACTTTATCCCCGCTGGACAAAAACATCGGACGGGAAGTATTATTACAGACGGGATGGTAGTAATGATTTCACTGCCAATAATGTGGGATTGGAAAAAGGTGTGGGTGTAGCGGCCTGTATAAAAAAACATATCGATGTCAACAGAGAAGGATTAAAATCAGAATATGGTAGTAGAAACGTTGCCATGTTCCGTATTGCCGAAACCTATCTCCTTCGAGCCGAAGCTTACGGAAGAAAAGGAAATTTTACGGCTGCAATCGCCGACATCAATGCAGTCAGAAGAAGAGCTGCCTATAAACCGGGAGAAAACAGAGCCGAAGTATTGGCTCGTTTGTATCCGGGATCAGATAATCTTCAGCATTCAGAAAAACAATATCCATATACAGTAATAGAAGACAGGAGTTCAGATATGGAAATCGATGCGACTTATTGGGATGGTGTGTCCCCTGAATCGAAAGCGGAAAATTACCCATCCAGTGCCACAACTGATCTTCAACGTTTTATTCATTTTATTTATAATGAATTGACAAGAGAAATGATCGGCGAATTAACGCTTTATGAGGGCATCCATCATGCCGGTATTCAAGCTGACCGCATCCAGTGGCATCAACAAATGGGATCAACCTTGCAAAACCATTGGCCGGTAGCCGACAATGTAGAGGCAGGACAAGGTCAAAACGGAAACGGAAAAGGAACATTCAGACCATGCAACACGTTCAAACCTTTTCCCCAAACCTTTATTGACATGCTTACTGATGAAAACGGAAAAACATTAGATGCCGCAGCGAAAGCCGAATATCAAAATCCGGGATATTAAACATCTAATTGTAAAAGAGAAAGGAAATAGATTTTCCTTTCCCTTTTACATTATAGAAAATGAAATGAACAACTAATGAAAAAAATCTATCCTTTATTTTTTTGTATTTATTTCGCCGCTTATTTGAGTCTATCTGCTCAAAACAAAAGTTCTATCGTTCCTTCCAAGAAAATAAAGATAGCATGCATCGGAAACAGCATAACGGCAGGTGCCGGTGCAAGCGATCGTGAAAAAAAAGGATATGTAGAGGATATGTTGCATCCAAACGATGTGGGACATCGCGTAATCGCCGAACAAATCTATCGAACATTGAAACCAGGATACGATTTTTCAAAATTAAAAAGAGAAAAATTAAACCGAGGTTTGGTGGCAATTAGAGAAGACGACAAAACAGTGAACATCAGCTGGAGATACTTATCTTCCGATTTATCGACAACTACCTTTAATATTTACAGAAACGGCAAAAAAATAAATGTAACTCCCATTGCTCAATCTACTTACTTTAAAGATACCAATGCTCCAAAAGGAGTGTTGACATACGAAGTCCGGCCGGTTGAATACGGTATAGAATCAGCAAAAGAAAAATTTTCTTACACATTAAAAGATACCAACTCAATCGGCTATTTAAATATCCCCCTCAATATTCCTCCGGAAGGGATAACCCCGAATGGTCAAAGCTATTCCTATCAAGCCAATGATGCAAGCGTTGGGGATGTAGATGGAGATGGCGAATACGAAATCATCCTCAAATGGGAACCTACCAATGCTCACGACAATGCCCACGATGGATACACGGGAAACGTATATATCGATTGTTACAAACTGAACGGCCGGCAACTTTGGCGAATCGATCTCGGAAAAAATATCCGTGCAGGAGCACATTATACGCAATTCATGGTTTTTGATCTGGATGGAGATCTTAAAGCTGAGGTGGTGATGAAAACGGCTGACGGAACCATTGACGGAGAAGGTAACGTTATCGGGAACGAAAAAGCAGACTACCGCAACAAAAATGGAAGAATACTGGAAGGTCCGGAATTCCTGACCGTCTTTGAAGGAAGTACAGGCAAAGCTTTACAAACCATAGATTATATACCACAAAGAGGCCGATTGGAAGATTGGGGCGACTCCGAAGGCAACCGATCCGACCGCTTTCTGGCTTGTGTGGCTTACCTTGATGGCGAATACCCGAGTGTGGTAATGTGCCGAGGCTATTACACGCGTACCGTACTGGCTGCTTTTGACTGGAAAAACAGAAAATTGACCAACCGATGGGTTTTCGATTCGAATACCAAGGGCAACGAAGCTTATGCCGGTCAGGGGAATCACAATTTACGCGTCGGAGATATCGATGGCGACGGATACGATGAGATTGTGTATGGTGCATGTGCCATTGACCATAACGGACAAGGTTTGTATTCTACAGGATTAGGACATGGAGACGCTCTGCATCTGACGGCTTTCGATCCTTCGAGCAAAAAGCTCCAGGTGTGGGATTGTCATGAAAACAGAAAAGACGGATCAACATTTCGTGATGCAGAAACCGGTAATATAATCTTTCAGGTACCAAGCAATACCGACGTAGGTCGCTGTATGGCTGCCGATATCGATCCTATCTACAAAGGTGTAGAAATGTGGTCACTCGATTCGCATGGCATAAGGAACATAAAAGGTGAAGTAATCAATCCCTCTCTGAAAGGTGTTTCCATAAATATGGCTTGTTGGTGGGACGGTGATTTGACGAGAGAGTTGCTCGATGGAACCCGCATAACGAAATATGATTACTTAAACGGGGACTCCGATCTTCTTTTCGACTGTGAAGCGTGCCTGAAAAACAATGGTACAAAATCTAACCCGTGTTTCTGTGCCGATATATTTGGCGATTGGAGAGAGGAAGTCATCTGGAGAACAAAGGACAATAAAAATCTTCGCATCTATATTACCCCTTACGAAACTCCCTATAGGTTTTATTCGTTGATGGAAGATCCCATTTATCGAATAAGTGCCGCAACACAGAATGTAGCTTATAACCAACCGACACAAGTCGGTTATTATTTCGGGAGCGATCTCGGTAAGATTTTTCCACAAAAAGAAATCCGGACAACAGAGGATAAAATTTTGCTCGATGCCGGAATGGATTACGATTCCTACAAATGGTCGAATGGAGAAACTTCAAGAATGATCATCCTTGACAAAAAATCCGAGACATGCGGGAAACCAATCGAAATAGAATTGGAAGTTACCTACAAAGGTGGTAAATTTAATGACCAAATCAACGTTACTTTTTTAAATAAATAAATAAACATGAAGAAAAGAGCTCTTATCGTGTTCTATATTTTAGCATGCACCCTTGCTGTGGTACCTGTTTATGCTCAAAAAAAACAGACAAAACAAACCGATGCGGATGTACCACTTCATCTCATGCAACCCGAATACCCAATCCCATATGGTATACCCGATCAAAAAGAGATAAAAAACGATTTGGACAAAATTTTAGGTTATTTGGAAACGACTACACCTGCCCAAATCGTCGATGCAAAAACCGGAAAAGCGATAATGGATACTTCGGAATTCGATCAAAATATAGCGCTAAAAAAAGGAGATTTCCGAATCACAAGCTACGAATGGGGTGTAACCTATGCCGCTATGCTTTCAGCCGCTGAAATAACCAACGATAAGCGCTATGAAAAGTATGTTTACGATCGTTTCAATTTTTTCGCTGACGCTTTCCCTGTCTTTAAAAAGCTATTTAACGATTACGGACTCATCGATCCACAAATGCGTCAGATGGTAAAGCCCAAAGCCCTGGATGATGCCGGAGCTATGTGTGCTGCAATGATAAAGGCGCAGCGAAAGGATCAAAATTTAAATCTTCGCCCGATTATCGATAATTACATGAACTACATCATGTATGGCGAATATCGTTTGTTCGATGGCACTTTTGCGCGTAAACGACCACAAAAGAATACGGTATGGCTCGACGATATGTTTATGTCAATACCTGCGCTTGCACAAATGGGCGCTTTAACGGGAGACAATACATATTTCAATGAAGCGGTAAAGCAAATCTTACTGTTTTCGGATAAAATGTTTGTGGAAGAAAAGAATCTATTCCGACACGGATGGGTTGAAGCCGCTCCGGAACATCCTTCATTTTTTTGGGGAAGAGCGAATGGCTGGGCATTACTTACCTTGGTAGAAACACTCGATATTTTGCCGGAGAACCATCCTCAACGAAATTTTATTCTCAATCTGATGAAGAAGCATATTCAAGGATTGGCCGCCTGCCAGTCAGGTGACGGATTTTGGCATCAATTGCTCGACAAAAGCGATTCGTACTACGAAACTTCGGCAACGGCCATTTTCACCTACTGTATAGCCCATGCCATCAATAAGGGATGGATTGAATCCGTCACTTATGGACCTGTTGCTACATTGGGATGGAATGCCGTATCAACCAAAATTAATCCTCAAGGACAAATAGAAGGCACCTGTGTAGGAACCGGCATGGCTTTCGATCCGGCCTTTTATTATTATCGACCTGTAAGTATTTATGCTGCACACGGATACGGACCCGTTATTTGGGCAGCAGCAGAAATGATAAAACTTTTCAACACCCACTACCCAAAAATGAACGACAGTGCCGTGCAATTTTATTCTTCACCGATAGCCACCAATGCACCTATTTTTAATGTGAATGACGCTTCCCGCCCCGACGAAATCGTGGCCGGCAGCACACGAAAAAACCACCATCCGGTCGTTTTTCTTATTGGCGATTCGACCATGAAAAACGGTAGAGGAAAAGGCGACAACGGCCAATGGGGTTGGGGCAGTTTCTTTGAACAGTTTTTTGATACAACTCGCATTTCCGTTGAAAATCACGCACTGGGAGGCAGAAGCAGCCGTACTTTTTACACAGAGGGATTATGGGATAAAGTATTGCTCGGCATACAACCTGGCGATTTTGTATTTATCCAGTTTGGACACAACGATGGAGGTCCTCTCAACACAGGAAGAGCAAGAGCATCATTAAAAGGTATCGGAGAAGAATCGCAAACCGTCATCATGGAAAAGACAGGCGGACCGGAAGAAGTATATACGTTTGGACATTATCTCCGAATTTACATCCGTCAAACAAAAGCTCGTGGAGGAATCCCCATCGTACTTTCTCCTACCCCCAACAACAAATGGGATGGCGGAAAAATGGTACGAAACGAGACTTATCGTCAATGGGCAAAAGAAGTTGCGGAGCAAGAAGGAGCTTATTTTATCGATATGAACGACCTGATTGCAATAAAATATGAAGCACTGGGTCCCGAAAAAGCGAAAGATCTATTTAAAGATAGCGTGCACACTTCGCGTGAAGGGGCCATCTTGAATTGCGAAGCACTTATTGAAGGCATTCGCAATATTCCCGAACTTTCTTTAAACCAATACATCAAATCAAACCCTCAAACAAATCATTAAAATAGATCGACTTATGAAACGAGAAGCTTTTAAAATGTATCTGAAACCCGGCTACGAAGCCGAATACGAAAGAAGGCACCGTGAAATCTGGCCGGAAGTAAAACAGCTGTTGAAAGAATCGGGCGTATCGGATTATTCCATTTATTGGGATAAAGATACCAACATCTTGTTTGCGGTTCAAAAAGTCTCGGGAGAGGCTTCCTCTCAGGATTTGGGAGATAATCCCATCATTCAGAAATGGTGGGCATATATGGCCGACATCATGGAAACCAACCCTGATAATTCGCCCGTTTCTATCCCCTTGAAAGAAGTATTTCATATGGATTGACACTAATAACAAAAAAAAAGAGGAAAAGGCATGGTTCATTCATATCATTCAAAAAATTCCTTTCAACTGCTTTTCATTGTCTTTTTGCTAACAACCATGAAAGCAGGAGCAATCGAATATAAATTCAATTTTGATGATACCGACAAAAAAGGTTATTGGAAAATAAAGCATTCCACCGTTTATGGCCCTACATCTCCTTTCGGATATGATATGAATACGGTTCCTAAAGACAATGATCCCTATTTTTTCTCGGTTACATTACCCGAAGGAAACTATAAGGTAACGGTAGTTCTCGGAAATAAAAAAGAGACAACCAATACTACCGTTCGTGCAGAATCACGACGGTTGATGCTTGAAAATGTGGAAACCCCTCAAGGAAAGTTTGTCACCCGTTCGTTCGTCGTAAACATCCGCAACACTAAAATTGGAAATGACGATTCCGTGAGAATCAAAAAGCGGGAAATCGGGAAACTAAATTGGGATGACAAACTTACACTGGAAATCAATGGGGAAAAGCCCGGCTTGGTAGAAATGGTCATCAAAGATGTGAACGTTCCCACACTTTTCCTTGCCGGAAATTCAACAGTGGTTGACCAAGATGAAGAACCTTGGTGTGGATGGGGACAAATGCTACCGCGTTTTTTAAAGCCTGAGATTGCCGTTGCCAATTATGCCGAATCGGGAGAAGCAGCCAACACCTTTATTTCCTCAAAAAGATTGCCCAAAATACTCACCAAAATGAAAAAAGGCGATTATCTTTTTATCGAATTCGGTCATAACGATCAAAAACAAAAAGGAGAAAATAGAGGACCTTACACAAGTTTCAAGAAAAGTTTAAAATACTTTATCGATGAATGTCGAAAAAAAGGCGGCATTCCCGTTTTAATAACACCTGTCAACCGTCGCAACTTTGATGAAAACGGTAAAATAATCAACACCCTGGGAGATTATCCCAACGCAATGCGACAATTGGCAAAGGAAGAAAACGTCATGCTGGTGGATCTAAATCGGATGACCAAAACATTGTACGAAACATGGGGACCGGAAGAATCGAAAAAAGCTTTTGTACATTATCCGGCAGGAACTTTTCCGAACCAAACCAAACCTTTGGCAGACAATACCCATTTCAATACATACGGCGGGTACGAAATCTGCAAATGTGTACTTAAAGGATTGATCGACAACAATTCACCATTAAAAAAATACATCGTAAAAAAGGTATGGTCATTTGATCCGGCTCATCCCGATGATATAAACAACTTTTTTATTCCTCCTTCTCCTTTTTATTCATTAGTAAAACCCGATGGAAATTAAAAACAATCAAAAGATGAATATGAAAAAAAAATTAATGCTTGCCTGTTTATTTTTTATTTTTTTCTCTCCTATTTTTGCGCAGCAAATAACAGACGAAGAGGCCATAAGAAAAATAGCCGAAAACATATTGGCTCAACCCGTTACACAGTTTGTAGGAGTCGATAATGGCGTTATTTACAACAGCACGGAAGAAATTCCCGAAGGCGTTGAAGTCAAATTCAGAAGTCCGCTCGCAGAATGGCACTATTCCAACGGTGTATTGGATATGGCCATGATACGGTTAGGCAAATACCTCAACGAGCAAAAATACATCGATTACGCCAAAAACCATGTCGCATTCGGCTTTAAGAATTATGAATATTTCAAAAACACCTTCAAAAACGATCGGAAGCACTGGCACTGGCCTTTCGGACAACTCTGGAACATGAAAGAGCTGGACGATTGCGGTGCAATGGGGGCTGCCGTAATCGAGGTATATCAATTAGAAAAAAGGAAAGAGTACCAAGATTATATCGATAAAGCAGCCGACCATATCATGAATAAACAAGATCGGTTGGCCGATGGAACCCTCTGCCGCACCTTTCCACGCCAAATGACCGTTTGGGCCGATGACGCGTATATGGGAACCTCCTTTCTGACTCGAATGGGAAAATTAACCGGCGATATCAACTATTTCGATGAGGCCCTACGACAACTGATTAACATCGACAAATACCTCTGGTGTCCCCAAAAACAACTTTATTATCATTGTTATTATACCGATTTAGAAAGAAACGGGGTTGCTTTCTGGGGAAGGGCTAACGGTTGGATTATGGTATCGTTGGCAGACCTCATTGAAGCCATGCCCGAGAACCATCCAAAGCGCAAGGAACTCATACAAATGTTGGAGAAACAAATTGTGGGAGCTTCGCGATGGCAAAACGCAAACGGAATGTGGAACCAACTGCTCGACAAAAGCGATTCGTATGACGAATCTTCCATTACTGCTATGTATGTTTACGGTATCGCCAAGGCAATCAATCACAACTGGATCGACCCATGCTACACGAGCATTGCCAAAGTTGCATGGAGAACGTTAAAAAATAACGAAATAACTCCCGACGGTCGCTTTACCAATGTTTGCGTAGGAACAGGAATAAGCGATGATCTGCCGTTTTATTTCAACCGTCCTGTCGGCGATAACGAAAAACACGGCCTTGGATTAATCATCAATGCGGGGATTGAAATGATGATACTCAACCAAAGCAAAAAATAATGAAAATAAAAGTTCCTTTCTTTATCGTTTTTTTAGCATTTTCCCGACTTGTTTTCGGCTTCAACATATCCGATCTTGAATGGGCTAAGAATGTGGGAGCACGTACCACGCCGCAAGATGCAGCCATTTTTAATACAACGGACTTTGGAGCGGTTCCGGATGGGATCACTTTGAACACCAAAGCCATACAAGCTGCCATAGATGCTTGCGAACAAGCAGGAGGCGGGGTAGTTACCTTCTCTCCGGGTCCCTACCTCACAGGGGCAATTTACCTGAAAAATAATGTTCATCTTCATATTCCTCAAGGTGTTACATTGCTTGGGAGCCAACATCTGGAAGACTACCCCGATATTCCGACACGTGTAGCAGGAATAGAAATGGAATGGCCTTCGGCATTGATAAACGTCATCGGTAAAAAAAATGTCATGATTTCGGGTAAGGGAGAAATTGATGGAAGAGGGAAACCGTTTTGGGATTCGTACTGGGAAATGAGAAAAACATACGAAAAAAAAGGGCTGAGATGGATTGTAGACTATGACTGTAAACGACCACGAACGGTTCTCGTATCTGATTCGGAAGATATGACCATCAAGGATCTAACATTTAAACGAGCTGGTTTCTGGACAATTCATCTTCTTTATTCCCAATACTGTACAATAGATGGTGCTGTTATCCGTAACAATATTGATGGTCACGGACCAAGCACAGACGGTATCGATATCGATTCTTCGTCGCGTATTTTGGTGGAAAATTGCGATATCGACTGCAACGATGATAATTTTTGTCTCAAAGCAGGAAGAGATGCCGACGGTCTGCGCATAAACCGCCCAACGGAATACGTTGTGATCCGCAACTGCATCTCACGGGCAGGAGGCGGACTCTTAACCTGCGGTAGCGAAACCTCCGGAGGTATCCGATATGTATTGGCTCACAACCTCAAAGCACAAGGGACAACAGTAGGCATTCGATTCAAATCGGCAATGACACGTGGCGGAACTGTTCACCATATCTATCTTAAAAATATTGAGATGCAAGAAGTGGGCACTGCCATCGAAGCTACATTAAATTGGAATCCTTCCTACAGTTATTCCACATTACCGAAAGAATTCGAAGGAAAAGAACTGCCGGTTCACTGGCAAAAAATGCTGCAAAAAGTTGAACCACCTGAATTGGGCATACCACATTTTAATCATATTTACCTTTCCGATATTAAAGTCCACAACGCAAAACGAGCCTTTCATGTTGAAGGAAGTGATGTTTCGATGATCAAAAATTTTTATTTGAAAAACATCATTGTTCATGCACAAACCGCAGGAACAATCGAATATGCCGAAAACTGGACAATAGAGGATGTCGAGATAGTGACTGCCGATCGTCTTCCCATAACCATTTCCAACTGCGAGAACGTCTCCTTCTCCACAAGCGGAAAAACCGAATCGGTTTACATTTATCCACTCAAAAAACAAAATCATATTTCCATTCTAGCCGCAGAATTTCCCGATTTTATTTTTCACTTGCCCGAGATGGCCGGAAACCTCAAATTCGGTATCGTAAAAGATGGCGAGAGCAAATGGATAAAAGATGCGGAGCAGATAAAAAGCGATTTGAAGAACCATGTGCTGACATATCGCATTGCCGATCCTCTTCTGAACAAAGGCGAAATAACATTTAAAGCCATTTCTCTGAAAAATACCAACGGCATTTTGATCGAAGTATCGGCAAATCGCTTACCTGAAAACGTTCACCTTTTTTACACCTTTGGCGGAGCTTACGGCAAAGTGCTCTCAGATGATAAACCCTATGCTCTGTTGCCAAGGTACTGCAAAGACAATGTATTCAATGTGGAACGGACCTCCTTCACGCTTTATTACGGTGAAAGCGGAAATTTGAAAGTTCTTCAAGGGATACTGCCTTTAACAGCCGAAATCCGCATATCCGATGCCAATAGACAAACATCACCATTGGCATTGCACAATTCAGGAAAAAAAACAGATGCTCCTGTTCTTTCAGCTATAATTCCTTTGGAAAACAACAAAAAAGAGTATTTTTGCATTTACCGGCAAAACGCTAAGGCAGATTATAATTATTTTATGCTACCTGAACTTTTTGAAAAAGAATCAAAAGGAACATAATGAAAACAAGATACTTAACTCCAATCATATTATTATTATTCGTTACTCACGACTTATCGGCATCGTTTTATAACGTAAAGGATTTTGGAGCCCGGGGTGAAGGCAAAACACTGGATTCACCCGCCATAAACAACGCTATCGAAAAAGCTGCATCTGCCGGAGGAGGAACCGTTTACTTCCCGGCAGGAACCTACCTGAGCTATTCCATCCGACTGAAAAGCAACATTACCTTGTTTTTCGACAATGGTGCGGTTCTTTTGGCAGCATATCCCGAAAAAAACATGGGGTATGATGCGCCCGAACCGAATGAATTTTCCGCCTATCAGGATTTCGGCCACAGCCACTGGCAAAACAGCCTCATATGGGGAATCGGACTGGAAAACATTACCATAACCGGAACCGGATTAATCAATGGAGAAGGATTGAGCCGCGAAGAAAGTCGGCTTTCCGGTGTGGGAAACAAGGCCATAAGTCTGAAGTTGTGCAAAAACGTAACCATCAGCAATATTTCCATGTTGCGTTGCGGTCATTTCGCACTGCTGGCTACCGGTGTAGATAATCTGACCATCCACAACGTGAAAGTAGATACCAACCGCGATGGGCTCGATATCGACTGTTGCCGCAATGTCCGCATTTCCGATTGTTCCGTAAATTCTCCATGGGACGATGCCATTGTGCTTAAAAGCAGTTATGCCCTGGGCTTTTTCAGGGATACGGAAAATATAACCATCACCAATTGTTTTGTGAGTGGATACGACAGGGGTACCATGCTCGACGGTACATTTCTCAGGGAAGAACCCCAAGCCCCCGATCACGATTTCGTGACCGGAAGAATCAAATTCGGTACCGAATCGAGCGGAGGATTTAAAAACATCACCATCACCAATTGCATTTTCGAAAGATGTAGAGGTTTGGCGCTGGAAACCGTAGATGGAGGTAGCCTTGAAGATGTCACTATCTCTAACATCACCATGCGCGATATCGTAAATGCACCCATTTTTTTGCGTCTAGGTGCTCGCCTTAGAAGTCCCAAAGGAACACCGCCCGGAAAAATGTCTCGAATCACCATCAGCAATCTCAATGTTTATAATGCCGATTCGCGTTTTCCCTCTATCATCAGCGGCATTCCCGGCCATTACATCGATGACGTGATGTTGAATAATATCCGCATCGTCTATCAAGGAGGAGGTACAAAAGAGGAGGCAAAAATCATCCCTCCCGAAAACGAAAACCAATACCCCGAACCTTCCATGTTTGGCACTATTCCGGCATCGGGATTTTTTATTCGCCATGCACGTAATATTAAGTTAAACAACGTTGTCATCAAATTCTTAAATCCGGATTACCGTCCATTGATTTGGGCTTCGGATGTGCAAAGGCTGAAAATTCATGATTTGGATGTCGACATGGAAGCCGGAGTAGAAGTATTTAAACTGACGAATGTCGATCATTTCGAAATACAACATTGCGAAAAACTTGTTACAAACTAAAAACTTATTTTCTCATGCGAAATCTCTTTATTCTATTGACCTCACTATTATGTTCAATCACTTTATGCGCAAAAAACATCTATATGTTTTCCTATTTCGTGGGAAATGGGGAAGATGGTTTACATCTTGCCTACAGTTATGACGGACTGAAATGGGAAGCCTTGAACAACAATCAGTCAGTTTTGAAGCCTACTGTAGGTAAAGACAAATTAATGCGCGATCCGAGTATTGCACAAGGAAAAGACGGAACTTTCCATTTGGTTTGGACCACAGGATGGTGGGACAAACATATCGGATATGCTTCGTCGGAAGATTTGGTCAACTGGCCCGAACAAAAATCGATTCCCGTCATGTATCACGAACCTACCACTAAAAATTGCTGGGCTCCGGAGGTTTTTTACGACAAGAAAGACAATCTGTTTTATATTATTTGGGCATCGACAGTACCCGGCAAATTTCCGGAAATTCCCACATCGGAAAGCGAAAAGGGGCTGAACCATCGACTCTATTTTGTCACCACAAAAGATTTTAAGACGTTCAGCGAAACAAAACTCTTTTTTGACCCGGGATTTAGCGTCATTGATGGGGCAATAGTAAAAAACGGTCGAAAGTATTGGATGATTGTCAAAAACGAAAATTCTGCCCCTCCTGAAAAAAACTTGCGCATCACTTTTACGGACGATTTAAAAAAAGGTTTCCCTACGCAGGTATCGAAAAGCATCTCAGGTAAATCGTGGGCAGAGGGACCATCTCCTATAAAAATAGGAAAATACGTATACGTTTATTTCGATAAATACCGAGAGGGAAAATACGGCGCTATCCGTTCTACCGACGGAAAGCACTGGGAAGACGTTTCCGATTTGGTGAGTTTCCCATCCGGAACACGCCACGGAACAGCTTTCAAAATTACCGAAAAAGAATTTGAAAAAGTAAAAAAAACTTTTGAAAAATGATGACTTTGAAAAAACTTGTCCCGGCTTTTTTAGGATTATCTTCCGTTACCTTACCTTCCTGTGTAAAAGCTCCCACAAAGGATAATCGGCCAAATATTATTTTTATCGTTGCAGACGACATGGGCTACGGCGATTTGGGATGCTACGGAAACAACATCATCAAAACCCCAAATATCGACAAACTTGCAGAAGAAGGCATCCGCTTTACCCAAGCTTATGCCGGTTCTGCAGTAAGTTCTCCTTCCCGATGCGCTTTGCTCACAGGAAAGCATACGGGACACGCCACCATACGGGACAATTTTTGTCAACAAGGCGGTTTGCCGGGATTAAAAAACGGAAATCCCATACGACGCATGCATCTCTTGCCTCAAGATACCACCATCGGAACCATCTTAAGTACAGCGGGGTATAAAACCTGTGTGATCAACAAATGGCATCTCGATGGTTTCAATCCCGGAGCAGGACCGCTGGATCGCGGATTCGACGAGTTTTACGGATGGCTCGTAAGTTATGAAAGATCCAATACACCGTATTATTATCCCGAATTAAGATTTTGCAACCGGGAATTAACAGTGGTCCCCGAAAACGAAAATAATGCAAGGAGCCTTCATAACAGCGACTTATCGGTAAGAGAGTCCATCGATTTTATCGAAAGGAATAAGCAACATCCTTTTTTCCTTTATCTGGCATTTGATGTGCCACACGAGCCTTATGTCATCAACAGTACCGAACCTTATGCTTCCATGCCGCTGTCTGAAACAGCCAAATTATATGCTGCTCTGATCACCCATACCGATAAAGCCATCGGGCAATTGATCGATTATTTGGAAAAGAACAATTTAAGAGACAATACCCTCATCATTTTTACTTCAGATAATGGCGGTGCAATTCAGGCACCACTGGAAGAACTTAATTGCAATGCCGGCCTGAAAGGTCATAAAGCCTTATTGTATGAAGGCGGAATAAAAATACCATTCATCGTGAATTTTCCGAAAAAAATCAAAGGAAACCAAATAAAAGACAATCTGATCTACTTCCCGGACATCATGCCGACACTGGCAGATTACACCCAAGCCAAACTTCCAAAACATACCGACGGCATCAGTATAAAGCCTCTATTGGAAGGAAAAGAGCAAATCACGGACAACCGCATTCTCTACTGGGAATTTCCGGGAAAACAGGTGGCTGTGCGAAAAGGCAAATGGAAAGCGGTATCGGTTAAAAAAGGTACCGAATTGGAGTTGTATGATCTCGAAATAGACCCTTATGAGAAAAACAACCTGGCCGAAGAATATCCGAATGTTGTAAAGGATCTCCAAAAAGAAATCGAAAAAGCCCGCACTCCTTCTCCCTATTGGCCCGTGGAAGGAGAAGAAAATGAGAGTAACTAAAAAAACAAGTATGAAAATGAAGAAAAAATACATTAACCTACTTTTCCCTATTCTGATAACGATTCTACATTTGGTCAATTGTTCCATTATCGTTGCCCAAAATACGACGTTAGACTTGTCGGGGATCTGGCAATTCCAAATCGACAGAAACGACGTTGGCGTAAAAGAACAATGGTTCTCGAAAAAACTCGCCGATAAAATAACCCTGCCCGGATCAATGAACGAAAACCGCAAAGGCGATGATGTAACCTTGCACACGCAGTGGACAGCAAGCATTTACGATAGTTCCTTTTTTTACAATCCACGTTTGGAAAAGTATCGCGATCCCGATAACTTAAAACTCCCATTTTGGCTGACACCCGTGAAATATTACGTTGGGGTGGCATGGTATCAAAAAGAGGTGACTATCCCCGCGAATTGGAAAGGGAAACGCATCGTTCTTTTCCTGGAAAGACCACATATCGAAACCCGCGTCTGGGCAAACAACGAAGAGATAGGGATGCAAAATTCCTTATGTGTTCCACATGTTTATGATCTCACCTCCTATCTTAAACCCGGGAAAAACACGCTTTCTGTACGTGTCGACAACCGCATAAAAGATATCGACGTGGGAAAAGATTCTCATAGCATTACCGATCAAACCCAAGGCAATTGGAACGGTATTGTGGGTAGAATAGAACTGCAGTCCACACCTAAATCGTACATTGACGATATCCAGGTTTTCCCTGATGTGAAAAACAAGAAAGCCCTGGTCAAACTGCTTTTGCGTGGCAACTCTTCGGGAATTCTCACCCTGGAAGCAAACAGCTTCAATTCAGACACGCCTCACAGTGTTGTACCCGTAACCCGAAATTATAAGATCGATAAAGACAGTTTACGACTGGATGTCGAATTACCAATGGGAGAAGACATGCAAACCTGGGATGAATTTCATCCTACACTTTATCAATTGAAAATCACAATGAAATCCGGTAAAAACGAAACAGATGTAAAAGTAACTCATTTCGGTATGCGGGATTTCACCATCAAAGAAACTTATTTCTATGTAAACGACAGAAAAATTGTGCTGCGCGGCACGGTGGAAAATTGCGTATTCCCCCTTACGGGATACCCTGCAATGGATGTTGAATCCTGGGAAAGGATTTTCCGCATTTGCCGCAATTTCGGACTAAATCATATGCGCTTTCATTCCTATTGCCCGCCAAAGGCAGCTTTCGTTGCAGCCGATCTTGTTGGTTTTTATCTACAACCTGAAGGTCCTACTTGGCCTAATCACGGCTCTTCTCTTGGAGATGGAAGGCCTGTGGACAAATATCTCGAAGAAGAAGCTAAAAGGATTGTAAAAGATTACGGAAACCACCCTTCCTTTTGCATGTTTACTATCGGCAACGAACCGCGTGGACGCTGGGTGCCGTGGGTAAGTCGATTTGTCGACTATTGGAAAACAACCGACCCGCGAAGAGTGTACACCGGAGCATCCGTTGGGAACAGCTGGGCATGGCAACCTAAAAGCCAATTTCATGTGAAAGCCGGCGCACGAGGCTTAACATGGGACCGCCGTCCCGAAACCAACTCCGATTATTTGGCAAACATCGACACCGTAAAACAGCCTTATGTTGCTCACGAAATGGGACAATGGTGTGTTTTCCCCGACTTTACGGAGATCAGAAAATATACCGGTGTAATGAAGGCGCGCAACTTGGAATTGTTTCAAGAAGATTTATTCGATCGAGGAATGGGGACACTGGCTCCCGATTTTCTTCGGGCATCGGGAAAACTTCAAGCCTTGTGCTACAAACACGAAATAGAAAAAATGTTGCGTACGCCCAAATACGCAGGGTTTCAACTGTTGAGCTTGAACGACTATCCCGGTCAGGGAACGGCGCTCGTAGGCGTGTTAAATGCGTTTTGGGAAGAAAAAGGATACATTACGGCCAAAGAATTTCGCCGGTTCTGTGCACCTACCGTACTTTTATCGCGCATGGATAAATTCGTTTTCAAAAACAGCGAGACTTTCAAAGCCCGTGTGGAAGTCGCCCATTTTGGCGAATATCCGTTGAAAAACATGAAGACCGTTTGGAAAATAAAAGATCCTTACGGAAAAATCATTTCACAGGGTTCACTTTCGGAGAAAGATATTACTATCGGCAACTGCCAATCATTGGGCGAAGTATCGTTTCTTCTCCGGGATCTAACAAAAGCTCAGAAATTAAATTTCGAAGTCAAATTTCAAGGAACCGACATATCTAACAATTGGGATTTTTGGGTATATCCCGAAACACTCCCTAAGGTGGACACCTCGTCGGTTTACATTTGCACACAGATCGACAGTACCGCACGCGTAGTACTCGAAAAAGGTGGCTCTGTTCTTTTGCAATTGGCAGGAAAAGTCACGCAGGGAAGCGATGTAATACAATACATGACACCTGTTTTCTGGAATACATCGTGGTTTAAGATGCGTCCACCTCACACGGTGGGTACTTTAATCAACGATTTTCATCCTATCTTTAAAGATTTCCCCACCGATTTCTATACGGGACTGCAATGGTGGGAGTTGGTGCATAAAGCTCAAGTGATGGAATTAACCGATTTCCCGAAATCGTTTCAACCCATCATACAACCCATAGACACATGGTTTATCAACCGAAAATTAGGAATGCTTTTCGAAGCAAAAGTGGGTAACGGAAAAATTGTAGTATGCAGTGCCGATATTCAAAACAATCCGGAAGAAAGACCGGTAGCACGACAACTACGTTATTCCATACTAAAATACATGAACTCGCATTTGTTTCATCCTGAAAACGAAATCGATCTTTCTCTTATTGAAAATTTGTACTCAAAACAAGGAGAAAGATTAAAAGTAACAAATAAAGATGCTCCCGATGAATTAAAAAAGGACGTGAAATAAAAAAAAGATTCAAACTATGAACAAAAAAAGAATCACCTTACTTTTTTTCATTATGACATCTCTGTCGGCTTTTACGGTTGACAAAGATTCAAAATGGCCACAACAGACCGTTGAATGCAAGCCTTGGACACGATGGTGGTGGTTTGGAAACGCCGTTGACGAAAAAAATCTGACGTACAATATTGAAAAACTGGGAGAAGCCGGCATCGGCGGTGTAGAAATCACGCCAATTTACGGAGTAAAAGGGTATGAAGACAAATACATTCCCTATTTGTCTCCCAAATGGATGAACATGCTTGCTTACACGCATGGCGAAACCGAAAAATGGGGAATGCAGGTCGATATGAACAACGGCACGGGATGGCCATTCGGAGGTCCCGACGTTACGCTCGACAATGCAGCATGCAAAGCAATTTTCCAAGAATATCGCGTATCCGGCAATAAAGAAATAAACCTGAAAATAGTGGTCAACGATAAAAAACAGGTAGGCATTTCAAAGCTTTCTCGTCTTATGGCCTATTCCAATAAAGGCGAAAAGTTCAATTTAACACCACTGATACACCAAGATAGCATACTGAAATGGAAGGCTCCGAAGGGAGAATGGCGCCTGATCGCTTTGTTTGAAGGGAAGACGCTTCAAAAGGTAAAACGTGCCGCACCCGGCGGCGAAGGATATGTAATGGATCATCTGGATGCCGATGCCGTAAAAAATTATCTCCAAAAATTCGAAAACGCATTTACAGCCAATCAAACTCCTTATCCTCATACGTTTTTTAATGATTCGTACGAAGTTTATGGGGCAAATTGGAGCCCAACATTGTTGGACGAATTTTACAAACGAAGAGGATACAAGTTGGAGAACTATTTCCCCGAATTACTCGATAAAGGCAAAACCGACCGTTCGCGACGCGTCATATCCGACTACAGAGAAACATTGGGAGAGATGTTGGAAGAAAATTTTACCCGGCAGTGGACAGATTGGGCTCACCGACACGGAGCAATTACACGTAATCAGGCGCATGGTTCTCCGGCTAACCTGATCGATTTATATGCAACCGTGGATATTCCCGAATGTGAAATTTTCGGTATTTCGAATTTTAACATCCCCGGTCTGCGCAAAGATAGCCTTATCAAAAAGAACGATGGTGACCCGGTAATACTGAAATTCGCCAGTTCCGCAGCCCATATTGCAGGAAAAAAATTTACATCTGCCGAAACATTCACATGGCTGACCGAACATTTCCGGACATCCTTATCGCAATGCAAACCCGAAATAGACCAAATGTTCACATCCGGAGTAAATCACGTCTTCTTTCACGGCACACCCTATTCACCTCAAGAGGCACCTTGGCCGGGATGGCTCTTTTATGCTACCATCAACATGTCGCCGACAAACACTTTCTGGAACGACGCTCCCGCCTTCTTTTCTTACGTTACACGTGTACAATCCTTTTTACAGTATGGAAAACCCGATAACGACATGTTGTTATATTTTCCTATTTACGATATCTGGTATGAACAACAAGACGACTATTATCTGACTTTTTCGATACACGATATGAAGAAGCGCCTTCCAAAATTCTACGAAACTGTTGAAAAAATAAAAGAAAGCGGTAGAGATGTCGATTACATTTCCGACAAATTTATTCTATCGTCAACCGTAGAAAACGGATGGGTAAAAACCGCAGGCGGAACAACCTATAAAGCGCTAGTAATACCTGCAGTAAAATTTCTTCCCTTGAAAACGATACAAAAATTATACGACCTGGCTGCCGATGGAGCAACCATCCTATTCATCGATCAATATCCCGATGATGTTCCGGGATTAAAAGATGAAAAGGTGAAAAAAGACGAGTTACACAAACTGATGCGAAAATTTCCTCGCGTCGATTTCGGCAAAACTCAAGTTGACAAACAGGGAAAAGGCAACATCATAACCGGCAAAAATTACAATGAACTATTTGATGCAGCAGGTATACAAGGAGAAAGTTTCGTAACCCAATTCAACGGACAATGCATCCGACGAAAAAACGAAAGCGGTTATCACTATTTTTTCACCATGCTCACCAACAACACCATTGACGGATGGGTACAACTGGGAGTAAAAGCAACATCGGCCCTATTTTTCGATCCTTTGAACGGCACTTCCGGAAAAGCCCGAATAAGAGACAATAACGGCAAAACCGAAGTTTACATGCAGTTGCAACCCGGACAATCAATAATACTAAAAACGTTTACCGATGAGGATGTAAATGTTCCAACCCGGAATTATTATCAACCTTCAAACGAAAAAATAATACTCAAAAACGGATGGAAACTCTCGTTTATCGAAAGTGAACCTGCCATCGAAGGAACTTTCGATATCGATACCTTGGGGTCATGGACAAACCTACCGAATGAGAATGCTCGGAAAAACACGGGAACAGCCCAATACCGAATAACATTCAACATCGACAAACTATCGGCCGACGAATATTGGCTCTCTTTGGGTGATGTCAGAGAAAGCGCTCGTGTTTGGGTAAATGGCGTGCCTGTGGACACGCTCTTTGCCGTTCCATTCAAAACAACCGTTGGTAAATACTTGAAACAAGGTGAAAACACCCTTGAAATAGAGGTCACCAATCTTCCGGCCAACCGAATTGCCGATTACGATAGAAGGGGAATCGTATGGCGAATTTTCCATGACATCAATATCGTGGATGTCAACTATGAAAAAACATTATACGATAAATGGGATGTTGTTCCTTCGGGTTTGCTTGGACCTGTGATGATAGAAGGTGTTTATACAAAAAATAACTTCTAAACACTGCTCCGGTAATTATTAAAGAGATTTACATGGTTATAAAAACATAAAAACGCATAAAAATGAAAAGCAAGGTATTTCTTCTTATCACTTCTTATCTGCTCCTTCATCAAAGCTTGTCGTTTTCTCAAACGAAAGCAGAAGATCCACACCGATTTTTCGATCCAAAAAAATTAACGGAAGTGGGAGTTTATTATTATCCCGAACATTGGGACGAATCGCAATGGGAAAGAGATTTTGCCAATATGAAAGCTCTCGGATTCGAATTTGTTCATTTGGCCGAATTTGCCTGGGCGCATCTCGAACCTAAGGAAGGCGTTTACACCTTCGAATGGCTGGACAAAGCAGTTTCTCTGGCCGATAAATACGGCATGAAAGTCATCATGTGCACATCCACGGCGACCCCTCCCGTATGGTTGTTGCGTAAGCATCCCGATATTGCCATCATGCAGGAAAATGGAGTGAGACTCGATCACGGTGCACGCCAGCATCCATCGTTTTCCAATACATTTTATC
This sequence comes from Bacteroidales bacterium UBA4179, assembly GCA_002381125.1. Taxonomy (GTDB): domain Bacteria; phylum Bacteroidota; class Bacteroidia; order Bacteroidales; family Dysgonomonadaceae; genus Anaerorudis. Next base: position 45,705 of record DFUT01000007.1, on the reverse strand, counting down.
GGGAATATTCCTTAAAAATGATAGAAAAACTAGCCCAGCATTACGGGCAAGACAAACGCATCATGGGATGGCAGCTGGACAATGAACCTCGTCCATCCGCAGATTATAGCGAGGTGGCACAACAACGCTTCCGCGATTGGCTGAAAAACCGCTATCAAACCATAGACAAACTAAACAAAGCTTGGGGTACAGCATTTTGGAGTCAGGTATATAGCGACTTTTCCCAAATCAACATTCCTCAACTATCCGTCAGATTCATGAATCCTCATCAGATACTCGATTATCAACGGTTCATAACTGACGAAACGGTAAGTTTCCTCGATGAACAGGCACGAACAATTCGAAAATACGCTTCACCCGATCAATGGATTACAAGCAATTACATTCCGGAATACGGTGACGGGCATTTACGCGCAAGCAAAGAACAAGATTTTCCCACTTATACGCGTTACCAGGTTTTCGGTGAAAACCTGGGGATCGGATCGCGCGGTTACCGCCTCAGTCACGTTGAACGCATCGCCATGGCTAACGACTTCTTCCGTCCGGTTCGAAATCTCTACGGTGTGATGGAGTTGCAACCCGGTCAAGTAAATTGGGGTCAAATCAATCCTCAGCCACTTCCCGGTGCCGTTCGATTGTGGTTGTGGCATGTGTTTGCCGGTGGAAGCAAATTCACATGTACCTACCGTTTTAGAGCTCCAATTTATGGTATCGAAATGTATCATTACGGCATAGTGGGTACCGACGGCATCACGCCAACACCCGGGGGATTGGAATTCAAAAAATTTATCGAAGAAATCGAACTCCTGCGTAAGGTTTATGATCCAAAAGCCAAGAATAACGCAGCATATGAAGCACGACGCACGGCCATTCTTTACAATCATGAAAATACATGGGACATGCAGCGAAACAGACAGACAACCCAATGGAACACGGTAGGCCATGTATCCAAATACTACGATGCGATAAAAAGCTTTGGATGTCCAGTCGATTTTATCGAAGAAAACACCGATTTCACCAATTACAAGATAATCATAGTTCCCGCCTATCAACTAATCGATTCTTCACTTGTAAAAAAATGGACGGAATATGTCGAACAAGGCGGGAACCTGGTATTAACGTGCAGAACAGGACATAAAAACCGTAACGGACAGTTATGGGAAACCCCTTTCGCAGCGCCTATCTATGATTTGATCGGCAGTAAAATCGATTTTTATGACCTCCCCTTGCCGGAAACTCCCAATCATGTGCTTTTCGACGATATCGCCTATGCCTGGACAAGCTGGGGAGAAATTTTATTGCCGAACAACGGAACAGAAGTGTGGGGAACATACGAAGATGATTTTTACAAAGGCAGTACGGCAATAACTTTCCGCCGGTTGGGAAAAGGCACGGTAACCTATGTTGGCGTAGATTCGCAAGAAGGAGAAATGGAAAAAGAAGTGCTGAAAAAACTCTATTCCCGTCTTTCCATCCCAATATTGGACTTACCTGACGGCCTGCATATCGAGTATAGAGACGGTTTCGGAATAGCCGTAAATTATGCGGATAAAACATATACCCTCCCTGTTTCAAACAATGTAAAATACCTTATCGGAGAGAAAACTATACCCACTGCCGGCGTATCGGTTTGGGTTGCAAACGAATGATTAACGGGTTATCAGAAAGAGTTGTTGCACGTTATCTACCTCTACCGATTTTCAGCAACTTTGTGTGATAAATGTGTAATAAAAAAAAGAGATACTTGCCGGCACATAAGCAAGTATCTCTTTTTCAATGTGATCCGGGCGGGATTCGAACCCACGACCCACAGCTTAGAAGGCTGTTGCTCTATCCAACTGAGCTACCGGACCATCCTTTTATTATATCGGCTTGCAAAAATAACGCAAATACAGCAATAAAAAAAATTTACGAAAACGAATTTAGCGATCTGAGACAACAAAGAATATTCTATTTTTTTATATTTTTATAGATAGGAATAAATATAAATGCACCTGAAAAAATTACGGCTATAAGCGTTTGGACTGAAATTTCCATAGATAAAATATAGACCACCAAAGCAACCCAAAGAAGGATAATACACGCTATTTGCGTTTGTGATAACTTTTTTCGTGCCATTTTGTTTGTATTTGATACAAATTTACACGAAAATTCCGGTTTTAATGCTTTTGTCGATGCCACTAATGACCTTTAACGTCAAATTCCTCTTTTTTCTGTCGATAAAACTGCTGTAATACGTAAAATGCTTTTTTCTTCATCCCTCTTTCGGAAATCACGCCTTTGCGATTGAAAAAGTCTTGTATGCCATTCAATTGACGCCGAGGCGAACGAAAATCCATCAATATCCATGGCGAAGTTCCCGCAAATCCTTCTACACGATTATACATTTCAAGCGTGTTACGATAAAGTTCCGCCTGATATTCCTCTGTCCATCGCTGATCGTTATCCCCATGCAATCCTTGCAAGGCACCACCACCAAACTCGCTAACAAAAAAAGGTTTGTCGTATGGAATTTCCCATTGCCGTGTTTTACAATCTTCAGGCGAACCTCCATACCAACCCAAATAGTTGTTAAAACTGATGATGTCTACATAATTACTCATGTTGTCTTCCACGCGGCTCACATTATTTCTCGTACCGGTAACCTCCATTGCCATACTCAGTAAGCGAGTCTGATCTTTTTCTCGCACTTGCCGAGCAAGACCAATCAAAAATTTATCGCGGGCATCACTGTGAGGTGTTTCATTGGCAACCGACCAGACAATAATGGCACACCGATTTTTATCGCGCTCCATCATGTCGTTCAATTGTCGCGATGCATTGGCATAGGTATTGGGGTTATCCCACTGAATAGTCCAATAAACAGGAATTTCAGACCATACCATCAATCCCATCTCTTCTGCTGCACGTACCATATGTTCGTTATGGGGATAATGCGCCAATCGGACAAAATTACACCCCAGTTCTTTTGCCCATCCAAGCAATATTTTTGATTCTTCTTCACTATAAATTCTGCCTTGCCGAAAAGGAGCTTCTTCATGAATGGAAATTCCGCGTAAAAAAGTCTTTTTGCCGTTCAACAAAATATTTTTCCCTTGGGTCTCAATTTGACGAAAACCGATTTTGTCCTTTATAATTTCGTCTTCGGTTTGAATTTCCACAATATAACGTTTTGGATTTTCGGGAGTCCACAACTCAGGTTTAACCTTGCAACTAAAAGAAGCCCTCCCTTCCTTGTCTGTAAGCAATGGACGATTCACGTTTAATTCGGGGATACGCAGCGTCACGGCAACACCCGCCTGTGGCTTATTCAACTTCACATATCCGCCAATTTCGTTGTATTTCCCTTTCGGAAGTTGCAACAAATAATCGTCCACGAAAATTTCAGGCGTTTCTACCAGCAGCACGTCACGCGTAATCCCTCCATAATTCCACCAATCGAAATTTACGGTAGGAACATTTTCCGGTTTCCTTACGTTGTTGACACGCAAAACCACAAAATTATCCCCGTCTTTCACCTTATCGGTTATATCGAAATGAAAAGGCGTAAATCCACCTTCATGGGTTCCCAAAGGTTCACCGTTGAGATACACATTTGTCAAATAATTCACGGCACCGAAATAAAGGAAAAGCCGTTTACCCGATTTCTTGTTATACGCAAAATCCTTCTTATACCAAATGCTCCCTTCATAAAAAAATAATTTATCGCCTTGAGTATTCCAGTCGCCGGGAACAGCCAATTGATGACTCGAATCGAAACTGTACTCTACCAAATCCGATTTATCGCGCGGTTTCGCATTCTTGAAAAAACCATTCGGGTTGATTTTCAAACGATAATCGTAATAACCGTTATCGAAGGGATCTACAATAATTTGCCAATAGCCATTCAAAGAGGTAACCTGCCTGCCATATACATTTTGAAGAACTGTAGAGGATTGGGCATTCACTATCGCGGTCACAGATAAAATAAGAGAGAATAAATAAAATTTCTTCATATTATTGCTTTTTTTGTGAGAATTGGATTCAAATCATAAATATAATCCTTTTTTGTAAACAATATTAAGAATATTGAAAATAAAAACTCCGAGGATACTGTACTCCGGAAGTGGACGGGCACCCCAACTATTGTATCCGGCAACACTATACGCGATGTTTTACCATAATAATACGAAGTAAACCAATTAAATTCACTTCTCACACTTCCCTACTGATGTTGTTCAATATCCAACCGATTTTATGTAAGTTTGTATGATTGTAAAGCAATTACTTAAATAATAAGAAAATGAAAATGGCACGATGGCTTATTATTATAGGCATAATCCTAGTTATTATTGGCGTTTTTCTGTATCTGGTACCGTCAGCTTTCAAATGGTTTGGCCATTTGCCGGGAGACATTCGAATCGAAAAAGAAAATATCCGAATTTATATCCCAATTACTTCGATGATTGTGGTAAGCATCATTCTTACTCTTATTGTTAACTTGATCCGCTATTTTAAATCCTAAAATACAGTTCAAAAAAAACAAAGCCTTTCATCTCATTATTTTTTGAAAAATGAAAGGCTTACTCTGCTTTCTAAGACTATCGCGGACGAATTTCCCGTCTCATAAACAAGTAATACCCCAAGCCAAACAACAAAATAGAGCCGGCTATCAATCCGGTAACTTGCGGCCACACCATCAACAAGCTTTGCCCGATGGGCAGAGGTGTAGGAAGTGCGCCTTCCAGCTGTTGCATGGTCAAAGCTCCCAAACTTCGCACCGATGGCATAAGTAATGTTATGGTAGCTTCGCTGAACAGCTGACTTGGATTGAAACGCATCAGCCCCAAAACAAAATTCTGAAACTCCACTATCTGCCCTTCCGTCAACATCCCTTTAGGTGCTATGGCTTTAGCCAGTAAATCGACAATTATATTGTAAAAGATGCTAAAGAAAAGCCAAATGGCAATACCCGAAAGCGCCGATGTAGCTGCCTGGTGAAAGGCAACCGAAAACAAAATGGATAAATTCAACCAGAAAGCGACATAAATAATACTGATCAAAATGAAAGAAATAAGTCGTGCCAGCTCGTCGGCAGTAGGTGGAATCCCCAATGCAATCAATCCCGAACCCAGTACGAGCAATCCTAGCGCTACGAACAACGTGCTGATTACAATGAGATCGGCTACAAATTTGGAATTGATGACATAATCGCGATAAATGGGCTGACTCAACAAACGGCTGAGCGTACCCCGGTTTTGTTCCGAGTTAATGGCATCAAAGCCGAGGCTTATTCCCAGTAAAGGACCAAGGAAGCTGATAAAAACCGTAAACGGTGGCAACGTACCATCAGACAGGGTAAAAAGGTTAAGAAAAAAGAAAGCATCTTCTGCACTTCCCGAATGCTTGTCAAATTGTACCAACGCAGTATATAAAGAACCCAAACAAGTAAGTGCAATGAGGGCCGCCATGATGATAAATCGCCAACTGCGCACCTGATCCGAAATCTCTTTACTCACCATAACCCAAAAAGGATGCATTACTTTGTTCTCCTTAGAGCCTATTGATGGGTCTTCGCCTTCTATATTGCGGGGCTGTCTTCTTTTAAAAAAATTCTTCTGCAGATTTTTATTCATGCTGTGCACCTCCTTTTGCAAAAAAAGAATTGTAAATATCCTCCAATCCGTGATCGGTATCGCCAAACAATTGCCGTGAAAGATCGGGTATAGTGCCCACGGCACATATTTTCCCCTCTACAAAAATACCCACTCTATCGCAAACCTGTTCTACTTGATGCAAGTTGTGAGAAGAAAATAACACGGTAAGCCCGTGTTCATTACGCAATTCAACAATCAAATCGAGAAAAGCCCTTACCCCTTGAGGATCGATGCCCGAAGTAGGCTCATCAAGAATACTTACCTGAGGACTTTTTATGAGCACATCGGCCAAACCCAATCGCTGACGCATTCCTTTAGAATATTCCCCGGTTTTCTTACCATTGACATCTCCCAGTCCTACGCGTTGAAGCAGTATTTTCGCTTTTTCAATAGCTTCCGCTTTAGATATGCGGTTAAGCATAGCCGTGTAAACCAAATTCTCCAATCCGGTACGATCATCATAAAACCCGACATCTTCGGGCAAATAACCTACTTTTCTCTTCACTTCGATAGGATTTCGAGCAGGATCGATTCCACATACCTTAGCTTGACCCTCGGTAGGTTCGGTCAGACCAAGCATCATCAAAATCGTAGTCGATTTACCTGCACCATTAGGCCCAAGAAAGCCGAATATTTCTCCTTTTTCAACCCTCAGATTGATATGATCGACAGCCGTAAACGACCGATATTTTTTCGTCAGGTTAACCAATTCGATAATTGTTTCGGCCATGATTTATCTCCTCCCAAATTTGCGAAACAGATAAACCACACCACCAACTGCAGCCAATATCACTAAAACACCGACCCATCCCCAAATCATAGGCGTCTTAACCATAACACGAAATGAAATCTGGGAAGTTGCTTCCGGAGTCCTTGCTTTCATATTGATGACATAATCGCCGGGGATAGCCTTCTTATCGGCCTCGATAGTGGCATATACGGTGGTTTCATTACCGGGTGCCAATTTATCGATCTTCTCAGGTTCGAATATTACTTGCCATTTAGACGGAGCGGTCGATTTCATCTCAATGTCGGTCAAATCGGCAGAACCCGTATTGCGAACCACCAGCCGAATCTTTTGTTTTCCTCCGGCTGTGATTTTCGTACTGAGCAGACCCGTTGGTGTAGTGAGCGACATTTCATAATTGCCGGTGACAACCGCTTCCAATTCCATCGAAGCCGAAGTGGAACCCGTAACAGCTCTTATGGGAATTTTATATGTACCTGCCCTAACTTCTTTGGGAGGTTTAACTTCTATGGTGATTTCTTTAGTAGTATTGGGCTCCAGTTCCACTGACGTTACCGGATTATAATCGGCTTTAAAGGTAACCGTCCATCCACGGGGAGCATTAGCCATCAAAGCATACAATTGTTTCTCCGCCGTTCTGTTTTTCAATGTTGCTCTGTAAGTAAATGTCGCATTGGCATTTCCCTGCATGTTCGGCTGATCGGTTGTAAATTCCGTTTCGCTCGATCCCATTTCAGTCACATGAACCGTGAGTGCCAATGATGCCGAATCGCCCGCATTTACACGGAAAGTATAAGCTCCTTTGTTAACTTGAAAAGGCACTTCCACTCTCAGCGATAAAGTTTTTTTATCGTCAGGCAACACAGCAACACTGCTAACCGTATAACCTCCTCCCTTTAAGGTATAATTCCAAGTACGGGGGAGCCCTACTACCCGTACATCGCCTATGAATACGTTATCGCTTTTGTTGATTACATCGATTGAGTATTCAATGGACTCTCCGGGCGATACCGAAATTTTTGTGTAAGGGGTATACAAAATGATCTGACCGGATGCACACACCTGCATCGCACTCAACGACAACATACCCAGCAAAATAAAGCTTTTGAAGCCGGCAAATCTCTTTTGTAGTGACATAAAAAATTCCTCCATAATTTTCTTAAAATAATTTTGGCATTGCATAAATTAAAAAAATAAAACGGACTCTAAGAATATCATCGATTATGTTTACTCATATACTTAAGAACAGGTGTTATATCGAAATACAGCCCTTCAATACCGTATTTGTTTTCGCCAAGCCGTACGTAATGATAATGCCCCGTAATCTTGCTTCCTCCAATGTTTTCATATCCTATACAGCTCAAAAAATCATATTCATGCGTCACTTTGATCACATGATATGCCGTTTTCTTCGTAAGACCATCGCCGGAACTAACGATAGCATCCAATACGACTTTTCGTTGCTGTATCGCTTTCTTGTATTCAGGCACATTATCTTGTTGGGCATATACTATCAATTTGGTATTGAGTGCTCTCAAGTTGAAAGGATCCTCCCTCAACAACGCATCGGCATCGTCAATTAGTCGATTATAATCGACAGTCGTAAACGATTCTTTTTTGGATAGGGTTTCCATTAAACTTTCATTGTAAGATGAAGTATCCAACGGAACATAATTGGGATGAAAAACATAACCGAAATACAGATGTCTTCTCTCCTCACGTGTCAGAGTGGAATCGCCGTTTTGATACCTTTCCATGAGTTTGGGATAATAAAAATCGGAAGAGGAATTTTCTATATTTTTCCTAATCGATTTGTAATTGGGTGCTTTAAAAGAAGGTTGTGCAGATACGGTTAACCCTCCTGCGATTAAAAGAAATACAAAAACGAGCTTTTTCATCTTTTCCTTATGGTGTTAAATGTTATCGGCAAATTTATTTTTCTTTTCTCGTTTTAACAAGCAATGTTTTTTAAGAAATCTTAATCGTCTAAAAAATATTACTGTTTCCCCGAAACCTTTACATTCGAATTAATTTTCAATATAAGACCTTGCAACACGTTACCCGGTCCCAATTCGATAAATTCGGCAGCTCCATCTTCAATCATATGCAGCACACATTGCGTCCATTTCACCGGCGAGGTAAGTTGTGCAATAAGATTCTTCTTGATTGTTTCAGGATTGGTCTCTCCAATAGTAGAAACATTCTGATAAACAGGACATACCGGAGCAGAAAAAGGCGTAGCGGAAATAGCTTCCGAAAGTTCACGGCGGGCAGGTTCCATAAGCGGCGAATGAAAAGCCCCACCTACCTTTAATGGAATAGCTCGCTTTGCGCCTGCTTCTTTTAGCAATTTACATGCTTTTTCCACACCCGCTATCGTTCCGGAAATTACAATCTGTCCCGGACAATTGTAATTGGCGGGCACTACAACCTCATCGTCGATGGAAGCGCAAATTTCTTCCACTTTTTCATCCGGAAGCCCAATAATAGCAGCCATTGTAGAAGGATTCATTTCACATGCCTTCTGCATGGCCAACGCACGTTTATACACCAGCTTTAAACCATCTTCAAACGACAGCGCTTCCGCTGCAACCAGAGCAGAAAATTCACCAAGGGAATGTCCCGCGGTCATATCGGGTTTAAATTCTTCACCCATTGTTTTGGCAAGAATAACGGAATGAAGAAATACGGCCGGCTGGGTAACTTTTGTCTGACGAAGATCCTCGTCGGTTCCATCAAACATCATATCCGTAATTCGAAAACCCAAAATATCGTTGGCTTTCTCAAACAGCTCTTTCGCTAACGACTGTATCTCATACAGATTTTTCCCCATACCCACAAATTGAGCACCTTGACCGGGAAATACATACGCTTTTTTCATAAACATTTTTTTTATTGGTTTCTGTAACCGCAAAGGTAATAAATTTAAAATAAAAAATTTTCAAGCTTAAAAAAGTAAATTGATAAAAAAACCCGTATATTTGCGAAAACCAATTATCATTGATGAACTTTTAAAAACAAAGATCATGGATCAACCTTATGTAATAGGAATTGACATCGGCGGGACAAACACAATTTTCGGAATTGTGGATAAAAGAGGCCAAATTTTAAGAAGTGGAGCTATAAAAACTACTCGTCATGCCGATGTTGGCAACTATCTGGATGAACTCGCACAAGCCCTTAACGACCTATTGAAGGATAATTTTTCGAAAGACGACATCAGAGGAATCGGCGTTGGAGCACCTAACGGCAATTACTTTAGCGGAAGCATCGAATTTGCACCTAATCTTCCGTGGAAAGGAGTTATCCCTTTTGCTCAAATGCTAGAAGAAAGAATCGGCATACCCGTTGCCCTGACCAATGATGCCAACGCTGCTGCGATTGGAGAAATGACGTATGGTGCTGCCCGAGGCATGAAAGATTTCATTGAAGTTACTCTCGGAACAGGTGTTGGTAGCGGAATCGTTATAAACGGACAGTTGGTTTATGGTCATGACGGCTTTGCAGGTGAACTCGGACATGTAATTATGCGACGCAATAATGGTCGGTTATGTGGCTGTGGAAGAAATGGTTGTCTCGAGGCTTACGCTTCGGCAACAGGTGTGGCACGAACCGCAAGAGAGATATTGGATCTAAAACCCGATGCGCCCACCCTCTTAAGAAATATTCCGATCGAGGATATCACATCCAAAGACGTATATGATGCTGCTGTAGCCGGCGACAAAATAGCTATAGAGATCTTTAATTTCACAGGAAGAATATTGGGAGAAGCATTTGCCGATTTTGTGGCATTCTCGAGTCCCGAAGCCATTATCCTTTTCGGTGGACTGGCAAAAGCAGGCGACTTTATTCTCAAACCCACCAAAGAAAATATGGAAAAAAACCTGCTAAAAGTATTCAAAAACAAAGTAAAGATCCTCTTCTCGGGATTGAAAGAAGATGATGCTGCCGTTCTGGGTGCAAGTGCATTGGGATGGGAGGTATGATAGCACCGAAAACCGGCCACAATCAAATACTTAACTTCATCGAGGTGTCCATAAAAATGGACACCTCATTTTTATTCATTTGTATGTTAATTGAAAATTATGGTGTATCTTTGCAATGAAATTTCGAGAGTTGATCATACTCTTTTCTAAAAAACTATGAGTAAAAGAAAAACGAACAAACAAGATAATTCATCGGAATCAAAATACAAAATCGTAAGAGGGATGTGGAAGATATTTGGTTTTCTCATCCTTTTCGCCATCGTTATTTTTGGTCTCATTTCCATCGGAGCTATCGGATACATCCCTAATATCGAGGAATTGGAAAATCCAATCGATAAATATGCTTCTCAAGTTGTATCAGCCGATGGGCAGCTCCTTTTTACTTTTTCACAAAACAAAGAAAATCGCATATTTGTGAAATATTCCGATCTATCACCACATCTTATTGATGCGTTGATAGCCACAGAAGATATTCGTTTTTACAAACATTCGGGAATCGATGTTATTGGTTTGGGACGCGCCATCGTAAAAACCCTCCTCCTCCAACAAGAAGACAGCGGGGGAGGAAGCACCATTACACAACAATTGGCTAAATTGCTTTACTCCCCCAAAGCCGGAAACAAATTTAAACGAATGATGCAAAAACCCATCGAATGGGTAATCGCCGTTAAATTGGAGCGTTATTACAGCAAAGATGAAATTATCAATTTATATCTGAATAAATACGATTTCAACTACAACGCCGTAGGTATAGAATCGGCTGCACGCACCTATTTCAATAAAAAACCGGGAGAGTTGAACATACAGGAATCGGCCATGCTGATAGGCATGTTGAAAAACTCGTCGCTCTATAATCCCGTACGCCGTCCCGAACTTACTCTCCAACGACGCAATGTGGTAATTGAGCAAATGCGAAAAGCAGGCTGCATTACCCGACAGGAAGCCGATTCACTAAAACAAACACCCCTGGAAATAGACTTTAACCGATTGAGTCACATAGATGTTCCTGCTCCTTATTTTCGCCAATATTTGGGTATGATTATGATGGCGAATAAGCCCGATAGAAGAGATTATCCTGCAGCATGGCAACGCCAACAATTTATCGAAGACTCCATTGCGTGGGAAACCAATCCTTTATATGGCTGGTGCCATAAAAACAAAAAGGCTGACGGTTCGGACTACAATATTTATACCGATGGGTTGAAAATATACTCGACCATCGATTCACGAATGCAAAAATATGCCGAGGAATCTGTTAAAGAATACTTGGGAGATTATCTGCAACCCCTCTTCGACAAAGAAAAAGCAGGTAAAAAATATGCACCCTTTTCTTCCCATGTCAGCGACAAAGTGGAACAACTGATGGCAAACGCCATGCGTCAAACCGACCGCTACAGGGGAATGAAAAAAGCCGGTTACAGCGAAGAAGAGATTCTGAAGTATTTCAAAAACAACGAAGTGGAGATGAAAGTTTTCTCTTGGGAAAAAGGAGAAATCGATACCGTCATGACGCCATGGGATTCCATCCGATACCATAAATCGTTCCTTCGTTCAGGCTTCATGGCAATGGACCCCTATACAGGTCACGTAAAAGCTTATGTGGGTGGTCCTGATTTCAAATTCTTTAAATACGACATGGTCAGCAAGGGAAAAAGACAAATTGGTTCTACCATCAAACCTTTTCTTTATACACTGGCGATGGAAGAGGGAATGACACCATGCGACCAAATGCTGCACGTTCCCCAAACCTTATTGGACGAGAATGGACGCGAATGGACTCCCCATAATCCGGGTGCTCGTGCTGTCGGCGAACCGGTGACCATCAAATGGGGATTGCAAAATTCAAGCAACTGGGTAACGGCATATTTGATGAAAATGTTTTCACCCTACGCTTTTGCACGATTGCTCAAATCTTTTGGGCTTAAAAGTCCGATCGATCCCGTGGTTTCACTGGCATTGGGCATCTGCGATGCTTCTGTATCGGAAATGGTGAGTGGATATACTTCATTTGTAAACAAAGGAATTCGCGTGGAACCACTGATGGTAACCCATATAGAAGATTCTTACGGTAACGTAATTGCGACATTCATCCCCCAAATGCACGAAATATTCAGCGAAAGCACTTCATACAAAATGCTCGATATGCTCAAAGCTGTCGTTGATGGCGGCACGGGCGGTCGTCTGCGATGGATGTACAACCTGAAAGGCGAAATGGGCGGAAAAACCGGGACCACACAAAACCAATCCGATGGTTGGTTTATGTCGTTCACTCCTTCCATTGTTGCGGGGTGCTGGGTAGGCGGTGAAGACCGTTCAATTCATTTCGACCGTATGGCATATGGTCAAGGAGCCAGTATGGCCTTACCCATCCACGGATTATTTTATCAAAAAATATACGCCGACCCTACGCTGAATATGAGTGACAACGGCGTTTTCGAAGTGCCGCCTCAATATAAAAATCCTTGTTCCGGAACTCAGGGTTACTCTCCGGAATACAATGAGGAATTGATAAAAAGCGAAGGAATCGACGATATGTTCAATTAGTCGAACAAACTTTTAAAAAGCCTGCTTCCTGTTTATTGTAGGTTTTCAATTTCCTTGTAAGTTACATTTTCTTCTTTCAGGTTTCTGACGTTCAGAACGCGGTTGTAGAATTCCCTTATTTTGTTTACGGAAACATTTTTGATGATAACGTCCGTTATCGGATTGCGGATATCTCCTTTCAGGTCATATACATTGTCTGCCGTCTCGCATTTTACGTTGCTCATATATATTCCGTTGATTTTTGATATCCGGATATCATAAGTCGGGACCAAATCTCTCCATTGATACAGAACGTCCGTATCGATTCCCAAAACGCTACCGGTAGAAGCACATTCAACCCTATCCATATAGATATTTTCGACAAACCCTCCATGACGATGATTCGTTTTTATATAAAACATGTTCAATACATTGGCTGTGGTGTTGCAGTTATGCATATATACGTTGCGGACACCGGCCGACATCTCGCTCCCGATACCCAACAACACATGAGCCCTGACAATCGTGCAATTCCTGATCACTATGTTTTCGGTCGGCGTATTTAATCGCCAGGCATCGTAATTGCGGCCGGCTTTAATCACAACGGCATCATCTCCCTGATCGAAAAGACAGTTTTCTACCAAAAAATTGCGGGTCATTTCAATATCTATCCCGTCGTTGTTGTGCCCGTGTGCCTTCACGTCAAGATTGCGGGCGATTCCGTTTTCGCACATATACATGTGAATCGTCCAGAAAGGACTTTCGCGAATTTTGAAACCATCGAGTAATACATTTTTGCAGCGATTGAATTGAATAAGATGCGGACGCAGGTGATTTTCTCCTTTTGCCATTTGGCGTTGCTCAACCGGTACATTTTTGTAAGCCATGTCATAAAGTTCCTTCAATGCATTCAAATGAGCCTTCGGTCTCGGAAACCAAGTTCTCCACAAATCCATTTTCGGTTCCAAGGTTCCTTTTCCGGTAATGGCGATATTTTCGCATTCCAGCGCATAAATCAAAGGAGAATAATTATAGCATTCCATGCCTTCCCATGAAGTAAGCACAGCAGGCAGATAATCGGAAGGATTGTCCGTGAAATTCAGCACGGCATTTTCTTCGAGATACAAATTGACATTGCTTTTAAAATGAATAGGGCCGGTGAGCCACGTGCCGGCAGGAACTACCACCCTCCCTCCTCCTGCCTTATTGCATGCGACAATGGCTTTTGAAATGGCGACAGTATTGTTGAATTTGCCTCCCGACCTGGCTCCATATTTGGTAATGGGAAAATCCCTTTCAGGAAAAATGTATTCCTTAATGGTATCCATCGGAAATGGAGCTTCTACAACAATCGACTTGTATCTGTCTTTCCCCGAAATTACCATAGCCATCATAACAAAACCAATGGCTAAAATTGTTTTTTTTAACTTTTTCATACGATAGGATAATAAAACGATATTCGATAAACTCTATTAAATTAACAAGCAAAAGACTATCGCACCGGAAATTCGTAAAAATTCCGAGGCCCTTGTCCAATCATGATCTGGTCGAGAATGATATATGGTGTCAACGCCTTTACTGAGATGGTTACCTTTCCCGGATGGGAGAAATAATGGTCGACCGTAGTGACAGCCTGACCCCGCAATACATTCTCTTTCCAGGTTTCGCTGCGGCCAATGGTACGATAATCAAATTCACCAATATCTTTTCCTTCAATCGATAAAGCAATCTTCATCCCTTGCCCATCCACATCATGGTTGGGTAGTGTCCCAATCTTTATCCAATATTCACCGCTCGCGGGAATCTCAAAGGTAAATGTGAGTAATTCACCTTGTCGCATCTGAACGGCTGAAAAACTGTGTCCCAATCCTTCGATTATTTTACCCGATCTGTCTGCTTCAATAGCCTGACTTGCATTCTTAGCCAAAACAAAGGGTCGCTCTGCCATTTTATCTTTTACCGAACTTATCGGTTTATATCCTACATTGATCAGGGAATCCAATTCCCGAAAATCGGGTTTCCCGAACACGGGTAAGTCCCGTGGATGAAAATTCATCATGTATTTCCATTTTCCGTTTTCCATCCGATCATATTCTTCCGTGATCCGCCTTATATCGTAATACGCCTCTAGGCTCGCATCGGCATACTTCTTTGCCGTTTCGATATCCAGCCGACTATACTGACGCGCCAATTGAGCATACAGCCATTTGCGGTTCATTAGGGAAGATCCCCTGACGGGATATTCCACCAGCTGAAAGAAAGCACTCTTTTTGTAATCCGCCATGTTTCCTTTGATCACCGACACCTGTTTTTCTATTGCCCGGTAATCGTCGATTCTGCGTTGCAGTTCATTATTAAAATCGGGATTGTATTCCGTATCTCGCACAGGCGTTATACCGCCCCTGCCGTAACCCGGTTCCTCTACCCTGCTCCAACCCATGAACTCCGGCTTGCGAATAGTGCCCAGGCGGTAATATTCTTTCATCACGACAGTGATCCCCTTCGCATTCTTCTTGCCGAATTCACGTTCCGCCCACCGCTCCAAATGGGAAAAAACGGATGAATCATGTTCGCAAAAATGAATATCCCATGCCATGTCCAGAAAGAATTCCGTAAGGTATTCTCCCGGCTTTAAGTCGCCTACGTTCAATATCCATAACCGATCGGCTCCGTGTTCGTAAGCACGTTTCATCTCCGTGTATATCAAAGCAGGGGAAGTAGTGGCCAGCCAAAGGTAATCGTGCGGCCTACCCCAATAGGAAATATGATAATAGATGCCCGACCTTCCCCCGCGCTGCCGTTCTTTCTCGTTGGAGAGGCGACGGATATAACCGTAATTGTCGTCACACCACACCAGAGTAACGCAATCGGGTACCTCTAGACCGGCATCATAGACTTCAAGGACTTCTTTATATGGAACAAAAATTTGCGGAACTTTTTCGGGCTCGGAATCGATATATTTCCTGAGCAGTTCCTGTTGGGCAGGAATGACTTGCGAAAGGGCATTTTTGTATTCTTCCACGGTCTTCACGCCTTCCATCTTTCCGTCGTGTTTCCCGCGCATACCGATCGTAAAGATGTTTTCAGAGCCCCGCAGCTCTTTCAGCCGCTCTGCCCAGTAGTTGAGCACGTTTTCACGGTTGGTGAGAAAATTATATTCTCCTTTGCCGGCTATATCCCATTCACTTGCCGAATTGCGCATCATCGGTTCGCAATGGGAGGTACCGACGACGATACCGTGCTTGTCGGCCATTTCTTTGTTACCCTGTACAAAATAAAAGGGAACGGTACATTCGTGCATGGCAGGCCATATCGTATTAGCGCGCAAACGAAGCAATACCTCGAAAATCTTTGCATAGGCATCGGGACCAATGGCTCCTTTTCCTTTGTCGATCCCCTCAACCAACGGCGTGCCGGGTGTCATCGTCTTTGTAGCCCAAGGCATCAACCCCCAATCTTCATCGTTCAGGAATATGCCGCGGTAACGTACCGAAGGCGACTGTCGAACAGATACTTCAGGAAAGATAAACAGCTCTCGCTTTACCGGCCGAACATCTGCAAAATAAACCCATGGCGACACCCCGATCAGGCGCGACAACTCCAGAATTCCGTAGGCTTTTCCGCGGGCGTCGCTTCCTCTGATGACCAACTGCCTCTTACTCTCCTTCTCTTGCGTTTCCATCTTAAAGGTTTCCCAACCGCCTTCCTCTTCCAGCAGGTCACCAACAACAATTGCCGCCCTATCAGGATCTTCGGTTATTTCCAATCGCCCGCCAAAAACTTCCTCAACATCTTTCTGTAGCAAGCTTATGGCTGTATGAACCACCTCCTTCTCCTTCTTATTGGCATAAACGTAGGTTGTACGGTTACGCCCAAACAATATTACCTGATTTTCTTCTTTTAAATAACGGCTCACGGGAAGATTCAACTCCCGGAGGCCTTCCACCGCCAAACCGGCAACGCTAACCGCTCCTTCCCAATTCAAATGGGTATCATCCTGTTTACCTTCGGGAAAACGCGGATATTCGCCGGCTTCGAACCAGACAAAAAGACGTTTGGAATCTTCCGGGCCCAACCGTTCTATCATCTTCCGACTCTTGCTCTCCATGTCTATAAACGGTACGTTTAGTTCTTCGGAAAGTTGTCGTACTGCTTCAGGATATTCACCATGCGTATCGATCAGATGCCCGCTTTCATCGAAATGTCGGCGTACGATAGGCGACATCAACACCGGATAAGCCCCCTTGACTCGGGTCTCATTCACAAATCGTGTCAGATTGGCCTTATATGCACCGCGTGGATCGGTATAGCGATCGGGAGATTGCCGTTTCTCGTCGTTATGACCGAACTGAATGAAGACATAGTCGCCTTTTTTTAATTTGTCTACCACAGCATCCCATCGGCCTTCGTCGATGAAACTTTTGGTGCTCCGTCCGTTTTTCGCATGATTCTCGATCCTTACTTTACGCATATCGAAATACAACGAAAGGGCTTGTCCCCACCCCCGCTCCGGATTGCCTACCGTGTCCTTGTCGGCCATCGTGGAGTCGCCAATGGTGTATATCGTTATACGCTCCTTCTGCTCCAAAGCGCTCGAAAAAACAACCACCATAAAAATACTCGCAAAATAAATACCGATTCTTACAATCTTGCTTTTCATAACGTCCATATCTTTTCTATATCTATAAAACAATTGTCACTTCCATAGTGTTGTTTGGCTTTATTTGACCATGATGGATATTCTCCTGATGAATAAATCTCCTTCCCATTTTTATCCAAAATACGAACTTGCGCGTTAGTTAATTATTTCGTAACTAACACCATGCCGGCACTTTTCAATCCCGGAACATTGGCACGGATTTCAACTTCTCCCGCAGTTTGTGTGGAACGCAAAATAGCCATGGCAAATCCATTGAACAACTGCCGTTTATTGCCATCAAAAAGTTCGTCGCTGGTATGGTCTCCATTGTCCACGGCATAAAGCTTGGCATTGCCTAACACCTCGAAGATCACTTCCCCTGTGGCTGTCGGCACAATCCGTCCCTTACTGTCCACCGCATATACTTTCACGTATTTCAAGTCCATTCCGTTGGCTTTGAAATCGTTATTTTCAGCTTCCATTTTTAAGGCAACGGCTTTACCCGTGGTTTCCAACTGATGACGAGCCACTTCTTTACCGTTTTTACGGGCAATAGCAACAATTTCTCCCTCTTCGTATGGCACATTCGGCCACGAAATCATATTCCGTTTTTTGATATCGTCGGTGTTATTCTTTTTTATGCCGAGAGATTTTCCGTTAACCCGTAATTCAACCTCATCGGCGTTGGTAAAGGTAAGGATGTTATAACTTTTTCCCTTTTCTCTGTTCCAATGATCCGAAACATTCAACGTACCTACTGTTTGCTCGTTCCATTCACGTGTCTCGGAAGCCTTATCCACGATGCCGATGTGTACCGTCGGCTCATCCGAAAAAATGCTTTTAATTAAATAGGCCTGAGGAAAGGGTTGCAATGCGTGATTGAAAAAAGCATAATTCCAACCTTTCCTTGGCCACCCGTTCGATTCTCCCCAATATTCGATGGCTCCCCAATAGGCAAGTCCGACCATTTTTTCCCTGTCCATTCCAAAAAAAGGCTGCGCCAATTCGTTCGTCGTGGCTTCGCTCTGATAAATAATCATATGCGGGGCGTGTTTCAAGTATTCCTGATAATTCATCCAGCGGTAATTGAAACTCGACACTTCGGTGACAGTGGCTAATTCGGGAGGATATATTTTGGTGTTGAAATCGGGATCGGATTTACCGATCGCCCCGGCACGTGCCGGAAACATCGCAACGGTTGTTTTGCGAGTCGGATCGTAGCGTTTTACCATAACATCCAAAATTTTATAGGTCGTAACGCCCCAATCGCCGGTAGGAAAACCTATCCAGTTTTCATTGATTTGCAATTCGTTGCCCAAACTCCACAGGATTACGGAAGGATGATTACGATCGCGCTTTATCCATTCAGGGATATGTTTGTACCAGATTTCAGTCCAGGGTATTCTTCCCGCCCAGTAATCCGTATTGCTCCATTTATCGTACAGTTCGTCAACGATCAATATCCCTTTTTCGTCGGCAAGCCGCAGAAAGGCTTCCGAATACGGGTTATGCGAAGTCCGAACGGAATTGAAACCAAACGACTTCAACACATCAAACTGTCGGGCGATAGCCGTTTCAAAGGCCGCAGCCCCTACGGCCCCCAAATCGTGGTGATTGGCAATACCCTGAAGAAATACTTTTTTCCCGTTGAGTTTGAATCCGAACTCATTTGAAAACTCAATCGTACGGATACCGAATCTTTCGCTGACTTTGTCCAACACTTTTCCGCCGGATGTCAAACTAATTTCTGCCGTGTAAAGATGGGGTGTTTCGCATGACCAAAGTTGCGGATTGGACACGTTAATTTCCGGAAGCATGACTTCGTCAGTACTTTTTTTTGATTTTTGTGGAGCCATCGTTTTGCTTTCACCCACCAACTTTCCATCGGGCGAGACTATCTTCGCTAGAATTTCTACGTTTAGACTCTTCCCGCGAATGCCTCCCACTTCTACCTGAACATTTACCGAAGCATTTGCTGCAGTAATTTTCGGGGTAGTAATAAACACGCCGTGACGAGCAACAGAAACACTGTCTTTGACAAAAACGTGTACATCCCTGAAAATACCTCCTCCGGTGTACCACCTCGAATCACCATCATCACCGGTGCTTGCCCGTACGGCCATCACATTATCTCCCTCAAAACGAAGCTTCTTGGTTATATCGCTTTCAAAACCCAGATAACCGTAATCGGTCCCGCCGATTTTTTCTCCATTCAACCAGACATCGCCGGTCAACATAATTCCCTCAAAGTCGATGAAAACCCGCTTCCCTTTCCATTCGGGATTTGCTTTAAAGGTTTTTCTGTACCAGCCCGTTTCCATCGCTTTGAAACCTCTTGCTCCTTTAGCGTTTTTATCCCAAGGCTGATTGATTTGAAAATCGTGAGGCAAATCCACAGCTTGCCATGAAGCGTCGTCAAACAGCACTTTTTCGGCGTTCTCCACATCGCCCAAATGAAATTTCCATCCAAAATTAAACCACCACCTCCAAAGGAGGTGGATTTGGTAAAACGATGAAGGCATAGCCTTCAAACGGGGTCTTTGAAATGTAGTAGGGTTAGTCAAACAACGTAAAGTTTTGACTTTTGGACTCTTCTTTTTTGTCTTGCTCCTCTTGGTACTGAACATAACGTCGAATCATATCTTCATTCAGACCAACGGTGTTGACAAAATAGCCTCGAGACCAAAAATGATTGCCCCAATAGGGTTTCTGTTTCAACTGAGGGTAACTCTTGAATAATTTGATAGCGAGTTTGCCTTTTAAGGTTCCCATCAATTCTGAAACAGAAACTCTCGGTGGAATGGACACCAAAAGATGAATATGATCGGGTTGGACGTTCAACTCCTCAACATCACAGCCTTTCCACTCACAAAACATCCGAATATCATGTTCAACCAAATCCTTGACGATTCCTGTCAAGATGCGGAAACGATATTTAGGACACCAAACAATGTGGTAATCACACTTCCAAACTACATGACTTTGCTGCTTGTATTTACTCATCTCGCAAAGTTATTCATTTTAGGCGTAGCCCCAAAGAACATTACCACCACCAAAGGTGGTGGATTTTTAAGTTAGATTAAAGACTGCAATATTTGATTAAAATACTACACTATTTGACATTTAACATTTATCCTCACCTGTAAATGTTATATAAAAGCTTTATTTATTTAATGTTTTTAAAAATTCTGCCTCGATAATGCGAAGATGATAGTTGCTTTTTCTTTTATCTTTTTTCTCGATATTATGCTCAGTATCCAATTCCACAATCTGTCTGAAAGCATCTTGATCTGCCGTGCTTCCTTTCAACCGGAGAGTGATACGGTTAGTGCGTACAGGCTTTGTTTTCAGGTGAATGTATCCGAGGCTTTTTTCTGTTTCACCGTTCCAGATAAGCGTGTTACCGGCATATATTTCCAAAGGATAGCTTCGCGAACGAAAATCGGCGAGTTTAAGGCAAATTTCATCAATTGTAGTGTATTCTTCAAGATGATAAGTAATCCATGCAGTAGCAAGATCGCCGTCGTTACGCCATTCGCTCAACTCGTTATCATCGAAACTGTAATGAACCGACTCATTGTTTGTTCCGGCGACAGCCGACAAAATACGCACACTCCGCTTGCTATTTTTATAGGAATGTCCGAAAGATGTTTCGCTTCTATCGAGCTTTCCTTCTAGACTCATCTGAGGGAGAAAGGTACTTAAGCCGTTTGTTGCTTTTACAGGAATAGATTGGAACGAAATGGAGGTTTTTGAAAGTCCTTCGGCTTCGGCGGTTAAGGTAACCTTTCCTGCTTTTGTCGTACTGCGAAGAAGAACTCTGTTAACCCCACATTCAACAGGCAAATTCGTGTAGAGAATATGATTATTCGGCCCTTGTGCAATGCCGCCACGCCATTCGGCTTCACCTTGAAGCGTAAAACTAACGGTGCGATTATCGAGCGGACAGCGGTTACCATTTTCGTCCACCACCTCTACTTGAACAAGCACCATATCGGCTCCGTCAGCATGAAACCCTTCAGGATTTTGAAAAGCAGTAAGCTTTAAGCTTGCGGGTTCTCCAACGGTGATAAGCGCATTACGGCTCAATTCTTTTCCGGATTCATCGTAGCCGACAGCCTCGAGTTTGCCGGGTTCGAATATAATGTTGTCGAATATGAATAGAAAATCATAGTCGCGCTTCCCGCTTCCCAGAGACCGACCGTTAAGGAATAGTTCTACATCATCTGCCGTTGATACCACGTATACAGGTTTAACCGTCTTTTCTGGATAATTCCAATGACCGACGATGTATGTATGGTGCTTTTCGGGCTCTACCCAACCATCCCACATGACTTGATGAGCAAAAAATCCGTCTTTTTCGATACGCATAGGATCGGTTACACCACTTCTTCGGTAATTTTCTGCTCCGCGATAATGTGTATTGGTGTCTGAAAATATGATTTTCAACCCGCCGGAACTCACGCGTTTCCCGGTTCCCGGCCGTTCTCGCCAATAATCGCACCAGCGGCGTACCAGTTCAACAGCAAAGGAGTCCTGATTGCGATTATACTCCCTGGCCGGATTTCCGCGATAAAGAGGACCATCCCCATCTTTATGAAAAGGATAGCTGTATTCGTCCCAATATTTTCTCAATCCTTCGTCGCGGCAATATTCATGAGCAAACATGGGGTGATGCATGCTTTTATTGATGTAAAGCATTTCACCGCCATACTCCGCTTCGCGAATATCCAACATTTCACGAGAACCAATGGCGCGTCCCCCAAAAGGATCATATTTGTTGCGAATGGCTTTCATTTCCAGCATATGCTCACGGCTAATCGATTCGTTTCCGCATTCGTAAAAAAGAATGCTGGGATTATTGCGATTATAGATGATGGCATCGCGCATCAGTTCTTTCCGCTGTTCCCATTGACGTCCGGTAACGTCTTTCTCCGCATCACCGGCAGGCATTACCTGAATCAGTCCTACACGATCGCACGATTCCACATCCTGTTTCCATGGCGTAACGTGCATCCACCGCACCAGATTGGCATTGCTTTTCACCATCAGATTATTTGAATAATCGCTCAACCACGCCGGAACAGACAGCCCTACAGCCGGCCATTCGTTGCTGGTGCGTTGTGCATAACCTTTAAGCTGGATAACCCGATCGTTAAGCCAAACTTTTCCTTCTTCAAACCGAGTTTTTCGGAACCCGGTACGTGTGATTACTTCATCGATAATTTTGTTGTCTGCCACCAATTGAGTTTTCACATCATAGAGATATCCATATCCCCAACTCCAGAAATGAAGATTGTCGACTTCTTCTGTTGCGCTTACTATTTTGGATTCGCCGGGGTTTAAAACGGAACTTTCCCCTTCGAATGTTTTTACTTCTTTACCATCTTTATCTAAAATGGCGACACGATAGCTGAACCTTTGCGGCTTTGGGCTCTCATTGTGTACTTCTGATTGGGCATAAATAACGGCTTTACGATTTTTTATGTCGATATTCGTTGCATAAACGTAAACGCCGGTCGTTTTGAGATTGCTATACAAAGGAAGCGTTTGATAGACATTCCCTGTCACGTGCAAGAACACGTTTTTGACGATACCGCCATAATTGGCATTGAAATTACGGTTGTTCCACTGAAATTTTGTTCCGGTATCTTCTTCTCTATAATCCCAATCGTTGTCGATGCGCACGGCAATGATGTTTTCTCCTTTTTTCAAATAAGGTGTCAAATCAAAACCGAAAGCCATCACACCGTTTTCGTGTCTCCCTAAATAATGGCCGTTCAAGTAAAATTTTCCTGCTTGTCGGATTCCTTCAAATTCGATAAATACCTTGTTGTTGTTTGTCAAATGAGGTATGCGAAAATGTTTGCGGTACCATGCAACCGTATCCGTTAATTCATCTATGGATACCTTAAAAGCTTCGTCTTCATTAAAAGCACGGGGGAGTGTGATTTTTTCCCATTTGCTGTCATTGAAGTTGCTTTTTTCTGCTCCCTCAATATCGCCAACTTGTAAAAGCCAGTCGCTGTTGAAATTGTATTTTTTTCGATCCGATGCATTCAGTTGTAAAATCATCATGAATGCCAATAATAAATTGAATAAAAGCGATTTGTGTTTCATTGTGATGTTTTTATTGTTTTATTGTTTTCGTCAGTAGCTTTTTACCTCAATATTATAATGCATCATTGTCGATGACAATAAAGCGTGTGCTCCAAGGTTCAAGCTGAAAATTTATTTTGATACCTTCTTGTGCTGTGACAACATCAGAGATATCTTGAATTTCGCCTGTCATCGCATCCCAAAGTTGCACCTTCCCTTTACCGGATAATGTAATTGTAAGATCTTGCGTTTGATTGCTTTCGTTGAAAACGAAATATAAATCTGCATCATTCCATTTGCGGTGTGTATATTTAATGGATGAAGCAGGATGCGCTAAATGGAAATCTGCAGGCGGAAGTACTCCAAGTACTGCATCCGTCAAGTCACTCAAGGGTTCATGCACTGCCCAACTTATGTCTGCCGGTCCTGTAGCATCAAAAAACGTTCGGTCAGCAATCAGTTGAGGAGGTGTTCCGATAAAAATTACGGTTCCACCCATTTCTCTGAATGTTTTCAGACGATTTAAAGCGTTTTTTGAAATTACGCTAACCGGTGGAATTATCACCGTTGAATAGGTCTGACCGCTCAAGTTGATAAACCTCCCGTTTTCGAGTTTCATTAAGGATTGAAGCGACTGTTCGTCCACAACATCAAAATCACGTTGCATGGCCAGTAGTTTTTGCATGAGGGTAAGCGTGCTTTCTTCGGCTTCATTGTTGCCCAACCAAATGCTCGTTGTAGGAAAATATACCGCTATTTTGGCTGCGGGTGTTCCTTGTGAAAGCAAATAGCAGGCGCGTTGAACATATTTGGCGACTGCCGAAAATTTTTCGTCGGCAAGCCATCCCCGCATGCCGGATTTGCCGCTAGTAGAAGCAGGAACAAACATGACTTCTACCATATTGATACCTCTTACCAATTGATAATCGATTATCCATTTAGCCTGATCGATACCGGGCTGAGGGCGATATGCCGCAAAACTTTCAGTAAATGACCGTGAACGACCGAACAGATGTGCAGCCGAAGAAGCATATTTGGGATACACCGGCATATTTTTCTCCGGCCATATTTGATCCCAAATTACATCTACGCCAGGCATTTGCACGTACCGCATTGCTTTGAAAAAATCCCCCGTCGACCGAATCAAATCAACCATTTTGTCTTCATGGTTTAGGTGTACAAGATAGTCCAAATGATGATTGGCACACCAATCAGCCTGAATCTTAAAGAAGTTCTCGGCAAAAAGAGTGGACCATACATCCCAATAATCGGCACGAACACGCCATTGCTCTTCCGTTAAAGCCGGGGCAAAAAAAGATGCGACATAAGGGCGGACGTCATAACCTTTCATTCTCTTGAAGGTGTTAAACAGAGTCGTCGTCCAAGGAATGCCGCGGATAGAGTAATCGGGTTCGTCCCCTCGAAAACCCAAAATGGTTTTGCCAAATTCATTTTGCATGCGTTCAGCATATTTTTCGTGTGTAAATTCGATGAATTTACGGGTTGCAGCGGAATCAAGATAATCAATAAGTGCATGACGGGTATTTTTGCTGCGTTCCGGATTATTTACCGAACGAGTAGGAGAAGATGTAAAATCACTTTTAACGAGCAAGATTTCCCAATCTCCGGCAGGTGCAGTCCAGTTCAATCTACCGTTACTAATATCAATTATATGAGTCGTACTGTCGACTTTGTTATAGGCTGCCGCACTGAGGATTTCAGGCGATAGATCGCGATAGACCGATTCGCTTTCATTAACGACAATTTTTTCGGCAACTACCAGTGCCTTCATGGTGAGATCCGGTGCTTGCTCCGAAATTTTTCCGCCGGCAAAACCACTCGGATATTTCCCTTCATCCACAAGATACACACACATGTTTTGCTCTTTTGCCAACCTGACGGCCGTTTCTACTTTTTCAAACCATCCTTCGGAAAGGTATGGATTGTCCATGTCGTATCCGGGTTCAATAGTTACAACCGAGACATTGTTGGATCTGAATTCGTCCAAATCGCGAGCCATTACCTCTTCGGTAACTTTCCCATCCCAGCCCCAATAAAAGCTGAGGCTGTATTGGGGAGGAGGATTCTTAAACCGAGTAGCAATTTCACCAGCGGTTAGGTTGCTCACGGACGACAAAGATTCTTCATGAAAAACATTGTCACGCGGTGCAGTATTGCGAATAACGATAGGCTCCCCTTCTTCCACAGTAATGTGAAGGCCTGAAAGATCGATATTTTCGACATTTTCCAAAACGAATCCTCTTTTTGCCTTGATATGACAATTCTGAAACGAAACATTTTGAATAGGACTGTCGGGTAAACCGTGCATGATACCCACTTTTTCAACCGTACCCGAAACGTTGATGATTTTAATGTTTCTTACTACAGGCAATGGATCAGAAGGTGGTTTTATAGGTGGCACCATCCGCCATTCCATATTGAACTCGAATGCTTGGCGAGTATTTTTCAACATCAAATCGCTGTAAATGATGTTTTCCACAACTCCTCCCCTGCTCGGTTGGGATTTAAAGCGGACGGGAGCCCAATTGTCGGCTTCCATAACGCAATGGCGAACTTCAACGTTGCGAATGCCTCCAGACATTTCACTACCTATCGACACTCCACCGTGACCGTATCGGAAGCGGCAATTTTCTATCAAAATGTTTTCCGACGGCTTGTCAACCCTGCGTCCATCTTCATCTTTGCCCGATTTCACCGCTATGCAATCATCGTTCACATCGATATCGCAATTCGAAATATGAACGCGGGTACTAGAATCGATATCAATCCCGTCGGACATAGGGATATAATGAGCAGCTCTGATGGTGAGATCACGAATATCGACGTTGTGAGAGTACAAAATAAAAACTCCCCAACAAGCCTGGTTTTTAACGGATATGTCTGATATGAAAACATTTTTGGAATTTTGCACGGCAATCAAACGTGGACGACCAAACCTTAGACTGCTCCATTCTATTTTCGCCCATTCTTCGCCCGAACCGTCTATCGTCCCTTTTCCTGTAATATTAAAACCGTCTAACCCAAAAGCATTGATAAAAGCAGAACGCCAAGGTTGTTCAATTCCTTCCCATCGCGTATCTATTACCGGGTAATCGTCGGCATTAACCGTACCTTTCAATACACCACCTTTTTCAAGGTGCAGATTTACGCCTTGTTTAAAAAACAGGGCTCCGCTTTTGAAAACACCTTCGGGAACAACTATTACGCCTCCACCTTCTTCTGCACATTGATCTATGAGCTGCTGAATGGTTTGCGTATTTACGATAACACCATCTCCTACCGCACCATAGTTCGCTATATTGTAAATTTTTTGCTTGCTCTCTTTAAATGAACACAGACAAACGATTGATAAAAACGCTAAAACAATGTGTGGTAAATTTTTCATCTTTTTAAAGCTTTTTATAATGCTGTCTTTTTATTCCCCGAGGTAAAATGAGGGAACAGCAGGTTGTTGATAACCCATCGTGCGAACCGTAATGGTTTGGCGGTAGGTATTATCCTGCAAAAGTGTCACTCGCCGGTCTTTAGCAGGTATCGTGGTACTATATATACGCAATTCACCGGGTAGCGCAGTGATAATTTCCTCACGCCAGTCACCGTACAAATCCACAACCATAACCACTTGTCCCTCGAATCCATTCTGTATTATTTCGTCATTCTCCTCATACCGATATTTGGCAACGGAAAAGCCTTTTTGTCCTCTGGTACGACGAATATACTCGCGCAATTTGTCGCCATCCCACCAGACCCAATCGCCTGTGGGTGGAACATTTTCGCCGGTTCCAATCAAATTTCCTTTTGCATCAAAAAGGTATTTGTTGTCTGTACCTGGAATGCGCATAGCACGATGCCCTTTGGGGTCTTCAGTGGCGAAACATTCAAGACCGGGTTTTTCGGCAATAATATCTGCCACCATTCCCGACCCCACATGAATGGTAGGGCGCCCGATTTTCCAAACAAGTTCCCCTGTTTTGGCATCACGGAGGCAAATACCCAATCCATCTTGGTCGTGTAATGCTTCAACGGCAAGAAAAATTTCCATACCCGGACGCGAAGGATCAATATCAGTAACAAAAACTTTGTCGGGATGGCCAAGACCTGCCGACCATAGAAGAGTACCGTTATCATCCAAGACAGCCGAGCCAAGA
Organism: Bacteroidales bacterium UBA4179; assembly: GCA_002381125.1. Classification (GTDB taxonomy): domain Bacteria; phylum Bacteroidota; class Bacteroidia; order Bacteroidales; family Dysgonomonadaceae; genus Anaerorudis. Next base: position 17,905 of record DFUT01000007.1, on the reverse strand, counting down.
ATAATTTCGTCTCTACCGTCTTCATCAACATCGGCAACCAGCATGATATGCGCACCCTGACTTCGCACCACCGGATTTTCTTCATCACCATCCCAATGCCACAATTTGGTTAATTTACCCTCTGTGAATTGATATGCATCTACAAACATGGCTTTGTAGGTTCCTCTTGCCACGATCAGGCAAGGGGTTTTGCCATCAAGATAGGCCACCCCAAGTTGATTGCGGTTTTGACGATTATAATCGCCCAATCTAGGGGATCTTTCAGGCCAATCGGCTTTGGTAATTTCTTTACCGGTCATGCCATCCCATATCGAAATCCACTCTTCTCCTTCATAAACACACCCATCAGCATCTCTGATACCCGTAGGAGCTGTCTTTACGGCTATTTCGGCTTTGCCGTCGCCGTCGAGGTCGTAAACAATAAATGGCGAATACCACACACCGGGTTCGATGCCATCGCCAAGATCATTGCGCCATAAGAATGTGCCGTCGTGCAGGTAAGCTTCTATTTTATAGGTCACCTTTGATGAATCCGGTTTAAAACCGGGATCTTTACTTACATTAGGTTGAATCAGAACAAAGTCGAATTTTCCATCGCCGTTCAAATCGCCGATTCCCAACCGTCTTCGTCCGAGAGCCACACCTTCCTGGAGCGGAATGGAAACATAGGGCGGTTTTTCCGGCGAGGGTTGGCTGATGGCTTCTACCCGTTCTGAAGGTATACCTTTCTTCCCTTTTAGGATGGGAACCACCCAATAAACATCATTTTCTTTCAAAGAAGCATTCCGATAAAGAAAATCGGTGGTTGCTGTAATGGGTTTTTTGTTGAGTTTATCTCCACCTTTCCCTGCGCCTCTATATACATCGAAAGCAATATCTCCAGAATCGGTTTGCAATAAGCGCCAACTTAGGTATACACTTCTATCCTTTGCGTTGAAAAAGGCAATCAAGCCTCTCCCCGGTTTTTCTTGAATACGATCTTTGGCAAAACCCTCAACTTTGGGTTTATCGGCATGGTCAGGTTTCAATATTTCGAAATTGTACAACAATTCGCGTGCATCCTGGGCATATATAGAGATAAATGCCGGAAGCAAAAAGAAAAGAGTAAAAAAATTTTTCATTTGAAGGAGATTTATTATAAAGATTATAAAGATTATAAAGATTCTAAATTATCGCGTTTCCTGTTTTAACAGTTTGGGTGGAAGTTCGGTTTTTCCTGCAACGTAATCCGAAGCGAGTTGATGCAAATGCTTGACAACTTCTTCGTATTTTGGATCATAAATAAGATTAACCAATTCGTCGGGATCGTGAATTGGGTCGGTTAGAAAAGCACCTGCCCCTACTCCAAAAAATTCAGCATATCGCCATTCTTCAGTACGTATCACAACTCCAGTGATACCTTTCCCGTGTTCGTTCCAGACGGTATAAGCCGGCCGATCCCATTCTTTCAAAGGATTATCAAGCAGCGGCCTTAAACTTGTTCCTTCCAGTTCCTCAGATTCGGGAAGTCCACACAAATCTACAAGCGTAGGGTAAATATCCAAAAGCTCCACAATGCGAGGAGAAGTTTCTCCGTTTCCTTTTGCCCGTGGATCCATAATGATAAAAGGTACGCGTGTACCTTGCTCCCACAACGAACCGGCTTTCGACCATTTGCCTTTTTCCCCAAGCTGATAACCATGATCGCTCCAAAACACGATAATCGTATTTTCTTTCAATCCCTGCCTCTCTAATTCTGAAATCACTCGTCCTACATTCCAGTCCACATAGCTAATGCAAGCCAAGTAGGCACGAATCATTTCACGGGCTTCATGGGGAGAAGCAATGCGGTTAATGAACAGATCTGCGTTTCTGGGTCTGATTGACCCGGCAGGAAATCCAACGGGAACCATAGGTAATGAAGCGAAATCTGGAGGAAGTGGTATTTCTTCCACATTATACAAATCGAAAAATTCTTTGGGGGCCACAAGAGGTGAATGAGGTTTTGAAAAACCACAAGCAATAAAAAACGGCTTCCCGGTCTTTTTGCTGCGTTGAATATATTCAATTGCCTTATCGGCGACTTTGGTATCTCCCAGTTGCTTTGCCTTTTTTCCTTCTACGGCTTCCCATCGATCCGAACGGGGGTTAGAGATAACGCCGGATGGATTAGGCGTTCTTATTTGAAAATGAGCCCGCCATTCGTTGGCTGTTAAAGCCGAAGGAGGATTGATGATAACAGGATTATTGTAAATACGAGGTTCGCCACCTTCGCTCCAAGCCTCGGTATCGTCTATTCCGCCATGAAACACTTTACCGCTACGTAGCGTTTCGTATCCGTGAATGCGGAAATAGTTGGGAAGGCTTATCCAGTTTGGATAAGTCGCACCAAACCATTCCCGGTTTGTATACAATCCGATCGTCGTAGGACGTCGTCCCGTCAGAATGGACGATCTTGATGGACACGACAAGGGATATTGACAATAGGCATGGGTAAAACACACTCCCTCTTTAGCCAGCTTGTCGAGATTGGGTGTTTGCGCCATTTGGCTGCCTAGGACATTGAGTTCGGCTCGCATGTCATCCGAAATCAAGAACAAAACATTCATGGGTTGATTCTTGCTTTGTAAAGGAGTTATGGCAAAAACTCGTTGTTCAGCGATAATGGAAAAAGCAAGAGAAGTAAGAGTTCCTATTGTGATAAGTTGAGTGTTTTGTCCGAATAGATTCATTTTATGAATATTTTAAGGAAATTACACCAAAAATAGATATTAATATTTATTTATCCACTTCAAAAAATGATTTAAATACTGCAATATTTGATCTTTAACATTCGTCATTTTTAAATATTCTGCGCGATTCCGTCAATTATTTTTCTTACATTTGCCCGCAAAATCCATTATTATGAAGTATGAGATAGAACGAAAATTCTTAGTAAAGGGCGATTATAAATCAAAGTCGTCTGCATCTCATCGTATCATGCAGGGATATCTTTCTACCGAATCGCCTCCGGTTGTGAGGGTCCGCATAGCAGATGATAAAGCATATCTGACCATAAAAAGCACAGTTGCTGGAAGTGAATTTACCCGCTATGAATGGGAATATGAGATTCCTTTAAAAGAAGCGGAAGATATGCTGAAATTGTGCGGAAAATCCGTAATCGAAAAAACACGTTACGTGGTAAATGAGGGAAAAAGTACTTTTGAAGTGGATGAATTTCATGGGGACAATAAGGGACTTATTATTGCCGAAATTGAATTAGAAAGTGAAAATCAGCCGTTTGAAAAGCCCGAATGGCTAGGAGAAGAAGTTACAAACGATATCCGATATTATAACGCATATTTATCTAAATATCCTTATTGTAAATGGAAAAAATAAAACCCCGGAAATCAATATAAAACCCGGGGTTTGATTTATTTTTTAATCCAATACCGTTATCCATCCATAAGGATCGGGATCGTCGCCATATTGAATGGCACGCAGTTTATGATATAATTTTTCGCAGACCGGTCCCGGTTTGTCGTCCTCGCAGAACACATATGTTTTCTTTTCAGCCAAATCGTCTATACGTGAGATGGGGCTGATTACTGCGGCCGTTCCGCAGGCACCTGCTTCTTCGAAGGTGGCAAGTTCTTCTACAGGTACTCGACGTTGTTCAACTTTCATACCCATATCTTTTGCCAGTTGCATCAAACTTTTGTTGGTGATGGACGGCAAAATAGAAGTAGATTCAGGCGTAATATAGGAATTATTTTTAATTCCAAAGAAATTGGCAGGACCACACTCATCGATATACTTTTTTTCCTTGGCATCAAGGTACAATACGGCCGAATAGCCCATTTTATGGGCTTTTTCGTCAGCAGCAAGGCTAGCTGCGTAGTTGCCTCCCACTTTGTATCTTCCTGTTCCCAAAGGAGCAGCGCGATCGTATTCGCGCAAAATCACCATTGGTGTAGGTTTAAATCCCTCTTTAAAATAGGGACCAACAGGGGTCACAAATACAAGCAACAAATATTCTTTCGCAGGTTTTACTCCAACCTGCGCACTTGTACCAATAAGTAATGGACGAATGTACAATGATGCCCCACTTTCATAAGGTGGAACAAATCGCCGGTTTTTTTTGACTGCCGTCAACACCATTTCTTCAAATAATTCTACCGGTGGTTCGGCCATTAAAATACCTCGTGCGGACGATTGCATCCGCAACGCATTGTCTCGCACACGAAAAATGCGTATTTTACCGTCTCTTCCCTTAAAAGCTTTTAATCCTTCGAATACTTCCTGACCATAATGTAAACAGGTTGCAGCCATATGCAGGTTTATATATTCGGAAGTTTCGAGTTGAGGTTCACCCCATTTTCCATCACGATAATAACTACGTACGTTATAATCGGTTTTCATATAGCCGAACGATAAATTCGACCAATCAATTGTATCCATGTTATAAAAAATTTGTGAGAATGTTATATTTTTGTAAACGTTTTTACTAAACCCACAAAGGTAATATTATTTTCCCAAAAATGTAAAATTAACAATTAAAATCACTATTTTCGTATCGAAAATATGATTGACCAAGTTACAATAGAACGTATTCAGGATGCTGCTCGGATTGTAGATGTGGTATCCGATTTCATTACTCTTCGCAAAAGAGGGGCGAATTATGTCGGTTTGTGTCCGTTTCATGATGATCATTCTCCGTCATTTTACGTTTCTCCCGCCAAAAATATTTGTAAGTGCTTTGCCTGTGGAGAAGGAGGTGCTCCGGTACATTTTATCATGAAACACGAGCAACTCTCCTATTACGATGCGTTGAAATATCTAGCGAAAAAGTATCATATCGAGGTCGAAGAAAAGGAATTGACCGATGAAGAAAAGCAAGCACAAAGCATTCGCGAAAGCCTGTTTATTCTAAATGAATATGCACGCGATTTTTTTGAAAAAATCTTGCGTGAACATCCCGAAGGAAGAGCCGTAGGTATGAGTTATTTTCGAGAACGCGGTTTTCGTGACGATATTATCAAAAAGTTTCAGCTCGGTTATAGCCTTGAACAACGCAATGCTTTTTCCACCGAAGCACTTAAATCGGGTTATCAGCGCGAGTATTTGTTAAAAACCGGACTCGCTTACGGTGGAGAACATATGCAACCGCTTACAGACCGTTTTCGCGGAAGAGTCATTTTCCCGATTCATACCCTCTCGGGGAAAGTGGTGGCTTTTGGTGGGCGTATTCTTAAAAAAGTCGAAAACACAGGGAAATATATCAATTCGCCCGAAAGTGAAATCTATTCCAAAAGCAATGAACTTTATGGAATTTATTTTGCCAAAAATGCCATTGTCAAACAAGATCGTTGTTATTTGGTCGAAGGCTACACCGATGTAATTTCTATGCATCAGGCCGGAATAGAGAATGTAGTTGCTTCGTCGGGAACAGCGCTTACGCACGGACAGATACGCTTGATCCGTCGTTTTTCCAATAACATTACGGTATTGTACGATGGCGATGCTGCGGGAATTAATGCGGCATTGCGCGGCATTGATTTGTTGCTCGAAGAAGGCATGAACGTGAAAGTGGTATTGTTGCCCGATGGCGAAGATCCGGATTCGTTTGCACGCAAACAGAATGCGGAAAGTTTTACCCGTTATATCAACGACCATGAGGTCGATTTCATTCGCTTCAAAACCCAACTTTTGCTTGAAGAAGCTGCAAGTGATCCCATAAAAAAGGCCGGATTGATTGCCAATCTTGTGCAAAGTATTTCAGTGATACCCAATAATATTACTCGTTCCGTTTATATTCACGATTGTGCCAACCTGCTGAACATAGACGAAAAAATGCTGATTAGGGAAGTCAATAAAATTCGATTGAAAAACTTTGAAAAACAAAAAAAACGTTCTCCTGAAAAGAAAGAAACTCTCCCTGTTGAACACGATGAAGCGTTTCGCAATGTTTTTTCAGCAGATCCTTATGAAAAGTATGAGCGACAGCTTATCCACTATATTATCCGTTATGGCATGAACCCGATTTATCGGCGTTTCGAGAGAGAAAAACGACGTGAAGGAAAAAAAGCAATCGAAGTTGATGTTCTTGTTGAGGAAGGTCCGTTGGTTATTCATTTTATAAAATACGATCTTGAGCGTGATCATATTGAATTTACCCATCCTTTATATCGACAGGTTTTTGAAGAAGCCGTTGAGAAATCGGGCGAAACCGATTTTGTCCCCGACAAGTATTTTCTCTATCATCCTGACCCAAAAATCAGCGAACTTGCCTCAGAGGTGATGACCGACAAATATCGTCTCAGTAAGATTCATGCTAAATTATTAAGCGAAAATACAAACGATAAAGATTCTTGCCTTATAGAAGAAAACTCGCTTGAAACATTGGTTCCACGAGCTACTACCGAACTGAAAAACGCATATGTTCTCCAAAAGATAGAGAGAATAAAAAAAGCTATGCAAACAGCCGATTCAGATCAAATGGTAACGTTACTTCAAGAATTGCGGCAGTTGCAAAATATCAAAAAAGAATTGGCAAAAATATTGGGAGAACGCATCATATTAAAATATTAAACTTGCAATTGTCTGCGGCTCACGATAATTCCGGGTGTGCCTATTCCTTTAGAGATAAACTCTCTCCTGTTTAATTTTTTGAATGATTGTTACGTCGCAAGCTATATATAAACTTTTTTATTGCTAAAATCGACAAAAAGTCGTATTTTTGCGGGCTATCAAATTGTTTTTGAAAGAAATTGTTCATTTTCCTTTTCAAACGATAGAATTTATTGAAAAAGGCGGTATTTATTTCAACTAAAATATTTTTGTATGAAATTCGAAAAGATGCAGGGAACAGGCAACGATTACATCTATTTTAATTTGTTTGAAGAAAAAATAGATAATCCGTCCGATTTATCCATAAAGTTAAGCGACCGACATTTTGGTGTAGGAGGCGATGGCATAGTGCTGATAGGTCCTTCAACCGAAGGTGATTTTTCCATGCGCATGTTCAATGCCGACGGCAGCGAAGCCGAAATGTGCGGCAATGCCTCGCGTTGTGTGGCAAAATATCTTTATGAACGAGGATTGACAAAAAAAAGGGAGATTGCTTTGGATACCAAGGCAGGTATAAAATACCTTCAACTTTTTATTGATCCGCAAACCGATACCGTCCAGCGCGTACGCGTAAATATGGGAAAAGCCGCTTTATCTTCTCAATCCATTCCGGTGATTTCCGAACTTCCCGAAGTAATCGATCAACCTTTGACCATTGCCGGAAAGGAATTCCGTATCACTTGTGTATCGATGGGAAATCCGCATACCGTTATTTTCATGTCGGGAATCGACAAGTTGAAAATTGATGAAATTGGTCCCAAAATAGAAAATCATCCCATGTTCCCTCAACGAACCAATGTGGAATTTATTGAAGTCGTTGATCGAAACACGTTCAAAATGCGCGTATGGGAACGTGGGAGCGGAGAAACACTTGCTTGCGGCACAGGTGCTTGTGCTTCGGTGGTTGCCGGTGTCATTAATGATTATTGCGACACACGCGTCACTGTGCAATTAAAAGGAGGTGATCTCGAGATCGAATGGGATAAAATCCATAACCAAGTTTATCTGACAGGCGATGCCCATTTTGTTTTTAAGGGAGAAATTCCCGATTAAGAAAAATCAATCAATTATTAACTCAATAAAATATGTTTTCGATAAATGAGAATTTTCTTCGGCTGAACGAAAATTATCTTTTTACTACCGTTGCCGAGAAAGTCAAAAAATTTTCTACTGAACATCCTGACGCAAACATTATCCGTTTGGGAATTGGCGACGTAACCTTACCCTTGCCGCCGGCCGTTATCAAAGCCTTACATAAAGCCGTAGACGAAATGGCGGTAAAAGAAACGTTTCGAGGTTACGGTCCCGAACGGGGATATGATTTTTTACTCGAAAAAATTGCCGAAAACGATTATCGTGCACACGGAATCGACATTTCTACCGATGAAATATTTGTGAGTGATGGAGCAAAAAGCGATACGGGAAATATTGTGGACATCCTGGGCGAAAACAATGTTGTCGGGATTACCGATCCGGTTTACCCCGTTTATTTGGATTCCAACATAATGAGAATAAAAGAGCGTTCCATTACCAACAGTAAAATTGTGTTTCTCCCATGCCACGCCGAAAACAATTTCTTGCCGGAAATACCCAAGAAAAGGATAGACGTCATTTACCTGTGTTATCCCAATAATCCCACCGGTACGGTCATGAAAAAGGAAGAACTGCAAAGATGGGTAAATTATGCGCTTGAGAACAAAAGCCTCATATTATTTGATGCGGCTTATGAAGCCTATGTTACAGAAGACGATGTTCCTCGCAGCATTTTCGAGATTGAGGGTGCAAAATCGTGTGCCATCGAATTTCGTTCCTATTCCAAAAACGCCGGCTTCACCGGTTTGCGCTGCAGCTACACAGTGGTGCCGAAAGAACTGAAAACCAAAGCTTCCACCGGGACTTATGTTTCCTTGAATCAATTATGGCTCAGACGCCAATCCACCAAATTCAACGGAACAGCCTACATTATTCAGCGTGCAGCAGAAGCGGTATATTCTCCCGAAGGAAAAGAGGAAGTGAAAGGGTTGGTAAATTATTATTTGGAAAATGCAAAGACCATCCGTGAAGGACTTCGTGAGAAAGGTTGGACCGTGTATGGCGGAGTAAATTCACCTTATATCTGGTTAAAATGCCCCAACACAAACGATTCTTGGCAGTTCTTTGATCGGTTGCTCGAGGAGTGTCACATTGTAGGTACACCGGGAGTGGGATTTGGTCCAAGCGGCGAAGGCTATTTTCGTCTCACGGCTTTCAACAGCCACGAAAAAACCCATGAAGCCATCGAACGAATAAAAGAGTGGGAAATAAAGCATTCACGAGATATCAAAACATTTTGATAATTCGTTCGATTCCTTCCGCCAACGCATCCATCTCCTCATATGTGTTGTAAAAAGCCGGCGACGCACGAACCGTTCCCTGAATGCCCAATTCTTTCATTAAAGGCTCCGCACAATGATGCCCGGTACGTACGGCTATTCCCATTTTGTCGAGCAACATTCCCATGTCATATGGATGAACACCATCCACCAGAAACGAAATTACACTGCTTTTGTTTGTGGCATTGCCATATATATGCAAACCTTTGATGGCTTGTAGCCGCCGAGTGGCATACTCCAGCAACTTACCCTCGTAACGGGCAATATGTTCCAATCCAATCCCCGAAACATAATCCAATGCTGCGGCTAAAGCGGCAGATCCTACAAAATCGGGTGTTCCGGCCTCAAATTTAAAGGGAATCTCGCTGTAAGTGGTTTTTTCGAAACTCACGCTGGCGATCATTTCACCGCCACCTTGATAAGGAGGCAAGGCATCCAGCCACTTTTCTTTCCCATACAGGATACCAATCCCGGTAGGTCCGTAAATCTTATGGGATGAAAAAACCAAAAAATCGCAATCGACCAATTGTACATCAATCGGCAGGTGTTGCACCGACTGAGCCGCATCAACCAAAACGGGAATATTGCGGTCGTGCGCAATTTTCGTTATTTTTTCAATAGGATTGATAGTGCCCAGTACGTTTGAAATATGTGTCAAGGCAATCAGTTTGGTACGTGAAGAAATTTTTTTCTCCAACTCATCGAGGCGCAATTCGCCGTTTTCGTTGATAGGAACCACTTGAAGTTTTATTCCCATAATATCGCCTTGCAATTGCCACGGAACAATATTGGAGTGGTGCTCCATTGCCGTGATAAGAATTTCGTCCCCTTCCTTGCAAAATGCCCGGCAAAAGCATGACGCTACCAAATTGATGGATTCCGTTGCCCCATGAGTGAAAACAATTTCGTTGGGAGATTTTGCACCAATGAATTTCTGCACGGTTACCCGTGCCGATTCGTGGGCATTGGTGGCTTCCTGACTCAAAAAATGTACACCCCGATGCACATTGGCATTGAGGCTATAATACATTTCTTCTATTTTTTCTACCACGCAGCGGGGTTTTTGGGTGGTGGCGGCATTATCCAGATAAACAAGCGGTTTACCGTAAACCGTGCGTGAAAGTATAGGAAAATCTTTTCGTATTTCGGTTACGTTCAGCATCATTTACATACATTACAGTTTCCACATCGCAGCAAATCACCCCTGAATCGTTTGTCGATCAAGTATTCCAACCGTTCGCGCAAAATATCGATACGAACCATATCCACCACATCCTTGGTGAAAGCCACCATAAGCAACATGCGGGCTTCCTCTTCGGGAATTCCCCGTGCTCGAAGATAAAACAGGGCGTCCACATCGAGTTGTCCGGTGGTCAGCCCATGCGAACATTTCACATCATCGGCATAAATCTCCAGTTGAGGCTTGGCATACATATGCGCATCGTCCGAAACACAAAGATTGTGATTACTTTGATAAGCTCTGGATTTTTGCGCTCCTTTTTCCACCAGAATCCTTCCGCAGAAAACGCCTGTCGACTTTTCTTGCAAGACATACTTAAACAATTCGTTGCTGGTGCAGTGCGGCACGGCATGATCGAGAAAGGCAAAATTGTCGGTATGCTGTTTTTTGTCGCTTATTGCCAATCCGCCCACATGCGTCTCGGCATACTCGCCCAACAATTTGAACCGATAATCGTTACGGGTATAGCCGTTGTGAAGGGTGATTCCCGCGGCTGTTACTTTCGATCGTTCTTGCTGATTGCAATACAACAAACTTATGCGGGTTGCTTTTTCCGAATTCTCTTCCAATTCGTAAAGGTCGATTTGGGCATTCTCTTCTGCGGCAATTTCTATTACCTGTGTTACGACAAAATGCACATCGTCTACCGTATGATCGCAAACCAACAATTTCACTCGGGCATTTTTCCCTACAATGAGCAGAATACGTCGGTTCACGTTCAAATCCACACCGCCACGAAGAATGTTGATCAGCTGCAATGGTTTTTCAACAACCGTATTTTCGGGTACGTACACCACAAAACCATCTTGGGCAAACATGGTATTGTATGCGGCAACACCGTTGTTTGAGTAGTCGGCAATTTTATTGTAGTAGGCATTGAAAACACGGGGATACTTTTCGGAAAATGTTTGCAAACTTCCGGCGAACACCCCTTCGGGAAGTGACGGGTTGCTTCGGGGTTTGTCGTAATAGCGGTCGTTAATGAGAAAGAAAACATGGGTATTCAGGTTGGGAACATCGCATTTAAAAGCATCATAAGGATTTACCGGGATGGGAATGTTTCGTAGATTCAATCCCAACTCGGTATCAAAAGCGCGAGAAATGTCCGAGTGTTTATAATCTTCCGGTTCGGAAGTTGGGAATCCCAATTTTTTAAATGACTCGAAAGCAGCGTCGCGTTCATTGTTGAGACCCGGCGTAGCGTTTTTATCAATTTCTTCCCGATACGTTTCAAACAGGTCAATATATTGTTGTTCAATCATTTCTTCACAAATTGTTACTTCGTATTTGCGGTGTTTATCAAGCTTTCGTAGCCTTTTTCTTCAAGCTCCAACGCCAATTCGGGGCCGGCAGTCTTGATAATTCTACCGTCGTACAACACATGAACTACATCGGGTTTAATGTAATCGAGTAATCTTTGGTAATGGGTAATTACAATCACCGCATTATCGTCGGTGTGCAATTTGTTTACCCCTGAAGCCACTATTCGCAATGCATCGATATCGAGACCCGAATCCGTTTCGTCCAAAATGGCAAGTTTGGGATTGAGCATCGCCATTTGGAATATTTCGTTCTTTTTCTTTTCGCCTCCGGAGAAACCTTCGTTCACCGAACGATTTACCAACTGGCTGTCCATCCCCAGCATCTCCCGTTTATCGCGCATGAGTTTCAGAAAATCGCTTGCCGAAATGGGTTCTTCCCCTTTGTATTTCCGATGTTCGTTGACTGCTGCTCGCATAAAATTGACCATGCTGACGCCCGGAATTTCTACCGGATATTGAAAACTGAGAAAAACACCTTCCCTTGCCCGATCTTCCGGCTTCATTTCCAGCAAGTTCTTCCCATCAAAAAGAATGCTTCCTTTGGTAACTTCAAATCGGGGGTCACCCGCCAAAACCAACGCCAGCGTGCTTTTACCGGAACCATTAGGTCCCATGATGGCATGAATTTCGCCTTTTTTTACTTCCAGATCGATGCCTTTCAATATTTCTTTTCCTTCTACGGATACATGCAGATTTTTTATTTCAAGTAAATTTTCCATAAATCCTATTCTTATTTTCGTTTTTACTCCCACTTGTCATTTTTTGGAGCTACAATCGTTTGTTCCCTCTTTTTTACCTTCAACACCAATTTTTTCGGCTTCATTGATTTTCTTAAATACATCGGAAGCAAAAATGAACTTTTTCACTGCTTCGTTATCCGAATCTTTAAGTTGTTCTTTCGGCCCTTCCCATTCTTTAACTCCTTCGTTGAGAAAAACGATATGCTCTCCGATGTTCATCACGGAATTCATATCGTGAGTAACAATAACCGAGGTTATCCCAAACTCTTTGGTAATATTCAAGAGAAGTTCGTCTATCAATTGCGATGTTTGAGGGTCGAGTCCTGAATTGGGCTCGTCGCAAAACAAATATTTGGGATTTAAAGCAATTGCACGAGCAATGGCTGTCCGCTTCATCATTCCACCGCTTATTTCAGAAGGATAAAGATGTGCCGCATGCAACATATTTACTTTTTCCAGACAAAATTCTGCTCGTTTTTGTCGTTCCTTTTTATTCATTCGGGAAAACATATCAAGTGGAAACATGACATTTTCGAGCACTGTTTTTGAATCAAACAAGGCCGATCCTTGGAAAAGCATGCCCATTTCGCGTCTCAACCGTTTTACTTCTTTCGTTTTCATGGTGAGCAAATTGCGCCCTTCGTAAAGAATTTCACCCGATGTGGGACGAATAAGACCTACCATGCATTTCAAAAAAACCGTTTTGCCCGATCCGCTTTTCCCGATAATCATGTTAACTATTCCTTTATGAAAAGTAGCCGATATGTCGTTTAGCACAAGATTGCCTTCAAATTCTTTGAAAAGATTTCTTACTTCGATCATTTGTTGTTGCTTTTATCCCATTACCAACTGCGTGAAAACCAAATCGGCCATCAAAATCAATACACTGTTTATCACTACCGAATCGGTACTTGCTTTCCCTACTTCCAGTGCTCCTCCTTGTACGGTGTAGCCAAAATAGGCCGACACGGAGGAAATAATAAATCCAAAAATCATCGATTTCTGAATGGAGTACCAGACAAAAAATTCGCGAAAGAAAGCACGTAAACCGTAAATATAAGTTGCTACCGGTGGATTTCCCGTCAAAGCGCACATAATGTAACCTCCCATGAGACCAACAAAAATACTGAATACAACCAACACAGGTATGAAAACGATAAACGCCATTATCTTGGGAAGGATAAGATAATTGGCCGAGTTTACACCCATGACTTCAAGTGCATCTATTTGTTCGGTGATGCGCATGGTTCCTATTTCGGATGCAATATTCGATCCCACCTTGCCCGATAAAATCAAGCACATAATGGTTGAAGAAAATTCCAAAAGTATAATTTCTCGTGAAACCACTCCCACCGTGTAGGAGGGAAGGAAAGGATAGTTGAGATTCAATGCCAGTTGCACTACGATAACGGCACCAATGAAAAAAGAGATGAGAACGACAAGCCATATAGATGTAACTCCAAGCTTATAAAGTTCTTTGAGAAACTCCTTAAAAAACTCCCTCGCTCTATCAGGCGGTGTCAACACCTGTTTCATAAGCAATGCATATTCACCTATGCTTTCCAATAATCCTGAAAGAGACATATATCAACAAGCTGATTTTTTAATTTATTGGTGCAAATATAGGTATTGTTTTCCTATTTTTGATATTTCATGGAAAGGATGATGAAGCTTTTTTGCCACCTTGAGACAATAAAGGTTATTTCAAAGGTCTTTCAGCAACTTGTCTTTATTGTTGTGATAAAAACACATTCGCGATTCCATGAAAGCATTCCAGTGATTGGCAAATTTTATTTCGGTATCGATATTGAAATCTTCCGAGCCGAACCGATCGATGCTTTTCATTAAAAAATTCACCGTTATCAGGTCAATATCCAAAGCGGGTTGATAAGCCATCAAAGGCTCTTTTTTGGGTATAGGTATGGCAGATATGATTTGCATGTTCTGTAAATCGTCCAGAATATCATTGGTGAGTCTTATCGGTATTTCGCAGCTTTCCGATATCTCGTCGTTGTTGAGAGGCGGTTTTCCTTCTGCAAATCGTTTTACGATTACCGAAGTAATGATCAATGTGAAAAAATCGCGGTAACGTCGACTGATGTTTTTGGTTTCTCGTTCGAAAGAAAATTTTCGCACATTCTGAGCCGCAAAAGACAATGTTGCCCCGATCAAAACAATATACCATGATAATTGCAACCACAGCAACAACAACGGGATGGCGGCAAATGTTCCGTAAATGGCGTTGTATTTGGTAATCCATATCTGCCCATTGAGATACAGCATCTGAACAATTTGATATGCCGCACCGGCAAGAAGTGCCGCAATGAAAGCGTTGACAAATTCGACTTTCGTATTCGGCATCAATTTATACAAAAGCGTAAGAACAAGCACAGTGATGACATAGGGCAAGATATTGAGATATTGCGTTGCAGGGTATAAAATAAAGATGTATTTCGTGAACGAATTCAACATAATGGATAACCCATAGTTCAGGATAATCAGTATGGGCAAGAAAAGGATTAGTGCGAAATAATCGACAGCCCGACGATGCATGCTTCGTCCTTTTTTTATTTGCCAGATTCGGTTGAAATTGTTTTCGATATCCCTGAACAGTGTAAAAACGGTATACAACAACAAAACCACGCCTACACCTGCAAAAACGCCACTTCCCCTAGCGTATTCCAACGAGTTGTTAATCAGCGTGATGATCTCTATCGTAAGATTCGATTCGCCTTGTGGAACATTGCCGATAGGCGTCATTCCCAAATAATCCAAGATTTCGCTCTGAATAATATTTTCAAATCCAAAACCGCGAGCAATGGCAAATAATACGGCTAAAAAAGGAACGATGGCCAAAACCGTCCGGTAAGTCAATGATGCCGCTTTCACTCCCAATTCGAGTTCCAGCGTATTTCTGACAGTTAAAATAATGGTTTTGATGATGTTGTAAAAGACACTGGTTTTTTTGGACAACGATTTATAGTCGATGCGCCAAATGCCATAAGTGAGGAATTCGATCAGGTCGGTTATTTTTTCCTTCCAGTTGGTGATTTTGCCTGTTTTGTTTTCCTCCTTATTCTCCGTCGTATTATTTTTATTTTTGTCGGCAACCATTTCTTTTTGCAAAAAATACGCAGCAGGTCTATAAGCCGGGTTCTGTATCCGTCATTCAACGGATGTTTGTCATTTCTCTCCGAACCGATGTCGCCATCGTTCTTTAGCGGCCTACCCCTCGGCATCGGGCGAGCAACCCTACATATCCGATATACTTGGCCTTGCAACCCATAAGACGTACGGCATGCTGCATTGCTGCAACATCCGGTGAGCTCTTACCTCACCTTTTCACCCTTATCTGCCCGAAGGCAGACGGTTATTTTCTGTTACGTTGCTCTGCTCTTGCGAACAGCTTCCCGTTAGGAAGTATGGTGCTCTGTGTTGCCCGGACTTTCCTCCCTGCACAGGATGCAGGGCGACAAACCGACCTGCTGCGTATTTGCAAAAATAACACTAAATTAATGATTTGCCACCAAATCGGCTAATTTTTATGCTTAGACAAGATTATAGGCCAATCGTTTAATGGGAATCGAATTTCAACTAACGATAAAATATTTTTGGGTCGATAAATAAAAATCCCGCGTTTCCAAGGCGGGATTTTTCAATCGTTTTAAAGGATTTTTCAATCTTTATATCAATCGATATGAGGACCTGCGTTCACCAATCTTTTCCCTTCTTCTTCACCTGAAAATTTGGTAAAGTTTTTGACGAAACGTTGGGCAAGATCTTTGGCTTTTCTGTCCCATTCCGAAGGATCGGCATATGTATCGCGTGGGTCAAGCACATCCGTATTCACCCCCTTCAATTCGGTAGGAACAACCAAATCGAAGTAAGGAATGGTTTTGGTAGGAGCTTTATCGATCGAGCCATCGAGAATGGCATCGATGATTGCTCTCGTATCTTTAATGGAAATGCGTTCGCCCGTACCGTTCCATCCGGTATTAACCAAATAGGCGGTAGCACCTGCCTGTTCCATTCTCTTATTCAATTCTTGAGCATATTTCACAGGATGCAACGTGAGAAATGCTGCTCCGAAACATGCCGAGAAAGTGGGAGTGGGTTCATCGATTCCCCGTTCGGTCCCTGCCAATTTGGCTGTAAATCCCGACAAGAAATAGTATTTTGCCTGATCGGGTGTAAGGATAGATACCGGAGGAAGCACTCCGAAAGCATCTGCCGACAAGAAAATTACCCGTTTTGCATGAGGACCTTTGGAAACCGGTTTAACGATATTTTCAATATGGTAGATGGGGTAAGACACACGCGTATTTTCCGTTACGGATTTGTCGTTAAAATCGATTTTCCCATTTTCATCGACGGTAACATTTTCCAGCAGTGCATCACGTTTAATCGCATTATAAATATCGGGTTCGCTTTCTTTGTTCAATTTGTAAACTTTGGCATAACAGCCTCCCTCAAAATTAAATATCCCATCATCATCCCAGCCATGTTCGTCATCGCCTATCAATAAACGTTTGGGATCGGTCGATAAGGTGGTTTTCCCGGTTCCCGACAAACCGAAGAAAATAGCCGTATTTTCGCCGTTCATATCGGTGTTTGCCGAACAGTGCATCGATGCAACTCCTTTCAACGGCAGCAAATAGTTCATATAGGAAAACATTCCTTTTTTCATTTCACCGCCATACCATGTACCGCCAATAAGTTGCATCTTCTCTTCCAGATTAAAAACAACAAATGTTTTCGAGTTCAAACCCAGTTCTTTCCAGCGTTCGCCGGCATCGGTTTTGGAAGCATTCAACACCACAAAATCGGGTTCGCCAAAATTAGCCAACTCTTCTTCTGTTGGACGGATAAACATATTTTTTACAAAATGAGCTTGCCATGCGACTTCCGCAATAAAACGCACTTTTATACGATTGGCTTTCGTTGCTCCCAAGAATGCATCCATCACGAACAATCTTTTACCCGAAAGCTGTTTGGTTGCGATTTTTTTCAGTTCAATCCATGACGATTTGGGAAGAGGCTTGTTATCATTGGGGTATTCGGGGGTTGTCCACCAGAGTGTGTCGCGAGACACATCATCCACAATAAAAAATTTGTCCTTTGGAGAACGCCCTGTGTAAATACCGGTCATTACGTTAACAGCCCCAAGCTCGGTAACTTGCGCTTTTTCCAAGCCTTCCAACCCGGGTTTGGTTTCTTCTTCGAATAATTGATCGTACGACGGATTACGAACGATCTCTTTCACATCTGTGATGCCATACTTGCTTAAATCTAAATTTGCCATTTTTTTTAGCGTATTAATTGTAAAATATATAATGTCTCTTGATTTTTTAGCCCAAAACAACTTGCAAAAATAAATATTTTATTGCAATAAAGAAAACGATTAAAGAAATATTTCCTCAATGTAGCGTCAACCGGCAAGTGCGAATTTACCCAAATTTCATTTTTGGGCAAATTACATCCCGATTTAATCCTCGGTTTTCGATGTAACCCGGTTTTCAAATGTCGGATTTCTTTCTCATACCTTCCGTTTTCGGGTATTGGGTATTTGGCTCGACGAAATTTTTGTTCGACAAGTGTGTTTTGCGGGCTTTTTATTGGTTGTCCTTCGCTCTTCCTTCGCTC
>DFUT01000008.1 GCA_002381125.1 Bacteroidales bacterium UBA4179 | reverse complement strand
ACCCGAAGTGAAAATCGAACGCGACAATTATCGCAGTTACAAGCGGAGTACTCAATATAAATGATGCGAAATTTACTTCATTTACATAGAAGTAAAAATTTAAATTTAATTTTTATTCAACAGATGATCAATAAATTAAATTATGGCACTATATCCACAACTTATTCTTGATGCACTCAAAAACGTCAGGTATCCGGGAACGGGGCAGGATATCGTTTCTGCCGGCATGGTAGCCGACAATATCCGAATTGAAGGCAATAAAGTGAGTTTTTCTCTTATAGCGGAAAGGCCTAACGATCCATTTATCAAATCATTGGTTAAAATGGCCGAACAAGCTATTTTGACTTATGTGGACAGAGATATCGATATCAAAGGGAATATATCGGTAAAATATAAACAACAGCATCGTATGGAACAGCCTGAATTGCTGCCGGGTGTAAAAAATATCATTGCAGTGGCATCGGGCAAAGGCGGCGTGGGAAAAAGTACGGTTTGTACCAATATGGCAGTGGCGCTGGCCATGAAGGGATATAAGGTCGGATTGCTCGATGCCGATATTTTTGGACCTTCGGTTCCAAAAATGTTGGGCGTGGAAGATGCCGCCCCCATGCTTGTGAATAAAGACGGTAGGGATTTGATTGTTCCGGTTGAAAATTACGGTATAAAAATGCTATCAATCGGTTTTTTCGTCAAAAAAGATAATGCTGTTGTGTGGCGTGGTGCTATGGCAAGTAATGCACTGAAACAACTTATTGGAGATGCCGATTGGGGTGAATTGGATTATTTTCTTATCGATTTTCCTCCCGGAACCAGTGATATTCATTTAACTCTTGTTCAAACCATACCCATTACGGGTGCAGTGATTGTAAGTACGCCACAAGAAGTGGCGCTTGCCGATGCACGGAAGGGGATCAGTATGTTTTCGGGAGACAAAGTAAACGTTCCCATTTTGGGGTTGATAGAAAATATGTCGTGGTTTACGCCGGCCGAACTTCCCGAAAATAAGTATTACATTTTTGGGAAAGAGGGTTGCAGACACTTGGCAGAAGAATATGGCTATGCTCTTTTGGGTCAGATACCTATTGTTCAAAGCATACGCGAAAGCGGAGACGAAGGTGTGCCGGTTGCACTCAACGCCGACAGCATTACCGGCATGGCTTTTTCCGAATTGGCAGATCATCTTGTCGCTGCCGTAGATAAACGCAACCGCGAATTACCGCCCACGCGTGTAGTAAATGTAAGAATAAAGTGATGCTCGATTTTGTCAAAAAACAACCAAACAGGAAAAAAATGGATAAAATGAATTAACTTTATGCCAAAATCAAGAATTTTTTTGCGATAAAAAGACACATATGACTATTCCATTCGAAGTTTTTTTATTGGGAGCTTCCGTTTTACTTTTCATTAGTATTATTGTCGGCAAAACAGGATATCGTTTTGGTATTCCTGCTTTGCTGTTATTTCTCTTGATAGGTGTTTTTGTTGGGAGTGATGGAGTGGGGATAGAATTCCGTTCGCCTCATCAGGCTCAATATGTTGGAATTATAGCGCTAAACATCATTCTCTTTTCCGGTGGTATGGATACCCGGTTTTCGGAAATAAAACCGGTGGTTGTTCCCGGAGTGATTCTATCGATAGCAGGTGTTTTGCTTACGGCACTTTTTACAGGCATATTCATTTATTGGTTGACAAACAACGTGATAAAGACGGTTACTTTTTCACTTGTTGAATCTTTCCTCTTGGCAAGCATCATGTCGTCAACCGATTCTGCTTCTGTTTTTTCCATTTTACGGTCGAAAGGATTGACCATTAAGCATAATCTTCGTCCTCTACTCGAATTGGAAAGTGGAAGTAACGACCCAATGGCTTATATGTTGGTAATTCTCTGCATACAGCTTTTGCAGGCGACTGCGGTTCAACCGGGAAAAATCGTGTTTTCCTTTTTTCAACAGTTCATTATTGGTGTATTGGTCGGAGTAATATTGGGTAGATTCGCTGTTTATCTCATCAATCATATTCACTTGGATTATGAAGGCATGTATTCGGTGTTGTTGCTGTCCATAGTGTTTTTTCTCTTCGGCTTTACTTCTGTTTTGGGAGGTAATGGGTATCTGGCAGTGTATATTGGTGGACTTATAATTGGCAACCAACGTTTTGTATATAAACGCAGTATGATGAGATTTTTTGACGGATTGACTTGGTTGTTTCAGATCATTATGTTTTTGACGTTGGGTTTATTGGTTAATCCTCACGAGTTATTGCCTATAGCCGGCGTTGGAATTTTAATTGGTCTGTTTATGATTTTTGTTTCGCGCCCGGTGTCGGTTTTTGCTCTTTTATTGCCGTTTAAAAAAATCAATTTTAGGGGAAAACTATTTGTTGCTTGGGTTGGATTACGTGGTGCGGTTCCCATCATTTTTGCCACGTATCCTTGGATTAGCGGGGTACAACAAGCTGAAACCATGTTTAATATTGTTTTTTTTATAACCATACTTTCTTTGCTTTTGCAAGGAACATCTGTTCCGTTGGTTGCAAATTGGCTCGGTTTGGCCGATCGTAACGAAAAAGGGAGCAAGCCCGAATTAAAAGAGTTCGATATCGACTTGTCGGACGAAATCAATTCGGCGGTGGCAGAAATAGTGATAACAGAAGAAATGCTTAAAAATGGCAATAAATTATCCGACCTTTCATTGCCCGATAAAGTATTGGTCACCATGATAAAGCGAGGCGGTGAATATTTGGTTCCACGAGGGAATACTCCACTCGAGATAGGGGATATTGTTTTGCTGATTGCCGACAACGAGGAACTATTGCAGGAAGCTTATCGGCTATTGGGATTGTAAAACCATTATTTTACACACTCAGTTCAATTTAGAGGTGTACCTTTTCCGATGAAAAACACCGCAGCGTAAATTCAACCCTCTGAATTGTGCTTCTTTTCGTTTTTTTACTAATTTTGCAGGATATAAGGTCAAGGCAAGGACTTATGTATACGTGCTTTTTATTGCTCACCACTTAGGAACAAAATGAATAGAGTGGAAAATCGAACAAAAAATTACAGGTTTACTATTCTTGTGCCTGTTTATAATGAAGAAGACAACATCTACGCTTTAGAAAAGAAGTTGCAACGCTTTCTTCCGAAATCGCTTTATCCTGCGTGTGTACTTTTTATAAACGACGGCTCTACGGATGATAGCTTAAATAGGATTCGCGAAATATGTGGAAGGAATGACGATTTTTTTTATCTTAGTCTTAAAAAAAACGGCGGACTCAGTGCCGCACTCAAAGCAGGTATCGATAATACTTTCTCGGATTATGTGGGATATATGGACGCCGATCTGCAAACAGATCCGGAAGATTTTAATCTTCTGCTGAAAGATATTGCAAATTATGAAATGGTAACCGGGATTAGAGCAAACCGAAAAGATTCGTTTTTTAAGAATCTACAATCGAAAATAGCCAACGGTTATCGGAGAATGATGACCAACGATGGTGTCGCAGATACAGGGTGTCCTCTGAAAGTCATGCATACCGATGCAGCCAAAAAAATGCCGCTTTTCAATGGCATGCACCGTTTTATGCCGGCATTGATTCTACTGCAAAACGGAAAAGTCAAGCAAATTCCGGTACGCCATTATCCCCGCATGGCCGGAAAATCCAAATATCATTTATGGAACAGGCTGACAGGGCCTTTTATCGACTGTTTTGCTTATCGATGGATGAAAGGACGATATATTAACTACGCTGTGGATGACAGCAATCTGAAATGATTATGCAAGAGACTCAGATTTGGGTTTTTGGAATTGGGTTACTGGCACAACTTTTTTTTTCTGCCCGTGTGCTGTATCAATGGATTGTGACCGAAAAGGCCAAGAAGGTGCTTTCTCCGCCTGCATTTTGGATATTAAGCATACTGGGATCGTTTTTGCTTTTTGTTTATGGTACGCTCAGAAACGATTTTGCCATTATACTTGGACAGTTTTTATCCTATTACGTCTATCTTTGGAACCTGAATCTACAAGGAATCTGGAAAAGAATTATCGGTGTGGTCAAAGTTGTATTGTTGCTTACGCCTCTCGCAGCAATCGCATATATGCTTCGCGATTTATCGGCATTTGACCTTACATTTTTTCACAACAAAGATATTCCTTTGTGGTTGTTGATCTTTGGATCTTCCGGACAGATAATTTTTTCTCTGCGATTTATTTATCAGTGGGTTTATTCCTTATATCATCGTGAATCTGTTCTTCCGCTCGGTTTTTGGGTGTTGAGTCTAATAGGTTCATCTATTATCATCATCTATGCCATTTTTCGTCTCGATCCCATTTTGCTGCTTGGCCAGTCTTTTGGATTTGTTGCCTATATCCGAAATATCATGATTGGGAACAGAAGCAAAAAAATAAAATTAGATGAAAACTAAACACATTTATCTGGTTTGGTTTATTGCGTTACTGCCTACAATGCTATTGCGCGACTTCACATTGATGAACGAGTTGCGATATCTGAGTATTGCGGATGAAGCTTTACGTAACGGGAATATATTCACTTTTACCAATCAGGGTGTTATTTATACCGACAAGCCTCCTTTGTATTTTTGGTTGATGATGCTCGGCAAGACATTGTTGGGCGGTCATCGCATGTGGTTTTTGTCGTTGCTTTCATTTATTCCGGCCCTTGTTACTCTCATAACCATGACCAAATGGATTCGGAAAGAAAATGGCGTGAATGAACGATTTCCCTTGCTCATGTTGATGACCGGCGGATTTTTCTTGGTGTTTACCGTGTATATTCGTATGGATATGTTGATGGTGATGTTTATCACCTTATCTCTTTATACTTTTTATAAAATCTACAAGCAAGAACACCGTAAACGCGATTTATATCTTTTCCCCTTGTATGTGTTTCTGGCACTTTTTTCAAAGGGACCGGTAGGTATTTTGGTTCCCGTTGTTTCAACCCTGCTTTTTTTATTGTACAAACGGCAATTGAACACTATTCAACGATACTGGGGATGGAAAAGCCTGTTGATTATTTTAACGGGATGTGTTATTTGGTTTACAGGGGTTTATATTGAAGGGGGAAAGGAATATTTGTATGATCTGGTTGTGCATCAGACAGTCGATAGGGGAATCAATGCTTTTCATCACAAAGAACCGTTTTATTTTTATGCCATGACAATCTGGTATGCACTGGCTCCCTGGTCGTTGTTGGTTATTGGGCTTATCATTGCAGGATGGTTAAAGAAGAAAATCGATACCGATATCGAGCGGTTTTTTGCAATCATCGTCGTTTCTACCTTTGTAATGCTTTCTGTATTCAGTTCTAAACAAGATTATTACCTGCTTCCCATTATTCCTTTTGCCATTTATCTTTCGATGTTGTTGTTGAATAAATTTGACGTGCAAAACCCTTGGATAAAGCTTTCGATTGCTATTCCTGCAGTGATTTTCATAAGTGCACCGGCGGTAATTTTCTACTTGAGTCGCATGGAAGAAGCAGCTTTTCTCGGAATGCCTTCGATTTTTGTTGTTGCAGCAATAGTGTCGATAAGCGGTTTAATAGTCATTTATCGGTTATATCGAAAAAATAACGTTTATCGATCCCTAGGTGTGATGTCTATCGGGATTTTGTCGATGATTTTCGTGTTGGGTTGTTCCATGCCACGATTAAATCCATATATAGGTGTAGCCGACTTATGCAAACATGCAAAAACGTTGGCGGAAGAGAATCGTATCACAAATTATTGTGTTTACGGCATACATCGTGCGGAAAATATGGATGTGTTTTTGGGAGAGGATGTGAAAATGGTGGAAAAAGAAGATATAGTGGGAGATTCCCTAACGAATGCAATCGTGATGCTTCCTGTGAAAAAAATAAAAAAGGATGAAGAATTGCATTCTGCAATCAAAAATAAAACCTATCTTGAAATAGGCAACCATGCCATTGTAATTTTTTAAGACAACAAAATGAAAATACTAGTTACAGGTGCTGCCGGATTTATTGGATATCATATTGCGCGCGCTTTGTTGGAGCGGGGTCATGAAGTGGTTGATATCGATAATATCAATTCTTACTACGATGTGAAACTAAAATATGCGCGTCTGCATGAGACCGGTATATT
Organism: Bacteroidales bacterium UBA4179; assembly: GCA_002381125.1. GTDB lineage: Bacteria > Bacteroidota > Bacteroidia > Bacteroidales > Dysgonomonadaceae > Anaerorudis. Next base: position 38,382 of record DFUT01000008.1, on the reverse strand, counting down.
GGAGAAAGAGATAAAACCATACCAATACATTCAAAGCAGCTTGTTCAGGTTTTGCCGTTTCATGAAATTGGATTTAACGGACAAAGAGCATCTAAATTCTCTTTTTGAACGCGAAAATTTTACGCATGTCGTTCATCTTGCGGCACAGGCCGGAGTAAGGTATTCTTTGGAAAATCCTTATGCATATATCGACTCCAATATTGTGGGATTTGTCAATTTGTTGGAAGCATGTCGGCGGTATAAAGTCGAACATTTGGTTTTTGCCAGTTCAAGTAGCGTGTATGGTGCAAATGCAAAAACTCCTTATAAAGAATCGGATCGTACGGATTCACCGGTGAGCCTCTATGCGGCAACAAAAAAGGCGGATGAATTAATGGCTTTTACTTACAGCAAAATCTATGGGATTCCGGCTACCGGAATTCGCTTTTTTACCGTATATGGACCTTGGGGACGTCCCGATATGGCTCCTTCGCTGTTTATGTCGGCAATTTTGGCGGGGAAACCGATCAAGGTTTTCAACTATGGGAACATGGAGCGCGATTTTACTTATATCGACGATATTGTGGAAGGACTTTTAAAAATTATCCCTTCACCTCCCAAAAACGAAATACCGTATGCCATATACAATATGGGCTGCTCGTCGCCTGTAAAACTTATGGATTTTATTGCGACCATCGAAAACGTTACGGGTAAAAAAGCGATAAAAGAACTGATGGAAATTCAGCCGGGAGATGTTATCAGCACTTATGCCGACACCTCCCTTCTTGAAAAAGATTTCGGTTACAAACCTTCTACACCAATCGAAATCGGCATCCGTAAATTTTACGAATGGTTTACGCAATTCTACGACAATGTTTAAATGTTCAATATTCGATTTTTATGAACGTAAACCCGCTTTGATTTCTTTCCACACCGTTACGATGGCTGTCAATAGCATAATGGCAAGTGCAATATAAGCGATGGTATCGGTGATTTTAATGCTCGGCGGGTCGAATTTAAACACGATTTCGTGTTGTCCTTCGGGAATAGGCAGGGCACGCAACGTATAATTTGCCCGCAACATGGTTGTCGGCTTTTCGTCGATGGTGATTTGCCACCCTTTGGGATAATAAATTTCCGAGAAAACGGCTAATTCGTCTTTCTTTGCATCAACCCGGTAATTGAATAAATTTGAATCGTAAGACACCAACCGGATGGTAGATGCCGAATCTTTTGGTGTAACGGAAAATCCGGCAAGAAGCGGTGCAAATTGTTTATCTGCAACGGCTTGATTGTGTAAATCTATTTTACCCAATGCATCGATTTCTTCGTCGGCATTGTTCACAAAGGCAATATCGTTTACAAACCATGCGTTTCCCTGATAATAGGGATTGGCTATTGGCAGTGTTCCACCTCCTTCGGCAGGCATGATAATCCATTTGGTATTTAGCATATTCAACACCTTGAATCCTTCGGCATCCACCGAATCCAACAAACCTTGGGTACGAATAATATCGTTTTGCAATGCCATCATTTCTTTGAAGAGGTGCACGTCGATCACGTCTTGATACCTGCGCAATTTTGCAGGATGGTATCCGCCAATGCATTTGTGCCAGTAGGGCGTAACGCCGTCGTTAAAAGTACTGGTAGCCATGTTGAGTACCCGATAATGCTTAGTGGTATCACTAAGAATATATTCGTCGGTAGGTGTTTTGGTAAAAAATTGAGCTACGTTGGTTTTTTGTGTGAAATGACTATCGTTCAAATAGCGTTTGTCGACTGTCCACAGATCGATAAGGCAGAGGGCAAGGATGCCCACCAGCGCCGTTTGAGCTTTCAATTTATGATTTACCATAGCATAGAGTAGGAGAGTTCCAATGAGAATGATGGCAACACTCCGCCACGCATCTGCGGTAAACATGGCTATACGCATTTCGGTGAGATTGTCCACAATGGCATGAAAATGTTCCGGGGGAAGTGTTTGCAAAGCTTGCATCTCACCACTCGAGATGAACGAAGGGAAAAAGAGTTTCGGTGCAAGGGCAAACAGCAAAGCGATGCCTCCGGTGAGCCCAAGACCGATATAGAGGTATTTCATGTTGTTTTTCAGCGTTTCGGGCTTCTGAATCAACTCTTTTATCGTTAGAGCAGCAAGCAGCGGAATGCAAAATTCGGCTATGACAAGAATGGATGCAACCGTACGGAATTTGTTGTAAAAAGGAACATAATCGATAAAAAAGTTGGTCAACCCCATGAAATTTTTACCCCATGAAAGTAAAATCGAGAAAATAGTCCCGGCAAATAGTGCCCATTTTATGGGTCCTTTTACGATAAAGAGTCCCAATATAAACAATGTCAATACAAAAGCCCCCACATACACCGGCCCGGAAGTTCCGGGTTGTTCTCCCCAATACTGACCTATTTGTGTATACAGCTGTCGATATTCGGGTCGTGCTTTGCTCATGGCCTTTTGGTTTTCCGAAATCGGAACCGACGCTCCGCCTTTGGCATTGGGAATGAGCAATGTCCAAGTTTCGTCTACACCATAACTCCACTGGGTAATGTAATCGCGTTCCAATCCGTTATCGGTTTTGTTGGCTTCTCCATGATGCGAGAGTTCCGATTTGCCACGAATACTTTCTTTGGAGTATTCATACGTATGGTATAAAGTGGACGAATTGGCCAAAACACCAACGATTGCGGCAATGACAATCACTCCCGTAGCTTTAAAAAAGTGGGGCAACGTTTTGTTTTTTACGGCATCGACAAAAAATGCAAGCACCATGAAAAACATCACAAACAAAAAATAATAACTCATTTGAATGTGATTGGCGGAGATTTGAAAAGCGACAAATACCATGACGAGCAATGCTCCGAGAATATATTTTTTTCGATAGGCATATACCAATCCTGCTATTGTAGGTGGAATGTAGGCCAGTGTAATAAATTTCCATATATGCCCTGCTGCAATGATAATCAGAAAATAAGAAGAAAAAGTCCAAAGAATGGCACCCAATGCGCTAATCAACGGCGATGCATCAAATGCACGCATGAGAATATAAAATCCCAACAGCATAATAAAAAGCAGATATACGTAATCGGGCAAAAACAGCGAGTAAAGTTTTTTTGCCGCATCCTGCGGTTTGGTAGAATTATAAGTAGGCGACATTTGATACGTAGGCATACCGCAAAACATGGAATTGATCCATCGGGTACGTTCGCCATTATGACGCTCCATGTAATCGCGTTGCTCTTGTCCCTGTCCGATTGCAGCCAATGAATCGTGTTGAGCGAGTACCCTTCCTTCAAAAACGGCAGGAGTAAAATAGGCAAAGGATAAAACTACGAATGCCGCAATAGCAATCAAATCGGGCAAAAATTTTCTGAAAAAGGTGAAATTTTTCATTGGGATTATGTTTTTATGGCAGGGTGATTATCGATTCACCCTGCATGATTAGTCTTTATTTGCGATAATCGGTTTATTTCTACAATACCCGACTTCCCGGCAGTACATTTTTCGACGGTTCGATAAACACCAATGAACCATCGGCATTTTCTGCCAAAAGGATCATTCCTTCGGACATGATGCCGCGCATTTTTTTAGGTTCGAGATTGGCAATAAAGCATACTTGTTTGCCTATTAATTCTTCGGGATGTGGGTACCATTTGGCAACTCCCGCAAGAATGATTCGTGTTTCACTCCCGTCATCCAACACAAAACGAAGCAGTTTATCCGATTTGGGTACTTTTTCACATTCCAATACCGTTCCTACGCGAATATCGAGTTTTTCGAATATCTCAAATGGAATGGTTTCTTTAATGGGTTTTGCTTTATATGTTTTTGCTTCGTTTGCTTTTTTGATATTCAATAGGCGTTGAATCTGGTTTTCGATAACGTCGTCTTCGATTTTTTCGAAAAGTAATTCCGATTGTCCGAGTTCGTGTCCGACAGGCAAAATATCGGCGTCCCCCAAGCGGTTCCACGATACAGTTTCGATACGGAGAAAGCGACGTATTTTTTCTGCCGAAAAAGGCAAAAACGGTTCAAAAACGATAGACAAGTTTGCAACAAGTTGCAGGGCTGTATTAAGAATGGATGCCGTTCGGTCTATATCGGTTTTTATTGTTTTCCAGGGTTCGGTCTCGGCCAAATATTTGTTGCCGAGATGGGCAAAATTCATGGCTGCCTGTTGTGCTTCGCGAAAACGAAAATTATCGAGATTTCTCTCTACGGCTTTTCGTAAATTGCCCAATTCTTCCAACGTTTTTTTGTCGTAATCGGTAAGCGAACCACGAGGAGGAACTTTATTGTCGAAATATTTTTGAGTAAGAATCAATACACGGTTGATGAAATTCCCCAGTACTCCTACCAACTCATTGTTGTTACGTGTCTGAAAATCTTTCCATGTGAAATCGTTATCTTTTGTTTCGGGCGCAATTGCCGTTAAGACATAGCGTAACACGTCTTGTTTGTTGGGGAAATCTTCGAGATATTCATGCAACCAAACAGCCCAGTTGCGCGAAGTAGATATTTTTTCACCTTCGAGATTCAAGAATTCGTTGGCCGGCACATTATCGGGAAGGATAAACGTACCTTCTGCTTTCAGCATTACGGGAAAAATGATACAATGGAACACAATGTTGTCTTTTCCAATGAAATGAATAAGACGGGTATCGGGATCTTTCCACCATTTTTCCCAATTACCGTATTTTTCGGGATTTTGTAGACACAATTCTTTTGTATTTGAAACGTATCCGATAGGGGCATCGAACCACACGTAAAGCACCTTGCCTTCGGCACCTTTCAATGGAACCGGAATTCCCCAATCCAGGTCGCGGCTGACGGCACGGGGTTGCAGCCCCAAATCGAGCCACGATTTACATTGTCCGTACACGTTGGGACGCCATTCTTTATGCTCTTCAAGAATCCATTTTCTCAACCATTCTTCGTGTTTATTTAATGGCAGATACCAGTGTTTGGTTTTACGCATAACGGGGGTACTGCCACTGAGCATCGACTTCGGATTGATCAAATCGGTAGGTGAGAGCGATGTGCCACACTCTTCGCATTGATCGCCGTAGGCATGTTCGTATCCGCAAATCGGACAAGTACCGATGATGTAGCGGTCGGCAAGGAATTGCCGTGCTTCTTCATCGTAATATTGTTCGGTTTCCATTTCAATGAATGCTCCTTTTTCGAATAATTTCAAAAAGAATTCCGAAGCCGTTTGTTTGTGGATTTCCGATGTTGTGCGGGAATAAATGTCAAACGAAATACCGAATTTTTCAAATGAATCTTTAATCAAATAATGAAATTTGTCCACGATATCCTGAGGCGTGACACCTTCGTTGCGCGCTTTCACCGTGATGGGGATACCATGTTCGTCCGATCCTCCGATAAAAATTACTTCTTCGCCCTTCAAACGAAGATATCGCACATAAATATCGGCCGGAACATATACTCCGGCAAGATGACCGATATGTATCGGCCCATTTGCATACGGCAATGCCGATGTGACAAGTGTACGTTTAAATTCTTTTGCCATGATTGAATGCTGAGCTGTTAAATACTTTCGGGTGCAAAGATACAAACTTTAACCGTTTTTTATTTATTCTCGTGTCAAGCAATTTATCCCACACTTCCTTCCAAGCTTATTTGCAGTAGTTTTTGTGCTTCAACTGCAAATTCCATCGGGAGTTTGTTTACGACTTCTTTTACATAACCATTTACGATAAGCCCTATAGCTTCTTCGTCGCTCAACCCCCGCTGATTGCAATAGAATATCTGCTCTTCACTGATTTTCGAGGTGGTTGCTTCATGTTCCAGAATGGCTGTCGGATTTTGAATGTCGGCATAAGGAAAGGTATGTGCGCCGCAATGATCGGTCAGCAACAAACTGTCGCACTGCGAATGATTTCGGGCATTGTCTGCATTTTTCGAAATTTTCACCAGTCCACGATAACTGTTTTGACTATATCCTCCCGATATCCCTTTGCTAACGATACGGCTTCGGGTATTTTTACCGAGATGAATCATCTTGGTACCGGTGTCGGCTTGTTGAAGGTTGTTTGTCACCGCCACAGAATAAAATTCTCCTATCGAATTGTCGCCGGCAAGAATACACGAGGGGTATTTCCATGTAATGGCCGAACCTGTTTCCACTTGGGTCCACGATATTTTGGAATTGTTTCCCTTGCAAATTCCTCGTTTTGTAACAAAATTATAAACGCCCCCTTTGCCTTCTTTATCGCCCGGATACCAATTTTGAACCGTCGAATATTTTACTTCCGCATTTTCCAAAGCAATAATTTCCACCACTGCGGCATGGAGTTGATTTTCATCTCGCATGGGAGCCGTGCAACCTTCAAGATAACTCACGTACGAATCGTTGTCGGCTATGATTAAGGTACGCTCGAACTGCCCGGTATTTGGTGCGTTGATGCGAAAATAGGTAGACAATTCCATAGGGCAACGCACACCTTCGGGAATGTACACAAACGATCCGTCGCTGAAAACGGCCGAGTTAAGAGCAGCATAAAAGTTGTCTTTATAGGGAACCACACTTCCGAGATACTTCTTTACTAGATCGGGATGATGTTGGACTGCTTCGTTGAACGAACAAAAAATAATGCCTTTTTCGGCCAATATTTCTTTAAAAGTGGTTTTTACCGACACACTATCCATAACGGCATCAACGGCCACTCCGGCCAGTTGTTTTTGTTCCTCGAGAGGGATTCCCAATCGTTCGAATGTTTTCAATAATTCGGGATCGATTTCATTCCTACTTTGAGGACTTTTTTTCTGTTGGGGAGCAGCATAATAAATGATATCTTGAAAATCGATAGGCGGAATATTCAGATGTGCCCATGTGGGTAGATCCATTGTTAGCCAGTGATGATAGGCTTTCAAACGAAAATCGAGCAGCCAATCGGGTTCATTCTTCTTTTCGGAAATCAACCTGACGATCTTTTCATTCAACCCCTTTTCTATGAATTCGGTAGGGATGTCGGTCGTAAAGCCGTATTTATAATCGCTCTTGGCTAATTTATGCAATAATTGATTTTGATTTTCTTCCTGCATCGGAATGTTTTTTTAAATGGGATCTCTTTCGGATTTTTTGTTTTCCTTATTGGGAAAGAAACGTTCGATTATATTGTTAGGCTTCAGAATCGGTTTCAAGTCTTCGTAAGGAATCGTGACGTCAATCGGCCCCATAGAGTAGGGTGCTATTTCGTATTGATTATATGTATAATGCAATCCTTTGTTGTCCATCCAAAAATTATTGTTCGGAACAATATCTTCAATAGTGAAAAATCCTTTTGTAAGAAGAGAATCGGGAGCAGTCACATTGTATTTTTTCATCAATGAACGCAAGATAATATCCGTAAGGGATTTATAATAACCGGGAATGAAAAGATCTTCCTCCGAAATGGTTACCAGATCGTTGAGATCGATATTATAATACACTATTCGATACGAACCGTGAGCACCGCCGGTATAGTCGCTATATTCCACTGCGTAACTCAATAATGAATCGTTTTGAAATAAAATTTTATTGGAAATATTCAATTGATAATAGTACCATACCGGTGTTTCGCCTTCAGGCAAGCGGCTTTTGTCGGAATAATAATCGCTGGACAATGCCCGATAACTTGCAATATAATTCTCCAAATATTTATCTACTGCTTCTTGCGGACTTAACGTATCGTATTGGGTGTCGGTAAAAAAAGTACCAACAAAAATTTGTTGCAATCGTGCCAAATCTTCCGGTGTTCCAAATTTAACCGGGTAGATGAATTTGAAATCCACATCGGCATAAGGGAGGGTGCTGTCGTTTTGCAACAAGGGAATTTGTCTTGCAACGACAATTGTGTCAAAAGTGATAGCGGTTGTAGGCTTCTTTCGGATATTTTTACAAGAAAAGAACATAGTAACGATAAATACGGCAAGTAAGACGGCCGTGATACGGTTTGTATTCATAATAGTATTTTTATTGAATAATTTGTTTAATAGCTCCGAGTTCGGGATAAAAAATAACCTGAATGGGTTTTTTGCAACTGTCGAACATTTTTTTTGTGAGCACCTCTTTCGATCCAAATTGAACAACATCAACTTCGGTATTTTTTATGATTTGATTGTTGTACTCTATTTTCAGTTCTGCTTTGGATGGAATATTATACACCAATCCTTCTTTCAATTTTTTTTCCAGCTGCTGCAATTCTTTTTCGGAAAGCCGCATTTCGGGTTTGGGCGTTTTGTTTATCAACGACAAATAAATCGGTGCTCCGGCTAAATTGTCGGCATCAACAGGACCCAACTTTGTTGAAAAACGGGCAATTACTTTTCTGTCTATATTTTTATCTTCCGGAACAAGGGTTAAATCCGTAGTAAAAGTTTCGGTTTCGACGGTTCCCGTAAACATTTCGGTGAGCACTTTTTCTTGTAAATCGAGGTGGTCCATTACCACTTTGTATGCTTCTCCGTCGGGCGGCATGTTTTCGGCTTCTCCAATAAGAATATCGTTGCGGCTTCGGCGCAATTCGAGAATCTGTTTTGCAACCAGTTCTGCCTGTTTGGCTGTCGAACCGGCCATAAGTATTTCTTCGGAGAAAAACCGACGCGGATCAACGGACTGTTGTTTGGTTTTGGGAGGTTGTTCAGTTTGTACCGCCGGTTTTATTTCCGGCATGGCATTTATTGTACAAATCAATCCCTCTTCGGTCAAATATACAAAAGGCTCCATTGTATTGGGGCGGAATTCGACCATAAACGAATTGGTTTTATCGGGGATTCCTTTATTCGTGACAGCCACATTTTCCAGCGAATAAACTGTTTTGTCTTCGCTTATCGGGTTTTCAATGCCCAAATATCGTCGGGCATATGCATAAAATTCACCTCGTCGATACGTTGTTTTCTTTGTTTTTAGAGTAATGACAAATGATGTTTTCGGCAACGAATAAACCACACCGTAATTATTGGCCTTGACGGCGTCGATACGGATGGTTTTCTGCGGGAAAACATCTGAAAACAGAAAAACGACAAAGAACAACAACACATATATTTTTTTCATATTGCGGAAATTTTTATTCGCCTTTTTAGTATGCCGATTGAAATTGTTCCAAAAACCGTACATCGTTTTCGGAAAACATGCGCAGGTCTTTTATTCGGTATTTTAGGTTGGTGATTCGCTCAATTCCCATACCTAAAGCGTATCCTGAATATATTTTGCTGTCGATACCGCAATTGTCAAGCACGTTGGGATCAACCATGCCACAACCCAAAATCTCTACCCATCCGCTGTATTTGCAGAAAGGGCATCCTTTGCCTCCACACAGATTGCAGGATATATCCATTTCGGCACTGGGTTCGGTAAACGGGAAATAGGATGGCCTCAAGCGAATGTTGGTTTTGGTACCAAATGTTTCTTTGGCAAAGAAGAGTAATGCTTGTTTTAGGTCGGCAAACGATACGTCTTTGTCGATATACAGGGCTTCCACCTGATGAAAAAAACAATGTGTACGATATGAAATGGCCTCATTTCGATATACTCTTCCCGGACAAATAATGCGAATGGGGGGTTGCGTTTTTTCCATTACCCGTGTCTGTACCGATGAGGTATGGGTACGCAGCAGGATGTCGGGATTATTCTGTATAAAAAAGGTATCTTGCATATCGCGTGCCGGATGGTCTTCGGGAAAATTCAGCGACGTAAACACATGCCAGTCGTCTTCAATTTCAGGACCTTCGGCAATCGAAAAGCCCAATCTCTTGAATATATCGCATATCTCTTCTTTTACGATAGAGATGGGATGACGTGTACCTAAGGGAATGGGGTAGGCCGTTCGCGACAGATCGATGTCGGAATAAGCAGCCTCGTCGGTTTCAAATTGTTTTTTAAGGAATTGGATTTTATCTTGTGCTTTTTGTTTCAATTCATTAAGCATCATGCCTACTTCCCTTTTCTGATCGGCCGGAACGTTGCGAAATTCATCCATCAGTGAATGAATCAATCCCTTTTTGCTTAAATACTTTATTCGCAATGCCTCCAGTTCTTCTAAATTGGATGCCGACAAGTTTTCGATTTCCGAAAGGAGCGATTTTATTTTTTCTATCATTGTGTAAAAAATTCTATGACGTACTCTTTGTTTTCACAAAATTACATTTTCCTGTGCGATTAGCCAATAATTTTGGTAAAAGATTTGCAAACATGAAGTTGGGTATCGACACTAAATTCGTATTTTTGTTGTAAAGTAACGCCAAATAAAAAAATGATCGAAAAAGTTCATAGCTATATTAAAGAAAATCGATTGCTGAAACCTGATGATCGCGTCATTGTCGGATTAAGTGGCGGCATGGATTCCATGACGTTAATCGATGTGCTCTTGTCGTTGGGATACAACTGCATGGCGGTACATTGCAATTTTCATCTTCGTGGAGAGGAATCCGAACGCGATGCGGCTTTTGTGGAGCAGTGGTGCGAAAGTGCCAAAGTAGAACTTGTTTCCGTCGATTTCGACACGTATCGGTATGCCGCCGAGCATAAAATCTCCATTGAAATGGCAGCACGCGAGTTGCGGTATAAATGGTTTGAAGACATTCGGAAAGAACATCATGCCGACGCCATTGCCGTAGCCCATCATCGCGATGATTTGGCGGAAACGGTGCTGCTGAATCTTATTCGCGGAACGGGCATCAGGGGCTTAAGCGGCATTTCGCCCAAAAACAACTCTATTGTACGACCTTTGTTGGGAGTTTCGCGCGACGAAATTGAAGCTTATGTCGAAGAACGAAAATTGCCGTTTATTTTTGACAGCAGCAACAGCGACGATGTTTTTGTACGAAACTTCCTGCGATTGAATGTCATTCCTCTTCTTGAAAAAATCAATCCGTCGGTTAAAAATTCCATTTATCGCACGGCACAACATGTTGGTGAAGCAAGAAAAATCTATGATTTTTATGTTGAGAATCAAAAAAAAGCAATTTTTATCGACAACCGCATCGATATAGACAAACTCAAAACAACGCTTTCTCCCGCAACAATGTTGTTCGAAATACTTTCGCCTTTCGGTTTCAATGCTTCGGTAATCGAAGATATTTGTCAATGTTTGGACAGTATACCGGGTAAAGTGTTTTATTCGAATGATTATCGGTTGATCAAGGATAGAAAAGATCTTATCTTGGATAAAATTTCCGATGAAAATCTTTCGCAAAGAGAATATGCAATCGACAAAGTTTCGCAGGAGATTACCTATCCCATTCGTTTAAAAATCAGTTTTTTATCAGGGAATATAACGATTAACAAAGACGCACGATTTTTGTATGCCGATGCCGATAAACTCTTCTTTCCGTTAACCCTTCGCAAATGGCAGCCGGGAGATTGGTTTATTCCCTTTGGCATGAAGGGAAGGAAAAAGCTGAGTGATTTTTTTACCGACCGAAAATTCAGTTTGCCCGACAAAGAGAATGCCTGGGTGCTCACATCGGATGAAGATATTGTGTGGGTAGTGGGGGAGCGATCCGATGAGCGTTTTAAGATTACCGAATCTACTGAAAATGTATTGGTTATGGAGTTTATTAACGATTAGTGAAACAGTTTTTTGTTTTTTATAAAAATTTTTTTGTGTTTTCCTGCAACTTTTTCCCGATTTTTACATTATAATAATAAAGAATATAGCTAAACGATAAGCCACAAATTATGAAAGCAAGTGATTTACGAGACATTTTTGCAATAGCAACATTAACGGGATTTGCATATTTGATGATTCGCAATTATCGCATTCGAAAAAAGAAAGAGCGCGAATTAAAAGAATTTTCTCATCTCCAACTTTTCTGATTCCCCAAATCGGCAGACAACGATAAATGAGATTTCAACTGTTTCTCGTACAAAGTTTTTTCTTTACCTTTGTATGTTTGAAAAACGACAAATAGTTGAAATTGCTTTTTTTATGCTTACATTAAAGAAAATAAACGAAAACCCGGAAGAAGTTATCCGTAAACTTGCGAAAAAAAATTTCGATGCCAATGCGATTGTTGATCAAATCGTTGAATTAGACAATAAACGAAGAAGCACGCAGGTTCTTCTCGATAGCACATTAGCCGAAATCAATTCCCTTTCCCGTACGATTGGGATGCTGATCAAAGAAGGTAAAAAAGAAGAGGCTTCGCAAATTCGAGATAAAGTAAGCAAGCTAAAAGAAACTTCCCGTATTTATGAAGATACGCTGAGAGAAACCGAAGAAAAAATACAGAATCTGTTGGTAATCCTTCCCAATCTTCCCCATGATTCGGTTCCCGAAGGAAAGTCTGCCGAAGACAATATTGTTGAAAAAACCGGAGGCAAAATGCCGGAACTTCCTGCCGATGCCCTTCCACATTGGGAATTGGCGAAGAAATACGATATCATCGATTTTGAGTTGGGTGTAAAAATAACCGGCGCCGGTTTCCCGGTATATAAAGGAAAGGGAGCACAACTGCAACGCGCACTCATCAATTTTTTCTTGGACAGGGCTCGCAAAGCCGGCTTTGAAGAAGTGCAGCCACCGTATATGGTAAATGAAGCATCCGCATTTGGAACAGGGCAACTACCCGATAAAGAAGGGCAAATGTATCATGTGGAAATCGATAACCTCTATTTGATACCGACTGCCGAAGTGCCCGTCACCAATATGTATCGCGATGTAATTCTCGACGAAAAAGAGTTGCCTATAAAAAACACGGCATATTCGGCTTGTTTCCGTCGCGAAGCAGGTTCGTACGGAAAAGATGTACGCGGACTCAACCGCCTGCATCAGTTCGATAAAGTGGAAATCGTCTGCATTGAAAAGCCCGAAAATTCCTATGCACGTCTGCAACAGATGGTGGATCACGTACAAACATTGGTCGATGCCTTGGAATTGCCGTGGCGCATCCTTCGTCTTTGTGGCGGCGATATGGGTTTTACGTCGGCTCTGACGTTCGATTTCGAAGTATTTTCTGCTGCACAGAAACGGTGGTTGGAAGTAAGTTCGGTTTCGAATTTTGAAAGTTATCAAGCCAACCGACTGAAATGTCGCTATCGCGACGCTCAGCGCAAAATTCATCTTTGCCACACCCTCAACGGCAGTGCTTTGGCCTTACCCCGTATTGTGGCTGCCTTGCTGGAAAACAACCAAACGCCCGACGGTATCCGCATTCCCGGCGTATTGGTACCTTATACCGGCTTTGAACGTATCGATTAAGACTTTCTTTTTTTAGTTTGTAAAGTATTATTATGGGTTTTTCCTATCGGAGAGATTTTCTCCTTCTCTCACAATATCAAATTTTGTACGGGAGCAATTTTCTCCTCCCTTCCGGAGGTCGGTTTTACTTCCGGAAATATTTTCTCCTCCCTTCTCAACCTTGATTTTCGTATGGGAACTTTTTTGTACCCCCTTCCCAACATCGATTTTCGTGCTGGAATATTTTTTCTCCCCTTTTCCGACTTTGATTTTTGTACGGGAACAATTTTTTACTCCAATTTCATTATTATTCTTTAACTGAAACGGCCGTAGTTATTAAAACATGTTATTGGTTTTTGAACAAAACGGCAATTCCGTTCATTTTCTGTTATTATGTTTTAACCATTACGATGGTCGCAGTTAAAACATGTTATTGAAATTTAAGTACAACCGCCGTTGCAGTTAAATTGTGTTATTCATATTTAACCACTGCGGTCGTAAACATTAAAACATGTTATCAAAAAACAGGCGAAACGAGCGTTGATACTCGATTTCGATATCGCAACGAGGGCAAACCGCTGCTTTTGCTGCAAGCATACCGTTATTATTCAACCGCAACAGCGGTTCCACTACAAACATGTTGCCGATATCCAACCGCAAGGTTTGCGGGCTTTACATCGTTGTTTTCGGAAAGTGCACCAAATAGGGGTCAATACCAAATCGTACGCTTTATTTTCGTACCTCTGTCGTATAGGTAACGGCTTGTTCTGCCTTGCGCAGACAATACGCCCCATTCCTCATACGGGTTATTTCTTTTTTACGAGATAAACCTCTTTGACAAGCTCTTTATTATACCGGTGACTATCTACCTTGCGCCAGTTGTTGTCGAAGGTTCCAATATATTCAATAGTTACCTCCAAATTTTCAAGTAAATCAGGCGCCGGTTTTTCACAGACAAGAACAAAAGGCAATGCGGCATATACCACAGAATCGTTTTTGAGATCGATAGGGGTGATGCTTCTTCCCGCTTCATAGACCAATTCCATTCGGATGGTTCCCTCTTCTGTCGGATAATGGAATGGTAGTCCTTGCAAGCCGGGATCGTCTCTCAACGCACTGATGCTGTGCCTGTTTTCATTGACAAACAATCGGGTGACCGGTTGGTAATAAAACAGGATGAAACTCATCATTATCAAAACGGTACCAAAAAATACCCTGTTCGGGAATATACCTTTTTTTCCATATAATCCAGCGAATAAATAGATTGCGATTGCCCAGAATATAAGCGACGGAAGAACGAGATGGAAAAACCAATCCATATGGCCATCTTTTGCAAGAAAGTATATTCCGATGGGTATTATCAGCGATATGACGGCAATTAGCGTTCCGTTTATCTGCAATAAAATTTTTTCCCCTTTGCTCATATCATTAACATTTTTCATGGAATACCATAAATAAAAAGCAATATTTATTGCACCGGGAATAAGCATAGGCAATAAATATCGGGTTTTCTTTTCGGGAATCAACGAAAGCAAAATCAAAGCAGCGAGAGTCCAAATAACAGACAGGCGGAAGATATTGCGAGGTTCCGGATTTCTTTTACGGAAGTAATAGAAGTAATAAAAGAGGGAAGTAACCCAAAAAAGAGCCCAAATGCCTGCTTCGGCGGGGAATTGCCAATAATACCAAAGAGGCCTTACATTGTGGCTCAGCCATGCCCCCGATTCTTTGGCCGCTACAGCCGAGCCGGTTTCGGGATGGAAAATCGCAATATAAGTGGGCCACCAGAAGGAGACGATAAGGGTAAGGACAATCATGGCTATAAAAGGTGCGGTTTTTCCTTTCAGCGATGGTTTTTCTACGATAATAAACCCGACGAGAAACGGCAACAGTAAAGCGTAAAAAGATACCGGTCCTTTACTCAGGAAGGAGAGTCCCATAAAAAATCCGGCTAGCAGAAATCTTGCCCATTGTTTGCCTTCCGACTTAAAAGCGCTCCACATAAAATATATGGCACCCAACATGAAAGCATGACAATAAATATCCCAAGTGGCATTGCGCCCCATCATTACCGGATTGTAGCAGGTGGCCAATACCAATGCCGCCATGAAAGCGAGAAAAGTTTCACCGGTGATTTTGCGAACCAACAGGAACAGGAAAAACACCATCAATGTTGCGGCAATACCTGCAGCAGCACGCTGAGCAGCAAGATTGTAAGGAAATGCATGTTCGATACCCGCCGCTATCCACGTGGGCAAGGGCGGTTTTTCCAAACGCAATTCCCCGTTCATGGTGGGGATTAAATAATTGCCCGTATTTATCATTTCACGTGCCGTAACAAGGTTGCGAGACTCCATCAAATCTGCAGGAACGGTATCATTGTAAACAAAAAACGAGACAAAGCAAACCAATAAGATTATTAAACACCACAAGGGCAAAGGAACTTTTGTTTCCGAACTCATCTGTCTATGAATTTGAATCATATGGTTTTTATTTTAAAAATTTAAAAAGGAAAGTTGATATGAATTGATTTCGCAAATCTACAAATTTGAAAAATCAATTGACAACAAATTTAAAAATTTTTGACCTGAAATCCCCAAGATTTATGATTGAAAATTCCCGATCCAAATGAGAATGAGATAGTCTTCGATTGATTCTCCGGATCTTTTCGTCTCCAATCGGCATTTCAAAAGAAAAGCAGTATCTTTGTCTTGTTCAAAATCGATTAAACAACTAAAATCATGGTAGAAGAAAAACCTATATTATCCGAGGACAAAAGAAAGGTGACTACCTATCGTTTGCAGGAAATGAAACAGCGGGGAGAAAAAATAGCTATGCTCACCGCTTACGATTATTCGATGGCAGGTATTATCGATCAGGCCGGTATGGATGTGATTCTGGTAGGCGATTCTGCATCAAATGTGATGGCAGGCAATGTCACCACATTGCCGATTACCCTTGATCAGATGATTTATCATGGAAAGTCGGTGATGAAAGCCGTAAAACGGGCTATGGTAGTGGTAGATATGCCTTTTGGAAGCTATCAGGGAAATCCCATCGAAGCTGTGGCATCGGCCGTGAAAATCATGAAGGAAACGCAAGCCGATGCCGTGAAGCTGGAGGGAGGAAAAGAAGTTCTGGAGTCGGTTACCCGCATTTTGAGCGCAGGAATTCCCATCATGGGCCATCTGGGACTGACGCCTCAATCCATCAACAAATTTGGCACATATACCGTACGGGCACGGGAAGAAGAAGAAGCGAACCGATTGATTGACGATGCGCATCTTCTTCAAGAAGCCGGATGTTTTGCGCTGGTATTGGAAAAAATTCCGGCCGAATTGGCAAAGCGCGTGGCTTCGGAACTCGAAATTCCCGTTATCGGAATCGGAGCAGGTCCTTACGTCGATGGGCAAGTGCTGGTGATGCACGATATGTTGGGTATCAATAAAAATTTTTCGCCCCGTTTCTTGCGCCGATACGCCAACCTTTTCGATGATATTACCAAGGCAGTGCAGTCCTACATAAAAGACGTCAAAACAACCGATTTCCCTTCGCCGGAAGAGAGCTATTGATCTTTAGCAGCGAAGAATTTCACACACATCTCACGTTGATGGAAGGGGACGATCTTGGGTGATCGTAAAGTAGTCGGGAATTTCCCGCAAATAGCAGAACGTTTGGTTTTCATAATCCATTTTACAACAGTAATGGGATAAGCCGTTGGAAACAATCAAGTATTCTACACGCAAAACGCTGTTGTAGCGGGCAATCTGATCAAAAACTTCCCGATTTATGCTTATTTGAGGGCTTTTATATTCCAAAATCATCAGGGGTTCCAAACGATTATTATACACTACGGTATCGCAACGTCGTGTCATGGAGTTCAAGGTTATGGAAATCTCGTTTGCCATCAACGACCGTGGATATCCTTTTTTTGCAATGAGATAATGGACAAAATGTTGGCGCACCCATTCTTCGGGTGTCAAGGCTACGTATTTACGCCGCACCTCGTCGAAGATGACAAGGCCACTGTCGGTTTCCAAAATTTTCGCATCAAAAGGAGGTAAATTTAATATGTAGAGGTTATCTTTGTCCATAAATTGATACGATCCAAAGAAAACAAAATTAGGGTATTTATGAAAACCAAACAAGAAATTGTTGAAAATTGGCTGCCTCGCTATACCAAAAGGCCGCTAAAGGATTTTACCAAATATATACTATTGGCAAATTTCCAAAAATACGTGGAAATATTTGCCGATCATTTTAATGTACCTATTATTGGGTTGGACAGCAACATGCCTAATGCGTCGGCAAACGGAATTACCATTATCAATTTTGGAATGGGGAGTGCCAATGCAGCCACCATCATGGATTTATTGAGCGCTATTAAACCACATGCAGCACTCTTTTTGGGCAAGTGTGGAGGTTTGAAAAAGCGAAGCGATTTGGGTGATTATATTCTACCGATCGCCGCCATTCGAGGAGAAGGTACATCCAACGATTATTTTCCACCCGAAGTACCTTCGTTGCCGGCTTTCAGTTTGCTGCGTGCAGTATCTATCAATATAAAAGATTTCAACCGCGATTACTGGACGGGGACGGTTTATACCACAAACCGACGCGTTTGGGAATACGATGAAGATTTCAAAAATTATCTGCGCCGTATTCGCGTATTGGCGGTAGATATGGAAACGGCAACACTTTTTACCTGTGGTTTTGCCAATCATATCCCGACCGGAGCTTTATTGCTCGTTTCGGATCAACCCATGATTTCATCAGGTGTAAAGACAGAAGAAATGGATAGGCTGGTTACACAACAATTTGTAGAAGAACATGTGATGATTGGCATTAAATCTCTATCGAGTCTCATTGAAGAAGGTGTTAACGTAAGACATCTTCGTTTTGATTGATCAAACTTTTATGGCAGCAAAAACAATAACATTTGAATCGCTTCGTAACGATATCCTAAACCGCAATTTCAAGCCTATTTATTTATTCATGGGCGAAGAAACTTATTTTATTGATGCATTAACCGATCTGTTGGAAGAAAATGTACTGACCGATGTGGAGAAAGATTTCAACATGATGCTATTTTACGGTGTGGATTCCGATGTAAATACCATTATTTCGTCTGCAAGGCGCTTTCCAATGATGGCCGAACATCAACTGGTGATTGTAAAAGAGGCACAGGAGCTGGACCATTTCGATGATTTGAATTTTTATGTTCGAAAACCCATGCCATCTACCATATTGGTGATTGCTTATAAACACGGCACGGTGGATAAACGAAAATCGCTAGTCAAAAATATTGAAAAAGTAGGAGTAGTTTTTGAATCGAAAAAACTATACGAAAGCCAAGTGCCGGCATTTATCAGGTCGTACTATCAGGAGAGGGGAATTGCCATTGATGCGAAATCAACACAAATGCTCACGGATTTGGTAGGTAACGACTTGAGCAGACTCATAAGAGAACTCGAAAAATTGGAAATCTCGCTTGCAGATACACAAAAACGAATTACTGCAGAATTGGTGGAAAAAAATGTGGGAATCAGCAAAGATTATAACAATTTCGAATTGTTGAAGGCGATTACCGAGAAAGATACGTTAAGTGCCAACCGAATTATCGATTATTTCGATAAAAACCCAAAAAATAATCCCATACAAGTAACCCTGTCGGTATTGTTTAATTTTTTTGGCAATCTGCTGGAATGTTATTGGCTTCCCAACAAATCGGAACAACATATCATGAAAACGTTGGGATTGCGATCGGCTTATTTTACACGTTCATACACAACGGCAATGAAACATTATAATGCCAACAAAGTTATGGAAATTATCTCCCTGTTACGGACTTACGATGCTAAATCCAAAGGAATCGATAATATATCGGCTTCTTCAGGAGAACTGCTTAAAGAATTGGTTTACAAAATAATGCATTAATTTTATTTTCCTTAATCCTCACTATCTTTTTTATCTGCTGCATTTACTTACGGTAGTATAACAACTACCGAATCGTTGTTTTTCGCCTCCCGACAATTGATGTGCCGGTTGATACTCTTTTTTATTGAACTTACATTATCTAAATCGATACATAACAATTATAAATCCTGATAATATACATTTATATATCAAAATACCTTCTTCGATTCTTATTTTTCATTATTTTATTTTCAGAAATCCATCACTATTGTACACATTTGTAAACTACCCTTGTATCGTTTTATATGCTTCTTTAGTTTATTTATTGTTGTAAACTATTATGTTTAACATCTTATCTTATGCATGATATTCGCAATTTAAACAGTAAATATCAAACGTTTATCTCTTATATTTAAAGCGATAAATGATATTTTTATCGTGAAATGGAATGTAATTGTATCAATATTGTTAAATTGTCAATTATATAAAGGTACAATACGTTATTGATCAATCTCTTATTATTAAAATATAAAACTTTATTCGAGGTATGTTTTTATGTGAATACAAGTGTAAACAAAAGTTGAGTATTCAAATGCATATTACGTAATACATTTGTTGTTTACAATTATATACTAATAGTATTTCCAAATGTGTATTATCTTTTTTACATTTGTATTTCACAACTGTATCTCATATCAACTACAATTCTAAATTATACGGCAATGAGAGAGCGAATCAGACAAATCATGGAACACGAAAATCTGACTCCGGCAAAATTTGCAGATAAATTGCAAATCAGCCGAGCTGTTATATCACACATTCTCAATGGAAGAAATAATCCGAGTTTGGATGTAGTCACAAAAATTCTTACCCAAATGGACTATATTAATCCGGAATGGCTGTTAACCGGAAAAGGTTCGATGTATAAAAACGGAAGAGATGAAAAATTGGCTACTGAAGAACCCGATTTATTTCGTCAGAATAGCGTAGATGTAACCCATGACACACAACCAACCGAGGAACGCAAAGAAAACGATCGTAAACCGATACCTATTTATGAACAACGATCTGAAAACAAGACATTTGACCCCCAATTGAAGGAGGATAAAAAAATCACCCGAATAATTATTTATTACGACGACAATACCTATGAAACCTTTATTCCCGAAAAAATAAAAAATTAAACGTTTTCTTTTTTGTACCTTTGCAGAAATCATCGTTGTTTTTTTGCATAATTATTGAATAGGTATTACAAACCCACATTTTCGCATTCGAAATGAAAAAAATGCTCGATTTTATTGTTCGCTCTAACGAACAACTCAATTCCCGGAATCATTTGCTCAAAGTTTCACCATCCACAGGCGAAAAACTCCCTCCCGTGTTTCCCGGACAATTTGTTCAGATTTGGGTCGATGATTCACCTTCAACGTTTTTGAGAAGGCCCATTTCAATCAATTTCATAGACGAAAAGGCAAACGAAATGTGGTTGCTTGTGCAGAAAATTGGTGAAGGAACCAAAAAAGTTTGTGCGAGAAAAGAAGGCAGTTTGCTGAATATGATCTTTCCCCTTGGCAAATCATTCTCCATCCCTGCCGATACGGAAACAAAAACGTTGTTGATTGGAGGTGGCGTTGGAACAGCACCTTTGCTGTTTTTAGGGAAAGTGTTAAAAGAAAAAGGATTTTCTCCCGAATTTTTGTTGGGCGGATATTCGAAAAACGACCTCTTGCAATTAGGTAATTTTGAAAAATACGGAACCGTTTATTGTACAACCGAAGATGGAACCAAAGGGGAAAAGGGATTGGTGACACATCATTCTATTTTGCAAAAAAAGAAATACGATTTTATTTACTCATGTGGTCCCCAACCTATGATGATGGCAGTAGCAAAATATGCTCACGAAAATGGGATATCATGTGAAGTATCGCTTGAAAATCTTATGGCGTGCGGGTTTGGTGCCTGTTTATGCTGTACCGAAAAAACAACGAAAGGAAACGTTTGCACCTGTACCGAAGGCCCTGTTTTTAATATAAAAGAACTCACATGGATCGATTGAAAGTGACTATTGGCGATTTGGAATTAAAAAATCCCGTTACAACCGCTTCGGGAACATTTGGATACGGAAACGAATATGCCGATTTTATCGATTTGAATCGCTTAGGCGGTATTTTTGTTAAAGGAACTACCTTGGAGCCACGTGAAGGAAACGATTATCCGCGTATGGCCGAAACGGCATCGGGAATGTTGAACGCAGTGGGATTGCAAAACAAAGGTGTGGATTACTTTGTTGAAGAAATTTATCCTACAATAAAGCATTATGATACTCATGTTATCGTCAACGTTTCAGGTTCGACAGTAGAGGATTATGCTACATGTGCCGAAAAACTCATCGATTTGGAAAAGATTCCGGCTATCGAACTCAATATCTCGTGTCCGAACGTCAAAGAAGGAGGAATGGCTTTTGGAACGTCGGCCGCTTCGGCTGCCCGAGTAACACAAGCTGTGCGTAAAATATACCCCAAAACGCTCATCGTAAAGCTGTCG
Organism: Bacteroidales bacterium UBA4179; assembly: GCA_002381125.1. GTDB lineage: Bacteria > Bacteroidota > Bacteroidia > Bacteroidales > Dysgonomonadaceae > Anaerorudis. The sequence goes on along the minus strand of DFUT01000008.1, from coordinate 16,746 downwards.
CCCAATGTCACCGATATTGCCGAAATAGCCAAAGCGGTTGAAGCCGAAGGAGCCGATGCCGTCTCGCTTGTCAATACGTTTTTGGGGATGGCCATCGACGTTGAATCACGAAAACCCTTACTTTCTACTGTCACCGGGGGATTGTCGGGGCCCTGCATCAAACCCATTGCCTTGCGCATGGTATGGCAAGTGTATCATGCCGTTAACATCCCTATCATCGGCATAGGCGGGATTTCGAATTGGAAAGACGCCGTCGAATTTATTCTTGCAGGGGCAACGGCTATTCAAATAGGTACTTACAACTTCATAGACCCCACTGTTTCGGTAAAAGTCATAGAGGGTATTGAAAACTATTTGGACAGGCACAATCTTCGTTCGATTTCGGCACTCATCGGAAAACTCGAAACCTGAGTTTGTTTTTTCTATTTGTATACCTATATTCTTTATTTTCTATATATTTGAAATGATTTTAAACTTTTAATAATCATTTTGAAATTAATAGGTGAATTATTTTTACAAAATGAAAAATTGTTTTATCTTTGTTTTTTCTATTTTTATTCGAGAAAAGTAATAAGTTTTTCAATTAAAAATTATGTCGAAATTACTCATACCGAAAGGTTATAAACCTATTTTGAATTTAAGTCAAACGGAGCTGGGAATAAAAAACATTAAAGATTTTTTCCAGCAGAATCTTTCATCGGAGTTACGTCTACGTAGAGTAACCGCACCTTTGTTTGTAGAATGTGGAACGGGGATAAACGATGATCTCAACGGGAGCGAACGCCCGGTAAGTTTTCCTATTAAAGATATGGAAAACAAAAAGGCGGAAATCGTACATTCCCTTGCTAAATGGAAGCGGCTGATTCTTGCCGAATATGAGATTGAAGAGGGGTACGGCATTTATACCGATATGAATGCCATTCGTGCCGATGAAGAGTTGGATAACCTGCATTCGCTTTATGTGGATCAATGGGATTGGGAATTGGTAATCAATGAAAAAGACCGAAATATTGCTTTTCTTAAACAAATTGTTCAACGTATTTATGCGGCTATGTTGCGTACCGAATATATGGTATTTGAACTTTTTCCTCAAATAGAGCCTCAATTGCCTCCTGAAATCAAATTTATCCATGCCGAAGAATTGTTGCAAATGTATCCCGATAAGGATGCCAAAGAACGCGAAGATGCCATAGCAGAAAAATATGGCGCTGTGTTTATTATCGGTATCGGTGCAAATTTGTCGAATGGAGAGCCTCATGATGGACGTGCTCCCGATTATGACGACTGGATTACCATGAACGAAGAGGGCTATCAAGGCCTAAACGGCGACTTACTGGTTTGGAATCCGGTTTTGCAACTCAGCATGGAGTTGTCATCGATGGGAATCCGCGTAAATTCCGAATCCTTAAAACAACAGCTGAAGGCAAAAAACCAAGAAGATCGTTTGTCTTTGTATTTTCATCAACGATTGATGAAAGGTGAATTACCCCAAACAATAGGAGGGGGTATAGGACAATCGCGTTTATGCATGTATTATCTACGTAAAGCCCATATTGGGGAAATTCAGGCAAGTTTATGGCCTAAAGAAATGCGGCAAGAAGCAAAAGAAAGTGGAATTTTTCTGATTTAGGCGGCTTTTCATGTTAAAAAATCGCCGGCCTTGAATGTCATAAAAAAAGAAAAAGAAGGCAAAAAAAGAGAAAAGGAGGATAAGTTGGCGTTTTTTTATAATTTAGTGGACTAAAAAGAAAAAAGATGAACGTAGTAATTGAACAAAGCTGGAAAGAACGATTGGAAAACGAATTTGAAAAACCCTATTTTAAGCAGGTGACCGATTTTGTTCGTGAGGAATATCGCACAAAAACCATTTATCCTCCTGCAAAACTCATTTTCAATGCTTTCGATCAATGTCCGTTTGACAAAGTGAAAGTGGTTATCGTAGGGCAAGATCCTTATCACGCACCCGGCCAGGCTCATGGGTTGTGTTTTTCGGTGAACGAAGGAGTAGAAATTCCACCTTCATTACTCAACATTTACAAAGAAATCCATAACGATTTGGGTAAACCCATTCCGAAATCGGGAAATCTAGAGCGTTGGTGCAAACAGGGCGTATTCTTGTTGAATGCAATTCTTACCGTTCAAGCACATCGGGCATGTTCGCATCAAGGAAAAGGGTGGGAAGAGTTTACCGATGCCGTGATATGGCACTTGGCAAACGAACGCGAACATCTGGTATTTCTTCTTTGGGGAGCATACGCGCAGCGAAAAGGAGAAAATATAGATCCGAACAAGCACCTCATCCTAAAATCTCCACACCCTTCGCCGCTTTCTGCCAATCGGGGATTTTTTGGGAATAAGCATTTCAGCAAAACGAATGAATATTTAATTGCGCACGGAAAAACACCTATCGATTGGTGATGTAAGTTATACTTGCTTGACGGCTTTTTTATCAAAAAAGATCCAAAAGTGTTGGCAAAGGATTAAAAATTGAATAACTTTGCACCCGCAAAAGTATAGCAGCAGAGGTTGCTGTCGTTTTGATTCGATTAAAATGTGATTCGCGCCCGGATGGCGGAATTGGCAGACGCGCTAGTTTCAGGGACTAGTGTTGGCAACAACGTGCAGGTTCAAGCCCTGTTCCGGGCACTTTTTTGCGTTTGCGCAGGTGGTGAAATTGGTATACACGCTACTTTGAGGGGGTAGTGCCGGTTACGGCATGTGAGTTCGAGTCTCATCCTGCGCACTTTTTATCAAATCAAACAAGAGAGGTATTCATTAATCTGAGTACCTCTTATTTTTTTGCTCGCATTTTTATTTTTTGGAAATTATCATGTAAATTTGCAATAATCAAAAGAAGAGTTTATGAAGATTCTTTCTGCCGGACAAATTAGGGAAATAGACGCAAAAACCATTCAATATGAAGGAATTTCATCGCTTGAGCTAATGAAAAGGGCAGCTGTTGCTTTTTACGATTGGTTTATAAAAAAATATCCCGACAAAAACATTTCCATCATCATCTTGTCGGGAGTGGGCAACAACGGAGGCGATGGGTTGATGGTTGCACGAATGCTTCATAAAGCAGGTTATCGTGTACATACCTATGTTGTCGAATATAGTAAAAAATACACTGAAGATTGTGCCCATAACGTTCGTCGGGTGAAAGCCGCAAATATTCCTTTCAAACGAATCACCTCAAAAGAAGAAATTCCGGATTTTTCGAAATATGACCTACTGATTGATGCACTTTTTGGAACGGGATTGTCGCGAGAAATAACAGGTATTGCGGCAGAAGTGATTCAAAAAATGAACGAAAGCGGCAAAACGATTGTCAGCATTGATTTACCCAGTGGGTTGTTTCTCGATAAAAAAACCACATTTGCCGTTGAAGCAGATGAAACGGTTACTTTTCAGATTCCAAAACTCGCTTTGTATTTACCCGATAATTATCGATTTGTCGGCAATGTGACGATTGTAACTATCGGATTAAGCGAAAAAGCCATAGCCGAAGCTTCTTCTAACCAATTTCTCCTTGAAAAAAAATATATCCGCGAGCTTTTAAAGCCCATATCCAATTTTGCACACAAAGGCACTCAAGGTCATGCACTTATCGTTGGTGGAAGTCTTGGAAAAACGGGAGCGGTATGCTTAGCCTCAAAAGCAGCACTGAAAACAGGATGCGGTTTGGTAACCGCTTATTTACCCAAATGCGGTACACAGGTCATTCAAACCTATTTCCCCGAAGCAATGGCAATTGAGGACAAACAAGTTGAATATATTTCAGATATCGATTTTGAATTGCGTCCCGATGCTATTGGTATTGGCGTCGGTATAGGGAAAAAGGATGAAACACAACAGACATTTTATCGTTTTTTGCAAAAAAACGATTTGCCGACCGTAATTGATGCTGACGGATTAAATATACTGTCGTTTCATCCCGAATGGTTCCCCCTTCTTTTGCCAAAAACCATCTTAACGCCGCATCCAAAGGAGCTTTCGAGACTGATAGGAGAATGGAGCGACGACTATGAGAAAATAGAGAAAACAACCGCATTCGCAAAAAAATATCACCTCATAGTTATCATAAAAGGCGCTTATTCGTTGATCATCGATTCCGAAAATTTATACGTAAATAATTCGGGAACGCCGGCTTTGGCTACAGCAGGCAGTGGCGATGTGCTTACCGGAATAATTACCTCTTTATTGGCACAAGGATATGAACCCATCGATGCTGCAAAAATCGGCGTCTATCTTCATGGATTAACAGCAAATTTAACGCAAAAGACCATCCACCCACGCAGTTTTGTCGCTTCCGATATCATCGATAACATTGGGAATGCATATTTTAATATCGAAAAAAACAGTTAGCTTGCTTGTGAGGTTTGTTGTAGATAATTTCTATTAATTGAATACCGATAGCTTGAAACGATTGAAAAACAAAACATTTTCACAAATTTTTTTGCTTTTTCGTGAACATGTGCCGCATTCAGACGTTAAATCTATGATATCATAAAAAATATCAAGGGGAGGAGTGTTTATGAAAAACTTAAATACAAAGGCCGCTTTACTTGCAGTAATTACCCTCCTGCAAGTAAGTACGTTTACAACGTATGCACAGTCTTTTGGAAGGAATAAGCCAAGCTACAAAAAATTTAAATTTGAAGTTGCCCGATCGCCTCATTTTGAAATTCATCATTACCTGAAAAACGATACGATGATTAATTATTTCACCGGATGGGCAGAAGAATGGTATCACATGCATCAACGCATATTTAAAGATACTTTTCGAATAAAAAATCCCATTATTCTTTATGCATATCATGCCGATTTTCAACAAACCAACGCTATTAGCAGCATTATTAGCGAAGGAACGGGAGGAGTTACGGAGAGTTTGAAACAGCGGGTTATAATGCCTTTTGCACCTACCTTGTACCAAAGTGACCATGTACTCGGACACGAATTGGTGCATGCCTTTCAGTACAATAAATTATTGCGTTCCGATTCTGTCGATTATTCGATCAACAATCTGCCTCTATGGATGGTAGAGGGAATGGCCGAATACCTCTCGATCGGCAGTATTGATCCCAATACATCCATGTGGATGAGAGATGCTATTCTCAATAAAAAATTTCCCACGATTGACGATTTGGCCAATCCGTCGGAATATTTTCCTTATCGATATGGACAAGCGTTATGGGCATTTATCGGTAAAACCTGGGGCGATACCATTATTATGCCCCTTTTTGAAAAAACGGCACAATGGGGGTTGGATGTTGCCATCGACAGTGTTTTCCATTTCAATACAAAAACATTGTCCGCAATGTGGAAAATCGCTACCGAGAATCATTATAAACAATTCATGAAAGATTCTACCTATACGTTGGCAGGAAATAAAATCATTTCTGAAAAAAACGGCAGTTCAACCAATATTTCCCCTTCGTTGAGCCCCGATGGAAAATACTTGGCCTTCTTTTCCGACAAAAGTATTTTTACGCTGGATTTGTTTATTGCCGATGCACGAACAGGGAAAATTTTAAAAAAAGTTTCCAGTTTAACCCGCAATAGCGAGATTGACGATTTTAGTTATATTGAATCGGGAGGCACATGGTCTCCGGACAGCAAGAAATTTGTTTTTGTTGTATATAGTGGTGGGCGAAACAAACTGAGCATTGTAGATAGCGAAACCGGTAAAACAGAATTAATCGAAATAAAAGAAGTATCCTCTTTTTCGAACCCGGAATGGTCACCCGATGGTAGATATGTGGTTTTTACCGGTTTAAACGAGGGTGTCGGAGATTTGTATCTCTACGATTTTGAAACCGGTAAAGCCGAAAAGCTCACCAACGATTTGTATTCCAACATCCATCCTTCTTGGTCACCCGACAGTAAATACATCGTTTATTCAACCGAAACAATTTGTCCCGGACAATCAAGGAAGTATTGTTTCAACCTGACCCTTTTGAATATCGAAACCGGTGAAAGTAAGGTGATTGATGTGTTCCCAATAGCAGATAACTTGAATCCACGTTTTTCAAAAGACGGACGATTCATCTATTTTTTGTCGGATGCCGACGGTTTCCGCAATTTATATAAATATGACTTGCAAACCGACAAAGTATACCGACTTACCGAATACTTGACCGGAATAAGTGGAATCACGCTGTTTTCTCCGGCAATAAGTACCGACAGAGAGAACGGCTTAATTGCCTACACGCATTATTTTAATAAAAATTACGAAATATACGTGGCTAATGAACAGGACTTCATACCGATGGAAGTTGATAAATACGATGTAAATTTCGATGCAGGCACTCTTCCTGTGTTGAAACATCTTTCCGTCAATATTGTCGACTCCGCACTATGTAATCGGTTCCCGGCAATTGCCTTACAGGTCGATTCCATCGAAGTATTGCCTTATCGCCCCAAGTTGCAACTCGATTACATCTCGAATGCAATAGGCGTGGGTATTTCAACAGGACCCGGTTACGGTACATCGGCTGCGATGGCCGGAAGTGTGTATATGCTTTTCAGCGACATGATAGGAGATCATCAGCTTTTTACATCGTTGGCATTAAACGGCGAAATATACGATTTTGGTGGGCAGGTAGCTTATATTAATCAGGCAAACAAAATGAAATGGGGAGCTTCGGTTTCGCATATTCCCTATCGCAGTGGAAGTATGTACGAAACACTCGATACGTTAACTATCGATAAAGAGAAGGTAGTAGTTGATAAATTAGTGCTTGATTATATTAGAATGTTCGAAGACAATGTTTCAGCATTCTTATATTACCCGCTTTCGCAAACCCGGAGATTCGAAGGAGGAATCACGGCTTCATGGTATTCATACCGTATAGACAGGTACAACGATTATTTTGATCTTTTGGGTTTTTATCTTGGCGGCAAGAAAGAAAAATTGCCATCTCCTCCCGGACTCAGTTTTCAAACCGCCAATGTTGCATACGTCGAAGACGATTCCTATTTCGGAATGACGGCACCTTTGATGGGTCACAGGGCACGGTATCAAATTGAACGATATTTCGGAAACATCAACCTCTACAACATTTTACTGGATCACCGACGTTATTATTTCTCCAAACCGGTGGGATTTGCCTTCCGCCTGTATCATAACGGATTATACGGAAAAACGTCCGAAATCGGGAAGGCATCACCCATGTATCTTGGATATCCCTGGTTAATAAGAGGTTATGAAGACATTTCAATATACGGCGGTACTAAGTATTCGTTTGACCCGACTAACCTCACCGGTTCAAGAATAGCTGTTGTCAATGCCGAATTCCGATTCCCGTTCTCAGGTCCTCAAGTTTTGGCACCCATAAAATCGAACATTTTCTTAACCGATTTCAATTTGTTTTTCGATGGAGGATTGGCTTGGAACAAAGACGATAAGATAAAATTCAAATGGAAAGCTTCCGAATCGAAAGGGTACACGGCGATACAAAAAGAACGTATACCGGTATTCAGTGCCGGAGCTTCATTTAGAATAAATCTGTTTGGCTATCTGGTTATCGAGCCCTATTATGCTATTCCGTTCCAAAACGGCGGATTCAGCAACGGCATGTTTGGAGTCAACTTCGTTCCCGGCTGGTAATTGTTTTTTATGATGATTTTTATAAAGGTATCTTCGGATACCTTTTTATTTTATCGTATCTTTGCGACCGCATATAAAAACAATCCATGAACAAGTATACAGAAAAAACAAACGATACAAGAACATCAACCGTTAAACCAAATACGATTACAGATTGGTTTATCAGACTAATAAAAGGAATCATCATTGGTGTCGGTTTTATTCTTCCCGGATTGTCGGGAGGAGTACTCGCCGTAATTCTCGGAATTTACGATAAGTTGATTCGGTTTTTGTCCGATATTCGAAAAAATTTTCTTCAAAACGTAGCTTATTTTTTACCCGTTGCTATCGGCATGGCGATAGGTATTGTCATTTTTTCGATATTCGTTGAAAAAGCCTTCGGTATTTATGCCGCACAATTTATTTGCTTGTTCGTAGGATTTGTTGTAGGCACATTTCCTTCGCTTTACAAAACAGCAGGCAAAGAAGGACGTTCACTAAAAGACATTATTTTCTTTACTGTTTCCACTATTTTTATTTTTATCCTGATGATCGTCGGTGGAGAGCAACTAACAGAAGTTTCCCCCGGTTTGCTTGTATGGATCGGTTCGGGAGCCCTTATCGGTTTAGGTGTGATTGTTCCCGGCATGAGCCCTTCTAATTTTTTGATTTATTTTGGGTTATACGATAAAATGGCCATTGGAATCAAAAATTTCGATTTTGGCGTGATTATCCCGCTACTCATCGGATTTGTCGTTTGTGTACTTATGTTTGCAAAATTGGCAGCCTACCTTTTCAGAAAATATTATTCCGGAATGTATCATTTTATTCTCGGAATGGTAGCAGGTTCATCGTTGGCTATATTTCCGACAGTGGTTTTCCCGGCTTTTCGAGCAGAACAATTGGCTATTACCGGACTTAGTTTTTCTGCCGCTTTTCTTTTATGCATTGCCTTTCTTATTGTTGGCGTCATCATATCTTATTTTTTCAGCAAAGTGGAAGAAAAATATCCGCGAGAAGAAATCTTTTGAAACCGATTTAAATGCGATTTAAATGTAATCACAATTCATGAGCACTGCTCCGGCTATTGAACATAAATGCAATTAAATGCAACTCATACAAATCAACTATAAAATTGAAATAGAATGAAAATGCAAAGCGAAACTTTTTTGATTTTTGACGATGCTAAATGGAAAAATGCAGGCGAAGGTATGCAACGTATGATCCTTGGGTATGACGATCGGATCATGATGGTGAAAATGCATTTTGATGCAAAAGCCGAAGGCAGCATCAACGATTTGCTATACTGAAAAACTGCAAGTACAAAAACAGGGAGCGGTATTTTGTCTTAAAAAATATAAAAATTTCATTTTAGACCAATTCCCCTTTTTTATCGACGAATCGGCTAATCTTTCCTATAAAAACCTCTTTTTTTAATATAAAAAGGTGTAAATATGGTGATTATGATGATGTAACTTTCGTTAATCGGGCATTGCCAAATTAAACATTACCTTATCTTTGAGAGTCATAATGATGTATTTTTATGTTGAACCGATAAAATTTGAATTGAAGATGAAAAAGTATGGAATTTTGGCACTAGTTGCCTTTTTAATGATGAGCCTTTCGATATCGGCTCAGGACTCTACCGGAAGAAGGGGTAATAGGAATCAGCCTCCGCGTACAATGAGAATGACAGCCAAAGAACGTGCCGAGCACATGGCCAACGTATTAGAACTGACTTCTGAACAAAAGGAGCAGGTTGAAGAACTTTTAAAAAAGCATGACGAGAAACGTGCCGAGCAACTGGCTAAATTCAGGGAAGATCGTCAGCAGGCACAGCAACAAGATCGCGAAAAACGACGCGAAGAAATGAGAGCGTTGATGGAACAGAACATGGAAGAACAAGATGCTGAGCTGGAAAAAATCATTGGAAAGGAAAAAATGGAACAATGGAAAATCTATCGCCAGGAACAGATGAAAAAAAGAGGTAGTCGTGGAAATGCTCCTTCCCCTCGCAGAAGATAAACCGGGCAAACAGATTTATTTCATCAGAAAAAAGGCATCCTTTGTGGATGCCTTTTTTTATCCGATTTTATCATGTTAAAAGAAAATAAATTTGAAACTTAACAAGCGATAAATTGTTTAGTTTATGTAAAAACCAAAGAATTATGAAAAGTAGTAGCATAAACAGGGAACCGGCCGTAGCAGGGCAATTTTATCCTGCGAGCGTTGAAAAATTGCAGCGCGACGTCGAAACCTATTTTAGCGAAGCCGTTCCCCGAAAATACACCAATGTAAGGGCACTCATTTCTCCCCATGCCGGTTATGTTTTTTCGGGAAGGGTTGCCGCTTCGGCATTTAATCAACTTGATGAAAATGCCGACTATGAGCGCATTTTTTTATTGGCCTCATCTCATCATTATCATTTTAACGGTGCATCGGTTTATTGTCACGGCGATTTTATCATGCCGTACGGAAGAGAAAAGGTGGATACCGATTTCGGGAAACAGCTGGTCGCCTCTCATCCCGAAATTTTTACCGACAATCCCGCACCTCATGCGCGAGAACATAGCATTGAAGTACAGCTTCCATTTTTGCATTACAAACTAAAAAAAGATTATAAAATTGTTCCTATCGTCATTGGTACATCCCAACCCGAAACATGCTTCGAGATTGCATCTGCATTGAAACCGTATCTTTCGGAAAAAAACCTATTTGTCATTAGTACCGACTTTTCGCATTATCCCGATTACGAAAGTGCAAAAATAGTAGATGCAGCAACCGCCAAAGCCATCCTCTCCAACAATCCGGAAAATTTGTTAGACGTTCTGGCCAAAAACCAAAACAGAGGAATTCCAAATTTACTCACTTGCTTGTGCGGTTGGACATCGGTATTGACCTTGTTGTATATGACATACAATAATCCTATTTACGAATATCGCGAAGTAGATTATCGAAATTCGGGAGATGCAATATACGGCAATTATCGTGAAGTTGTGGGATATTGGGCAATTGTTCTTATTCAAAAAAAGTAGTACAATGAATACTAGTGAATTTTATTTAACCATCGAAGATAAAAAAGCATTATTGGCAGAGGCAAGGCGTTCCATCGAAAAGTTATTTGGCCTGAATATCACGCCGCCACCCAATCTAAGTGTTTGTTCCGATGCCATTTATGCTCGATGCGGAGCATTTGTAACGTTGAATAAATACGGGCAATTGCGTGGATGCATCGGCCAACTAATAAGCGATAAGCCACTAATAGAAACCGTACGCAGCATGGCTGTATCCGCTGCCCGTTACGATTACCGGTTTCCGCCGGTTACTGCGAGCGAACTCGATGTCATTTCTATCGAAATATCCGTTCTTTCTCCACTCAGAAAAATCCGCGATATTTCGGAAATAGAGCTTGGTAAACATGGTATTTACATTGTAAAAGGCTCTCGGAGCGGAGTTTTTTTGCCTCAGGTAGCTACGGAAACCGGTTGGGATTTGGAAAATTTTCTTGGGCATTGTGCTCGCGATAAAGCCGGCATAGGATGGGATGGCTGGAGAGATGCAGATATTTATATTTTTACGGCCACCGTATTTAGCGAAGATGAAATGGAGTAATTAATCCCATCTTCCGGGGATACTTTCACCGCAAAAAGCACATTTGCCGTCGACTATATTATTTTTCCTGACAGAAAATCTTGTCCGGGCAATCAATAATTCTTTGCAGTTCGGACAATAGGTATTTTCTCCATGAATATGGGGCATATTACCTATATACACGTATTTTATTCCTACTTTTTCGGCAATTTCTTTTGCCATAATCAGTGTGCTTGCAGGGGTGGGGGGCACATGCTGTAATTTATAAGAAGGGAAGAAGCTGCTAAAATGAAGCGGCGTTTCGGCGAAACCGTTTTCGATCAGCCATTCACACATGCTTTGAATCATCTTTGGATCGTCATTATACGTTGGAATGATCAAATTAGTGATTTCGAGCCAAATGTCGTGGTTTTTCAATGTTTTCAGTGTCGACAATACAGGATTAAGCCTTCCTCCGGTGGTTAATTTTTTGTAAACGGCATCATCGAAACATTTCAAATCGATATTGGCAGCATCCAAGAGCGGACAAAAATCGTTCAAAGGTTCAGGATTTATAAATCCATTGGAAACTATTACCGTTTTTATCCCATTCCGATGAGCAAGAACGGAAATATCGTACATATACTCATAAAAAATGGTTGGTTCGGTATAGGTAAAAGCAATCATTTTTGTATGATAAGAAAGTGCAGTCTGTACAATCTCTTCCGGCGTAAACCGATATTGTGCGAAATCTTCGGGAGATGCCTGCGATATTTGCCAGTTTTGACAGTTCAGGCAATGAAAATTGCATCCGGCCGTGGCGAGCGATAAAATATTTTCCCCGGGATAAAAATGGAACAACGGTTTTTTTTCGATGGGGTCAATATTTAGTGAACACGGATTGCCGTAAGCAAGGGTATAGAGTGTTCCTCCACTATTTTTTCGTGCATTGCACACTCCCAATTTGCCCTCGTTGATGATGCAATTATGCGGACAAAGGCGGCAACGCACTTTTCCGTCTTCTCTCTTCTCCTGATAAAGTGCTATTTTATACTGATTTGTCATGTTGTCTTCTTTCATGATACTTTTTCATCTTCGATAAAACGGTAAAAAAATAAAGGAATAAAGAATAAAAAATATGTACACCCGGCGAGACTCGAACTCGCATCGTCGGAACCGGAATCCGATATTCTATCCATTGAACTACGGGTGCTTATACGTTTTTTAAAGCCGAAACGCTGTTTTAGTCCAGTACAAAGTTATAAAATCTTGTTTAATGAAGGGTTTTATTTTCGCACTATTTTCTTTTGAAAGATAAGCTTCATAATTCAGCATAACCGTCAAATCGTTTTCCCCATCACGAAAAACGGCAGAAAGCGGTTCAATATCCAACAACGACAATGCCTGTTCATAAGCTTCTGTTCCCTTTTTGGCAGGATCAAAAAAAACTTCTTTCGACACGCTCGGGAGCAACGTTTTTTCATCTATTTCTTCCCATCCGGTGGAATAAAATCGGATATTGCTATCGCATGCTTCTCCACAAACCGTTTTTATTGTGCAAATAATTTTGGTATTATTCACTAGTGACAAGAGTTTCAATTGAAACGTCCCGATATCGGATGTTTTCAATTGAAGATACGAATCGGTATAATTTATTTTTTCGATATTCCCGAGCGGGTAGGGGATAACGTTTAGCGCCGTATCCAGAAGAAGCATGGTTCTATTGGCTTCCGAGAAACCGGGTAAAATATCGTCGGGCATGGTTTTGAACACGTCTGCAACTTTCTGCCCATAGCCCAATAACGGTATACATGTAAAAATCAGAATGAATAATCGCCTCATTGTCTATATTTTCTTTTATTTAAATTTCCATGAATTTTATGATTGATCTGAAGCAAATTGCTCCGGTGGAGGCGCATAATAAGCTCCCACATTCAAGATATTGGCCACATCGCGTGTTTCAAGGATAGTGATCCTGATTTTTGAAGGTGTCATATCGTTGAATTTCAGCAAACGTTTATAACCGATGGTAGTGCCATCGGCCAGTTTTTTCCATTCGTTGTCGATCAATGCCTCTACTCTAAAACTTTCTACTCGCTGTCCTTGCTTAATATCTTCCTGAATCATAACAGTGTTAATGGTTCCATTATCAAACAAATCATATTCTTTGAAGTTTTCTTGTTTGGTTGTCCATGCAATTTTACCGTTCACGAGTTTGTCATAATTAAAAGTAGTGGCTATATAATTGCCAAATTGCTCTAGTCTTTTCACATCCGTTTCATGCAAAAGTCCCCGTTTATCGGGTGGAACATTTAAGAGAAGCACCGCGTTTCTCCCCACCGATTTAAAGTAAATATCTACCAGCTGTTTCAGTGTTTTTACCCGGTGGTCTTCTTCAGGATGATAAAACCAACCCGGGCGTATCGAAACGTTCGCTTCAGTTGGATACCAATAAAGCTTTTTTGCTTTGACAATTAAATCCCGGCTTCCCAGATCCTCAACTATCGGCGATATGCCCAACTTTTCGTTTTCTCTTATAATCAATGGATCAATATTTGGCTGAAGCGGTGTCACACTCCATTCGGTCTCTCTGGCAAATCCTTGTTCGTTTCCCACCCAGCGAACATCGTTCCCCATCACTGCTTTAACTGCTCGCGGCTGCAATTTATCTATTATTTTATAAAAGGCATCCCAATCGTATTCTTGTATTTTTCCGCGAACTTCTTCTCCTCTTGCACCGTCGAGCCACACCTCGCTAATTTCACCGTAATTCGATAACAATTCGGTCAATTGTTTAGAGAATAAATCATTATAGCGCTGCGAATCGCCATAGCTTTTGGCGTTTCTATCCCAAGGAGAAAGGTAAATACCAAATTTCATCTTATATTTATCGCACGCATCTTTGACTTCTCTTACCACATCTCCCTCACCGTTGCGCCAAGGAGAAGAAGCTACGGAATAAGGAGTGGTTTTTGTTGGCCACAGGCAAAACCCGTCATGATGCTTTGCCGTGAGGATAATCATTCTGAAACCTGCGTTTTTCAATGTTCTTACCCATTGTTCGGCATCGAAATCGGTAGGATTGAATAAAGCGGGGGCTTCGGTACCGTTTCCCCACTCACGATTGGTGAACGTGTTCATTCCGAAATGAATAAAAGCATTCATTTCGGTCCTTTGCCACTCGTATTGTTGTGGGGTAGGCACAAGATAAGCCGCCAATTTTATTTTTTGCTCGCTGTTGATTATTCTTGGGAAAGTGAGTTCTTTTTCGAAGAAATACTTCTTTTTGGAGCATCCCGTCAAAATAAGGATCAACATTAAACCGGTTAAGGGAATCCGCTTCATCCTCTTGTTTTCTAAGAAAATATTTTCATTCGACAACAAAGTTAATTTGCTTTTGATTTAAAAACAAAAAAAAGCCACCCTTTGTGAGGATGGCCATACCTTAAACGTAAAGGAAGTTTATTCTGCTACCTCCTGAACTGTGGTATCAACAACAGCAGCGGCATCCTCTTCTACAGGTTCGGGAACAACTTCCTCTACTGCTTGAGCTTCTGAATCAACTGAAGATTCGCTCTTGTTCTGACTTTTGCATGCAGCAAAAGAAAGAGTAGCTGCAACAGCAACAAATAATAATACTTTTTTCATTTTTCAATAATTTTTAAACGATAAATAATTTTCTAAATGTTATGTTTCATTTCGTTTGAAAACCGACACAAAGATATATCTTTTATATGTTATAAAGCATATATTTGTCCACTTTTTTGAAATCGCACATGAATTTAGCATTAATTAACCTTATCAATCATTGATATAAGTAGCGTTTGATGGTTTTTGAAGATGTTTTCTCGAATTCGGTATTCGAAATCACTATTTTACTTATTTTTTCGTAACGGGCAAGCTGGCGGTTTAGTGCCATTCGGTTTCTTTCCATGATTTGGGGCAACTTTTCTTCCTGTATACTGTCGACTTTAATGGCTTCATAATCGGGATAAACCAAAGCAACCAATTTCCCTTTTCTTTGAATGACCAAACTCTCAGCAACATAGGGTAGACTGTTTAGGCGCGCTTCAATTTCTTCGGGATAAATATTTTGCCCGTTTGGTCCCAACAACATTGCCTTGATTCTACCTTTGATATACAGGCGGTTATTTTTATCCATCACACCCAAGTCACCCGTTTTTAGCCAGCCGTCTTTTGTAAAAGCCGCAGCAGTAGTTTGCGGATTTTTGTAATATCCTTTCATCACGTTTTCTCCACGTACCTGTATTTCGCCCGGAATATTTTCGGGATCGATAGAATCGATCCTGGCTTCCATTATGCCCTTTAAAACCGTTCCGCACGAAGTCGGTACAAAATTTTTGTGGGAATCGTATGAAATAAGCGGGGCACACTCCGTCATGCCGTAACCCACGGTAAAAGGAAATCTCAATTTATAGAAAAACGACTCGACATTTCTATCCAATGCGGCACCTCCTATAATGACTTCCCTAAAATTTCCTCCGAAGAAATTAATCAGATTACATCTTATTTTGTAAAAAATCAAGCGGTTTATCAATGGCACCTTCAACAAAAATTTTATTAGCGGTTTATTGATCAAAGGCAATATGTTTCGGTTGTAAATATTTTCAAAAGTAAGCGGAACCGTAATAATAATGTGAGGTTTGATTTTTTGAAGCGCCTTTACCAAATTCCGAAAGGAAGGTATGGCATCGAGCAATGTCACATGAACGCCTTCCGAAAGGGGGTAAAGAAAATCGAAAGTACAACCGTATGCATGAGCCAAGGGTAAAAAAGCCAAATTGCGTTCCCCTTCAAAAAGCAGATTTACCGTATCGGCAAACATAACATTTCCTGCAAAATTGTTTGCCGTAAGCATCACCCCCCTACAAAAACCTCGTGTACCCGAGGTGTAATTCAGACAAATGACTTCGCTATTGTCGATTTCGGGATAAGCCACATGTTCTTTTCGAAAACCGTTGGGATATTCCTTTTCAAAAAGGTTATCCCAATCTCTTATTATTTTACATAGGACATCATCGTCGGATTTAAGTAATCTATAAGAAGGGATTTCGATAACGGGAATTGCAATTTTTTCTTTGGCAAGTTGATTCCAAATGGACTCGTTTATAAAAACGAGTTTCGATTCCGAATGTTCCAAAATATTCATGATCCCGTCCGGATGAAAATAAGCCAATACAGGAACAATGACGGCTCCGTAAGTAATAGTAGCCAAAAAAACCGTACACCATTCCGAATGGTTTTTACCTACCAAAGCTATTTTATCGCCTCTTTCGATACCCATTTTGTCGAATAGAACATGCATGCGGGCAATTTTTTGCGACAAATCGGCATAAGTAATCCGTGTTCCTTCTTTATAGTCGCTCAAAGCGGGTAATTCCCAGTGTTCTCTAAGGCTGTTTTCGTAAAGTTTGATAAAATTTTGAGGAATCACTTTTTTTTACAAATTCATGTATCTACAAAAATAAAACGTTCTTTCAGAATAACAAAAAGAAAATCATGGCAAATGTGGTAATAGAGTCAACCGGCAAGTGCGAATTTACCCAAACTTCATTTTTGGGCAAATT
>DFUT01000014.1 GCA_002381125.1 Bacteroidales bacterium UBA4179 | reverse complement strand
CGGTTTACCACAAAGGTAGAAAATTAACTTCGACTTTGATTTGGAACTCGCATAGAATCCCACACGAGATAGCCACACAGGAGAATATACATGCCCAAAGCCAACCATTGGGCACCGGCACTCTCGGCCCATACGTCGTTTCGAAGATCTGCACCGGCAAATTTGATGGCCGCACTCACTACACCCATCAATGCTCCTCCGGCAATAAATCCCGAAGCCAGCAACGTCCCTTTTTCTTTTCGTGCCATGTTGAGCGCTTGATTGTTGCTGCGTGAGGAAACATACCAACTGATGAAACCGCCGATCAATAAGGGTATATTCAGTTCGAAAGGGATGAACATGCCTAAGGCGAATGCCAGTGCCGGGATTTTGAATATCGTTAAAACAATGGCAATCAACGCTCCGATGCCATAGAGAATCCAAGGAGCTCTTGTTCCCGACATCAACGGATCGATGACGGCTGCCATTGCGTTTGCTTGTGGGGCAACCAGCGCTCCTTCTCCCGTAAAGCCATAGGTTTTGTTCAAAATCATGATTACTCCTCCCACAGTGGCAGCCGATACCAAGGTGCCAAGAAACTTCCATGTTTCCTGCTTTTTGGGTGTGGAGCCAATCCAATAACCGATTTTTAGGTCGGTAATGAAACCTCCGGCCATCGACAATGCCGTGCAGACAACGCCTCCGATGAGCATCGCAGCTACCATCCCCGATGTACCTTTAAGTCCTGCGGCCACCAAAATTACCGAGGCAAGAATCAGCGTCATCAGGGTCATACCCGAAACAGGGTTTGTACCTACAATGGCGATGGCGTTTGCAGCGACGGTGGTAAAAAGAAAAGCAATCACGGCTACGATTAGGATAGCTACAACAGCATGAAGCAGGTTGTGAACAACGCCGAAGTAAAAGAAAACAAACGTGGCAATCAAGGTGACAATTGTTCCTATTGAAATAATTTTCATCGGAATATCGAGTTCCGTGCGTTTTATTTTCCCGTCCGCTTTCACGCCTTTGCCTCTCATTTCGTTGGCTGCCAATCCAACAGCTCCTTTAATGATATCCCATGAATTGATGATGCCGATGATTCCGGCCATAGCTATGCCGCCGATACCGATGTGGCGTGCAAATTCCGAAAAGATTTCTTCCGGCGGGAGAGCTGCGATAGATCCTGCAAAGGCGGGGTTCAACGTGGTTGCAAGTGCATCGCTAGCCAATGGAAGAAGCGGCACGATCACAAACCATACCAGTGCCGAGCCGATGGTAATGATAGCAGCGTATTTTAATCCGACGATGTATCCCAATCCCAATACGGCAGCACCGACATTGAGTTTGAATACTATTTTTGCCCGGTTGGCAAGGATTGTGCCGGCAGTGGTTACGCGTGAAGTGAAAACTTCGGCCCATCCGCCGAAAGTAGAAACAATGAAATCGTAAATTCCGCCGATCAGTCCGGCCATTATCAGTGGCTTTGCCTGATTTCCGCCTTTTTCTCCCGATATCAGCACCTGTGTGGTGGCAGTGGCTTCGGGGAATGGATATTTGCCGTGCATATCGGATACGAAATATTTTCGAAAAGGAATCAGAAAAAGAATANNGAACTCATGAATATTTGCATAAAATTGACCGAGATTTCAGGATATTTTACTTGTAGGATATAAAGTGCGGGGAGTGTGAAAATGGCACCGGCAACAATTACGCCTGAACTGGCACCGATGGATTGGATAATCACATTTTCGCCCAGGGCATTTTTTCGTTTTGAAGCACTCGACAGTCCCACGGCAATGATGGCAATGGGAATGGCAGCCTCGAATACTTGTCCTACTTTCAACCCTAAATAGGCCGCGGCAGCCGAAAAAAGAATGGCCATCAATATGCCCAGCGAAACAGAACGGACATTTACTTCGGGATAGGTTTTGTCCGGCGAGAGCAGTGGTTCATACGTTTCGCCGGGTTTCAATTCGCGCATGGCGTTCTCAGGTAATCCTTTCATTTTTTCTTCTTCGAATTCCATTTTTATGTTATTAAATAATTGATATATAAAGAAAAATAAATAAATCTTTCTATCTTTGCTTTATTTTTTTAATGTAAAATTCAATGGCGAAAATACAAAATATTATTAAAATCTTCGTATGCTTCCCAATTTTATAAGGGAAACTTATTATTTTTTCCGGAAAATAAATACCTTTGTTTTGGTGAATTGTATACACCTAAGGGTTATTCGGTTGGTTATTAGACATTTTTTTAGTCGTTAAAAAGTCCGATTCAAGGACTCTAATCAAAAAGTAAATATCAATTCAATAATATGATTTTCGATTTAGATGTGATCCGAAAGGTTTATTCGGATCTTCCTCACAAAATAGAGCAGGTAAAAAACGAGTTAAAACGTCCGTTGACACTTACAGAAAAGATTTTGTTTTCGCATTTGGCGAACGATATGCCGATAAAAGACTACAAAAGGGGTGTCGACTATGTTTATTTTTCGCCCGATAGAGTGGCAATGCAGGATGCTACGGCACAAATGGCACTTTTGCAACTGATGAATTCCGGTCGCGAAAGGGTTGCCGTTCCTTCAACCGTGCATTGCGATCACCTGATTCAAGCATATAAAAATGCCGCGGATGATTTGCAGGCAGCAAAAATAGCCAATAAAGAGGTGTATGATTTTTTGCGTGCCGTGTCCAATAAATACGGAATAGGATTTTGGGAACCCGGAGCGGGAATCATTCATCAGGTCGTATTCGAAAATTATGCTTTCCCCGGCGGAATGATGGTGGGAACCGATTCCCATACACCCACGGCCGGCGGGTTGGGAATGGTTGCTATTGGGGTTGGCGGTGCCGATGCAGTGGACGTGATGGCCGGTTTGCCGTGGGAATTGAGAATGCCCAAGCTTATCGGAGTGAAGCTCACCGGCAGTTTGTCGGGTTGGGCTGCTCCAAAGGATGTGATTTTGAAATTGGCCGGCATGTTGACGGTTAAAGGGGCTACGAATGCGGTTATCGAATATTTTGGCGAGGGGGCCGAAACACTGTCGGCAACCGGAAGGGGAACCATCTGCAACATGGGTGCCGAAGTGGGGGCAACCACGTCTGTTTTTCCTTTCGACGAAAAAGTGGCCGTTTATCTCGAAACTACCGGTCGCAAAGAGGTTGCCGATGAGGCACGACGCATAAGGGATTATTTGCGTCCCGATTCCGAAGTTACGGCGAATCCGTCGGCTTATTACGATCAGGTAATCGAAATCGATCTTTCCGAACTGGAACCTTATATCAACGGTCCTTTTACGCCCGACGCCGCTCATCCTGTTTCGAAGTTTGCCGAAGTAGTGAAAAGAAACCGTTATCCTCAGGCGGTTGAAGTAGGTTTGATCGGTTCGTGTACCAATTCTTCCTACGAAGATTTATCGAGAGCTGCATCCGTTGTTCGCGATGCAAGAAATAAAGGACTGAAGGTGAATGCGCAGTTCATTATTAATCCGGGATCGGAACAGGTGCGTTATACGGCCGAACGAGATGGTATCTTGCGTGAATTTGAAGAAGCCGGAGCCGTAATCATGGCCAATGCGTGTGGCCCGTGTATCGGCCAGTGGAAACGATCGGATAAGAAAATCGATCGCCCCAATTCCATCGTTACATCGTTTAATCGCAATTTTGCCAAACGTAACGATGGCAATCCCAATACCCATGCTTTTGTGGCGTCGCCCGAGTTGGTGGCTGCCCTTACCATTGCCGGCGACCTTTGTTTTAATCCGCTTGTCGATACGCTTGAAAATGATCAAGGCGAGCGTGTGAAACTTGCCGAACCTATCGGTTATGAGATTCCTCCTCGCGGATATGAAGTGAAAAATTTGGGATATGTTGCTCCTTCGCCCGATGGCAGTGGCGTGGAAATACATATCGATCCAAATTCTCAACGATTACAAAAACTTGAACCTTTCCCGGCATGGGATGGGGAAGATTTTATCGATTTGCCGTTACTTATCAAAATAAAAGGAAAATGCACGACAGACCACATTTCGATGGCAGGTCCGTGGCTTCGTTTCCGGGGTCATCTCGACAACATTTCCGACAATTTGTTTATCGGTGCGGTAAATGCTTTCAATAATCGAACCAATTCCGTTCTCGATCCCGAAACATTGGAATATGTGCCGGTACCGACATTGGCACGCAAATTCAAGGCGAAAGGCATTGGCTCGGTTGTGGTTGCAGAAGAAAATTATGGCGAGGGTTCAAGCCGCGAACATGCAGCAATGGAACCTCGTTATTTGAACGTGAAGGCCATTATTGTCAAGTCGTTTGCCCGTATCCACGAAACCAATCTCAAAAAACAAGGGGTGCTGGCGTTGACTTTTGTCAATAAGGAGGATTACGATAAGGTGCAGGAAAGAGACAAAATAAGCATTTTCGGATTGAAGGAATTTGCGCCGGGAAAAAATCTCACGGTCCAACTCCTTCATATCGATGGTACGAAAGAGGTCTTTGAGGCCGCGCATTCCTATAATGCTCAGCAGATCGAATGGTTTAAAGCCGGGAGCGCACTCAATGCGAGATAAACGATAAAGTTGAGTTTTTTGAATACTATTTTTTACATCAACAAGTTGAGGATAGATAAAAAATGAATATCGACGAAAGAATTAATTTTATAGAAGACAAATATTTAATATATAGACTGTCGGAATCCATCAAAAAGACAACCGACATCGATAAGGATTTGTTTGCACGAATGAATGTCAAGCGCGGATTGCGCAATGAAGACGGGTCGGGTGTTCTGGTTGGCCTTACCCGTATTGGCGATGTGGTTGGTTACGAGAAACAACCGGACGGTACACTGAAACCGATTCCGGGTAAATTGTATTATCGAGGAATGGATGTGGAAGACTTGGTTCATGGTTTTCAGCGAGAAAATCGCACGGGATTCGAGGAAACGGCATACCTGATTCTCTCCGGAGTGCTTCCAAATAAAATCGAGTTGGAAACTTTTCGTGAAATCATCATGAAAACCATGCCGTTGGAGCATAAAGCTACCATGAATATTCTTTCCTTGAAAGGGAAAAACATCATGAATATTCTGGCACGAAGCGTACTCGAATTATATACTTATGACGAAAACCCCGACGATATTTCTCCGGATAATCTCATACGCCAATCCGTTAATTTGATAGCAAAGTTTCCAACTATCATTGCCTATGCTTACCAGGTATTAAGGCATAATCAATTGGCTCGTTCTATGCATATTCGTCATCCTTATGAGGATCGGTCGGTAGCAGAAAATTTTCTTTTCATGGTGAAAGGGAAAGACGCCTATACCGATTTGGAGGTGAAAACACTCGATTTGGCTTTGGTTCTTCACGCCGAACACGGCGGAGGAAACAATTCCACCTTTTCGGTGCGTGTGGTGAGCTCAACCGAAACCGATACGTATTCGGCTATTGCAGCCGGCATAGGTTCATTGAAAGGTGCGTTACACGGGGGAGCCAATATCAAGGTGAAGGGGATGCTCGACGATATGAAGAAGAATATCAACGATTGGAAAGATGCCGACGAAATCGATGCTTATCTGTTGAAAATCCTGAATAAGGAAGCGTATGATCACAATGGATTGATTTATGGTATTGGACATGCGGTATATACCATTAGTGATCCTCGTGCTCAATTGCTCAAAGAGATGGCCGAACAGTTGGCAAAAGAAAAGCATCGCGAGGAAGAATTCGAATTTATGAAACTTATCGAAGAGCGTGCCATTAAAATATTCATGGATTATAAGGGGGCTCACACGAAGAGCACAAAACAAGTGTGCGCCAATGTGGATTTTTATTCGGGATTCGTATACGATGCTATCGGATTGCCGAAAGAGGTTTTTACTCCCTTGTTCGCTATGGCACGCATCGTGGGATGGAGCGCACATCGAATCGAAGAATTGAATTTCAGCAGCAAACGCATAATTCGTCCTGCCTATAAAAATGTGCGCGACATACAGCCTTATAT